>DASVQY010000020.1:0-159767 GCA_036388895.1 Pyrinomonadaceae bacterium | reverse complement strand
TTTCGCTTCTCGAACTCGGAGCGCATAACCCGCCGACGTGGTTGGGTGAATTTCCCGATGTAAAATATTTCAGTTTGGGCGCAACGAGGAAAGCGCTGTATCCAAGAGCAGTTTTGCAGCTTTCTCAGTTTTTGAAACGCGAAAAAATTGACATTCTGCAGACGCATTTGTTTTACGCTGGATTAATTGGTGTTTTGGCGAAACGTTTATACCGCAAAACAATTGTCGTTTTAACCCGGCATCACACCAGCATTGTCCGAATACTTGGCAGTAAGTATCATTTGTTTCTTGATAAATGGATGGCTGAACAAGCCGATTACGTCGTTGCTGTTTCCGAGGCGACGCGAAACTATATGAAGCAGGTTGACGGCATCCGCGGCGATCACATCGAAACGGTGCATCTCGGTTTCGATTTTGAGAAACGGAAGCCAAACTCGGATCAGAGAAAGATAATTCGTGACGAATTTGGTTTCACCGAAAAGGATTTTGTTGTGGGTTATGTAGCAAACTTACTACCGGGCAAAGGGCATTTGCGGCTTATTGAAGCGTTTAGCGAAGTTGTCAAAGAAGCTTCCGAAGCCCGGCTTTTTTTGGTCGGGCACAGCAAATTAGCGGAAGTTGACCAGGCAATTGAAGAATTTTCACTTCAGCAAAAAGTCGTTCTAACGGGTTGGCGAGATGATGTAGCGGCTTGTTTGAACGCAATAGATTTGTTTGTGCATCCATCGCTTTCCGAAGCATTCAGCCAAGTTCTGATCGAAGCATTAAGCGTGCGCTTGCCCGTAGTCATAACAAACGTGGGCGGTGCGAGCGAAGTTATAACCGACGGGGAAAACGGATTTTTAATAGAACCTGACAACGCACAGGCGATACGGGATAAAATTTTAGAGCTTTACGGTTCAAAACCATTGCGCGATAAAATTGCTTTTGCCGGGCACGAAAGCGCGCGTCGCAGATTTAATGTCGAACAAATGGTAAACCGGCAGTTTGAACTTTACGAAAACTGGTTAAAAAAGAGAAAATAAACAGAACTCTTAACAATAGTTGTAGAAATAAAGCGAAAATAAAGCGAAACAGATTTGCACAAAAGCGTGTTTAGTCAATAAAAATGAACCCTACGGTTTCAGTCATAATTCCAAACTACAATTACGGTCGTTTTCTGCGCGAAACGATTGAAAGCGTTCTTGCGCAAACCTACCCGTGTAAAGAGATCGTTGTCGTTGACGACGGCTCGACTGACGACAGCTTGGAAGTTTTAGCCCGTTACGATCAAAATAAGGTCAAAATCATCCGGCAAAAAAATCGCGGCGTCGGCGCGGCGCGAAACGCAGGCGTTAAAGCATCGTCGGGCGATTTGGTCGCATTTCTCGATGCCGACGATTTCTGGCTGGCGCATAAAATCGAAAAACAAATCGAACGTCTTCTCTCCGACAAAGATTTCGGATTAGTTACGTGCGGGATGAGAGAGTTCGATGTTTCGGGAAAAACGATTGAAATTTACGCACAGGGAATGGAAGGCTGGCGCGCGGAAGAAATTT
Organism: Pyrinomonadaceae bacterium; assembly: GCA_036388895.1. GTDB lineage: Bacteria > Acidobacteriota > Blastocatellia > Pyrinomonadales > Pyrinomonadaceae > SXVE01. The sequence goes on along the minus strand of DASVQY010000020.1, from coordinate 158,229 downwards.
TGCTGGTCAAGCCGGTGATGGTCGGACCGGGAAGCACGAGTTTGCTCTGGCGCAGAGTGTTCGATGAAGTCGGCGGTTTCGACGAAAGAAAGGAAATGCACCCGTCGGAAGACTGGGAGTTTTGCTATCGTGTGGCGCGGGTTTCAAAGATAGCTTTTGTGCCGGAAATTCTCGCCGCATATCGCAATCACGGCGGAAACGGACATTTGCAGGTACCGCGTTTCGAGCGAGCGATGTTAATGGGTTACGAGAAAATTTTCCAGGACGCGGACGAACAGGTTTTGAAAATGCGCCGGACTTGTTACGGAAATTTATATAAAATTCTCGCCGGTTCTTATTTGCGAGCCGGGCAATACGGTAATTTTCTGAAAAACGCCGCGAAAAGTTTGTTTTTTATGCCGGGAAACTTGTCTTATTTCGCCGCATTTCCGCTCAGGCGTCTGCGAAAAAATGATTGACGCATCTGTAAGTTCCTCCGAAAAATGCCTCAAAGCAATCACAAAATTAATCATACCCTTTATCTTTGCTATTTCGGCTTGCGCGAACCGCTCGTGCAGACGCAGGTTTTGCCGTATTTGCGCGAGATAAAAAAACTCGGAGATTTGAAAATCAGTCTGCTCACTTTCGAGCCGAATATGAAAGAAAAATGGACTGACGAACAAATCGAAAGCGAACGGGCGAAACTCGCCGGGGAAAATATAAACTGGTACTGTCTGCCGTATCACAAACGCCCGTCGGCTCCGGCGACGCTTTACGATGTTTTTCGCGGCGCTCTTTTCTCGCGCCGAATGATTCAACGGGAAAATGTGAATGTTTTACACGCGCGGGTTCATACGCCAGCGATGATGGGCGCAATAGCAAAAAAGTTGAGCGGCGGGCGGGCGAAAATGATTTTCGATATTCGCGGATTTTTCCCGGAAGAATACACGGACGCGGGCGTTTGGAAGGAAAACGGACGGCTTTATAAAACGGTAAAAAAAATAGAAAAGTGGCTTTTGAAAGAAGCCGACGGTTTTGTCGTTTTAACGGAAAAAGCCCGGAGTATTTTGTTTCCCGAAAGCGCCGAAACGAATTTCGACAAATCGAACAGACCGATTGAAGTAATTCCGTGCTGCGTTGATTTAAAGCGATTCGAATCGGCGAACGAAATCTTGCGCAGTGAAACGCGCCGAAAATATAATCTTGAAAATCGGCGCGTTATAGCTTACGTCGGTTCGTTCGGCGGTTGGTATATGACCGATGAAATGATGGATTTTTTTCGGGTTGCCAAAAAGCACGACGAATCAACTTTCGCGCTGATTCTAACGCAAAGCAATGCGGAAATGATTTCCGCGCTGCTGCGAGAACGCGGTTATTCGGAAAATGATTTTTTGATAAAAAAGGTTTCGCCCGCCGAAATTCCGCTTTATTTGAGCGCGTCCGACGCCGCGATTTCGTTTATCAAAGCGTGTTATTCTAAACAGGCTTCGTCGCCGACAAAAATTGCCGAATATCTCGCCTGCGGATTGCCGGTTATATCGAATTCGGGCGTCGGCGATTTGGACGCGTTGATTGATGGCGAAAAAGTCGGCGTGATCGCGCGCGGATTCACCGACGACGATTATTTGCGAGCGCTCGATGAAATTAATGTTTTATTAAACCGTGAAAATATAAAAGAAGAAAATATAAAAGAACATTGCCGCTGGGTCGCTTATAAATATTTTGATTTGAACGAAATCGGCGGAGAAAGCTACCGAAAACTTTATCGCCGTTTATTAAACGGCAAAACTGCGCTGGATTAAATAACTTATGCGCGTGTAGAATGAATTATTTCCACACAAATTTTATGATGCGTCAAGAACAACGCGGCTGTCCGGCTTGCCACCAAAAAAAAAGCGCCGAATTAGGCGAGAAAAACGGTTTTCAAATGCTTCGCTGCAAAGATTGCGATTCGATATATTCCTCCCTTCTTCCGTTCGCCGAGGAATCTGAAAATTATGACGATTACTACACGGAAGAAAATTTGCAGGCGCCGGATTTTATAAAAAAAAGGTTGGAAGAAATAGTTGAAGATTTTTCAATTCATTTTTCAAGCGGCAGGCTTCTCGACATCGGATTCGGTTCGGCGGTCTTGATGCAGGTCGCGCGCGACAAAGGATGGCAACCGACGGGCGTAGAAATTTCAAAGCCCGCAGTCGAGCACGCCAGAAAACTCGGTTTTGAAGTTTTTCACGGAGATTTGGCGGAAGCGAAATACCCGGATAATTATTTTGACGTAATCACGGCAAGCGAAATCATCGAACACTGTTTTCAGCCGGAAATTCTGCTGAATGAAGTGTTTCGTATTTTAAGACCCGGTGGTTTGTTCTGGGCGACAACGCCTTCGGCGAGAGGATTGTCTTTTCAATTGATCGGATTGGATTGGACAATAATTCATCCGCCGGAACACCTGCAATTATTTTCTAAAAAAGCGATTCATTTAATGTTAAAAAAGGTCGGCTTTTCACATTCGAGCGTCAAGACCGCCGGTTTCAACCCGGTCGAAGTAGCTTATGTATTTCGCCGCCGATTTAGTAATAACGGAAACGGCGAAGCGAGCGGCTTTAATCGGGTCGAAACCGGATATGCGTTGAATGAAGGGTTGACTAAAAGTTCTTCACGACAGAAAATTAAAAGTTTGTTGAACGGAACGCTGAATTTTCTGAATGTCGGCGATTCGCTGAAAATTAAGGCGGTAAAATAACCTTCTTAAAATCAGGTTTTTATGAAAGTTTTGGCTGTAGTTCCTTATATTTACGACACCTCGCCGGGGCAGCGTTTTCGTATCGAACAATGGGAACCTTTATTAAAAGAAAAAGGCGTCGAAATAACTTATTCGCCTTTTGAAACCGAAGAATTGCGGCAGATTCTTCATCAAAACGGCAAAAGCTGGCAGAAGGTTCAGAACATAATGCGCAATATGAACCAGCGCCGCAGCAGCTTGAAATCGGTTAAAGAGTTCGATCTGGTTTATGTTTTTCGCGAAGCCGCGCTTTTAGGTTTGCCATGGTTCGAACGACGAATAGCTCGTTCGAAAGTTCCGATGATTTTCGATTTCGACGATGCGGTTTTTCTTTCTTACAAAAGCCCGTCGAACGGTTATTTGAGCTATTTGAAATTTCCCGGAAAAACCGGCGAGATTTGCCGTCTGTCGGCGCACGTAATGGCGGGAAATCAGTATCTGGCTGATTATGCCTCGCGTTTCAACGAAAACGTAACGATTATTCCGACAACCATTGATACTGATATTTATAAACCGGTTGAAAGAGATTCGGAACCGGAAGTCGTAACAATCGGCTGGAGCGGAAGTTTCAGCACGGTGCAGTGTTTGGACACGATTCGCGACGTTTTGCAGGAGCTTGCAAAAGAAGAAAAATTTCGTTTGCGCGTGATCGGAACGCCGCATTACGAGCTTCCCGGCGTCGAAACCGAATCTCTGAAGTGGCAGTCGGCTACGGAAATCGAAGATTTGCAGAAAATTGACATCGGTTTGATGCCTTTGGCGGACGACGATTGGAGTCGGGGAAAATGCGGCTTAAAGGCTTTACAGTATATGGCGCTGGGCATTCCGACCGTTTGCTCGCCGGTCGGCGTCAATTCCAAAATTATAAACGACGGCGTAAACGGCTTTCTCGCGGACGGCAAGGGCGAATGGATCGAGAAGTTGAAAAAACTTCTGCATTCGTTTGAATTGAGAAAAAAATTCGGAGCGGCTGGGCGAAAAACCGTCGAGGAAAGCTATTCGGCGAAATCGCAGGCGCCGCGCGTTTTCGAGGTTTTTCGATCCGCCGTTAAAGAAAAAGTTTATATTTAACAACTGTATTTTATGGAAAATCTGAATATTCTTGTGACCGGCGGTGCCGGATTTATCGGCTCGCATTTGGTTGACGCTTTGATAGAAAAAGGACATCGCGTTCGCATTTTGGATTCGATTGTCGAACAGGTTCACGGCTCAAGCGTTCCCGAACATTTGAACAAATCGGCGGAGTTCATCAAAGCGGACGTTTGTGACGCGGAAGCGGTTAGAAAGGCGTTGGAAGGCATTGACGTGATTTATCACGAAGCGGCGGAAGTCGGTGTCGGGCAGTCGATGTATGAAATCGTTCGTTACGTGAAAGCAAACGATTTGGGCACCGCCGTTTTGCTCGAAGAAGTAATCAAACGCCCGAAACAGTTTCGCAAATTAATCGTCGCTTCTTCGATGTCAATTTACGGCGAAGGCGCGTATCGCTGCGAAAATTGCGACGATACCATTTACCCGCAGCTTCGCTCGAACGAACAGCTCGACCGGCACGAATGGGAATTCAAATGCGAAAAATGCGGCGGCGAGTTAAAGCCGATTGGAACTTCGGAAGAAAAAACGCTTTTCCCGACTTCCGTTTACGCTGTCAGCAAACAGGATCAGGAGCAATATTGCTTGAGCGTCGGGCGCGCTTATAAAATTCCGACGGTCGCGCTTCGATATTTTAACGTTTACGGAACGCGGCAGGCGCTTTCAAATCCGTACACGGGCGTTTGCGCGATTTTTTCCGCGCGCTTGATGAACAATGAACGTCCTATGGTTTTCGAAGATGGAGGGCAGACGCGCGATTTCGTTCACGTCAGCGACATCGTGCAGGCAAATCTTTTGGCTCTCGAAACTGATAAAGCGGATTATCAAACGATAAACGTCGGAACCGGACGACCGATTTCGGTCGGCGAAGTTTCGCAAATGTTGGCGGAAGGTTTAGGCAAACAGATCGAACCGGAATGCGTGGGCAAATACCGCGAAGGCGACATCCGGCACTGCATCGCCGACATTACCAAAGCCAGAAATTTATTGGGATACGAGCCGAAGGTGAAGCTCGAAGAAGGCTTAAAGGGCTTGCTTGAATGGGTGAGAAATCAAAAGCCAGATGATCGCGTCGCGTCGGCGACGGCTGAACTCGCGGCTCATCAGTTAGTCAAATAAAACAAACTTAAATAAAACAAATAACGGAGGGTTTTGTGGAAATACGGGAAGTTCAGAAAAAAGAAGCGATTCAAACGCAGTCCGACCGCGCTGACCAATTCGCGGAAAGTTACGAAACATTAAAGACTGAGGCTTACGAGGATTGTTTCAAATACAGTCGTCACCGTCTGCATCAGATTTTGGAGAAACATCTGCCGCAAAACGGAAACGGTCTGCGCCTGCTCGACGCCGGCTGCGGAACCGGACATCATATGGCGCAGCTCAGAGAACGCGGCTATGAAGTTACGGGTGTTGACGCTTCGAAAGAAATGCTTGAACACGCTCGCCATAACAATCCGAATTCCGTCGTTCTCGAAGCCGACGTTGAAGAGATTCCTTTGCCCGACGCGAGTTTCGATATAATACTTTCGGTCGAAGTTCTGCGGCACCTGCCTCGTTCCCATAAAACCATCGCCGAAATGTCGCGCCTACTGAAACCCGGCGGTTACTGTTTGGCAACGGCAACTCCTTTGCTGAACTTGAATGGTTACGCTTTGATAAACAAAATCGCGCACAATGTAAAAGTCGGCAATCTCGCCCGCCATAAACAATCTTTTCATACATCGGCGCGCATCCGCAGTGAATTTACAAAAGCCGGTTTTTCTTCCGTAAATATTTTCGGCGTTTACATCGGACCGATTAATTGGATTTCGAGACTTCTTCCGCAATCGTTGCCGTCAATGCTGAAAAATTGGGAATCCTACGATAAAAAATTGGCTGATAAGGCTTTGCTGCGCGAGCTTTCGAATATGTTTCTGATCAAAGCCGTTAAATAAAAAGGGGACCGAGTGTAGTGTTCAATAAAAAAACGCACGAGCTCGAAAAGGGCATTTTCACAATCAGTCTCGATTTCGAGCTTATCTGGGGAACGGTAGATTTGTTCGGCGTCGAGAATTTCCGCGAGGCTTGCGAACTCGAAAGAAGCGAAGTCATTGACCGTCTGCTCGAGCTTTTTACCGAATACGAAATTCCGGCGACCTGGTGCACGGTCGGGCATCTTTTTCTGGACAATTGCTGTTCGGAAGAAAATAAAAAACATCCCGGACTCGTTCGCCCGCGTCACAAATGGCACGCGGACGATTGGTTCACGCACGACCCGTGCAGCGATGAAGAAAACGCGCCGCTTTTTTACGGAAAAAGTTTAGTTGAGAAAATCCTTAATAATACGGTTCGGCAGGAAATCGGCAGTCATTCGTTTTCGCACATAATTTTCGGCGACGAAGGCTGCTCGCCGGAAAGCGCGCGAACCGACATCGCCGAATGCGTAAAAGTAGCAAACGATTACAATATCAAGTTAAACTCGTTTGCTTTTCCGCGCGACCGGGTCGGGCATCTCGACATCGTAAAGGAATACGGATTTACCGCTTATCGCGGCGCGATTCCGAAATGGTATGAACAGAGCGAAGATCGCGGCGCGGTGTCGCGAGTAGCTCATCTTTGGGACGTTTTGACGGCAGCGCCGCCGCCGGTCGTTTTGCCGGAACGCGAAGAAAACGGGTTGCTGAATATTCCCGGTTCGATGATATTTTTCCCGATGCACGGCATTCGTCGTTATATCCCGATGTCTCTGCGCGTGAAAAGAGCGCGCAAAGGTTTAAATTTAGCCGCCGAACAAAAGCGCATTTTTCATTTGTGGTTTCACCCGACGAATATGGCGTTTGAACCCGAACAGATGTTCGACGGTTTGCGCCAGATACTCGATTACGCGGCACAGCTTCGCACGAAAGGCGTTTTAGAAACGCTTTCGATGTCGGAAATTACGGAATTGTGTTCCGCATAACAATATTTTATAAAACTAATTTATCGAAAAAGCAGTAAAAAAAGCAGTAAAAATTTAAATGTATATTCTCGGTCTGACAACTTTAGGAGATTCGGCTGCCGCGCTTATCAAAAACGGCGAAATCGTCGCGGCTGCTGAAGAAGAACGCTTTACGCGAAAAAAACATCAAAGTGGTTTTCCTTTTCTCGCCGTTCAATACTGTTTGGACGAAGCGGGCATCACGCTCGCCGATGTCGAACACGTCGGATTATATTGGAAGCCCTGGGTTTTGCGGCATAAAGCGATGCAGGCTCTTAAATCGGCTCTAATTTCGCGCGATATGTTCAAGGCGCGGGCTGACCGGGGCGTTTCGCAGGTCAGCGACAGTTACCTGGGAATGTTCAAACACGCGCAGCGTCTGCGCGAACGTTTCGGACCGAGCAATTTTAAGTTTCATTATCTCGACCACCATCAAACTCACGCCGCCAGCGCTTTTTTCGTTTCTCCTTTTGAAACCGCCGCGATTTTAACCTGGGACGGAACGGGCGAAGACACGACGACGCTTTTTTGCAGAGGCTCAGGAAATAAAATCGAAGTCTTGAAAAAAATAAAACTGCCGCATTCGCTCGGACAATTTTATTCAGCAGTAACGAATTACATCGGGTTTAATATGTTCACCGGCGACGAATGGAAAGTGATGGGGCTCGCCGCATACGGAAAGCCGGAATACTACGATTTCTTTTCAAAACGCGTGCTGACCACAGACGGGAACGGCGGTTTCAATCTGAACATTAAAGTTTTAGATCATCATCTGGCAAAGCATTATCAATTTTCCGACGAAGCGAGCAGAGAACTCGGCGCGCCGCGCAAAAAAGGCGAAGAATTAACCGAGCGGCATTGGAACATCGCTGCCAGCGCGCAGAAAGTTCTGGAAGATACGGCGATTCATCTGGTCAAACAAATCAAGAAAATGACCGGTGAAGAAAATCTCTGTATGGCTGGCGGCGTCGCGTTTAATTCGGTGATGAACGGACGGATTTTTCACGAAACCCCGTTCAAGCGCTTTTACGTTCAGCCGGCGGCGGGCGATGCCGGTTGCTCACTCGGAGCTGCGCTGATGATCTGGCATCAAAAGCTGAACAATCCGCGCAAATTCGTGATGAATCATTCGTATTGGGGACCGAAATTCTCCAACGAAGAATGTCAAAAAGCGCTCGACGAAGCCGGATTGAAATACGAAACTTTGCCCGACGAAACGTTGCTGCCGAAACTCGCGAAAATGATTTCCGAAGGCGCGATTGTCGGCTGGTTTCAAGGCAGAATGGAATGGGGACCGCGCGCGCTCGGGGCGAGAAGTTTCGTTGCCGATCCGCGCCGCGACGATATGCGCGAGATTCTCAATCACAAAGTCAAACTGCGCGAATGGTTTCGCCCGCTCGCGCCTTCGATGCTCGAAGAATACGGACGCGAAGTTTTCGGCGTCGAGCATCACGACCCGTTTATGATCACCGTTATCGAAGTCGCCGACGATTACAAGCCGAAAATTCCGGCAGTCGTCCACGTTGACGGAACGGCGCGCCCGCAAATGGTCAACAAGGAAGTGAATCCGCGATACTGGAATTTGATAAACGAATTCAAAAAGCTGACCGGAATCCCGATGCTTTTGAACACTTCGTTTAACATACAGGAGCCGATTGTCTGTACACCGCAGGACGCGATAAACACATTCAAAAACGCAAATTTCGACGCGCTCGTTTTGGAAAACAATCTGGTGGTGCGAAACGTTTGATTTAATACGGGTTTAGAAATTCAAAGACGATTAAAGCGGAACATTCATTTTCTTCAAATAAAATTATTGCTCTGCGTCATTAAGCATTAACTATGAGGCACGGAAAACTTTACTTTTTACTGACATTTTTTGCTCTGATCGTACAAGCTCCTTTTCTGTTTTCCGAAAAGCCGGATGAGCTTATGTTCATTCCGCTTTTCCTGATTTTAGGATTAGCGGTGCCGTTTATTCTAGGGAAAAATCCTGATAAAGAAGACGCTGAATTTCAAATTAACATATTTTATATTGCCTTTTGTCTTAGGGTTTTATTCGGGTTTATTCTTTACGGTTGGGATTTAGGCGAATTATTTGGAGATGAAGATGCTTCGGGTTATATCATTGGCTGGCAGGTTGCCGAAAATTGGTATAAGAACGGCTTAGACGGTTTTTTTCCCGATATTTACAAAGTTTTGTTCGGCACTCAAAACATCGGACAAACTGTTATCTGGGGAGCGGTGATGTTTATCTTCGGCGGTGCCAGCCGGATGATCGCTTCGGTTATAAACAGTTTCGCCGGAGCGGTTTTAGTGATAGTTGTTTATCGCTTGGCAAAAAAATTATTCGACTTTCAGACCGCCAAGATCACCGCGCTTTTAATGACTTTCTGGCTGTCATTTATTTTACTTTCTGCGGGCACTTCAAAGGAAATGCTGGTTATCTGCCTCGAATGGTCGTTGCTTTATGTGGCGGTCAGAAATCAAAAAGGCTTGACGCAAAAGGATATTATTCTTTCGGCTTTGTTAATGTTGGTTTTGTATACTCTGCGTTTTTACGCCTTTTATATTTGCGCCGGAGCGTTATTTGTCAGAGCCATCATCGCGGATAAAAAGTATTTTGCTAGAAACTCTATTTTAGGAATCATTCTGGTCAGTTCGTTGTTGTTTTTTCTGGACGCCAACGGCGTAGTTAATCGAGATTTTAGTGGTCTTGACGCACAGAACTCGCAAGTTGACGCCTGGCGGACAACAGTGGCTAAGACAACCGGCTCAGGAACAAATGTTATGTCCGAGTATAGAGGCAGTATTTTGTTGATTCCGGTTGCCACGCTTTACTTCTTTTTTGCGCCGTTTCCTTGGCAAGTAATCGGCGGAAATATGCGAACCAGTTTTGCCGCCATTGAAAATATAGTGCTGATTATTTTTTTCGTAATAGGTTTTCCCGCTATCAAGATATTTTTCAAGGAAAGAATTTATCAAGTTGCGCCTGTTTTAGCTTTTTGTGTGGTTTATGCCGGTTTTCAAATTTGGGGATTATCAAACTTGGGATTGGCATGGAGGCATAAACAAACTGTTATGCCCTTGCTCTTTATGTTGCTGGCATTGAGCATTACAAAAAACTTTAGGAAAAATCTGCCTGCCGCGAGGCGATAATAAATGTTTTCTGTTTCCGACTTAACTCTTTCAGATTGAAATCTCGAACACAAAATGCAGCTTTTTGACTATCTTTACCATAAACGAACTATTTTTTATCTCCTGCTTCTGTGTCTGCTTGTTCGTGTTGTTTTAATTTTAACGATTGATTCGTTAGGTTCGGATACAGTTGATGGGTACGATTATCATAATCACGCGATCTCTGTGCTCAATGGCGAAGGCTATCCGCTGCACGGCTCGCTTCCTTTTGTTCGCCCGCCCTTGTACCCGCTGTTTTTATCAGTTCTTTACTATATTTTTCCTCACGAAACTTACCTGACGGCGCGGTTTTTCAATGCCGTTCTTGACACGGCGGCTTGTTTTGTTTTTTACAAACTTATTCTTCTAATTTGGGAAAATCGTCCTACGGCGATACTTTCAACATTGATTTATATCGTAAATCCTTTTTACCTTTTTTTTAATGCTCGTGTTCGTGTTGAAGCGTTATTTATTTTAATCGGTGTCACGGGGGTTTATTTTTTAATTCGAGAGTATAAAAGAAAGTTTCCGAGTTTGTTGAACATTTTTTTAATCGGATGCTTATTCGGTCTGGCGTGTTTATGCCGGAGCAATGCTACGATATTTGCGGTATTGATTCCGGTTTGGTTGGTTTTCTGCAACCTGAAAAATCTGAAAAGAGCCGTCTTAATAAGTCTTGTTTTTATTTTAGGATGTATTTTAGCGATAGCTCCTTGGTCTATTCGCAATTCCTACAGCTATGGCGAAACGATTCTCATCTCCGACGGGCTGGGTTACGCGTTCTGGATTTCAAACACCGATCTCAAATTTGATGATTTATATGCAAGAAATTATCAGGAGTATCTTGAAGCAGATAGAAAGCTTTGGCGGGAAACAGACGCCGTTGAAAAACAGATCAAAGATAAATCAACAGTCGAGCGGAGTAATCATTATTTGAATCTTGGAATTGATTACATCAGGAGTAATTTTCCAAAATGGATTTGGTTAAATGTTTTGAAGTTTGCCGAGTTTTGGTCGCCAATGGCAAGATTCGATATGCAGGGCTGGAAAGCGCTAGCCACTTTGCCGTTCGGACTATTAATGTTGTTTGGAATGTTTTTCTATATTAAAAGTTTTTTTGGGGGACATTTTGATAAAAATATCTGGCTGCTGATAGCGATACTGATTGTTGGCTCTACTGTTACCGGTGTTATGACTTGGTCGTCGGTCAGATTTCGAGTACCCTTAGTTGATGCATATGTAATTCCTTTCGGATTATTCTGGTTACAGAACAAGTATCTGAAACGTTTTAGCCCGAATTCCGCATCTGTTGATTAAATGCTTTAACAGTTTTTATATGGATTATATGAAGAATCAAATTTTTAATAAGCAGCAATGTTTGTCGGTCGTGATGCCGGCATACAACGAAGAAGCAACTCTTTCTCAGATAGTCAATCAAGTTCTGCAAATTCCTTATTTGCTCGAATTGATTATTGTTGACGACTGCTCAAAAGATAAGACTCCCGATATTGCGCGAAAACTGGCTGAGCAGGATGCACGGATCGTATATGTTCGTCAACAAAAAAACGGCGGAAAAACAGAAGCTCTCAAAACGGGGTTTGCGTTGTCGAAAGGCGAGATCGTCGTCGTACAGGACGCCGATCTCGAGTACGATCCGGCGGAAATCAGCGACGTTATTATGCCGATTCTCGAGGGTCACGCGGATGTCGTTTACGGCTCACGTTTTATGACTAAAAAGGCGTCGCGCGTGCTTTATTTTTATCATTATCTGGCGAATAAAGGTTTGACGTTTCTTTCCAACTGCCTGACGAACATCAATTTAACCGATGTCGAAACCTGTTACAAAGCGTTTCGCGGCGAAATCATCCGCAAAATGATTATAACTTCGAGCGGTTTCGGTTTTGAGATAGAAGTCACCGCTAAGGTCGCCAAATTAAAATGCGCTATCTATGAAGTTCCGATCAGTTACTACGGACGAACATACGAAGAAGGCAAAAAAATCGGCGCGAGAGACGGCGTTGCTGCTTTGTGGTACATCTTGAAATTCAACTGGTTCGTCAGCCTCGCCGAGTCTTACCAGAAAACTCCGAAAACCGTATTTGATACATCGCACGAGTATTTAGCAGAATTAAAATCTAATGAGTGAAAAAGTAGTCTACGTCGGCAAAGATTTGGAGGCGATGTCGTTTGCCGTCAATTATCATAACTGGATTCTGGACGAGTTTCGCCCGTTTTTGGGCAAGAATATTGTCGAAGTCGGTTCGGGAACCGGTTCGTTTTCCGAACTGTTGTTACAGGAAAAGCCGGAAACTTTGAATTTGGTCGAGCCTTCGGAAATGTTCGTTTACTTAAAGCAAAATCTTTCGCAGATGAAAAACGGCGTCGAAACGAATTTTTATCAGGCGATTTTCGCGCAGGTTAGAGAAAAAATAGCCGAAGGAAAAAAGCCGGATTCGATAATTTACGTCAACGTTTTGGAACACATCGAAGACGACGCGGGCGAACTCGAAATGATTCGCGAAACGCTGGCGCAAAAAGGGCGCGTTTTTATTTTCGTTCCGGCGCTGATGTCGCTTTACGGCGAATTCGATCGCAAAATCGGGCATTACCGGCGTTATACGAAAGAGGAACTGGAAAGGAAATGCGCCGCCGCCGGATTCAAGATTCTGAAATCGAAATATTTCGATTTTGCGGGAATTTTTCCCTGGTACGTGAAATACAAATTATTGAAATCCGATTCTCTCGAAAGCGGCGCAGTGACGGCTTACGACAAATACGCAGTTCCGGTAATCAGTAAATTTGAAAGCTTTTTTAATTTCCCAATCGGGAAAAATATTTTGCTCGTCGGCGAAAAGTAAAATCGAATTTTTGTTATATTAATTAAATGTGCGGAATCGTCGGAATAGTTAATAACAACTTGCGAAGCGCAGATCGAGAGGTTGTCGAGCGAATGAACCGCTGCATCGCTCATCGCGGTCCCGACGAAGACGGTTTTTATATAAAAGAAAATGTCGCGCTCGCCATGCGCCGGCTCGCGATTATTGATTTGGCGGGCGGTCAACAGCCGATTTTCAACGCCGACAGAACGAAAGCGATTATTTTCAACGGCGAAATTTATAATTTTCAACAGTTAAGAGCCGATTTAGAAAAACGCGGGCACAAGTTTTATACAAATTCTGACACCGAAGCGATTGTTCATCTTTACGACGAATTCGGCGCGGACTGCGTTCAGCATTTGCGCGGAATGTTCGCTTTTGCGATCTGGGACGAAAACGATAAAAGTTTGTTCGTCGCACGCGATAGAGTCGGCAAAAAGCCGCTTTTATATTCGCACCAGCCGAACGGTGATTTGATTTTCGGCTCGGAATTTCAAGCTATTCTCTCGCATCCGAGCGTTTCGCGCGAAGTTGATTACGAAGCGATTGATAGTTATTTGTCGTATCTTTGCGTTCCCGCGCCGCAAACCGCCTTCAAAAGCATTCGCAAGCTCGAACCCGGACACTGGCTGCGCTGGAAAAACGGCGAAATAGAGACAGAACGTTACTGGCAACCGGTCTTTTCAAAAAAAATCAAAGTTTCAGAAGCTGAAGCCGAAGAAGAAACTTTGCGAATACTGCGCGAATCAACAAGATTGCGAATGATTTCCGAAGTTCCACTCGGCGCGTTTCTTTCCGGCGGCGTTGATTCTTCGGTCGTCGTCGCGCTGATGGCTGAAGCGAGCGAAAAACCTATAAAAACGTTTTCCATCGGTTTTGAAGAACAGGATTTCAGCGAATTAAAATACGCGAAACGAGTCGCTGAACACGTCGGCGCGGAATATCACGAATTCATCGTCAAACCCGATGCGCTCGAAATTTTGCCGACCCTTGTCGAGCATTACGGCGAACCATACGCCGACTCAAGCGCGATTCCGACTTATTACGTTTCAAAGGAAACGAGAAAATACGTGACCGTCGCGCTTAACGGCGACGGCGGCGACGAATCTTTTGCCGGTTACGAACGCCACGCCGCGATGCGGATAGCCGAAACTTATCACCGTTTGCCCGAAGTTTTGCGCAAAACTTTAATCGAAACGCCGATTAATTTGATTCCGACTTCGGAAATCGAGCGCAGCCGTGTCCGCGACGTGAAAAGATTTTTGCAAGCCGCGTCCTTGCCGAAAACCGAACGTTACTTTCGCTGGATGTCAACTTTTAACCGCGAAGCGAAAAAAGACCTTTATACGGAAAATTTTTCGCGGAAAATCGCTAACAATAATCCATCGCAGCTTCTGGAAAAATGGTTCGTCAAGGCAAACGGTTCGGGCATACTCGACACGACGCTTCTGACCGATCAGATGACGTATCTTCCGAACGATTTGCTGGTCAAAGTTGACATCGCTTCGATGGCGAATTCGCTCGAAGCGCGCTCGCCGTTTCTCGATCACCACGTTATAGAGTACGCCGCGAGCTTGCCTGAAAACATTAAAGCCAAAAAAACCGAAACGAAATCGTTTCTCAAAAAAATTGCGGCGCGGCTCGTTCCGCGAGAAGTCGTTTACCGTAGAAAAATGGGTTTCGGCGTACCAATCGGCAAATGGTTTCGCGGCGAGATGAAGGATTTCGCGCGCGGAATTCTTTTGTCGGAAAAATCTCTGAATCGCGGAATTGTCAGGAGCGAGATGATCGAAAAATACGTCCGTGAACATACGAATGCGGAGCGCGATCACGCTTTTCAGCTTTGGACGCTTTTGATGCTCGAACTCTGGTTTCAAAGATTTATTGATTAAACTCACACTTTTTGTTTTTGTTTCTTTTATGACCGCAAATGTAGACGAAAAGGTTGTTGAAGGATTCGGCGATGAATGGTCGCGTTTCGACCAGTCGGCGCTTTCCGAAGACGAGCTGGAAAGCAGTTTCGCCGAATATTTCGGGATTTTTCCGTGGGGAAAATTGCCGGAATCGGCGGTCGGCTTCGATTTGGGATGCGGAAGCGGGCGCTGGGCGAAACTCGTCGCGCCGCGCGTCGGTCGGCTGCATTTGATTGACGCGAGTTCCGATGCTTTGTCGGTGGCAAAGCGAAATCTGAAAAACGCCGACAACTGCGAATTTCATCTGGCGAGCGTCGAAAAAATACCTTTAGAAGACGGATCGTGTGATTTCGGCTACAGTTTGGGCGTTTTGCATCACATTCCCGATACGGAAGCAGGTTTAAGGGAGTGCGTCTCGAAATTAAAACCGGGCGCGCCATTTCTGCTGTATCTTTATTACCGTTTCGACAACCGCCCGATCTGGTTCAAAATGGTTTGGAAAGCGAGCGATGTTGTTCGCCGCACGATCAGCGCGATGCCGCACTCGCTTCGTTTCGGCGCAAGTCAGATACTCGCCGGCGGCGTTTATTACCCGTTGGCGCGAACGTCTCTACTGCTCGAAAAATTCGGGTTGAATGTTGAAAAAATTCCTCTGTCGCAGTATCGGAATCACAGTTTTTATATTATGCGAACCGACGCGCTCGACCGTTTCGGAACGCGGCTCGAAAAGCGTTTCACGAAAGCGGAAATGTGCGCGATGATGGAAAATTGCGGGTTGGAAAATATAAGTTTCGGCGAAATACCCTATTGGACGGCTGTCGGTTATAAAAAATAGTTTATGAAAGGCGTTGTTTTGGCGGGCGGACTCGGCACGAGACTCAAACCGCTGACGAAAGTGACAAACAAGCATCTGCTTCCGGTTTACAACCAGCCGATGATTTATTATCCGATTCAGACGCTCGTCAACGCCGGAATTGATGACATAATGATCGTAACCGGCGGAAATTCGGCGGGCGATTTTCTCAAACTACTCGGAAACGGAAA
The DNA here is from genome assembly GCA_036388895.1 of Pyrinomonadaceae bacterium. Classification (GTDB taxonomy): domain Bacteria; phylum Acidobacteriota; class Blastocatellia; order Pyrinomonadales; family Pyrinomonadaceae; genus SXVE01. Next base: position 142,413 of record DASVQY010000020.1, on the reverse strand, counting down.
GGATTTCGGCTTAAAACACATCAATTACACGTATCAGGAAGGCGAAGGCGGGATCGCCGACGCACTGTCGCTGGTCGAGCATTTCGCCGACGACGAACCGATTTGCGTTGCTCTCGGCGATAATATCATCGAAGGCAATATCATCGCCGCGGCGGAAAGTTACCGAAAACAGGGCAGAGGCGCGAAGATTTTATTGAAGAAAACTCACGACCGGCAGCGTTTCGGCGTTCCGGTTATTGAAGGGGAAAAAATTCTGCGAGTTGAAGAAAAGCCGAAAAATCCGAAATCGGATTTCGCTGTTATTGGAATCTATTTTTACGATCCGACCGTTTTCGACATCATCAGGACTCTTAAACCTTCGGAACGCGGGGAACTTGAAATCAGCGATGTAAATAATCATTACATTGCTCGCAACGAAATGACGTGGGCGGAACTAGACGGATGGTGGACGGACGCCGGGACTTTTGAAAGTTTACTTCACGCGACGAATCTGGTCGCTAAAACCGGCGCGAACAATCTGGAGGTGAAGAGTGCAAACGCGGGCGAGTAAAGAAGGGGTTTTTACCGAAGGAGATATTCAAGACGTAATAATTTATCCTTTGAGAAAGCACGCAGACCAACGCGGCTGGCTCGCCGAACTTTTTCGCCGCGACGAAATCGCCGAAGAATTCTTTCCGGCGATGGCTTATATTTCCGTCACCGAACCGAACGTCACACGCGGTCCGCACGAACATTACGATCAAGCCGATCTTTTTTGTTTTATCGGCGCGGGCACGTTCAAGCTTCGTCTCTGGGATAACCGCGAAGGCTCGCCGACTTTTCGAAATGTTTTGACGATGTATGTCGGCGCTGACAATCCGCACGCGGTCATCATTCCGAAAGGCATCGTCCACGCTTACAAAAACATCAGCGAAACCGAACAGGGAATTGTTATAAATTGCCCGAATCGGCTTTTTATGGGCGACGGCAAGCGCGAAGCGGTTGATGAAATTCGTTATGAGGACGATCCCGATACAATCTATCGAATGGATTGAGGAATAGCGAATAGTTGAAAGTTGACGGTTGATAGTAGAAAGCAGGTAGTAGAGAGTAGTTGGTGGAAAGTAAATAGAAAGGTTGAAAAGAATTTTTTACCATCTACTCACTACTTTCTACTATCTACTGAATTATGAAAATTGTTCGCATCATCGCGCGTCTCAATGTCGGCGGACCGGCGCGTCACGTCGTCTGGCTCACGAAAGAATTAAACGACGGTGAATTTCAAACGGCTTTGCTGGCGGGAACCGTTCCCGAAGGCGAGCGCGATATGAGTTTTTTCGCCGAACAGCACGCGGTCGAGCCTTTTTATATTCCCGAAATGAGCCGCGAGCTTTCGCCGAAAGACGTTATATCTTTGTGGAAAGTTTACCGCCGAATCGTTCTCGAAAAACCAGATATCATTCACACGCACACGGCAAAAGCGGGAACGGTCGGGCGCGCCGCCGCTTTCTTGTACCGCTGGCTGAACTGGAAAAACGTAAAGATCGTGCATACCTTTCACGGACACATTTTTCACAGTTACTACGGCGCTCTGAAAACAAAAATTTTCTTGATTATAGAAAAGACTCTGGCGCGGCTGGCGACCGATAAAATAATTGTTATCTCCGGGCAGCAATTCAACGAGATTCACAAACAATTCGGCGTTGGACGGGAAAATCAATTCGCAGTCGTTCCATTAGGAATTGATTTGCAGCCGTTTCGCGTAACCGGTGACAGTCGCTGTATTTTCCGCGAGCAAGCGGGCGTTTCCGGCGATGAAATAACAATCGGCTTTGTCGGACGTCTGACGGAGATAAAAAACGTTCCGCTTCTTCTGCGAGTCGCTGAAACTTACCGTAAACGAAGAGATGAAAGCCTGCCGAAGTTGAAATTTCTTATAATAGGCGACGGAAATACGCGCGGCGAATTGGAAAGAGACTCGGAAAGACTCGGTTTAAGTGAAATCGTGAAATTTCTCGGGAATCGAAACGACGCGGATGTTTTTTACGCTGGGCTTGATATTGTTGCGCTGACTTCGCTGAACGAAGGCACGCCGCTCTCGCTGATCGAAGCGATGGCGAATAAAAAAGCGGTTATTTCGACGGCGGTCGGCGGCGTCGTTGATTTGCTCGGCGAAGTTCAAAGCGAAGAAAACGGATTTTTCGTTTGCGAGCGCGGCGTGAAAATTAACTCCAACTCGGCTGAAGATTTTTACAATGGCTTGATTTATTTGGCGAAAAATGAAACATTACAAAAAAGTTTGGCGATCAAGGGAAACGAATTTGTCGAGTCTAAATACAGCGTTGACCGGCTCGTCACGGACATAAAAAATCTTTACCGCGAATTAACTCAAAAATAAATTTCTGACTTGCGCGGATTGTACTTTAAAAAACTGAAAATAAACCTTTGAAAGCGAAATAATATGTTCCAGATGCCAGCAAATCCTTTCATAGTTACGATAGTCAGTTTTTTTACGGCTGTAATTTTAACTTATTTTGTGCGTGAATACGCGCGGCGTCGCGGCTTTGTCGCCAAACCGAAATCGGATCGCTGGCACAAAAAACCGACGGCGATGTTCGGCGGCGTCGCCATATTTTTGTCAACGCTTTTGATGTACGCGCTGTTCGTTCCGAAAACAAAAGAGTCACTGATAATAATGGGCGGCAGCTCGTTTTTGTTTCTGGTCGGATTCATTGACGATTTTCTCAACGTCAAACCTTACCAAAAACTCGTCGGACAGCTCGTCGGCGCGACGGTTGTCATCGGGTTAGGGCTGCATCTTCCTTTAACCGGTTACGAACTATTCGATATCTGGATAACGGTTTTATGGCTGATCGGAATCACAAATGCGATAAATCTCCTCGATAATATGGACGGATTGGCGGCGGGAATCGCCGCTATCGGCGCGTTTTCGCTGGCTATCGGGTTTGGCGCGAACAATCACACGCCGGAGCTTCTGCTGGTTTCGGCTTTTGTCGGCGCGCTCGTCGGTTTTTTAGTTTACAATTTTAATCCGGCGTCAATTTTTATGGGCGATTGCGGTTCGATGTTCGTCGGATTTCTGCTTTCGAGTTCGGTTTTGCTCAATCAAACCGGCGGACGTTCGCGCGGCGTTTTTTCGATTCTCGCCGTTCCGGTTTTGATTTTGTTCGTGCCGATTTTCGACACGACGTTTGTCACAATACTGAGAAAAATGTGGGGGCGAAAGGCATCGCAGGGCGGGCGCGATCACACATCGCACCGATTAGTCGCGCTCGGACTTTCCGAACGAGCCGCCGTTTTGATGCTTTACGCCTTCGCCGTCGTCGCCGGAACGCTTTCGCTGCTCGTCGCGCGGCTTCCGATGACGCAGAGTTTCGCCTTAATTCTGATTTTTATTATAGTTCTGACCATCGTCGGCGTTTATCTTTCAAAAGTTCAGGTTTACGAGCGGCAGGACGAAGCCTTGGCGCAAAAGAACAATGCTGTTTTCGGGTTTCTGGTCAACGTTTCTTACAAACGCCGGATTTTCGAGGTTTTTCTCGATGCGCTTTTGATCACGCTTTCTTATTACGCGGCTTACGTTTTTCTGTTTGATTCGTTCGAAGATACGGAAAATTGGAATTTGTTTCTCAAAACCTTGCCGCTGTTGATAATTTTAAAACTCAGCGCTTTTTTAGTCGTCGGCGTTTATCGAGGGCTTTGGCGATACACGAGCATCGGCGATTTCGTGACGTTTACGAAAGCCGTCGCGCTCGGTTCGATTCTGAGCGTGCTGGCGATTTTATTTTTGTATCGGTTTCAATATTTTTCGCGCGCGGTTTTCGTTCTAGACGCCATAATTCTGCTTTTTGCGGTTTCAATCAGTCGTATGGCATTTCGGATGATCCGGCAGTTTTTGCCGCAGCCGACGCTGGCTGACGGACGGAAAGTTTTGATTTACGGTGCGGGCGACGGCGGCGAAATGGTTCTGCGCGAACTGAAAAACAACCCGGAATGGAATTATCATCCAATCGGGTTTGTTGACGACGACCCGATGAAAAAAGACAAAGTCATTCACGGGCTCCGCGTTTTCGGCGGCAACGGTTCTTTGCCGGAAATTTGCCGCGAAAAGGAAGTTCACGAAATTCTTATCTCGTCGCGCAGACTTTCACAGGAAAGATTGAACGAAGTAAAAGAAATTTGCCGAAATGCCGAAATCGAACTGAAACGAGCACAATTGAAAATCGAGCCGGTTGATTTTGAGTAAGAAAAACAATGAAATCAGAATAAATATTTTTCGTTTTTTCGCTGAGAGACTGTTTGAAAGGAAATTACTGCCGACGAAATATGCGAAACAAACGAAAAGGAATTAAAATCTTTTGTTTTATTTTCTTTTTCATGTAATTCCTATGTTTCGCAGGTAAAATTCAGCTTTCAAACTTTCTAATTTTCGTTGTAAGCCGATAAAAAACTGATTTGAATAAATGTCAATTAAATCCGTCAAAATCGAATCGCTCGCATCGCGCCTGATTTTAGCACTCGCCGCTTTAATTTGCGTAATAGCGGCGTTCGCATTTACCAAGTGGAGCCTGGCGAACGCCGTTTCAGCGCAGGCTGACCACAAGGAAGTCGCCGCCCTTGCCATAGCAAGCGCGCCCGACGATCCGCAAACTCACCAAATTGCCGCGGTTCTGCTCGAAAAAACATTTTTGCCCGAAGATTTACAAAAATCTCTGGAAGAGTACGAAAAGGCGGCGGCGCTTTCGCCGGACAATTATCTTTTCTGGCTCTCGCTCGGCGGAGCGCGCGAGCGTTCGGGCGACGCTGACGGAGCGGAGAAGGCTTTGCGAAAAGCTCTTGAGCTCGCGCCGAATTACGCACAGGTTCAATGGGCGTTCGGAAATACGCTTTTGCGACAGGGAAAATCCGAAGAAGCTCTCGCAATGATTCGGAGCGCGATAAAATCCGATCCGAAATTAACAAACCCGGCAATCATTGCAATCTGGCAGATTTTCGAGGGCGATGTCGTGCGTGTGCGACGTGAAATCGGCGATTCGCCTGAGGCAAATGCCGCTTTCGCTGTTTTTCTGGCACGGCAGAAACAGTTTGACGAAGCGTTTGAAATTTGGAACGCGCTGCCGGCAGATTTGAAATCGAGTGTTTTAGCGAAAAACGGCGAGGAACTCGCAAACGAATTCGTTGCGGCGAAAAAATATCGAGCGGCGCAAACGATTTCCGCGCAAATTTCACCGGACGACGAGAAAGATTCCGCGCCCGAACAAATCGCCAACGGGGATTTTGAAAAAGATATAAAAATGAATAATGCGACCGTTTACGAATGGCGCATTCCCGAAGGCAATCAGCCGCAAATCGGGCTTGACAACCAAAGCAAGCGGAGCGGCGAACGAAGCCTGTTTTTAATTTTTAATTCGACCGACGGCAAAGGTTTTCGCCAGGTGTCGCAGACAGTTACGGTCGCCCCCGAAAAAAGCTACAAGCTTTCGTTTGCTTATAAATCGGAACTAAAAACTTCCGCCGGACTCAAGTGGGAAATAGCGGACGCAGCCGACGGAAAAGTTTTGAGTTCGAGCGCGGCGATTTCCGGCATCGCCGATTGGACGAACGGCTCTATTGTTTTTACCGTTCCGAAAACGGTCGAAGCCGTTGTTGTCAGGCTAGCACGAGAAACTTGCCAGAGCGGGATCTGTCCGATTACCGGAAAAGTCTGGTTCGATGATTTTAAGCTGACGCCGAACTTTCAGTAAAGTTTATAATGGAAAGAAACGCTACACAAAATCAACGTTCGCAGTGGTTTGAGGAAGCCTTAATCGAAAGAACGCCGTCGCGGCTGACCGGATTGATTTTTTTCTTGATTTGCGCGATTCCGGTTTTCTCCGGTGTCGCTTACGGCGGCGTTGACGCCTGGGCTCTCGGTCTTTTGACTTTTGTCTGCGGCGCGATAACAATCTTTTGGATCATCGAAGCCTTTATCGCGAAAGAATTCCGGTTTAATTCCAGTTTTTTGCAGCTTCCTTTGCTCGGTTTGATCGTTATCGGGCTTATTCAGCTTCTGCCACTTCGAAGCCGCGATTTTTCGGATTTGATAGCTTTTCCGGCGGTTAACTCTCTTTCGCTCGATCCTTATTCGACGCGTTTTTTCATTATTCAATTATTGGTTTATTTGGTGTTTTTTGCTGCCGCGCTAACTTTTATCAACAATCAAAAACGACTTCAAAAAATTGTGCTGACCGTAATCATCTTCGGCGCGGTAATGGCTTTTTTCGGCATTCTTCAGCGTCTCGCCAACCCGGACGCGATATACGGGTTGCGACCTACGCCGCAGGCTATTCCTTTCGCGTCATTTGTCAATCAGCATCACTTTGCCGCTTTTATGAATATGACGCTCGGTTTAACTCTGGGGCTTCTTTTCGGAAAAGGCGTTAAGAAGGATAAAAATATGCTGCTGATAATCGCCGCTTTGATTATGGGCATCGCTTTGATTCTGACCAGCTCGCGCGGCGGGATTTTAAGTTTTTTCGCCGTCATCGGATTTATCGTAATCCCCCGACTTTTGAAAAAAGACGAGTCGAGCGCGCTCGGCGGCAACAAAAGTAAATTCGCATTGCTTGCGGGCGTTCTCGCTCTGCTTGGCGGGTTGTTCGGCGCGGTTTTGATGCTCGGCGGCGATCAGAGTCTTTTACGCGGCGTCGGTTTAACGAGCACGGAGGATGTCAGCAGCGGCAGAACGCATTTTTGGAGCGTCGCTTTGAAGATTTTTCTCGACCACCCGATTCTCGGAGCCGGGCTGAACGCGTTCGGCGTCGCTTTTACGAAATATGACACATGGAGCGGAACTTTCCGCGTCGAACAAGCGCATAACGAATATTTGCAAATTTTAGCCGACGCCGGAATCGTCGGTTGCGCCTGCGTTGCGGCGTTTATTTATTTATTGTTCAAAAACAGCTTGTCCGCAATCGAAGCGACAGAAAGCGCTTACAGGAAAGCGGCGGCGCGGGGCGCGTTGGCGGGTTGTTTGGGAATACTGATTCACAGTTTTTTCGATTTTCCGCTGCGCACGCCGGCAAATGCTTTCTTCTTTTTGATTTTAGTTGTGATTGCGACGATTTTTATTCCGAACTGGAAAACCGAGCGCAAAAAATCGTAGATTGCCGAGACGCGTTTTTAAGGAAAACGCCTTATATTCAAACTATTTCCGCTCGTCGTATTTAAATCTTCGTATTCCGGTTTAACGAACTTTGATAGTGATTTCTTTTTTTCCGCAGGGCGCTTCGAAAGTGACTTTGTAACTGCCTTTAACGGTGTTGATTGATTTCACGATGAAAAAAGCGCGACCGGCGATTGCGCCGACTTCCGAATCGTGTATCACTTCAATATCATCCGGGCTTTCCGAAACGCCTTTTAACTGCTTTAAATCGCCTTCGCCTTTATAGCCGACGAGGATTCCGAGACTTCCGCCGCCGCCTAACAATGAAATATTTTCCTGCCCGACTTCAATCGTGCACTGCGGAGTTGTCGCTGATGCCGAGGGAGTTTTATCTGTAACAATGACGCGTGGTCTCGACGGCGCAGACGATTTATTTTCATCGGCGGCTTTTTCAATTAAAGGTGTTTCGTTTAAATCAACCGCTCGGGATTTTTCTTCCGTCTTTTGTTTATCCGTCGCAGCAGTTTCGGGATTTTCATTTTTCGAATTGTTTTGCTGAACGAATTTTTTTGTGTCAACCGTTGTTTCGGAAGCAGGCGATTTCCCGGCATCGGTTTTGGGAACGGTTATAACGACCGGTTCAAAAAGCTGTTTCGGCGTGTTTGTTTGAGTGTCGGCTTTTTTCGCCGGGGCGCTTTTTTCGCTCGAACTCTTTTGGTTATTGATTGCTTTGCGTTCGGTGAGCGTTTTTGGTGACGGAGGGTAATGATTTTTATAAATTACGGGTTGTTCCGTGTCGGCTTTTACTTCTTCTGATACGGTCGTATTCGTTTTTTCAACGTTTTCAACCGCCGGTTTGCTTCCCGGCACAGTCGAATTTTGAATGTTTAAGGTCGGAGTTTCCTTAACTCTTTCGGGCTTTTCTTCGACAATTTCCGGTTTTTTCTCGACGACTTCCGGGTTGCTTTCAGCGGGCTTCGACTTTTCTTCGTTCGTTACGGCTTTTTCTTCGGTCGTTTTTTCTTCATTTACCGGTTTTTCTTCGACAATTTTCTTTTCTTCGTTCGTTGTTTTTTCATTAATTATCTTTTTTTCTTCATCCGTAGATTTTTCGTCAATCGCTTTTTTTGCTTCAGATGCGGTTTTTTCTTCAGCAACAGTCGGTTTTTCCTCGGAAGAAATAGATTTTTCTGTTATCGGAATAGATTTTTCTTCTGTCGGAACTGTTTTTTCCGCATCGGGAATCGGTTTGTTTTCCGAAGAAAGTGCAACCGCCGGAGCCGTTTTTTCTGTTTCAACGTTCAATTTTTCTTCGGTTTTAACCGGGAGTGAAACTGCTGTTGCTGTTTCCGACGGTTTTTCGGTTTCGATTTTTACCGGAACGCCTCTCGGAAACCTTGTTCTTCCGGGCGTCTGAGACGCGATTCTGTTCGACGGAATGCTTTCGGGAACGACTTTAGAATCAATCAGTGCCGGCGAACTTTCTGTTTTCGGATTGACTCTTTCAGCAATTTGCCGCGTCTGGACGATTGGTTTTGCGTCCTTGGCGACGATCAGTGAAGCGCTGAAATTTGAATTCAAAGCGCTTTCCAAACCTTCCGTATTGCCGTGAACCTTCTGATAAAGCGATTCGATAACCGAGTATTTTACGCTGTCGAAAGATTCTTTCGGAAAACCTTTGATGTAAGCGTCGAGCGCTTCTTTATCTTTGCCGTCCGCCTCGAGCGATGCGCCGAGACGCCACATACTCGAATGCCACCAAGCGCTTTTTTCGGGCAAAACGCTGACGGCGCGTTTCAGACGAATGACCGCATCGGCGGGCTTGTTCTGCCGGAAAAGCGTCCAGCCGCTGATTTCTTCTATTCGACCGCGCAGAATCGCCGAAAGCGTCTGACGCGGAATTTCGGGAACGAGTATAAGCTGATTTCTGGTCGCGGCGAGCGTTCGGCTCTCGTAAAGCTCATCCGCCAGAACCGCTGCCGAAGCGTTCGGAACTTCGAGCGCGGTATCGGTTTTTCCGACCGCGGCTTCGGTCAGTTCCAGAGCCTTCGACAAAGATTTGTCCGCCTGCAAAAGACGATTTGCGACAAACAGTTGGCGGTGTATCTTCATACGGTCATCGCCTTTGACGAATTCGTCAGCCGCCCGCGCTATTTCCGTTTCGTCCATGTTGGCGGCTTCGAGTTTTTGATTGAAATCGAGAAGCGCTTTTAATTTTTCCGCCGTTTCCGCCGTGTCAGCCGACGAAAATTGAAAAATACTGGCGCGTCGTTCGAGGTCGAGAAGTTCTATGAAATTTTTCGCTTCTTTTGAAAGCCGCCCGCCGAGACGCGTTTCGACCGCATCGCCTTTAACCGAAAAATTCTTCCGCAGAATATCCGTTGCTTCGCGATAAAAACCCGCAGCGGCGCGCGCCGCCGCCAATTCGTAATCGAGCGTCGGAAAATTTCCGTGCTGACGAGCGGCGAGAAGCGTTCGTTCGGCTTCGAGCGGTCGTTTTTGCTGTATATAACCGCGCGCGAGGGCGATGTGCGCCCAGGTGTAGCGCGGTTCGATTTCGACGGCTTTGCTCGCTAGTTCTACGGCTTTTTCTCCGTCGTTATTCGCCGCATACCAATACGCAGCGCCGACGAGCAGCGGCAAATTGTTCGGATTTGCGGCGAGCGCTTTTGCCATTTCGCTTTCGGCTTCGGCGCGTTTTCCCGCGTCGAACAAAGCGAGCGACAAGCCGGCTCGGGCGAGATTGTCCGTTTCGTCTTTTGCCAGGATTTCACGATAAAGCGCGACTGATTCCTCGGGTTTTCCGACGGCGCGCTTCATATCCGCCAGGCTTCGTTTGGAAACGATTGATTCCGGTTCGAGTTCGAGCGCTTTCGCGTAAGATTTTGCCGATTCTTCGAGCTGGAAATTAACTCTGTGAGCAAGCGCTAGAGTTTGATACGCGGCGGGCAGATTCGCGTCGAGCGCGAGGGCTTTGTTTGCCAGACGCTCGGCTTCGGCGGCGTTTTCGATGCCGATGTAAAAGGTTGCCAGACCGAGAAGCTGTTTGGCGTTGTTTTCGGCTTTGTTTTCAATCATTCGGGCGATTTCAAACGCCGCTTCTTTTTGCCCGCGCCAGAAAAGATTGGTCGGAAATTGAATCAGAATTTCACTGAAAAATTTGTCGGAAATCGTCTCCGGCGCTTCCTTGACGGCTAATTTGAACAGTTCGACGCCGCTTTCGGTTTCGCTTAGACGAAGTTTTTCGTCGCCGATTGCGGCTCGCGCGGTAACAATCAGTTCCTGCGCCCTGCTTTTTTCGTTTGAATTCGGAAAATTGGCGATGAATTTTTGTAAGGCGGAAATTCGCTCGACGGCGTTTTCCGCCGCAACGGCTTTATCGAATTCATCCTTTTCATTGCCGACATTTGCGGCTGTTTTCACGAACTTTGAACCGGAGGCGGGCTTTTTTTCCGATTTAGGCTTTTGAGCGAAAGCCGTAAACGAAAACGAAATCAAGACGATTAGAACTGCAAAATTTCTCATAACAACTTCATGATAATTGTGAATGATAAATTATGAACGATGAATGAAAGAAAATAGCCTTTAAATTTGCCATTTATCGCTCGCGATTCGCCGTTCACAATTTGAAAGAGTAAATAATAACACGAAATTGCATTTATCGCGCTACGGTTTTATGCTCGAAATCTATGAACGAACTCGACCAAGTTTGGGCTGGAATGCTCGAGAGCGCACTCGCCAAAGCCAAAGCCGACAATCGCGGCGATGTCGCCGATTACATTACGCTCAAAGCGATGAACGACGCGATTCGGCAGACGAGCGTTCAATGGCTGTTCGGTTCAATGCTCGAAATTGCCGGAAACGATTCGCAGAACACGATTGAAAATGAAAATCCGCATCGTTTCTCTCTTTCCGGTGCGACAATGGTCGGTTCGCTTCTACGTCTTCGTCGCGGAGTGAGATGTCTGACAATCGAAGCGGGTTGGACGCGCACGCCGAACGACGGATTTATGCGCGGCGGTGCGCTGGCGGCGGCGCGGCTGACGCATTTCGGTTTGGCAAAACATAACGCCGAGCTTCTTTTGATAAATTTAAACGGCGTGCCGAGCTGGTTTGTCGCCAAAGACGGCTCGCGAGCTTTGTTTAATTCGATTCACCTGAACGAGCATTACCGCATTTTTCTCGGCGCGAATTAATACGAAACGAGCAGCCTTTCTCTTTTTCGCGTTTGTGAGTTAAGATAAACTTTAATATATAAAGTTGTTTTTACAGGAGAACGCACCGAAGTGAAGGTAGAATTAGAGAAGCTGATCGAACTGCAGAAAACGGACACCAATATTCGCCGATTGAAAAAAATACTTGATAGTGCAAAAGAAAGGCGTGCCGGCATCGAACAGGAGTTTGAGCGGCACGCCTCTTCAATTCGCGAAATTCAGGCGAACCGAGACAAAATCCAAGGCGAACGTGCTGATTTGGAAAAACAGATCGCCGACAATAAAACTTATCTCGAACGAGCCAACCGCAATTTGAAGCACGCGCAAAATCAAAAAGAATACGAAACCGCGATGCGCGAAACCGACGCTCTGCAAAAGCAAATCAACGGCTTTGAAGCTCAAATCCTGGAAAAAATGACCGCTCTCGAAGAAGTCGAAAAAGTTCTGCAAGATCGCGCCGAAGAAATAAACTCGCTCGAATCGAACCGCGACTCCGCCTTAAAAGATTTTGACGAGGAAATGGAGAAAAATCGCGGAGAATACGACTCCGAAACGAAAAAACGGCAGGAAGTTTTCGTCACGCTCCCGGCGCAGCTCGCTTCCGTTTATAACCGCCTGACGCAGCGCAGCCGCGACGGAATCGCCGTCGCCGAAGTAGTAAACGGCTCGTGCAGCGCCTGTTTTATGAAACTCCGTCCGCAGCGCCAATTGGAAGTAAAAAAAGGCGACGAAATCATCACCTGCGAAAGCTGCACTCGAATTTTATATGTAGCAGGGCAAGAACCTCTCGCTGCCGGGCAGGAGGGTTAGGCGAGTTTACAAATAGATACTGTCTAAAATAACTGCTCGGTCTTTCAACAATTTAACCCCCGTTCCGGCACACCAACGGGCGACGGCAGCAGGAAATTTGAAAAGGTGGAACTAAATGTTTTCAAAGGTCTGCGTATTTTAGACGGCGGATTAGCAGAAAAGATTGTCGAGTTCGACCGCCGGAATAAGCAGCCCATTTTTGAAAAGGCAGGCATTGAATTTCCCGAAGAGAAAAGACGCCGCGGTCTGGAAAATAATCCGACATTTATAATCGCGTTTGAACCGGGCGCACAAATTGCCGGCTCTTCGAATATGTAGGTAGAAAAGATGAATATATAAATCTCTTGGAAAAATGGTATTTATTTCGAGAGGTCAGTTTAGTTGAAAATCAAGAAGATATTTATACAAGAATATCCATAAATAATTTGTTATCCGAACTTTTAACCAAGATATTTTCAAAGTTTTACGCAAAGAAGACGAATATAAAATTGAGTATAACGAGAATCGAATTTTGCAACTTATGGAATTTTTTGGTTAAAAGTGAATTCGCTTATTGCGATTTCTTACAATCCACACGCGCCCGAACCTTACAACCCCTGGACAATGCGCGGAATGCTCGATTTGCCGAACGAATTAAAAGTCGCCGAAGAATTTTGGAATTTTCTCGGAGGCGCGGGCGCTTATGAAGATTTTCTCAACATCTTCGAGCGCGTCGGTATCGAACTGCGTTCGGAAATAGACGAATACTTTCATAAATTTAATTTCAAATAAAATCTTCGACACTTCCAGAAAGATTTGCAAATTATCTAAAAACTTAAAACGTTTGTCGTTTGCCCGTTTGAGTTGCGGATTTGAATTGTCGAACGTCCGATGCCGCCTATTTTTCCAGCCGGGAGTTTGGCGCGTAGCTCGGTTGCGTTGATGAATTCTGTTTCGACTTCGATTCCGCTGACGAAAACTTTCGAGGTTTCGGTGAAATTCGTGCCTTGCAAAATTAATTTGTAATATTTCGTCGTGAGTCCGACAAGCGGGCGGATGACTATTTGACCGTTGTTGCGAGCAAATTGCAGTGAATTTACGGCAAACGGGACGGTCGTGCCGGACAAAAGATATTCCCAGACGGGGCGGAAAACGGCGGTACCGCCTGTGCCGATGGGCGTCGCGGCGTCAACGACCGTGCAGCCGTGAGTGTTGGCGCAATCGTAGTTTGTCGTCAAAGAATGCGTGTTGTTGTAAGGGGGCGTTGTGGTGTCAACATTGACGACCGCGCCGTAATTGTTCATTCCGTAAGCCGTCCAGACGCGCGTCGTCAGAACCGTAAAATTTACGCTGTCGTCGCGCGTGTGCGAAAAGCCGAAAAAGCGGTCGGTCGCGGTCGCGTTCGGCGTCGTTTCCGGGCGCGCGATCCAGTTGGCGGGCGCTCCGGCAACGCCGTTAAAATCCATTCCGGCGAACATTATCACTCTTGAAACCGAATGGAATCTGCCGATTATTCCGGCGTGTCCCGCGCCTTGCGAATGTCCTGCAACGACGATTTTCGACCATTGAATCTGCGAATTGTTGGCTGCCAAAAACTGCGTCCAGTTGTCGTTTGGAAACTGCGTTTGCAAATAAACCAAAAGTTTTACAAGGCGGTTTTCAATTGAGTTGGCGCGATTGACATTAACTAAATTTGTACGGTCTGTGCCGTCTAAAATCTCCATACGCACTCGCGCGTAGCAATCGAGATCGGCGTTCGGCGCGCCGCACAAATCTCTGACGGCTTCATCGTTCGGGTAATTAAGATTGATGACGTGAAAACCCAAATCCGCCGCGCGGTTGCTGATGAGCTGATAATACTGCGGCAATCCGCCGGTGCCGGGAAGGAAAACTAAAAGCTGATTTTTGGGCGTCGCCGAGCGGTTGATGGCGACGTAATGCGGCTCTAAATTGACGTTGATCTCCGCATCGGTAACTTGCGGATTGACGAGCAAAGTTTGTCTCTGAGCGTAAACGCTTTGAGCGCAGAAAGCGACGGCGAGAAAGCAAAATATCCAAAATTTTTTCATTATTTTTCAGCGATGCGGAAGTTTTTGCATTTTTAGACGACGGCAAGAAAAGAAAAGTTTAAGAAGTTGTTTGAAAATACGGTTTCGTACGAAATACACGAAACAAACGAGAAGGAAATATAAATTTAATACAACTTATTCTTAAATCTTTTCGTGTTTTTCGTGCTTTTGTAGGCAGACTTCGCTAAATTTCTATTTCGTCCAATCGTCCGAGATGTGAACGTCAACTTTTACGGGAACTTTTTTCACGTATTCCTCGCCCGCCGCGCACATCGCTTTTTCGAGTTTGTCGGCGGTCGTTTCGGCTTCCGCCGCGTCGCATTCGACGATGATTTCGTCGTGAACGATATTAACGAGCCGCGCCGAAGTTCCGCTGATTTTATCGTGAAGAAGCCGCAAAGCGCGTTTTAGAATGTCTGCCGAAGTGCCTTGAATCGGCATATTTTTGCCGTTTCTCTGCGCCAACGAAATGGCTTTACGGTCTTCCTCGTCGAAGCGGAAACGCGAGATTCTGCCCGAAGCCGTTCGCGCCAATCTTTCCTGAATGACCGTTCTCGCCGCGTTTCTGAGCCACGAGTCGAGACCGCGATACGTGCCGAAATATTTGCGCATCACGTCTTCGGCTTCCGTTTGCGCGAGTCCGGTCATCATCGAAAAACGCTGCGAGCCGATGCCGTAAACGACGCCGAAATTTAATCTTTTAGCGAACGAGCGCTGTTCGGGCGTGATTTCTTCGGGTTTGACGTTAAAAACCTGCGCGGCTGTAATCGTGTGAAAATCCGCGCCGGAAACGAAGGCGTTGATGAAGTTTTGGTCATCGGAAAACTCCGCGAGAATCCGAAGCTCGATTTGCGAGTAATCGGCGATAACCAATTTTCTGCCGTCGGGAGCGCGGAAACAGCGGCGATACTCCTCTTCGTGCGGAATTTGCTGGATGTTCGGTTTCGAGCACGAAAATCTGCCGGTCGGCGCGCCGATTTGCCGGAAATCGGAATGAATTCTGCCGGTTTTCGGATTGATAAATTCCAGGATGTTTTCGCCGAAGCTTGAAAGCGATTTCGCCACGCCGCGATATTCCAGAAGTTTCGCCACGACGGGATAATCGCCGGCAAGCGGCTGTAATTGCCATCCGCGCGTAGTTTCGGGAACGGGGACGCCGAGATTTTTCAGCGCGTCGGTCACCTGAGTTTGCGAATCGAGATTTATTTCCGCGATTCCGAACAGCGAAGCCTGCGCGACGCCGGCGGAAAGCATCTGCTGAAGTTCGAGCGCGACTTTCGATTGTGCTTTTTTTACTTTTTCTAATTGCTCGCGCCAGCGTTTTTCGTCTAAATAAAAACCGTTCAATTCCATCGCGGCAATCGGCATTACGCAGTCGAATTCGAGTTTGGCGACTTTGACGAGATCGTCTTGTTTCAGCCGTTCGACGATTTTTTCCCGCAGCGGAACCATCGTCGCGGCGTCGCGGGCGGCGTATTCGATTTGCGAATGCGAAAGCTCGGGCGCGCTCCAATCGGAAACCTGTTCGCTTTTGTCGAGTTCCAGCCCGAGAAAAAACGAGGAAACTTCCGCCAAATTATGACGGCGATCCTGATCGCCCGCCGCGATCAACTGACTGGCGAGAAGCGTGTCGAAAACTCCGCCGATTTCCGTATTCAAATGATGTTTAACCCATTTCGCGTCGAACTTAGCGTTATGCGCGACTTTTATCGGTTTCGGCGCGGCGAGAATTTCGCGCAGCGGCGTAAGCTCGGGCGCGGTTCGCAGATCGCTCCGGTCGGCAAACGGTTTTAAGTCAATTACTTTCGTGTCTTTTCCGTTGCTGAGCTGAACGAGACGAATCGTGCCGTCGAACGGGTCAAGTTCGGTCGTTTCGGTATCAAACCCGATGTAGTCTTCGGTTTTGAGTTCGTCACAAGCCTTCTTTACGCCTTCCGCATCGCTGATGTACTGAAAATAGACTTCCATAAATTTAATGATAAATGATAAACGGGGAATAGTAGAAGAGTAGAGAGTAGATAGTAAAAAATTACTATAAAATTGAAAAGGCATATAATAAACAGCAGTTACTCTCTGCCAACCTCCGTCTACTATTTACTATCTTTGAGTAATAATCTATACTAGCGAAAGTTTGTCTGGAGATTTTTAGAAAGCGTAAGACGCGAAGCAGACACATAGAGGACTTTTACAGTCGAAAAAGTTTTTATTGAACGAGAAATTTAGTAGGTCTGAGCGCGATTTCCGTTAAAGAAATTGGCGCTCCCTGTTTGAAAAAAGCCGCAACGGTTTTTTTATTAAAACGAGATTCCTGCGTGAAGAAACTCAAACTTACGAAAAGTTTTGAAAACAGTTTTCAAAATCCAAAAATATCAATAAAAAACCGCTCATTTTGCCGAGGCTTTTCAAGTCGTCGGTTTGGTCTGTAAACTTTCCTTTGTTTTTTGCGTCCGCTCATCGTCCGCCGAAATATCTCCGCGACAAAGACAGTATTTTTATAATTTTCGAGGAAAATTTTTACATATGTCGAAAGAAATGATTATCAGCGTCAACGGACGCGAAAAAAAGATTGCCATACTCGACAATGGCAAGGTTACTGAATTTTATATCGAGCGCGGCGAAGAAAATTCCGGCGTCGTCGGCAATATTTACAAAGGACGCGTGCAGCGCGTTCTGCCCGGAATGCAGTCGGCTTTCGTTTCAATCGGTCTGGAACGCGACGCTTTTCTTTACGTTTCCGACTTTTTCGATGAAGAAGAAGAAATCGAGCGCATCGTGATGGAAAAGTCGAAAAAATCATCGCCCGAAGAAGCGAAAAGAGAAGCCGACGACCGCATCGAACGAGCGCGTTTGGAACGCGAAAAACAGATGGAATCTGTACAAGAAATCGCTGAGCCGTTAGCGGTAGCCGATGCCGGCGTTGTATCTGACGATGCGGAAGAAAAAAACTTTGAAAAAAATCAAAAGCAGCAAGGCAAACGCAAAGACAAACAGCGCGGCAGAAGAGACGGCAAAGACGATTCGGCGAGAACGGACAACGAAGTCATCGCAAAAGGCAGAGAAGAACACTTCGATTCGGAAAGCGCGAACGAAGATATAAACGAAGATGCAACCGAAAATTTCGATGAATCAGGAATTTTCCCCGAAGTCCATACTGAAGAATATACTTCGATTTTCGATACAGATGATTTCGGTTTCGAGCGTGTGATTGACGATGAAACGCCCGGCGAAATGTTTAAGGATGCTTACGTCCAGGAAGCTATCGTTGATAAAGTTCGTGCCATCGAATTTGATTTGGAAAGTACCGGGGCTGCCGAGGTTGGTTCCTTGTTGAATTCAGTTACTGACGTACCGAACGGTTTTGAGCGTATTGCTGACGAAGACGAAGAGCCACAGCAAACAATCGAAGTCCCTGCGAAATCTAAACGTCAAAGCAGAGGCGGAAAGGGCAGAAACAAAACCGGAAAAGGACGAAAAGCAGAGTCTGAAAGTGATAGTCGGACCGATGCTGAAACTCCTGAATCGGTAGAAACTGTGCCGACTGAAACTGAAGCCGGATCGCCGAACGACACCGCAAAACGCAAAAGAAAATCAGCAGGGAAATCCGGAAGAGATAAAAATTCAGACGACGCTCCGACCGAAACTCTGCAAACAGGTGCGTCAGATGAACCGCAGGCTGAAACTTCCGGGAAATCAGGTCGCGGCAAAAAAGGCGGGCGCAAATCGAAAAAAACGACTGAAGCCGAAACGCTTGCAGACGCGCAGGCAAGCCTTAGAGATGTTGGTGATATTGCGGATATGGCTGTTCGTCGCGGCGGTCGCGGCGGTAGAAATCGTCGCGGCGGTCGCGGTCGCGGTCAGGAAAGAAACGATGACCAAACAGAATCGACCGACACGGTTGATTCTGAATTTGATGGAACTGAAATCATCGAAGAAGTGGAAGAAGTTACTGAAAAGGAAGTTCAAAGCAGCAGCCCGGAACGCGAATTTCAAAACAATCGCGGCGGCAATCGAGGTTTTCAAGGCGGCAATAACGGCGGCAATCGTCGTGACCGAAATGATCGAAATGATAGAAATGATCGTAACGACCGCGGTGAGCGTCGTTCGCAGCCGACAATTACCGATTTGCTGCGCGAAGGACAGGAAATTCTCGTTCAGATTGCGAAAGAGCCGATTGCCCGCAAAGGCGCGCGAATTACGTCGCACATCGCGCTTCCGGGAAGATTTCTTGTTTATATGCCGACGATCGAGCATCTCGGCGTTTCGCGCAAAATCGAATCGGCAAGCGAGCGTTCGCGTCTGCGCGGCTTGATTCAAAAAATTCGTCAAAGCGAGGAAATTCCTTCGGGCGGTTTTATCGTTAGAACAGCCGGAACCGGCATCACCGAAGAAGATTTGCGGCAGGACGCGCGTTACCTCGTGCGAACCTGGATGGACATTAAAAAGACGGCGGATAAATCCAAATCTCCGGCGCTCGTTCATCAGGATTTGGATATTATTCAGAGGCTTCTGCGCGATCATCTTTCCGATGAATATTCAGCAATTCGCGTAGATTCCGAAGAAGAATATCTGCGCATCATCGAATTCGTCAATCGGATTCAGCCGCGAATGGTTAACCGCGTCAAACTTTACACGCGGGAAGACCCGATTTTAGAAGCATACGGTGTTCAGGAAGAAGTTGATAAGGCTTTGAAACCGCGCGTATGGCTGAAATCTGGCGGCTATCTCGTCATTAACCAAACCGAAGCGCTTGTTGCAATTGACGTAAACACCGGTAAGTTTGTCGGCAAAGGAAACGCACGGCTCGAAGACACGATTACGAAAACGAATATGGAAGCGGTCGAGGAAATCGCCCGCCAGATTCGTCTGCGCGATTTAGGCGGAATTATCGTGCTCGATTTGATTGATATGGAAGACCGCCGCAACCGGCAGAAGGTTTCGCAGGCTTTGCAGGAAGCTCTGTCGACCGACAAATCGCCGACTAAGGTTCTGTCATTCAACGATTTCGGTCTGATTATTATGACGCGCAAACGCGTCAAACAATCGCTCGAAAGAACTTTGTGCGCTCCGTGTAATTACTGCGAAGGCGCGGGCTGGGTAAAATCACCGCAGACGACTTGTTATGAGATTCTCGAAGAAGCGCGGCGTCTTTCAAAGTCGGTTGAAGACGTTAGGCAGACGACTTTGCGAATTCATCCCGAAGTGGCGAATGCTCTGCGAACAACGGAAAGAACCGTTCTCGAAGAAATCGAAGCGTATCTCGGCAATGTTGATTTGACCGGCGATAAGTCTATTCATCAAGAACAATTCGATTTCGCGTTTATTTAAAGAATTGAACGCGGATTTTTTACGGAAAAAGCGCGGGTCAGCACAGATTATATTCTTAAATTTTATCTGTGCTGACCCGCGCTTTTTCGTCTGCTCTGCGTTCTATTCTTTTTCTATAATTTCAAATCTTTTTTTGCTTCTTTGGCGTTTTTCGGTTTGGCAAAAATCGAATCGGGAACCGTTTTGTTAAATTCAATTGATTCGTAATTGATGCGCGAACTTTGCACGTTATTCGTAAAACGGTCAATAATAAAAGGCGCTTTTATTCCCGAAACTTCGACGAATTGCGCGTAGCGATCTTCCTCTTTTACTTCCTCACCGTCGGCGTTCGTTCGTTTATAAATTGATTTGACTGGCATTCCCTCATCGGAAAACTCGAACTCAACCGATAAACCATCCGGATACGTAAGTTTAACGACATCATTTCGTTTCCCCAAACTCGCCTGCCGTTTCCCGACGTAGCTCAAAACGGCATTTTCAGAGCGCCAACCGCCGCGCAAAAGATTGTCGAGGCTGACGTTAATGCCGTGCACAAAATTCTTGATTTGCGCTTCGTCTTGCTCCTTGACCGTTTCCGCATCGCCGTCGAATATCCAACCGTTTTTCCCGACGTTGGTTTGCACATTTTTTGAACCCAAACCTTTAAATTCAGTGCGTTCCTTGTCCGGAAAAACAATCACGTCAACAAACGACTGAAAAGAGAGCAGGCTGCCGTCGCGCATAACGCTGAATTGTCCGCGCCCGATTTGCGATTTCACCCGCAAATATTTTTCACCGCCGAGCTTTTCAATAGCCTTTATTATAACAGCCTCGGCTTTCTCATCATTTTTTGAATTATCTTTTTTGCTTTCAAATTGGTTTGATGTGTTTTTCCAACCACCATCCAAAGTGAAAGAATATTGAATTTGTTTGAAGATTGTTGCTGAATTTCCTTCCTTTTTTGCTGGTATAAACTTTATTTGTTTAACCGCTTCAACAGCACTTTCAGTCAATCCATAAGGTAAGCCAGAAATGGGAAGAACTTTACCTATTTGACCGTTTGCAAGAAACTCAACCCGTAAAGTTACAGTTCCTTGAGCACAAATATTTAACTCTCTTTGTGCTTCTGTAAATAAAGGAATCGGCTTTTCTAGTACTTTTAATGACTCTTGCGCCCAAAGATTAAAACAAAATGATATTGTCAAAAAAATTGAGAGTAAAATTATTTTCATAATTATTTGCGAATAAAAAAGGCTTCGGTGAAATTTTATCACCAAAGCCTTTGATACCGAAACAATTTTTCGAGTTGTATTTGCTAGTTTAAGCTGTAAGCTATGTCCATTTGTTTAACGACGATTTCTCCGTCTTCGGCGTCAACGACAAAACGCGCCGCCGATTTCCATTGATTTGTAATCGGAAGTTTTACTTTCTGGTCAATGTATCGTTTCAGGAAACGCGCACCGTAAGCCGGGCTATAGCCTTTTTCGGTCATTACGTCAATAGCTTCGTCGGTAATTTCGACGAATTTGCCTTGACGCTCCATATTACGCTTGATTTTGCCGATGTAAAGTCGAGCAATTTCACGCACTTCATCCATCGTCAGCGGCGAAAAGACGACGATTTCGTCAATACGGTTGCGAAATTCCGGCGAAAATCTCTGTTCAGCGGCTTTCATCACGTCGCCTTTGATTTCCTTCATCTCGCCGCGCGATTTCATTCCGAAGCCCAGAGGTTTTTCGTATTTTTTGAAATTCTCCGAACCTAGGTTTGAAGTCATAATGACGATTGCGTCGGAAAGATAAACCTTCTTGCCGCGTCCGTCGGTCAACCAGCCTTCGTCGAAAGCCTGCAAAAATATGTTCATCAGATACGGCGAAGCTTTTTCAACTTCGTCGAGCAGCAGAACCGTGTATGGATTTTCCCGGAGCTGTTCGGTCAAAATACCGCCGCGTTCCGAACCGACGATGCCGCGCGGCATACCGATCAATTTTTCGATGCCGACGGTTCCGTCGCCGTATTCCGACATATCAATGCGCACCATTTTGTTTTCGTCGCCGAACATAAACTCGGCAACGGCTTTGGCTAATTCGGTTTTGCCGACGCCGGTCGGTCCGAGGAAAAGCAGAACGCCGTCCGGCGCGTAGTGATTTTCCTTGAGCGGTCCTTTGTTCAAACGAAGCCTTTCGGCAACGGCGCGCACCGCATCTTTCTGCCCGATTACGCGATTTCCGAGATCAATTTCCATCGCCGAAAACCGGTCGGACGTATCGCGATAAATCATATCTCGCGGAATACGCGATTCCTGCGAAATCACTTCGATAATATGTTCGGGTTTGACGACTAGCGAAGTCGGTTCATTGATTTCAACTTTAACCGAAGCCGTGTCGAGCCAGCCGATTGCTTTATCGGGAAGATGCAGATTACGAATATATTTCGGCGACATTTCCAGAGCTGTATTGATCGCTTCGTCGGAAATCGTGACCGAGTAATTCTTCTCTAAACGCGGTCTGAGTCCAAATAAGATTTCACGCGTTTCAGCGATTGTCGGTTCGTCAACCTTAACTAACCGGAAGCGTCTGGCTAATGCTTCGTCTTCGCCGATATATTCTTTATATTCGGTAAGAGTCGTCGCGCCGATAATTCTTAATTCGCCGCGCGCTAGAGCCGATTTGAACATATTTCCGGCGTCGGAAGACGTTCCCATCGCCGCGCCCGCGCCGATGATCGTATGTGCTTCGTCAATAAACAAAATGATGTCGCTTTTTTCCTTTACTTCATCAATAATGCCTTTGATGCGTTCTTCAAACATTCCGCGAAGCATCGTTCCGGCAACAAGTCCGCCCATCTGCAATTGAACGATATGGGCGTTTCGAAGTCTTTCGGGAACTTTTTCCGGTTCTAATTCGATCAGCCGCGCAAGACCTTCAACGACTGCTGTTTTGCCAACGCCCGGTTCGCCGACGAGCATCGGCGAATTCGACCGCTCACGGTGCGAAAGAATTTCGATCATCTGACGAATTTCCTGTTCGCGCCCGATGGTCGGTGGAATCTTGTCTTGACGAGCTAGTTTATTAAGGCTTACGCCGAAATGTTTCAGAAACGACGGTAATTCGTATTTTTGGCGCACTCTTTCTTCTTCCTTTTCGCGTTTGCGAATACGTGTTCGCGCCGTTTGCGCTACTTCTTCAGCCGGAACTCCTAAATTTTGCAGAACGTCGTTTAAGATACTTCGTTCGTCATTCGATAAAACATAAAAAATATCGCTCGAGTCAATTACGCGGCGACCTTGTGAGCGCGCTCTGTCCATCGCCCGTTTGAAAAGTTCTGTGGTTTCGGGCGCGATGCGGAAACCTTTTCCGATATGTTGTCTGCCGGATTCCATCCGTTTTTCGATTAAAAGTTTGACCGAACGCGGGTCAACTGCCAAATCGCGCATTGTGGCATTGAAAAGTTCGGCTTCTTCGTTAGCGATAGCGTGCAAAATGTGCTCGATTGTCACATAATTTTGATCGCGCCGTCTCGATTCCTCTAAGGCTACTTCCAAAATACGGCGCCCGCTTTCACTGAATTTATCTTTGTATGCGTCTATATCTGCCATAAATTTCTCTCAAATTTTTACTGTCAAACTTTGATGCCAAATGCAGCCCTCGTTCTGCCTGTATATCATAACATTTTGCGAAGTCTTGAGAAAAGAAATTTCGGGAAAGATTTGCTCAAAACTTTCATTCCAAGCTTTTACCAATCTTTCCCGAAATTCAGAAAATAAAGTTGAATTTTTGTGTTTTGCAAAATCTTTATTCGTCTTTTATACCTCGCAGCTACAGCCGCATTCAAACTCAATAGCGACAGGTGAGGTCAAACTTTTCGTTCCGTCGCGCCGAAAATGCAGTACTTCCATAGTATAAGGATTAAAAACCACGACGTCTTTCACTCCGTTCGCTAAATAAAACGGAACGCCTATTTCCAAATCTTTCTTTTCATAACCTTTACTGATTATTTCAATAACCGTTTCGGGAACTTCTTTCACGGCTTCGTCAGTTTCTTCCGGCATTCTGCAAAAAACCGAAATATCCGGTCGTTTCAGAGAGCCGTCAGGGAATTCGACATAAATATCGGCGATGTGAAAGCAATCGCATGAAACTGCATTCTCAATTTTTATGATGGATTCGCGGATACGGTCAACGGCTAATTGATGCCGAATAACAGGCGAGGCTTCCCAAACGGGAAGCCCGGCGACAATTTCCAATTTTATGCCGAGTTCTTCGGCTCGCAAAAGCTGTGAATCCATACAACATTTATTTTATTAGCCGTTCGCCTGCTGCGACAAGGCTTTTCCGACCTGCACGCGCGCCGGTCTGAGCAGCCGCTCGCCAAATTTGTAGCCGCGCGAATATTCCGCTGTAATGCGTCCGTCCTGATCCGCCGGAACTTCTTTCATATCAATAGCTTCGTGCAGCTCGGGATTGAACTCGGCGCCGACTGACGGAATCGCTTCGACGCCGACGCTCATCAGAGCCTGCTCAAAACTTCTCGCCGTTCCTTTAACGCCGGTCAAAAGATGTTCAAACGAAGAATCTTTTTCGCTCGCCGCAATTGCTAAATTCAGATTGTCCAAGACCGGAAGAAGCGTCGTCAAAAAATTGAATTGCCCTTGTTTTGCCCGATCTTCCAAAGTTTTCTGCATCCGCCCGCGCATTTCCTGCGTTTCGCGTTCCATCTGAGTTTTGACTTCTTCAAATTTTGCCTGCACGCCGACGAGTTTCGCTTCGGCTGCTTCGCGCCGCGCTGTTTCATCTCTTAGTTTGTTTTCAAGCTCATTCTCGCGCATTGATTTCACATTCTGTTTCGGCTGTTCGTCAGCGAAATTGATATTTTCGCTTTTACCATCAAAATTGTCTCCGCCGGAAAATTCTTCCTCTGTTGAATTTTTTGTAGTTTCTTCGTTGTTAAAATCTTGCTCGTTCATTTTTTTTCTATTAAACCAACTCATAAATTTCGATAAATTATTTGTCTCAGATTAGTCTAACAAACCATTTATCTTTTGGGAAAATTTAGCCGCAAACAAAGGCGAACGATTACGAAAAAGTTTAATTTTCATTTCGTGAACTTTCGCCTTTATTCGCGGTTGAAAATCTTACGCCGCCGCAGTCGCCGCTTCAGGTATGAATTTCAATTTGCCGTCGTCAGCCGTGACGTGAATCGTGCTTCCGCTGCGGATTTCGCCGTTCAAAAGTTTTATCGCCAGCGGATTCTGAACAAGCGTTTGAATGGCACGTTTCAAAGGTCTAGCGCCGAACGTCGGATCGTAACCTTCAGTGGCAAGTAATTCTTTCGCCGAATCTTCTAAAATAATCGTAATTCCGCGTTCAGCTAAATTTGAGCGTAACCTCTCAAGCTGCACTTCAATGATTTTTTCGATTTCGGATTTGTCTAATTGACCGAAAATCACGATGTCGTCAATTCGGTTCAAAAATTCCGGTTTGAAATGCGAACGCAAAACGTCGAACACGATGTCTTTAATCGGCGTGTCAACCATTCCTGCGTTCATAATCTCGCGCGAGCCGAGATTTGAAGTCATAATCAAAACCGTGTTTTTGAAATCCACGACGCGACCTTTTGAATCGGTTAAGCGTCCGTCGTCTAAAATCTGCAAAAGCACATTGAAAACGTCCGGATGAGCTTTTTCAATCTCATCGAAAAGCACGACTGAATAAGGACGGCGACGAACGGCTTCTGTCAATTGACCTCCTTCGTCGTAACCGACATACCCGGGCGGCGCTCCGATCATTCTGGCAACGGCGTGTTTTTCCATATATTCCGACATATCCAATCGCACCATTGCACGTTCGTCGTCGAACATAAATTCAGCCAAAGCTTTGGCGGTTTCGGTTTTACCGACGCCGGTCGGACCTAAAAAGATAAACGAGCCAATCGGACGATTCGGGTCTTGCAGACCGGCGCGAGCGCGGCGAACGGCATTGGCGACCGCTTCGAGCGCTTCGTCCTGACCTATAACGCGAGTGCGAAGTTTATCTTCCATCGTCACGAGTTTTTGCATCTCGCCTTCGAGCATCTTGGAAACAGGAACACCCGTCCATTTTGCGACGACTTCCGCCACGTCTTCTTCGTCAACTTCTTCTTTGAGAAAAACGCCTTCTTTTTGCAAATCGGCAAGTCGTCCCTGTTCGGCGGCTATTTGTTTTTCAAGCGCCGGGATTGTTCCGTATTGCAATTCGGCGGCTTTGTTCAAATCGCCAGCCTGACGCGCTCGTTCGAGTTCGAGTTTAGCTTGTTCGAGTTTTTCCTTTCCGCCGCGCATCTTCTCGATTTCTTCTTTTTCCGATTGCCATTTCGCCTTCATCGCGCCGCTCTTTTCGCGCAAATCGGCGATGCGTTTTTCTATGTCGGAAAGACGCTCTTTCGATTTTTCATCGGTTTCGCGCGAAAGCGCCTGCCGTTCGATTTCAAGCTGCAGAATTTCGCGTTCAAGCTCGTCAATTTCCTGCGGCAGCGAGTCAATCTCGATTCTGAGCTTCGAAGCGGCTTCGTCAATCAAGTCAATCGCTTTGTCGGGCAAAAATCTGTCCGTAATATAACGATTTGAAAGTGTAGCCGCAGCGACAATCGCCGAATCCGTCACGCGAACGCCGTGGTGAACTTCGTAACGTTCTTTCAAACCACGCAAAATCGCAATCGTGTCTTCGACGTTAGGTTCTCCGACGTAAACTTGCTGAAAGCGTCTTTCAAGCGCTTTATCCTTCTCGATATATTTTTGATATTCGTTCAAAGTCGTCGCGCCGACACAGCGCAGTTGACCGCGTGCAAGAGCCGGTTTGAGCATATTCGAAGCGTCAATCGCGCCTTCTGAAGCACCTGCGCCGACAAGCGTGTGCAGCTCGTCAATGAACAAAATAATTTGTCCGTCGCTTTTCTCGATTTCCTTTAAAACCGCTTTCAAACGATCTTCAAATTCGCCTCGATATTTCGCGCCGGCGAGCATCGAACCTAAATCCAAGCCGACTAAGCGCTTGTTTTTCAAAGTTTCAGGAACGTCGCCGGAAATGATTCGCTGCGCCAAACCTTCGACAATCGCCGTTTTACCGACTCCCGGTTCGCCGATTAAAACCGGATTGTTTTTTGTTCTGCGCGATAAAACCTGAATAGTACGGCGAATTTCGTCGTCGCGCCCAATTACCGGATCGAGTTTTCCTTTTCTGGCTCGTTCGGTTAAATCCATCGCGTATTTTTCCAGCGCTTGGAAATTTTCTTCGGCGTTTTGGTCGGTAATTCGTGCGCCGCCGCGCATATCGGTTATAACTTTTTCAACGTCTTCTTTAGTGATACCGTTAGAACGCAAAATACGTCCGGCATCGCCTTCTTTTTCTTCTGAAATTGCCAGCAAAAGATGTTCAGTCGAAACGTATTCGTCCTGCATCTTTTCGGCTTCTTTTTGCGCGTTTTGAAATATTGTGTTGATGCGCGAAGAAAAATATTGCTGCCCGCCGGATACTTTCGGAAAGCGCGCAATTGCAGCCTGCACGTCTGTTAAAATAGTCTGCGCGTTGGCGCCAACCTTTCCGAGAATCGGGCGCAAAGTTCCTTCTTTTTGTTCGAGCATCGAAGCGAGCAGATGTTCGGGTTCGACCTGCTGATTTTGATTTTTTTCGGCGCTCCCGATCGCTTCCTGAACCGCTTCCTGCCCACGAATTGTAAATCTATCGAATCTCATCTTTTTAATAATCGTGAATCGTGAATTGTGAATAGTGAATGGTGAAATTTGTTTTTAATTCATCATTCACTATTCACAATTATTAATTAAAATTAGGCGCTAGCCGTATTCGTTTGTTCGCCTGTCTGCGCCGTTGTGTCAATGGTTTTCTGTTCAGAGCCGCTGGTCGCTTTGATTTCGATGCGGCGCGGTTTGGCTTCTTCGCGTTTCGCCAAAGTTAAGCGCAAAATACCGTTTTCAAATTCGGCTTGCGCGTTTTCGCTCGAAACGGTCGGCGGAAGAGTGAACGAACGCGTAAACGAACCGTACGAGCGCTCGACGCGATGAAAATTGTCGTTTTCGTCTTTTTTCTCGAACTTGCGTTCGCCGTGCAACGTTAACACATTGTTCTCGATTGAAATATCAACGTCTTCAGGTTTTAATCCCGGCAACTCGGCTTCGAGAACTATTTGGTCTTTATTCTCGAAGATATCAACCTGCGGATTCCAAGCGCCGCTCGTAAAACCTTCCTGTTCGGAACCGCGCGAGTAATTAGACATAAAAAGGCGGTTCATTTCATCCTGTAAGCTTCTTAATTCACGAAAAGGATCATATTTAATTACGTTCATATATTCCTCCAAAACTTTATTAAGAATTTGACTAAAAGCATCGGCTTTGCTTAGTCTTTAACGATAATAAAACTTGAGTGTGTCTTTGTCAAGTATCTTGCTGAAATTTTTGTGAAAAATTTTACCGGTTCAAAAACAAAGAAAATATAATTTTTAGATGACACTCAATGCTTTTGTCGGGTATATTTAGTTCGCACTTTCCAAAATTTCGGGCGTAAAACCTTGCGGGCGATATAAAATACGGTTTACGTTCATATAAAAAGTTCAAGTAAAAGAATGAAAATCTTTCGTGAAATTCTTTCGCCGCTGATTGCGGTAATTGCAGCGTTTATAGTCGGCGGCATTATAGTTTTGCTGATCGGCGACAATCCTTTTCACACGTACAGCCTTTTAATCGGCAACTCTTTCGGGTCACTGAAAGACATCGGTTATATGTTTTTTTACGCGACGCCTTTGATTTTTACCGGTCTCGCTGTCGCTGTCGCGTTCCGCTGCGGGCTTCTGAATATCGGCGCGGAGGGGCAGCTTTATGTGGCGGCGTTCGCCACTGCGTGGGTCGGTATAAAGTTCGGGGGAACAGTCGTCAATGTTTTCGGGAAAGAGGAAAACTGGTCGTGGATGAGTCTTCCAGCCATTTTGCTCGTGCCGCTTTGTATTTTAACCGCCATTGCCGCAGGCGGAATCTGGGGCGCGATACCCGGAATTCTGAAGGCGAAATTCGGTTCGCACGAAGTTATCAACACGATAATGCTGAATTTCATTGCTATTTCTCTTGTAAGTTACTTCACTCAGTATTATTACAAAGTTCCGGGCGACGCCATTTTGCAAACCGCGCCAATCGGCGCGGCGGCGCACATCCCGCGCATCAGTCAATTTATTCCCGGAATGCCCGAGTTCGTTCCTCTGAGCGTCGCTTTTCTGCTCGCGATTATGATGTGCGTGCTGGTTTACATTTTTTTGTGGAAAACAAAATGGGGATATGAGCTGCGCGCCGTCGGCGAAAATCCGAGCGCGGCGGAATACGGCGGAATTTCGCCGAAAAAACAGATAATTATCGCAATGACGATTTCGGGCGGGCTAGCCGGAATGGTCGCTATCGGCGAAGTGATGGGCAATCGTTATCTTTATTATCACGATTTTTCCGGCGAAGTCGGTTTTCTGGGCATTGCAGTCGCGCTTTTGGGCAGAAATCATCCGCTCGGAGTTTTTCTGGCGGCGATATTTTTCGCGATTCTTTATCGTGGCGGAATATTCGTTGATGCTTTTACCGAATACGTTTCCAAAGATTTAGTCGAAGTTTTGCAAGCGGTTGTAATTTTGTTTGTGGCTTCACTGCAAAGATTTTCCAAACGATAAAAATGAGCGAAATATTAACTATTGCATTGCTTTTTTCGACGATTCGTTTTGCGACGCCTTTGATTTTCGCAGCGCTCGGCGGAATGTTTTCCGAGCGTTCCGGCGTCATCAACATTGCGCTCGAAGGCTTGATGCTGGCGGGCGCCTTCACCGCTGCGGTTGTGACTTATGAATCGGGAAATCCTTTCCTCGGGTTTTTCTGCGGAATGATCGCAGGCGCGGTTTTGGCTCTTTTTTACGCGATTGCTTGTATCAAATTTGAAGCCGATCAGGTTGTCGCGGGCTTTGGAATCAATATTTTGATGCTCGGGCTGCCCGCGCTTTTGAGCAGCGCCATTTATGACTCAGCCGGTTCGACCGAGCAAATTTCCAAAGAAAATCTTTTACCGGATATTTTCAATATTAATATTGCTTCATTTTTAGCTTTTTTGATCGTTCCGCTTTGCTGGTATGTTCTTTACAAAACTCCTTTCGGATTACGGTTGAGAGCGACGGGCGAAAATCCGGCGGCGGCAGATGCGGCTGGCGTGAATGTCATTAAATTAAGATATATCGCTGTCATATTAAGCGGAGTTTTAGCGGCGGCGGGCGGCGCTTATTTATCAATCGGACAATCTTCGCTGTTTACGCGCGGAATGACGGCGGGACGCGGTTTTATTGCGCTCGCCGCGCTGATTCTGGCTAAGTGGCGACCGGTTCCGGTGCTTTTAGCATGTCTGTTTTTCGGTTTCACCGAAGCATTAACGATTCCGCTCGGCAATATTAAAACGGCATCCGGGGAAAACATTCCGGTTCAGTTCGTTCAAATTATTCCATATGTTTTAACGATTATCGTTCTCGCTGGATTTATAGGCTTATCGCGCGCGCCGAAATCTCTCGGAATTCCGTATCGTAAAGAAAAATAATTTAATTGCAGACGAACACAAATAAGCGCAGATAAATAA
Organism: Pyrinomonadaceae bacterium; assembly: GCA_036388895.1. Lineage (GTDB taxonomy): Bacteria > Acidobacteriota > Blastocatellia > Pyrinomonadales > Pyrinomonadaceae > SXVE01. Next base: position 112,256 of record DASVQY010000020.1, on the reverse strand, counting down.
AAATCCGTATGATCTGTGTTAACCTGTGGTTTTATTTACGTTATGAGCTACGAAAAAGCACTTGAAGCGGCTAATTTTATCCGCTCGAAATATGATAAAGAAATAAAAATCGCGCTGGTATTAGGTAGTGGACTCGGCGCTTTTGCCGATGAACTCGAAAATGCCGTTAAAATTCCTTATACGGAAATTCCGCATTTCGCGCGTTCTACTGTCGAAGGACACGCTGGGCAACTTGTTTTAGGCGAAGTTGAAAATGTTTCGATTGCTGTTCAGCAAGGTCGTTTTCATTTCTACGAAGGCTATGAAATGGAGCAGGTAACTTTTCCGGTGCGTACGTTCGGAGTTTTGGGAATTAAAAACTTGATTTTGACGAATGCGGCGGGCAGCGTTCAGACGAGTTTCAAACCTGGAAATTTGATGCTCATCCGCGATCATTTGAATTTAATGGGAACGAATCCTTTGCGCGGAGCTAATGACGAGAGATTCGGCGCCCGCTTTCCCGATATGACTGAAGTTTACTCGAAAGATTTTCAGGAAATCGTCAGCGAAGAAGCCGCAAATATTGCGAAAGAAAGATACGAAAAAGGTGCGGACGAAAAATTCTCGCCGTTTCTTCAGCGCGGAATTTACTGCGCGCTTTCCGGTCCTACTTACGAAACTCCGGCAGAAATTCACATGTACAGAATGCTTGGCGCAGACGCGGTCGGAATGTCCACCGTTCCCGAAGCTATTTCGGCGCGGCATCAGGGAATGAAAGTATTAGGGATTTCCTGCATTACGAATATGGCTGCGGGAATCACCAATGAACCGATAAATCACGAAGAAGTGATGGAAACCGGCGCAAAAGTCGCCGAGGTTTTCAAAGAGCTTTTACGAAAAGTGATATTAAGGTTGAAATAAGTTGTGCTTGGTAGATGAGTAGATTGAAAAAATAATAATCAATTTTTTATTTTTTAATCTTGTTAATCAAGTTTTTCTTGTTAAAATTCTTTCTATGATTATAGGAATATGCGGCGGAACGGGTTCGGGAAAAACGACGATTGCTAGAAAGGTCATCGAATCGGTCGGTAGAGAAAGCGTGATTTTGATTGAACAGGATTCGTATTATCGAAATCTCGCCGATATGCCGCTCGATGAACGACATCAGGCGAATTTTGACCATCCTGATTCAATTGACAGCGAAATGCTGATGAATCATTTGAAACGTCTAAAAAGCGGAAGTTCAATTGAAATGCCGGTTTACGATTTCGTGACGCATACGCGAAGCGACCGGTACGATCACATTGACCCCAAACCGGTCGTTATCGTCGAGGGAATTTTGATTTTTTCCGAGCCGCGTATTTTAAGCCTTTTAGAAGTTCGCGTCTTCGTTGATACGCCGGACGATATCCGTTTTATACGCCGCCTGCAACGCGACATTACCGAGCGCGGAAGAACTGTCGAGTCGGTTATCGCGCAGTATTACGCGACCGTCCGACCGATGCATTACGAGTTTGTCGAGCCGTCGAAACGCAACGCGGACATAATTATTCCCGAAGGCGGAAATCCTGAAATCGGTATTGAATTTTTGTGCGGAAAGATACGCGAAGAAATTATGCGTCATGGGGTAACAGAAAACGTCTAAACGAATTGAATATGAATGATTTAATCGAAAAGGCAAAAGAAGCGCGTGAAAGGGCAGTCGCACCTTTTTCAAACTTCAAAGTAGGCGCGGCGCTCGAAACTGATGAAGGCGAAATTTTCATCGGCTGCAACATCGAAAATGCCAGCTACGGTTTGACAATGTGCGCCGAGCGCGTTGCAATTTTCAAAGCCGTTTCCGAAGGAAAAAGAGCTTTTTCGCGGATTGCGGTTGTCGCCGATACAGATAATTTGACTCCGCCGTGCGGCGCTTGTCGCCAGTTAATCTGGGAGTTTTGCGGCGATGTTGAAGTATTAATGGGGAACACGAACGGTAAAATCGAAACCTTTCAAATGAGCGAGCTTCTGCCAAAAGCCTTTGACGCAAAATTTTTGAAATAAGATTCTGGCAATCCCTGACCATCAAACATTAATGCTTTCTATTTTTCGTAGAACAGATGTAATTGATTGATTTTTAATATGGATTTGTAGTAAATTCAGCTATGGAAAAGCTACAAATTACGTTCTTCATTTTATTTCTTTTAATTCTTCCGCAAATAATTTTCGCACAAAAAAAATCAGTTGATTTAATCATTCAAAACGGAACAATCGTGACGATGAATGCGCAACGGCGCATTATTGAAAACGGCGCGATTGCCGTCAGTAAAAGCGAAATCACCGCTGTCGGAACCGCCGCCGAAATCAATCGTCAATATTCTTCACGCGAAACGATAAACGCGCAGGGAAAAGTCGTCATTCCCGGTTTAATAAATGCGCACACGCACATTCCGATGACGCTTTTTCGCGGCATTGCCGACGATTTGGATTTGCAGGAATGGCTGACGAAATACATTTTTCCGGCGGAATCGAAAAATGTGACGGAAGATTTCGTTCGCGTCGGAACGCGTCTGGGACTTGCGGAAATGATTCGCGGCGGCACGACGACGTATTGCGATATGTATTACTTTGAAGACGCAGTCGCCGACGAAACCTTCAAAGCGGGCGTTCGCGGCGTGCTCGGCGAGACAATTATCAGGTTTCCGGTCGCCGACAACAAAACGCCCGAAGAAGCACTTGCCTACAGTGAACGCTACATCAATAAATGGAAAAATAACGCTTTGATCGTTCCCGCGCTCGCGCCGCACGCGCCGTACACGTTGACAACCGAACAACTGCAAGCCGTGAGAAAACTAGCCGACCGGTTAAATGCGACGACAGTCATACACGTTGCTGAAACGCAGACGGAAGTTGACGACATAACGAAACAATATGGCTCAAGACCGGTAGAATATCTCGAAAAAATCGGCTTTCTGAACAATCGAACGATTGCGGCGCACGCTGTTTTCGCCAATGAAAATGAGATTGAGATTTTGAAACGTCGCGGTGTAGGCGTTGCGCACAATCCACAGTCGAATATGAAGCTCGCGTCGGGCGTCGCGCCGGTTCCTTCGATGCTCGCACGCGATTTAGCGCTCGGGCTCGGAACCGACAGCGCGGCGTCGAACAACGATTTGAATATGTGGGAAGAGATGGATACGGCGGCGAAACTGCACAAAGTCTTTACCAGAGACCCGAAAGTCGTCACTGCCGAACAATCCTTTGCGATGGCGACAATCGGCGGAGCGAGCGCGCTTCACCTGGAAAAGATTATCGGTTCAATCGAGGCAGGAAAACGCGCCGATATTGTCATCGTTGATTTCGACAATCCGCATCAAACCCCGATGTATAACGTTTATTCGCATTTGGTTTATGCAACCAAAGCGAGCGACGTTCGACACGTAATTATTAACGGTAAAGTCGTAATGCGCGACCGCGTGTTGCTCACGTTAAACGAAAATGCTATAAAGAAAGACGCAAACCTTTACAGAGAAAAAATCATCAAGAGTTTATCAACAAATTGAGCGAATTCGCTCGATAAAGCTCGAAAAAGCATAATTAACGAATTGTAGAAGCTCAGTGAAAAGCGTGCCTTTACAGGATTGTTCGCTTTGACCTTTGCGGAATATTTGAGTCAATGCTGATTTTAAAAGGAACGGATTTCTGCCGAAATCAGCATAATAAAAGATTTTAAGGAGACTAAGAATGCCGCTAAATGTCAGAAGGTTTTTCGCTTCCGCCGCATTTGTAACATTTGGATTCGCTTTAGTTTACGCGCAGACCACGCAGCCGGTCGCTTCATCGTCACCGGTAGCGCAAAACGTAGCGCCCACGGTGAAAACAACTCCGCCGACTTCAGCCGAGATAATGCGCGAACGCATTTCAAAGGCGAAAGCGTTCATTGCCGTCAAAAACTACAACGCCGCGATTTATGAGCTGGAAAACATCAGACGCGAAACTCGCGACCAAACAGTTCACGGCGTCGTCAATGTTTTATTGATGAACAGCTACCTCGAACAAAGCGATTATCCGCGCGCGCAAGCTTTCTTAAAGGAATTAGCCAATCCGCAAAAATCAGCTAAACCGATTCCTTCGCCGTATTATTTTGCTGTCGCCGGACAAGTCGTCAGGGGCGCGCGCAACCAACTCGAACGCTATCGCTCGCTGGGTTTGACGGTTTCTGACCGCAATCTGCCGCTCGAAGCTGCAGTTGATCTGGAAAAAATGCGCGAAACGCTCGAACTTGTCGTCGAGCACTCGAAGACAATCGGCAAAGAAAAAGATAAAACCGCCGACGCTCTAGCGCTGCTCGAAGAAGCGACGAATTCGCGCAGCAGTCTGGCGAAAGACGATTACGACGCCAAACGGTGGAAAGATGAAGTAGTCGATGCGCGCGAGCTTCTGGCTAGTTCAAGAAGCGTTATTACGAACGCGGTGAACGATATGCCTACCGAAACGCCTGTTTCGCCTAATTCAGTCGCTTCGACCAATCCGATTGTTAATTCGGAAGCGGTGAATCCGAAACCTCCGATAACGACTCCGATTGTTAATCCTGTTTCGACCGAAAACAGCGCTGTTAAATCGGTTGCCGATAATGTTAATCCGAACGAAAATACAGTTTCAAAAAACGATTCGGTTAACAATTCCGTAAAAATAAATCAAACTCCGAAAGAGCAGCCGCGGCAAACGAACGAATCGGCAAAATCGAGCGATCTGGCGCAAAACAACACTGCCAACCCTGAAACGCCTAAAAATACGCCGCAACCGAACGTCCGCAAGCGCGTCGAGCCAAACGTCACTGAAAGTAAAACTGAAAATTCGACCGAAACTCAAACGGCTAAAACCGAGGCGCCGAAAGACGGTTCGCCTTTGAATGTCGGCTCGCTGGTCAGTTACGCGACCGCGCAAACGAAACCGGTATATCCGATAGCGGCGAAAAATATGCGTATGACGGGCGTCGTTAAAGTCGAAATCCTCGTCAACGAAAACGGCGAGGTGACTGAAGTGCAAAATACGACCGGACCGTCTATGCTGCAACGCGCCGCGACAGACGCCGTTAAAAGATGGAAATTCAAACCATTTGTGCGCGACGGACAACCGGTTAAAGCGAGCGGATTCGTTAATTTTAATTTTAGTTTGTAGAATTTTTCTTTCGTAATTTTTGTAATTTCGGTTTTTTGCGGGCGGCAACCTTTTTAGAAAAGTTGCCGCCTAATATTTTTGGAAAGAAACTTAATTACAGATTTCGCACGCGGTAATTTCAAAGGTAACGCTTTTAGCTGATTAAATTAGCATTGGCTCTGAATGCTTCTGAGCGAATCTGTATTTTGCCGTTTAATTAAAAATATGAAACTCTTGATTCTCGCTTTTTTTCTAATGATGACGACCTCAATCCTTTCCCAAACTCCACCGATTGAAGCGGGCGTTTCGCAAAGCTTGGCAAAATGGCGAGCGACGAATTATTCGGACGTACGTTATAAATTGAACATCACTCTAGAAAAGGGCGCGCCGACGTTAAAAGGCACGATGGAGATAAGAGTAAACGTAAAGCAGAATGACGCGGTAACAAAGGAAACCGGCGAAAACAGCGGTTCATTTCAAGTAATTGATTCTTTACCATTAGTAATCTTGGATTGGCGGAAAATCAAGGGCAAAGAAAATCTATCAACAATTTCCAACGTTTCGGTAAATGGCAGTCGCGTAGTATTAAATCCCGATTCTAAACAGCTTGGAGTAATCGTTGCAGGGAAAGAAGAGCAAAACTTTTTTGAATTTAACGAACATCTTATTTTCACAGAAGGGGTAAAAACGGGCGAAAACGTCATTAAGCTCGACTTCACATCACCGATTGCCACAAGCGGCGCGGCAATTACGCGCTATGTTGATAAGGAAGACGGCGCGGAATACGTCTATTCGCTGTTCGTTCCGTCAGACGCAAGCACGGCGTTTCCAGTGATTGACCAGCCGGATTTGAAGGCGAGATTTCAGCTTGATTTATCATTTCCGACACAGTGGCAAGCCGTTTCCAATTCTAAAGTTAAATTAACGGAACGACCAAAATGCCAAAATCTTGAGAAGTGTTTGCAAGCGTATTCATTTGCAGAAACCAAGCCCATCAGCACGTATGTTTTCGCGTTTGCAGCAGGCGATTTTGATAATCTTATTGATTTGACAAACATCAGTAACGATGGCTCGGCAAACGGCATTGTCAATAGTGTTTTTGTTCGCAAATCACAAGCCGAGAAATTCAAACAGCACGCCGCAGAAACTTTTCGCCTTAATCGCGAAGCCGTGAAGTATCTCGAAAGCTATTTCGATTACAAATTCCCGTTTCCGAAATACGATCTGGTTTTGATTCCCGAATTTCCGTTTGGAGGAATGGAGCACGCGGGCGCGACTTTTTTGCGCGAAGACCGCGTTATTTTCCCGACCGAACCGACCAAGAACGATTACATCACACGCGCCAACGTCATTTTTCACGAAGCCGCGCATCAATGGTTTGGCGATACGGTGACGATGAAATGGTTTGATGATTTGTGGCTCAAGGAAGGCTTTGCCGAGTTTATGGCGTATAAGACGCTGGAAAAAGTGATGCCCGAATACAATGCGTGGAAAATCTTTTACGAGCGCAACAAACAAGCCGCATATCTGACGGACGTAACGCGCGGCACAACGCCGATCTATCAGGAAATCCCGAATCTCTCATCGGCAAAATCCGCCTACGGCAACATCGTCTATCGCAAAGCGCCTTCGTTTCTGCGGCAGGCTGAATTTTATCTAGGCGAAGACAAATTCCAAACCGCCGTCCGCGCATTTTTGAAAAAACACGAATTCGCCAATGCAGAATGGACGGATTTGGTGAAGGAATTTGAATTGGCGAGCAAGCAGAATTTAAAAGATTGGGCGAATGTTTGGGTGAAGCAGCGAGGAATGCCCATTTTTAGAACTACGCGAAATGATAAACAAGGCAACTTAGAGGTTACAGTTGAGCAGAAAAACATTTTGAATGAAAAAGGAAATGTTTGGGCAACACAATTCAAACTTCTGATGAAATTTAAAAATGAAGATGCTATTCAAAAGACGATAAATTTCGATAAAGAAAACAACCTAGTTTCATTTGTTCAAACTTGCGACCATTGCAAATTATATCCAGAATTCGTTTTCTCAAACTATCAAGACTACGGCTACGGCATCTTTCTGCTTGACGAGAAAAGCCGCGCTTACGTTCTGGAAAATATCCAAAACGAAAAAGACGATTTTCTGCGCTCGATGATGTGGGGAAGTGTGTGGGATTCGGTCAGATTTTACGAACTCGCGCCCGAAGAATATGTACGCCTTGTCATCAAAAACATCAATGTCGAACAGGACGAAAGCACAATCGCCACGCTACTTAACCGCCTTTCAACCGCAATGAATTATTATTTGACGGAAGAGCGACCCAAACAGTTCGCGCCCGAAATCGAAAAACTTTTAATCGAAAAAATGCAAAACGCTCCGACGCTCGGCGAAAGAATTACGTTTTATCGCTCGTTCGTCGCGCTCGCTTCCACGGAAAACGCGCGAAACGTTTTGAAAGATATTTTGTCGGGCAAATTGAAAATTAAAGAACTCGATTTAAAGACCAAAGACAAATTCGACATCGTTACAAAACTGGTTACTTTGGGAGATGCGGACGGCACAAAACTTCTCGCCGAACTCGAAAAAACTTACACCGACGACGCGGCAAAACGCTATGCTTACGCCGCCCGCGCCGGAGTTCCGAGCGCCGAAAACAAAGCGAAATTCTGGAGCGATTTTACAAGTAACAAAGAATTAAGCGAAAGCTATATTGAATCGGCTTTTACAGTCTTCAACACGCCGCGTCACGCTGATTTGACTTTGCCGTATTTGGAAAAAAGTCTGGCGGAACTGCCGAATTTGAAACGAAACAGAAAAATCTTTTTCGTCAACGGCTGGCTCGGCGCGTTTATCGGCGGGCAGAAAAGCGAACATGCTTTGCAGATTGTCAATAAATTTCTCGCCGACAATCCGAATCTGGACAAGGATTTGCGCTTGAAGATTCTGGAAAATGTTGACGCACTCGAACGCGCGGTGAAAATCCGAGCGAAATACGCAAAGAATTAGGCGGAAATAAACGCGAAAAAATACGAAATAGGAACAAATAAAACAAATGGTTTTGTTACCTTATTTTTATTTTTTCGCGTTTTTTCGCGGCTAATTCTGCTTTCAAACCTTCGCGTAGGTCAATCCGGTTTGACCTTGATATTTGCCGCCTCTGTCCGAGTAAGAAACGGCGCAGTCTTCGTCGGATTCAAAAAAGAGAATTTGTCCGATTCCTTCGTTTATGTAAACCCGCAGCGGCAAATTTGCCAGATTCGCGATTTCAACGACCAGTCTTCCCGTCCATCCGGCTTCGAGCGGTGTTGTGTTGACGAGCAGACCTGCGCGCGCATAAGTTGACTTTCCGAGAGCGATTCCCGTCACATTACGCGGCATTTTGAACGTTTCGACCGTTACGCCCAGACCGTAATGATGCGGCGGCAAAAGATAATATTGCGCTCCGTCGGCGGCAGTTCTGATTTCGGGTTCGATCAGAGAGTTTTCATCAAAATTTTTCGGATCAATTTCCAACCCGTAAACCGAAGAAAAGATGCGAAACCCGTCGTCGGCAAGCCGCATATCGTAACCGTAGCTCGACGCTCCGGCTGAAATAATGCGATTGCCGCCGTTTTCCCGCACCAAATCGGGCAAAAAAGGCTTAATCATGTCGTGTTCTTCCGCCATCGCGCGAAGCCAAACATCGGATTTTATCGTCATAAATTTCTATATAAAAACAAAAGGCAAAAGGAAAATAAATGAAAACAAAAGAAAAAGGAAAGCGATAAAGAAAAAGAAACCCTTTAGGAATGGTTAGCTGAAGCCTTCTTTTCCTTTAATAATCCCGTCCATTTATCAAACGCCAATACGGCAGTCCGGTTTATTTCTCCGTCACGATTTTTAAGCACTTTTATTTCTAAATCTACCTCTCTCTTTTGCGGATAACCGGTTTCATCCGACTTGTCATCTGTTTCTTGATTCTCGTTATAAACACACAGAATGGTATTAGCATAGTCTTCCAGACTTCCGACATTTTGCAAATCGTTTACTGTCGGTTTTTTATTAAAACCATCGGTCGAGCGGTTCATCTGACAACCTATGATGAGCGGTAAATTACTCACTTTGGCGAGCTCCGATACTTTGTCTGCGATATAAGCTATTTCCGTCTTTTTATCTTGAATATTCAGCTCGGTTCTAATTCTCTGAATGTAGTCGATAAAAACAGCTCCGATTTTTTTCTTGTGGTTTAGGTATCCGATTAAGGCGTTTAGCTGTTCTACGGAGTAATTTCGATCTATCACTGTGATTATTCCAGAATCTATCAATGTTCTGAACATTTCCTTGCCCTGCTCTATGATATTTATATCCGTTCTTTCAGCTTTGAGGTAGGCTTTTAGAAATTCATAATTATTAATGCTGGAAACGGATGGAACGGAATTATAATACTGGCTCAAATCATCTCCTATAAGACGATTTAACAATTTGATGGACAAATTTTTGAGAGGTTCTTCGTATGTGAAATAGTAGAACTGAAAATCAGGACCATACCTTTGGCTCATCTCCAAAAGCAGATTAAACAAAAAGGTAGTTTTACCGTGCGACGGTCTGCCGGCTATCAATGTAATGGTTCCGGGAGTAAAACCTACAAATCTGTCCAGAGATTTATAGCCGGTCTTGAACGCAGGCACCGTTTGTGAAATTTGACGGAGTATATCTTCAGAATTTAGAGCGGCGGGCAATAACTCTTTTCCATAATCCCTTTTTGAAGCCTGAACCCCTTCATCTAATTTCGTGAAAGCTTCTTTAAGCTGACCGCGTTCTCTTAAATCGGATCCAGCTTCCAAAAGTCTGGCAAGAGATTTGTTCATTTTTTCTTGCTCAACTTTATATCGAAGCTCATCTTCCGCCGCTTTCAGGCTTTCTTCTGTAACTCCCAGATTCTTGACGATATCAATCGAAGTAAAGAGTTTCGCAAAGCGATCTCTATCAACCGGCTTTGGGATGTTGGAAGCTATGGCTACGGCATCATATAAAAATTTGTCTATATCTTCTGCTTCCAAAAAGCCTTTGGTCTCTTCGATTTTGTTGTAGTTTTTTAATAATGCCTGGAGCTTGAATTCGTAGGCGGGCTGGCTCAGCTGTTTGTTATCGAGAGCGTCAAGGTTATCTACTTGCGTTAAATATATTCTCGCTTCGGTAATGTGTTCTAAAAAATCCAGGACTCTTAAAACTTCATTCAAATTTCGCTGAGAAACATAATAAATATAGACTTTTTCCGGATCTACAGCTTTGACCTTTTCTGCCTTTAGCGAGTAGCCGGGCTTCGCAAGCGTGATGGATTCAGTGGTTTGCTTTATGCCTTCCACTCTTATGGCTTTTATTTCTGCTTGCGTTTGGTTCTGTTTGTTTTTTGCGGTTCTTCGTTCTCCGTAACCTAACTCGGAAAGATTTTTATTAGCTAAATTGTAATCTCCGTTGCATTCTAAAATGGTGTAAATAGCTGTCGGATTATAAACTTTTCCTTTATTAAATTCCGGTGTCGTATCAAAAACATAAAAAAACTTGTGTTTTGAATGATAAATCGCGGATGTTTTGTTACTTGAAGCTCCTTGTTTTTTAAGATAAATACGATCACCCGATTGCCTTTCAACAGCCCATCCGTGATTTTCTAAAAGCTCGACCACATCAGCGATTTGATTGTATTCATCAAAAGGAGAAAATTCGTAGATCGCATCAAGGGATTTTTGATTTATATACTGCTTTGACTCTAATTCGAATACTTCGTTAAAGCTTCTGGCGAGCGTGAAAAGTATTTCTCTTTCGTCTTTTGAAATTCTCGGAATGCTCAAAGGATCGCCTTGAATAAACTCATAACTCGGCGTCGGCGGAGCTATTACATAGTTTCCTTCTCCTCGTGTTCCTATTAATAAACGTGTTTTGTCGTTTTTTCCCTGCCTTTCGGCTTTCTCGGGAGTTTCTCCTTGAGCAATAGCCTTTTTATAAGACTCCTCTTTCTCTTCATCGGTAGTATTTCTACACGCTAAATTCAAATTTCCTTCTACTACTTCGCTTCGATAATAAATATGGTAGCCTTTGTTTTTGGTATGGACTACTACCAGATTCCTTGCTGTTTCTTGAGGAAGCTGTTCGTCTATTAAACTTTTCAAATCCGCCCAGAGAGTTCCCGAAAGATCGTATTTACAATCTACATCTATTACTTCCAAATTACCTGAAACCGCGCCGCAAAGAATAGCTAATCCTTTTACTTCTCCGCCGGAAAAGAAAAGTTGAGCTTCTCCCGCATCCATCCGATCAATTTGAAATCTCTTCCAAACTATCAGAGCCGGATGCTTGTCTGCTCTGGTCGGTATTACTGAAAGCCCGGCATTTAGATACTTCTTGGCTTTGTCTATTATGCTCATAGTCTTTTGATTACTCTGCTTACCTTAATTGCCCGATAAATAATTCTTTATTGAATTAAGTTTATTTATGTTCAAAAATTATATTTCTAACTAAATATTTGTTGTTAAAAGTATATCGAAGTCATTAAACCTCAATGATTATAAATACATTTCCGCTAAAATAAATAAGGTCTTAAAATCGGCAACCACATCTAATCCCGGATAAGTTTAGACATAAGGGCAGTTGAATCGGTTTAATTACAAAGGGCAAAGGTATCTGTTATTATCTGCGTATTTGGTTGTATGTCAAGGTTATATTTTCCATTGATATAAAGTTACTCGGCGAGCAACAAAAGCGTTTCGCGGTATGTCTGCGAAATTTCCGGTAACAACAATCGTTTCAGCTTTTAAGCTGGTGATTACCAAACTGCGTTCAACGTCGGTTTTGCTATTTCTCAGCGAGTTCGGCAAGCAGATCCCGCATAATAATTCAAGCTTGAGAACCGAATACTTTGTAATTGCCGATCTTTGCTCTGTCTCTGACAAGTAAAACGATCTGGTTTTCGCATCTTTGATTGCATTTTCCTTTCATTTTGAAATATAAAGCAAAAGCCGTAAGTTTTAACGCTTACGGCTTTTGCTTTATATTTCCTCGGGTACTATTTAGCTGTTTTTTAGAAGTTCAAGAAAGAGCCATTACGGCTCGTGCGGCTAAAACGAGTTTGTTTTCTGCAAAATCCAAAACTCAAATTCGATTTTTAGTTAACTGCCCGCTTTTTTAATTCGCATTCTTTAAATCGCTGCCTTTCAGTTCGAAGATTTTCAATGTTCCGTCGCCGACCGTAAAGTTCAGCGGAACGCCGCCGACTCCCGCCTTTGCGCTGATTGATTTTTCTGTGAATTTCGCGCGCGTTCGCGGTTTGAGCGCGGCAAAGGTGTTCTCAATTTGTCCGGTGCGCAAAATGCTCGCGTCAATTTCGGCGTTGAAGCTCAGGGGCAGCCAGACATTCATCGTTCCGGCGGCAAGCTGTATGTCGGCGAAACGACCGCGCCAGCCGCGCGTCGGAACGATTACGTCAACGCTTCCGCCGCCGATAGTCGCGTTTATCGCGCCGCCGACGAGATTGAATTTGGCATTTGAATTTAAATATTTAATCTTCATACTGCCGTCAACATTAGCAATCGTTAAATCGCCGTCACCGCCGTCAATATTCAAATCGCAATAACGCGGCAATTTAATTTTATAATCAACGCGAAACGGCAAACCAACCAAATTTTTCGGAAACTTTTTCGCCGTGCGCTTCATATAATCTTTGTCGTGCGTGCCGACGCTGATAATGCGTATGTGTCCGAAACCTTCGTCCAAAACAAAGCCGTTTACTTCCGCCAATTTCGCTAAATCCGCTTCGGTCGCGCCTTGAACTTCGATTTCCGCCGAAACTTCGAGCTCGTTTTTATCCCAGCCTTCGATTTCAATCGAACCTTTCGGGGCGCCGATGATCGAAACGGTTCCGCCCGCGCCGAATTCCAGGTTTTCGGATTTATAAGTCGTCCGCTTGATAAATTGCGGGGAATTTTGCGCGATGCAGGTAAGCGAAAGTATTGCAAAAACGAACGCGAAAACTAAGAATTTAAAGGTTTTTTTATGTTTCATCGGTTTGAATTTAAAAACGGAAAGGGAGAAGTTGAAAAATGAAAGGATTGAAGGCGCGCATTTGCGCCGATTTAATTCTAAACGGCGAAACGAATTTAATCAAAGGTTTTTTCAAGACCGAGATAAACGAGATTTTATAAAAAACAAATTTTCACCGCTTTCTGTTTTTTTCCTTTCTACCTTCTGATAAACGCAATGCTTCCTCGCTGATTCGTAACGGTAAAAGTCGCGCTCCCGTCGCCGAATTTGCCGATTACGCGCCGTCCGTCACCGACGAAACTCATATTGTTGTTGGAAAAAGAACCGAGATTGATACTGCGGGTCGAGGGCGCGGTCGCAACTAATTTAAAGGAAGAATCAAACGGAATGCGAAGATTGATGGATCCGCGCAGCGAAGCGAAACGATAATTTCCTTCGCGTTTGATCTCGCCGTCAAAAAATATATCGCCGATGCCGTTTTCGGCGAGGACTGCCGAAGAAGCTATGTTTAGCAGCGTAATGCTGCCTTCGCTGGAAATGTGAGCGCGAACGAGATTGCCCTGAACATTGCTGACATTTAAATTTCCCATACGGGTTTCTATGTCAACCGATGAATAGTAAGGAACGCGGACAAGAAAATTGACGTTCCCGACCTCGTTTCTGCCTTGATTATCTTTGACGAGGTTGATGACGATTGTGCCGCTCAGATTTTGCGGAGCGATGTTTGCCGCGGGTTTTTCCAGATAAGCGGAAATCGCTACTTCCGATCTGTTCCAGCCTTCGACCGTGACCGTTCCGGTTCTATTGGTAAGCTGCAAGCGCACGTCCTTGCCCGCCGGATAAGTTTTAGCAAATTTCACCTGCGCCGCGACTTCCGGTATCGAGAACGTAAAAAAAACTACGCTCAACCAAAGTAGAATCGTAGTTTTTTTGCTTGTCAAAATGCCAAACAAATTGTGTAAATCCAACTTCATTGCCAAAAAACTAAAAACGAATAAAAAAAAGAAATAAAAATTATAAATCGGAAAATTCGCGCAAAAGCTCCATTTTCTCGTTCAGGGTCGAATCGAGCATCTCGCCGGACAATTCGTCCTGCGGATTTTCCTGCAAAATCAAGGTGTATTCATTAACGGCTTGATCAATTTCATTCAAATTGCGGTCGAACGCTTCGCGCAGATGCGCGTCCCACTGCATTCGGCGCGCTTCGACTCGTTTGTTCCAGTATTCAATCGCCGCTCGCTGCTGTTCGATTCTTCGTTGGCGCACTTCGTGCGTGGTTTCGATCAAACCCAATTTTCCGAGCACTTTTTCAAATGCGTTCGGTTCTGCCGGAGATGTAACGATAACATTTCCGTCGGTCGCCGCCGAATAATTTTTTACGCCGACGACGGTTAAAAGCGAGCTGAGAAGCGCGATTCCCAAAACCGCCGAAGCGACCTGGGCGAAAGAAAATTTCCAAACGCGCGGCATCCATCCGCTTTTCGTCTCGGTTTGCTTCTGTTTGTTTTCCTGCACCGTCTCGGTTTTGATTTCGGTTTCGATTGTGTTGCTGATGCGGCACCAGAGAGCTTGTGAATTCGGCAATAATGTTTCCGGAGTAGATTGTTCGTGACAAAAATCGAGGATGACCGCAAAATCTTCGCAAATCTTCGCGCACTGCACGCACAATCCGAGGTGCGTCAGGACATTTGCCGACTCTCTTTCGCCGAGGTCGTTGTCCAAAAAGGCGCTGATCAATTCTTGACACTGTTCACAGTTCATCTCTGATTTTCCATTAGATGTTGAATATTTATCGGTTGTATAAACCGCCAAACTGCCTGAATCAAACTAATAGATTGCCCTCGAAAATAAAAAGTTGCCTTAAGAAAAACATTTTCAATCGTTTTGTTTGATTAAAAGACCGCGCAGTTTGAGGCGCGCTTTGTGAAGCTGTGATTTTGAAGTGCCGACGGAAATGCCGAGAAGCCGGGCGACTTCTTCGTGCTCGTATCCCTCGATGTCGTGAAGAACGAAGACTTTGCGGTAACCGTTCGGCAGCTCGGCGATGGCTTTTTTCAGCGCAATGCGGTCAACGACCGGCATACGGTTCGGATTTTCCGTTCCCGAAACGGTTTGTTCGGGCATTTCGCCGTCTTCGGAAGTTTTTTCGTTTTTTATGCTGCGCCGCCGAAAGTGCATCAAAACCTGATTGACCGTCAAACGGTGAAGCCAGGTTGAAAACGCGGAATCGCCGCGAAAACTGCCGGCTTTGCGAAAAAGCTGGATGAAAACTTCCTGCGTTAGATCTTCGGCTTCGGATTGGCTGTTCGTCATTCGCAGACAAAGACTGTACGTGCGGCGATGATAACGCTCGTAAATCAACTCAAATGCGGAAATATCTCCGTTTGCCGCTTTCTGCGCGAGCGTAAAATCGGAAGCGTTCGGATCTAAAACTTCTGCCGGTTCAGCCGCAGGAGTCTGAAAAGCGGGAATTATCCCGGCGCTTTCCTCAAAACCAAATGCGATTTCGTTTTCTATCGCCGAGGTGACTTCCATAGTCGCTCCTAAAAGATTGGTGTTCGTGTCTAAAACTTGTTCCGTGTCTATGATGAGCCACCTCCAAATTAAAGTTGCTTTAACCGTCCGTTGATTCTATGACGAAATCCGAAAAAGGTAAAGAATTTTTTCAGGTGAACAAAATTCTATTTTATATTACACCGATTGCCGGAAATCAGACAATCAAATTCTGATTGCGCGGGGCATTTTTATAAATTTTTCGGGTTTAATCAGAAATTATGGTATAAATTCAGATGTTTATTGAACATTCTCTATTTTATTGAACATTCTCCGTTTTATTGTAAAAATATGCTCTTCCTCGTGCAGTCCGCCGCAGTTTACGGCATTGACGCTCTCATCGTAGATATAGAAGTTAATCTCCAGCCGGTCAAAGGCGAAGCCGATACGTCGTCGCCGGTAATAATCGTCGGTTTGCCCGACACCGCGATACGGGAATCGCGCGAGCGAATTCGCGCCGCCATCGTCAACAGCTCGTTCTTTTTTCCCTTTCACAAAACGACGATAAATTTAGCGCCCGCCGATGTTCGCAAAGAAGGCGCGAGTTTCGATTTGCCGATTGCGCTCGGAATTTTAGGCGCGAACGGCGATTTGGGAAACGTCGAAAATTTGAAAAATACTTTGAGCGTCGGCGAGCTTTCGCTCGACGGACGCGTTCGCCCGGTTCGCGGCGCGCTTTCGATTGCTTTGAGAGCGCGCGAGAACGGCATTAAAAATCTTCTTCTGCCCGAAGAAAACGCGACCGAAGCGGCGGTTGTGCAGGACGTAGATGTTTATCCGATTAGAGATTTGCGGCAAGCGACGGAAATCGTGCAGGCTTTGCAAAACGGCAGAGAAGCGCAAACAATGCCGCTGAAATTAAACGTTTCCGACATAAAAAATTCCGAAAATAAATACCGCGCAGATTTCGCCGAAGTTCGAGGACAGCACACGGCAAAACGCGCTCTCGAAGTCGCCAGCGCTGGCGGACATAATATTTTATTAATTGGTCCGCCGGGATCGGGAAAAACGATGCTCGCCAAGCGTCTGCCGACGATTTTGCCGCCGCTCGAATTTGAAGAAGCTCTGGAAATCACGAAAATTCATTCTGTCGCAGGTTTAACCGGAAAATCCGGTTTGGTTACTACGAGACCGTTTAAATCGCCGCATCATACGGTTTCTCAAGCAGGACTCATCGGCGGCGGTTCGATTCCGAAACCGGGCGAAGTTTCGCTGGCGCATCTCGGAGTTTTGTTTCTCGATGAATTGCCCGAGTTTGACCGGAGCGTTTTAGAAGTTATGCGCCAGCCGATGGAAGATAAACAGGTGACCATTTCCCGCGCGGCGACTTCTTTAACTTTTCCGTCGAATTTCACGCTCGTCGCTTCGATGAATCCTTGTCCGTGCGGCTATTTCGGCTCGCAGCGCGAATGCAAATGCTCGCCGGTCCAGATTCAGCGTTACGTCGGCAAAATTTCCGGTCCGTTGCTCGACAGAATTGATATACACGTTGACGTTCCGGCGGTGAACTTTAAAGAATTGCGCGGAAAAGGCGTTGCTCCCGGCGAGAATTCGCAAGTTATTCGTCAGAGAGTAATTAATGCCAGAGAAATTCAACTTAAAAGGTTAAGCGGCGATAGTGTTTATTCGAACTCAGCGATGTCACCCGCCCAGATTCGCAAGTTTTGCGCTCTTGATGCAGAGAGCGAAAATCTGCTTGAACGAGCAATGCTGCGGCAAGGACTTTCGGCTCGCGCGCACGACCGGATTTTGAAAGTCGCCAGAACTATCGCCGATTTGGAAGCAAGCGAAAATATACAGCCGATGCACATCAGCGAAGCGATAAATTACCGCTCGCTCGACCGTAATTATTGGACATAAATTTGCACTTTTGAGATTATTAAATAATTGCTTTCGACAAGAATTCGCATCTATAAGAAACGGAAAAACGTTTCGGGTTTATGTTGCGGCTTTGGCAGTCAAACTCAGGTTGAAGGCGCAAATTTTGTTGAAACTTTTATAAATAATGATTAATCAAAATTTAATCGGTTTTGAACGAATCCCACAGACAATTCCGCATTTTTGTTTGGAATCGTTTCGCAGCAACGCAAAAAACAACGCGCTCAATTATAAAATTCAGGACGTTTGGGTTCATCTTTCCGGCGCTGAAGTCATTGAAAAAATAAAGCGTATCGCGCTCGGTCTTTCGAGCCTCGGAGTAAAGGCGGGTGACCGCATTGCGATTATTTCCGAAAATCGTCCCGAATGGTCTTTGACCGATCTGGCGATTTTGTCGCTTCGCGCCGTCAACGTTCCGATTTATACGACGCAAGCCGTCGAGCAAATTCGCTATATTTTAGAAGATTCCGGCGCTAAAATTCTTCTCGTTTCCGGTAAAAAACTCTGGAAACACGCCGAAAATGCGGTTCAATCTGTCGAACGGTTGGAAAAATTGATTTTTTTCGAGGAAGATGCCGTTCCGAAAAACGATAATCGCGCGTTAACGCTCGCCGATGTCGAGCGGCGCGGCGAAGAAACCGACGCGATTGATTCGCGTTTGTACGAAAATCTGCTCGAAAAAATCCAAACCGACGATTTGGCGACGATTATTTATACTTCCGGTACGACCGGCGAACCGAAAGGCGTAATGCTTTCGCACGAAAATTTTACGTCGAATATTCTGGCTATTTCAAAAGGCTTGCCGATTTTGAAAACGGATCGTTCTTTAGCCGTTCTGCCGCTTTCTCATATTTTTGAGCGAGCGGTTTTTTACGTTCTTTGCGCGAACGGCGTGGCGATTCATTACTGCGCTTCGTTCGATCAAATAGGAACTTTTTTAACCGAAGTCCGTCCGACGATTATGACCGCCGTTCCGCGTCTTTTCGAGCAGGTTTATCATAAAATCGTTAAAAAAGGTAAAGCGGCGGGCGGCTGGAAAACTTCGCTTTTCGATTGGGCTTTGGAAGTCGGTCAGCAGTATTGGGAAGCGAAGGACGAAAATAAATCCGTTTCGCCGATTTTAGCCGTCAAACATTCGATTGCTAGTCGTCTTGTTTTTTCAAAATGGCGCGAAGGGGTTGGCGGGAGCCTCCGGTTTTTTGTATCCGGCGGCGCTCCGCTTTCAAAAAAACTTTCATACGCTTTTTGGGCGGCGGGAATTCCGATTTTGCAGGGCTATGGAATGACCGAAGCGTGTATTACGTGCGCTAATCGCCCCGAAGATAACAAAGTCGGTTCAATCGGAAGACAGTTTGAAGGAATCGAAATGAAAATAGCCGAAAAAGACGGCGAGATTTTGATTCGCGGGCGAAACGTGATGCGCGGTTATTTCAACAAGCCGGAAGAAACCGCTAAAGTTATTGACGAAGACGGTTTTTATCACACCGGCGATGTCGGCTATCAGGATGCAGACGGACATTTTTACGTAACCGACCGCATAAAAGATTTGTTTAAACTTTCAAACGGAAAATACGTCGCGCCGCTACAAGTCGAAAGTCTTTTAAAACAATCGCCGCTCGTTTCGCAGGCAGTCGTCGTCGGTTCGGGCAGAAAACAGGTCGGCGCTTTGATTGTGCCGGATTGGGATTCGCTCAAACAAACTTTGGCGGAAGAAGGCATTGACGCGAACGGTTCGCGCGAAGAGCTTTGCGAAAATCCGCACGTCGTCAAGCGCGTTCAGCGCGATGCCGTTGAACTGACGCGCGAGCTGAACGATTACGAGCGTGTAAAGCGGGTTTATCTTTTGCCGCGCGAATTTTCGATTGATAAAGGCGAGATGACTCCGACCTTAAAAATCAAACGCGGCGTGATAGACGATAAATACGAAGAAGCGATTGATGAAATCTGCGGAAGTTAGATGAAAAGCAGGGTTTAGGGAATAGAGATTTAGAAAATAAGAGTTAAGGAAAAGTAAAGGATGTCAAATAAATAGGAAATAAGTGTACCTATTTCGCGCTGTTCAAAACTTAATCCTTATCTAGTCCCTATCCTCGACCTCTTGTCCATACTTTCGATCAAACCTTTTCGAGCGTTAAGCTTTCGTTTTCGCCCAGCAATTTATTGAGCAAAAAGAAATCGTTGCGGCGATTTCCAAGCAGAACTTTAGCGAGGTCGTAGAGCGGTTTCGGGATTTCGACCGCTTCGATTTTTTCTTCGGACAACGGGTAGTGTTTGTAAAATTCCACTTCCGCCGCGCAAAACTCACAGTTTGTCAGATGCCCTTCGATGCCGTCTTTTTCTTTTTGCGAAATTTCACTCGTTTGAAATTTCAGCAAATCCTGCGATGAAGGACAATTTGCATTTTTGCAAAAATTTTTCATTTTTTTCCAGAACATAAATTTAATAGCGCCCGAAAATATAAAAACCCCGTGCCGCGTTAAAACAAACATTATCTTTACAAGAAAAATAAATCTGTAATGAAGGTTTTGTTCCAAAATCTATTGCATAAAATTATCAGAAATCTAATTCAATAATTATTTAATTGTGGTTTTTTGATTCGTAAACCATTCTACCTACTACACTTAAGTGCAAATGTTTAACAAGTTAAAAAAAGACAAAAAACTGTTGCTCAAAATTGGAATTGTTGCTAACATCTTAAATGTAGGCGGTGAGAGCGGAAACCCCTCGTCTTCAATCTTCCAAATTAACCGAAAAAAGCTCGGCAGTTAATTTACAAAGTTCTACCAATCTCCAACACGCGACAATTGAAGCGAACTCTTACCGGTGCAAAATAAAATCTCAATTACACAGAGATTTCAAAAAGCGAGACCGAAGCGGACGGTTATTCGTTTTTAATAAATACAAAAAATAATAAAAAGCCAAACTCCAATATGAATGGTATCAAACAGCAGGAACGGACGACGAAATCCGTCCAAACTCGTCAAATAAAAGTCGGCAAATGGAACGAAAGTCTTCAGAATTCGGATGTCAACCAAATCTGGATGGAACTTCACCGGATAGTTTCTTCCCATCCTTTGGTGCGAGCGTCGAAACGCGCCGGATTTCTGGTCGAAGAAGGGAAGCACAACGCCTACACGGATTTGACGCAGGAACTTTTCGTCGCGCTTTTAAGTAAAGAACGCTTTCAGCATTACCTCGACGCCGGAATGTCGGACGCCGAAGTCGAAGCGGAAATAAGTCAGATCGAGCTGACGAATATGCTCACCGCCGAGCTTCGCAAGCGATACCCGGAGAGCTATCGTTTAGCGCGGCGCATCTCGACGCTTATCCAAACGGGCAAAAATTTCAAACGTTTTGATAATCACGGCGCCGCCGACGGACATCGCCGCCTCGCCGACCGTTTGTATGGTTTGGCGGAGTGGTCGAGCAAAAAAATGCGGCGCGATAATCAGGAAATGGACGAACGCGTTAAAACCGTTTCTTTTCACAGCCGCGATACGAGAATGGTCGGCTGTACGGGCGATGCGCAAATCGTCATCAGCAATGTGGAATTGGAAAAATTGATAATTCGCGTTTTCAAAGCGATTGATTCGCCGGTTGACGTTCGCTCTTTGAGGACATTCGTAATGTCGCGCCTGCCGATTATGGACATTCATCTGGTTCCGGTCAGCGGCGCCAGCGATGACGGCGAAGACGACCGTCCGGATTACGAATTTGCCGACACGCGCGCCAATCCGGAGGAAGAAGTTCTGCGGCGCGAAGGAGAAGCGGGAGCCGCCGGCTTTGTCGAAAATTTTCTTAAAAATCTGGAAAAATCAGTGCGCGGAAAAGCCAAACAATACAACCGGATGATTAACGTCTTGTGGTATTGTTATTTAATCAGCGACAGCGGAACGCAGTTGGAAGTCGCCGAAATGCTCGGAGTTTCCGATTCGCTCGTGTCCGATTACCGCAAACGAATCGAATCGAATTTGCAGCAGCTTTCCTTTAATGGCGTCAACGAAGCCCGCCAGTTTGAAAAAGCCTTAAAAAGCAAAGTGCGCGAAATAATCACGCTCGAAAAAGAAGAAGTGACGATTTGAGACAAATTCCCTTTGTCCTCCCGCAAATCTTTTATTAATCCCGCCTAAAAATGCTAAAATGCCATTCGGAATTTTTTCAGAAGCAAAATCACAAGTAATTATAAGGTCAAACGAAAACCTGCCTGTATTAACAGACAAATTTATTAATGTCCGCCAACGAAGCAAACAGCTCCGATTACAAATCGCTATCGAACGCTAAAAAAAGCGGCGTAAATACTCACGACCAGGCATCGCTGAAACCGCTCGAAACCATAAAGGGAAACGGACTTTTACGTCAAAGTTCCATTGAATTGCAAGAAAACGGGCAAAACCTTTTGCCAAATAAACAAAATCAGCTTGAATCGTTTCCGAAAGCAAATAGAACGGCTCAAGCTGATTTTGTCGTTTCTGACCTTGAAAAGACTAAAACAAACGAAAACGATTCGAATGCGGCTGCTGAACTGCCATATTCGGAGCAGCAGAAATTAAAGAAAAAGGAGAAAAAGGCGGAAAAAGATCGTCGCCTTTTAAGCACAGACCGCTGGCTGATTCGCAACGGTCATACATTAACGTTCGTCGGGCTTTACCTTTTTTCGATAATGGTGTTTTTTCGTCCGTATGAAATCGTGCCCGGACTCGGTTTTCTCAAAGCGACGGCAATTTATTTTGCCGTCGCGACACTGATTTTTTATATTCCGGCGCAATTTGCTACGGAAGGAAATCTGACGGTTCTTTCGACCGAAGTAAAAGCCATTCTCGCGCTGGCATTAATTGCGCTCGTCACGATTCCGATAGCGAAAGACCCGAAAATCGCCTGGGATCAATTCTACGAACCGTTCGTCAAGGCAGTTTTGATTTTCGTCGTAATGGTCAACGTTTTGCGGACGCGTCGGCGTTTGATCGGTTTAATGTGGCTGTCGTTCGCCATCGGAATATATTTGAGTTACACGGCGATTGACCTTTACGCTCGCGGCGAATTCGCAGTCGAAGATTACCGTATCGCGGTCAATATCGGCGGAATGTTTGAAAATCCGAACGATATGGCGCTGCACTTCGTCATTATCACGCCGCTGACGATTGCTTTGGCGATTGCATCGAAAAATAACCTCTGGCGCATCGTATATTTTTTGATGTCGGCGCTTTTTGTCGCCGCCAATATGGTGACGTTTTCGCGCGGCGGATTTTTGGGACTGCTCGTCTCTTCAATCGTTTTAGCCTGGAAATTCGGACGAAAATACCGGCTGAATGTTACAATCGCGTCAATTGTCACCGGGACTTTGGTGATTTTGCTGGCGCCGGGAAATTACGGTTTGCGAATGCTCTCGATTTTTATTCCCGGACTCGATCCGGTCGGTTCGTCAGACCAGCGAAGAGAACTGCTCGAACGCTCGATTATCGTCACTTTGCGAAATCCATGGGGCATCGGCATTGGAAATTTCCCGATTGTCGGCGTGCAAAATCTGGTCACGCACAACGCTTACACGCAGGTTTCCGCCGAGCTCGGAATTTTGGGACTCGCGGCGTATCTGATTTTTATGATCAGCCCGTTTCGCAAGCTCGGCGCGATTGAGCGCACGCTTTTTGCGAAAAACGAAAACAATTGGTTCTTTTATCTGTCAATCGGACTGCAGGCGAGCA
This sequence comes from Pyrinomonadaceae bacterium, assembly GCA_036388895.1. Lineage (GTDB taxonomy): Bacteria > Acidobacteriota > Blastocatellia > Pyrinomonadales > Pyrinomonadaceae > SXVE01. The sequence continues at coordinate 88,998 of DASVQY010000020.1, read as the reverse complement.
TTGTCGGCTATCTTGTTACATCGTTTTTCGCGTCGGTAGCGTATAATTGGTTTATTTATTATCTGATTGCTTACGCCGTAGCGTTAAGGCGAATTTACCAAATCGAAAACGGTTTAAAGGAGGAAGTCAAAGCAGATTCGTTCACACAAAGTTTTTGGAACGCAAAAACGGCTTAGCATTAAATGGTTGCTGCAACTGCACAAATAATCTTCGGCGCGAGCGTCACCGCGCTTTTATACGTTTACGTCGGCTATCCGCTGCTCGTGTACGCGGTCAGCCGCATTCAGCCGAAAAAGATAAAACGCAGCGAATACGAGCCGAAAGTGACTGTTCTCATCACGGCTTACAACGAAGAAAAGGCAATTGCCGAAAAACTCGCCAACACTTTTCAAATTGATTATCCTTCGGAAAAATTGGAAATCCTCGTCGCGTCGGACGGCTCGACCGACAAAACCGACGAAATCGTCAAAAGTTTTTCAGGTAAAGGAGTGAAATTGTTTCGTCAGGAAGGCAGAAAAGGCAAAACCTACACGCAAAACAAAGCGGTCGAACGAGCCGCCGGCGAGATAATTCTTTTTTCCGACGCCACGACTATGTATCAGCCGAATGTTTTGCGCGAAATGCTGCCGAATTTCGCCGACGAATCAATCGGATGCGTGGCGGGAAAATTGATTTATGTAGACGATTCAAAATCGAACGTCGGAAAGGGCGCGCAAAGTTACTGGAATTACGAAACATTCTTGAAAAAAAGCGAAAGCCGCGCCTGCTCGCTGATCGGCGCTTCGGGCTGTCTTTATGCGGTCAGAAAATCAGCTTATCAGCCGATGTACCCGGAAGCCTGCTCGGATTTTCTGATTTGCACCGTCGTTTTTCGGCAAGGATTGCGCTCGGTTTACGAGCCGAACGCCGTCTGCACCGAAGAAACCAATCGCCGCGCCGACAAGGAAATGCAAATGCGCGTTCGGGTTATCAGCCAAACTTTTACTGATTTATGGCGCAACCGCGAAATGCTCAACCCTTTTCGCAGCGGCTTTTACGCCGTCGAATTGTTTTCGCACAAAGTTTTGCGTTACGCCGTTCCGCTTTTTTTAACCGCGATTTTCTTTTCTTCAATGCTTCTGAGTTTTTCTTCATTATTTTTCGCCGCGATTTTCGCTCTGCAAATTTTATTTTACGCAACGGCTTTTGTCGGCTGGATATCGGAAAAATCGCACGTAAAAATCGGTGTTTTCGCAATGCCGCTTTATTTCGTGATGGCGAATCTCGCTTCGGTTTTCGCTTTTTACAGATTTCTAAAAGGCGAAAAATACGCGCGCTGGGAACCGATTCGCGAAACGACTTAGAAACAGAAGGCGAAAGTTAAAAGGTAAAATATTTAACTTATTTAATTCGATGCAGGAAATTAAAACTCTCGAAAAAAATGTTGTAAAACGCGTCGGTCGCGATGTTGTCAGACACGCGCCGAAAGTCAGCATTATCATTCCTGCATACAACATCGCCGAATACGTCGCTGAAACTTTGAATTCGGTGTTCGCTCAAACTTACAGCGACTACGAAGTTGTTGTTATAAACGACGGTTCGCCCGACACAGAAGAATTCGAGCGAGTTTTAGAGCCTTTTCGCGATAAAATCGTTTATCTTGCAAAGGAAGGCGCTGGCGCGGGCGAAGCGCGGAACGTCGGAATTGAAAACGCTCGCGGCTACCTTATAGCGTTTCTCGACGGCGACGACGTGTGGCTGCCGGAATATCTTGAATCGCAAATAAAGTTTCTGGAAGACAACGATTTCGATTTCGTATATGCCGACGCTTTGCATTTCGGCGGCTCGGCGTACGACGGGACGACTTTTATGGAAACCTCGCCGTCGGTTGGCGAAGCGAATTTCGACAGTTTGCTCGATTTGCGCTGCAACGTCATCACTTCGGGAACGATTGTCCGAAAGCAAAATTTAATCGAAGCGGGAATGTTTGAAAGGGAAAGAGTTCGCGCTCACGATTTCGTTTTATGGCTGAAAATGGCGCGCAGCGGCGCGCGAATCGGTTATCAGCGAAAAGTTTTGTTAAAGTATCGCGTCAGAATCGAAAGTCTTTCGGGCGATTCCATTGATCGAGTGAAGCGTGAAATCGATGTTTACAAACGCGTCGTGAAAACGTTTGAACTCGACGAAAAGCAAAAAAATATAGTCGAAAATCATTTGCAAAGACTCGAATCGGATTTGGAAGTCGAGCGCGGAAAATCTTTTTTGCTGCGAGAAGAATTCGACGCCGCAAAAAATTCGTTTACCAAAGCCAACGAATACCGGCGTTCGCGCCGTTTGGGTTTGATTATAAAATTACTGCAATTCGCTCCGCGCTTAATTTTGAAATTTTACCGTTCGCGCCGCGCCGCAGAAATCGCTTTTGTTCCAAATAATGAAAAAACAAGATGATTAAGTTTTTTAGATAAATTGTTCTCAGCCAGCTTACAAAGGAAAAAAGGGAAAAAGGGAAAAAAAAGGATTTGCGAAAATCAACCGAAAAAAATCCGAATTTGATTTACGATGTCGGGATGCACAAAGGTCAGGACACTGATTTTTACCTGAAAAAGGGTTTTCGCGTCATCGGCTTTGAAGCCAACCCTGAAAACGCCGCTTATTGCCGCGAAAGATTCGCCGATGCCATCGAAAACGGAGATTTGATAATTGTCGAAGGCGCGATAACCGAATTTTCGCCGACGGATGCTCCCGATAAAACGGTGAAATTTTACCGCAACGAAAATCATTCGCTTTGGGGAAGCACCAGCGAAGATTGGGCGTATCGCAACGAAGTGATGGGTACTTCAAACGAAATCATCGAGGTCGCGGCGGTTGATTTCGCGTGCGCGCTCGAAAAATACGGCATTCCTTTTTATTTGAAAGCCGATATTGTCGGCTCGGAAATGATTTGTTTGAAAGCGCTTTTACAATTCGAGAACAAACCGGATTATCTTTCGATTCGTTCCGAAAAGGTTATTTTCAGCAAACTGGAAAACGAATTCGAGGTGCTCGAACGATTGGGTTACAGCTCGTTCAAAGCAATTCAACAGGATTTTAAGCATCTTAAAGTTCCGATTGATTCAAACGGCAAAACTGAGCTTTACTCGTTTGAAGAAGGGGGTTCTGGTCCGTTTGCCGAAGAAAGTGAAGGTTTCTGGAAACCGAAAGGCGAGGTTTTGAGCGATTATAAAAAAATATTCGTATATTATTGGCTGTTCGGCGATTATTCATACCTGATTCAAACCGAAGGAGGGCGAAAGTTTATCGCGCAGCTCGAAAGGATTGCCAGACGCCCGCTTCCCGGTTGGTTTGATACGCACGCGCGACATTCAACGGTCGAAGAAAAATCCTTGAAAACGAAAGAAAATCCAGTAGAAAAAATAGAAAAAAACGAAAAACAATCCTTAAAATCGCAGAGCGCTTGGCTATTGTTCGCAAAAATCATCGGTTTCTGTTTCAGCTTTTTGCTGCCGCTGCTCATCGTTCGTTATCTCAGTCAGGAAAGTGTGGGTCTTTACCGTGAATCTTTTTTAGTTATCGTCAATGCAGTAGCTATTCTTCCGCTCGGACTTTCGATGAGCGCTTATTATTATCTTTCGCGGGAAACCGAGCGCCGCAGCGGAGCAGTTTTTAATATTCTACTGTTTAATTTTGTAATCGGCGGTCTCGCCTGTCTTTTGCTGTATTTGCAGCCGCAGATAATCGGCAATATTTTTAAAAGCGACGAATTAACCGCATTAGCGCCGAAAATCGGACTTGTCATTTGGATTTGGATGTTTTCCGCTTTTCTGGAAACAGTAGCCATCGCCAATCGTGAAGCCCGTCTGGCAACGATTTTTATTATATTTGCTCAATTTAGCAAAACTTTTTTGATGGTCAGCGCGGTTTTTCTGTTTGCGACAGTCGAATCGTTTATTTACGCGGCGATGATTCAAGGCTTGCTGCAAACCGTTATTTTGCTCGTTTATCTTTATTACAGATTCCCGAAGTTTTGGCTCGCTTTCCGTCCCAGATTTTTTATCGAACAGATGATTTACGCCGTTCCGTTCGGATTGGCTGGAATACTTTGGATTCTGCAAACCGACATTCACAATTATTTTGTCGGCTACAAATTCAGTTCCGCGGAGTTTGCGATTTACGCATACGGCTGTTTTCAATTGCCTTTGATTTCGATGCTCGCCGAATCGGTGACATCGGTTTTGATTCCGCGAATGAGCGAGCTACAAACCGTCGGCAACAAAGAGGAAATGATTCGGTTGACGGCGCGCGCGATGCAGAAACTCGCATTTTTTTATTTCCCGATTTATGTTTTTCTGCTCATTACGGCGCAAACATTTGTCATCACGCTTTTTACGACCGATTATCTGGCGAGCGTGCCGATTTTCTTGATAAATTTAACGCTTCTGCCGTTCAGTATTTTAATTACCGACCCTATTGTTCGGGCTTATAAAGAACTCGGGCGCTTTCTGCTCGTGCTGCGAATATTCGTTCTCGCCGCTTTGATCGCCGTTCTTTATTTCGGACTCGCATATTTTGATATGCGCGGTATGATTACAATCGCCGTCGCCGCCATCTTGATGGAAAAAGCGATTGCCGAAACGGTTATCGTTCGCAAACTCGGTTTTGGCGTAAAGGATTTTCATCTTTTGAAAAACGTCGGAAAAACGGCGGTAATCAGTTTAATGGCGGGTTTGATAACTTATTTGGTTTATTCGAGCACGAAAGTTTACCTGCTAAACGTCGGCGAGCATTTCGCCGTAGAAGCGTTTCACACAACTAAATTGAGCATTTTGAATTTTATCGGCGGCAGTCTCACGCTTTTTATTTCCGCTCTCGTTTACGCTCCGATTTATTTTCTCGGCGCGTATTTCTGGGGCGTTATCGAGGAAGATGAAAAGCTTCAGCTCAAAAACATTATAAAAAAAATCCGCTCGCCGTTCGGAAAAAAACCGATTCCGAGTCCGCAGTCGCAGGTTCAAAATTAAAGAATAAAGCAAAAAATAAAGCAAAAAATAAAGCAGAAGAATAAAGTTGAATTAAAAGGTTAAAGTAAAAGCAAAAATGTGCGGAATCGCCGGTTTCATTTCAAAAAGTAAAGACGCGCCCGAAACGGAACGAAAAATAAAGCTCGATAAAATGTGCCGCGTCATTACGTATCGCGGACCGGACGAGCAGGGAATGACCGTCGAAGGTCGCGCCGCGCTCGGAATGCGAAGGCTTTCCATCATTGACATAAAAAGCGGGCAGCAGCCGATTTACAACGAAGACCGAACGAAATTTATCGTTTTCAACGGCGAAATTTATAACTTTCGCGCGCTTAAAAAAGAACTTGAATCGCGCGGGCATCGCTTCAAGACGAATTCCGACACCGAAACCATTCTGCACGCTTACGAAGAATACGGCGCGGATTGCGTTCGGCATCTGCGCGGAATGTTCGCGTTTGCGATCTGGGATAAAACAAACGAAAGTCTTTTCGCCGCCCGAGACAGAGTCGGGAAAAAACCGCTTTTTTACGCTTTGACTGCTGACGGAAATTTCGTTTTCGGTTCGGAATTGAAAGTTTTACTGGAGCACGGCGGGATTTCGCGGGAAATTGATTATTCGGCTCTCGACGCTTATTTGACGTTCGGCTACGTGCCCGAAGAGTTTTGCATTTTCAAAACGGTAAAAAAACTCGAACCCGGTTCATTTTTGATTTTCAAAAATGGCGAAATTACGACTGAAAAATACTGGGATTTTAACTATTCGCCAATTGTCGAAATTAAAAAAGAGGCTGAGTATGTCGAGCAATTGCGCGAAAAAATCAAAGAAGCGGTTCGAGTTCGTTTAATTTCCGAAGTGCCTTTGGGCGCGTTTCTTTCCGGCGGCGTAGATTCTTCGGCGATTGTCGGGATGATGTCGCAAATTCTCGACCAACCGGTTAAAACATTTTCCATCGGCTTTCACGAAGACAGCTTTAACGAACTGAAATACGCGCGAATTGCCGCGAAACATTACAACACTGAACATCACGAATTTATAGTCACGCCGGATTTGGTAGAGACGGTTGACGAGCTCGTTTGGCATTTTGACGAGCCGTTCGCCGATCCATCTTCGTTGCCGACATTTATGGTTTCCAAAATGGCGCGTGATTTTGTGACCGTTGTTCTTTCCGGCGACGGCGGCGACGAGCTTTTCGCCGGTTACACGCGCTACGTTGTGGACAAAAAACGAAGCGGGCTGGAAAAGCTTCCGCATTCGTTTCGCCGCAATTTGCTCCAGCCTTTGGTCGAAGTTCTGCCGCACGGCGCGAAAGGCAGAAATTATCTGTACAATGCGAGTCTCGACGCTGTTGACCGCTATATTGACAGTGTTTCGCATTTCGGCAGTTTGAAAAAAAATGCGCTTTACGACAAAAGCTTTCGGCAAAACTTAAACGGAAGTTTCGGTGCGGCGGCGCTTCGTTTCCGCGAAATTGCCAACTCGGTTTCGTCCGAAAATCAGCTTGATAGGTTGCTTTATCTCGACAGTAAAACTTATTTGCCGGCGGACATTATGACGAAAGTTGATCGAATGACGATGGCGGCTTCGCTCGAAGCGCGCGCTCCGCTGCTCGATCACGAATTAATCGAATTCGTGCAGAAAATTCCGCCGCAGCTTAAGTTAAAAGGCACGGAAACGAAATATATTTTCAAAAAAGCTCTGGAAGGTATTGTTCCGAATGAAATTTTGTACCGCGAAAAACAAGGTTTCGGCGTGCCGATTAACGAATGGATAAATTTGCAGTTAAAAGACCGAATCCGCGAAACGCTTTTGGAAAAAAGAACTTTGGAACGCGGTTTTTTCGAAGCAAAATATATTAAAATATTGCTCGAAGAACATCACAGAAAACGTCGCGACCACTCCTATTCGCTCTGGATTTTGTGGATGCTCGAACTTTGGCACAGACGATTTGCGGATAATTAAAAGCAATTTGCTGTCAGAAAACGATGATAGAAACGCTGGACAGTTACAGTGAATACGCTCAAAAAACGCTCGATAACTACACCGCAAAAGACGCGGCAAGTCGTTACGCGCTTGTCGAAGCGGTAAAAAATCGGAAAATCCGGCGCGTTCTCGATGTCGGCTGCGGACTGGGACAAGACCTGCTGCCATTCGCCGAAAAAACCGAAGCGTTTTGTTTCGGCGTAGATCGCGCGGCGGAAATCGCCGACTTTGCGGTGAAATTTTTTTCCGACAAAGGTTACGGAAATCGCGCCGCTTTTGCGCGCTCTACCGGAGAAAGTCTGCCGTTCGCCGACGAAAGTTTCGACATTGTAATGTGCCGTCTCGCGTTGCCGTATATGAATAACAATGCGGCTTTGTCGGAATTTGCGAGAGTTTTACAGCCCGACGGCGCTATACTTTTGAAGATTCACGCTCCGCCGTTTTATTTTGCAATGATACGGGAGCGAGCTAAAACTTTCAGTCCGCGTCTTTTAGCTTATCCTTTGATTTGTCTGGCGAACGGTTTTTTATACCAAATGACCGAAAAGCAACCTTCAGGTAAATTCTGGCAAGGCAAAGAAGTTTACCAAACAAAAAAACTCTTAGATAAACGGTTGCAAAAATTAAGAATGCGAATCGAAGGCGAATTGCCGGACACAAATGCGCAGGCTCCTTCATTTATAATTAAAAAGCAATAAAATACTACTCACGATTAACGGTTAATATCGGCGATTAATTTATGGCTGAAAATCATCTGAAAAAATTAAAATCGAATTTACCCTGGCTGGCTCGTTACCCGCTCGAGCGCGCGAAAAGCATTCTCGGGCAAACGATGTTCGAGAAAAAGCACGTAATTTTCACCGTCGCCAATCATTTCGAGCCGGCTTGGAGCGAATCCGGTTTGCTCAATTTGGATTCGCAGCGCAGGCGTTTGGACGATTATCATAAGCTGGCGCAGAAAACCGGCGAAGCGGTGCTCGATTCGGACGGAACGAAATTTCGTCACACAAATTTTTATCCGGCGGAGCAATACGACCGGCGGCTTCTCGAACAAATGGCGGCGATGCAGGCGGAAGGTTTGGGCGAAGTGGAAATTCATCTTCATCACGGCGTCGAAAAACCGGACACGGCAGCGAATTTGCGAAAAACTTTAATCGAATTTCGAGACATTTTAGCCGAAGAACATTTGTGTTTATCGAGAGCGAACGGCAATAGTGAGCTGAAATATGCGTTTGTTCACGGCAACCTCGCGCTAGCTAATTCGTGCGGCGGACGTTTTTGCGGAGTTGACGAAGAAATGCAAATTCTGGCAGAAACAGGCTGTTATGCCGATTTCACGCTGCCGAGCGCGCCCGACGAAACTCAGGTTCCGATGATAAATAAAATTTACGAGTGCGGCTTGCCTTTAACGGAAAAAATGCCGCATCGTGCGGGCAAATCAGTCGAAGTCGTCGGTGCGGGCGCGAAAAATATTAATGGAAAATATAAAACGGGCGGAGAGGGCGAAAAAAATGGAAACGAGCCGCAATTGCCACTGATATTCACCGGACCCTTAATTTTTAACTGGACGCGCCGCGTTAAAGGTTTTCCGGTGCCGCGCATCGAAGACGGAGCTTTGGTTGCGAATCAGCCGATGGATTTAGCGCGTTTTCGGCGCTGGACGAGCGCGAACGTAACTGTAAAAGGACGCTCGGATTGGATTTTCGTAAAACTTTATTGTCACGGGTTTTTCGATTACGATCAATCCGCTTGCATCGGCGAAGACGCACGAAGGTTTTTCGGCGAAATCGTTGAAAACGGGGAAAAAACCGGCGAATACAAAGTTCATTTCGCGTCGGCGCGCGAAGCGTTCAATATGGTTTGCGCGGCGATTAACGGCGAATCGGGCGACCCGAACGAATACAGAGATTATCGTCTGCGGCAGATAATGACGGAAAAAATCAAAGCGAAAGAAACGAAAAAACCGAAAAGTGCAGCTTTGCACCGGTAGAAAAGATGGCGAATCCGCTCGAAACAATCAAGAAATTCAAAAATCGCAGCTGGAAGGAAATTCGCACGCGCGGCGAACAGGCTTTTTCCGCCCGCAGCGAGCAGATCGGTTTGAGCGGAAAACTGCCGACTGACGAAGAATTTCAAAAATTGCTCGAAAAATCTCAGTTCGACGCATCCGAAAACGCAATTTCAGCCCAAGCCGTTTACGAAAAGTTCAGGGAAAGCTCGAAGTTTACTTTTTTTTCCGCGTTTCGCCGAAAAGACGCGACTCTCGAAGTTTTTCGTCATTTCTGGGGCGAGAAAAACGCGCCGGTTATCATTGATAAAGCGGAAAGAATTCTTGAAGGCAGATTCGATCTTTTGGGATTTTCAAATTTGAATTTCGGCGCTTCGGTTGACTGGCATTTCGAACCGATTTCCGGCAAACGCTCGCCGCTGAAACACTGGAAACAGTTCGACGAGCTCGGAACCGACGAAACGGGCGATAAAAAAATCGTCTGGGAACTGAACCGGCACCAGCATTTTTTTACGCTCGGCGCGGCTTTCTGGCTGACGAAAGACGAGCGTTTCGCCGCCGCGTTTGCCGAGCATCTCGAAAGCTGGATGCAGCAAAATCCTCCGGCGAACGGCATTAATTGGTTCAGCAGTCTTGAAATTGCTTTTCGCGCGATGAGTTGGATTTGGGCGTTTAATTTTTTTAAGGATTCGCAAAGTTTCACGCCCGAACTTTTTTATAAAGCGCTGAAATATCTTTACGTTCACGGTCGTCACATCGAAAAATATCTTTCGACTTATTACAGTCCGAACACGCATCTGACCGGCGAAGCGCTCGGTCTTTATTACATCGGAACGCAGCTGCCCTTTTTCAAACGCGCCGAACACTGGCGAAAAACCGGCGAGCAGATTCTTCTCAAAGAACTCGACCGACAGCTTTTTTCCGACGGCGTTTATTTTGAACAGACGACCTGGTACCAGCGCTATACGGCTGATTTTTACACGCATTTTCTGATTTTAAGGACTTTGGGCAACGCGCCTGAAAATAACAAACAATCGGCGGAAAAATTGGAAAATCGTTTGCAGTCGGCGCTCGATTTTTTAATGTATATCACGCGACCCGACGGAACGACGCCGATCATAGGCGACGACGACGGCGGCAGAATGCTGCCTTTAACCGGAGCGAAACCCGACGATTTTCGCGGCACGCTCGCCGTCGGCGCGGTTTTGTTCGAGCGCGGCGATTATAAATACGTCGCCGGAACGCCCGCCGAAGAAATCATCTGGCTGCTCGGTGCGGAAGGCGTAGACGCTTTTGAAAAACAAAAAGCTTTTCTTCCGAAAACGAATTCCGCCGGTTTTGAAGCGGGCGGTTATTTCGTAATGCGCGACGGTTGGGCGAACACGGACAATTACCTTTTGATTGACTGCGGAGAAGTCGGGGCGCTTTCGGGCGGGCACGGGCACGCCGATACGCTAGCCGTTGATTTGGCGGTGCACGGGGAGACGCTTTTGGTTGATTCGGGAACATACACATATCACGAATCGAACGAGCTGCGCGATTATTTTCGTTCTTCGGCGGCGCACAACACTTTGACGATTGATGGTAAATCTTCGTCAATGCCGGCGGAGAAATTTTCGTGGAAAACAAAAGCCGCGCCGAAAGTTTCTTCGTGGATCGCCGAAGAACGATTTGATTTTTTTCGCGGTTCGCACGACGGATACAGTCAAAACTCGGACGCTCCCGCCGTTCATCATAGAAGCATTCTGTTCATCAAAAATGATTATTGGATTGTGCGCGATTTCGTCGAAACGGCTGCGGAACACAACTATGCGTTAAATTTTCACTTCGACGACAAAGCGAATCCGGCGATTGAAGCGACGGGAAGCGGCATTTTATGTGTCGGAGAAAATTCGTCGAAAAAACGAGAAGGCTGGCGGCTTTTCACTTTCGGCGACAACGGAGACTGGGAAAAAAAGGAAAGTCCGATTTCGACTGTTTACGGCGCGAAAAGAAATGCGCCTTTCTTTCGTTTCTCGTCGCGCGGCACCGGTTCGCAGGAATTTTTTACGTTTCTTCTTCCGTCCGAAATCGGTTACGCAAAACCGGAGGTTTACGAAACGAGCGTTGTCGGCGGTCGCGCTTTTGTTATCAAATACCGTGATTACACGGATTTATTCGTTTACGCCGATTCCAATGAAAGTATCCTTCACACTGAATTTTTCAGCACGAATTTTCGGTTTCTCTGGGCGCGAATGAGCGCGGGCGAAGATTTGCCCGAAGAATTCGTAATGATCGGCGGAACTCATTTCACGCTCGATAATCGCGACGTTATCAACCATCCGACAGAATTGCAGTTTGCCGTCGCCCGGCGGTTCGGCAGTAAATTAAACGTCCGCACAAACGAAAGCATTCTTAGCGTTACGATTCCGCAAAAAACGCCCTCGACTTATATTCTGAAAACTTCGGAACAATCTTAAAAAAGTTCCGGAAAGCACCGGAAAGTTACAGAAAGTTGCAGGCAGTTACAAAAACTTGCAAAGAAGGCTGATATGTAATCTCTTCAAATATAAACTTTACCGCATATTACAAATTGAAAACTCTTATAATTATCTGTAACTATCTGCAACTTTCTGTAACTTTCTGTAACTTCCTGCAACTGTCTGTAAACTTTTTTATGAAAAACGTCCTTCAATTCATCGGCAGCTTTCATCAAGGCGGTTCGGAGCGCCAAGCCGTTCAGCTTGTGCGGCTTTTGCGCGAAAACGCATCTTTGAATGTTTTCGCCGCGACTTTGAACAAAGAAGGCATTTTGCTCGATGAAATTGAAAAAACCGGGCTGACACAAATTCCCGAATTTAAATTAAATTCATTTTACGACGCGAATTTTCTGCTTCAAATGAAAAATTGCGTTCGTTTTTTGCGCGAAAATAAAATTGAAATCGTTCACACGCACGACTTTTACACAAATGTTTTCGGCATTGCGGCGGCGCGTTTGGCGGGCGTGAAATGCAAAATCGCGTCAAAGCGTGAAACTTCCGCCGTGCGTTCAAAAGCCCAAAAAATAATCGAAAAGCGAATTTTCAAAATGGCGGACGCGATTGTCGCTAATTCCGAAGCGGTGAAAAATTATCTAATCCGCGATAACGTTTCCGCTGAAAAAATCAAAGTGATTTACAACGGTTTGGATTTATCGAGAGTCGCGCCGAACGAAACGAATCGAAAAAAAATCTGCGCCGAATTCGGACTGCCCGATGAAGAAAAATTGAAATTTATTACACTCGTGGCAAACTTGCGTCACGAGGTGAAAAATCAGCCGATGTTTTTGCGCGCCGCACAAGCCGTTTTGCGAAAATTTCCCGATGCTCATTTCGTTCTCGCCGGCGAAGGCGAATTGAAAAATGATCTGGAAAATCTGGCGAAAAAGTTGAAAATCGAAAAAAACACGCATTTTATCGGGCGCTGCACGAAAATTGCCGAATTGCTTTCGATAAGTTACGTCTGCGTTTTAACGAGCCGCGCCGAAGGGTTTTCCAATTCGATTCTCGAATATATGGCGGCTGGCAAACCGGTCGTGGCGACGAACGTCGGCGGCGCGGCGGAAGTTATTATTGAAAACGAAACCGGTTTTCTCGTTGAATCGGAAGATGACGAAATGTTCGCTAAACGGTTGATGGAATTGCTCGAAGACGATGATAAAGCGGCTCGATTCGGCGAAAAGGGAAAAAAAATCGTCCGAGAAAAGTTTTCGCTTGCGAATCAGTTAAATAAAACATTGGAACTATACGGTTTTTGCGAGTATTATAGATAAAGTTAGCCGCCCGAACCGGCGAACAGTTTATATCGAAATAGTATCGTTTAATAAATAAAAAAACGCGCGAAAAAGCGCCTCCTGCCTGTAATCTTCTAAAAATCATTTGAAATCATTATGAAACAAGTTATACGCCGAGGTCTGAAAGAAATTATCGTTGACGAAGTTGCCGACCCGATGCCGTCGTCAAATCACGTTCTCGTTCGACCTTTTTATTCGCTTATCAGTCCGGGAACCGAAACCGCCGACATACACACCGACAGCATCGTCAAAGAAGTCGCCGACAATCCTTCGCATCTGCAAACCGTCTGGAACGTGATGATGAAAACCGATCCGGTCAGCACATTTAACGAAGTTCGCGCAAAGTTCAAGGATTACGCCGTTCTCGGTTATTCCGGCGCGGGAATCGTTATCGAAAAAGACGATAAAGTAACCGATTTGCAAATCGGTCAGCGCGTCGCGTACGGCGGCGAAGGAACCGGACACGGCGAAACGATCAACGTCGGACGCAATCTGATCGCTCGCGTTCCCGATGAGGTTTCGTTTCAGGAAGCGTGTTTTACGACGCTCGGCGCAATTGCGATGAATTCCGTCAGACTTTCCGAAATCAATATCGGCGAAACGGTCGCCGTTGTAGGTTTGGGATTGGTCGGACAGCTCGTCGCGCAGCTCGTTCGCTGTCAGGGCGGCGTCGTGATCGCCATTGATCTGGATAAACGGCGCGTTGAAATGGCGCGCGAAACCGGCGCGGATTACGGTTTGATCGCTTCCGAATCTGTCGTGCAGGAAGTCAAAGCCTTAACAAACGGTCGCGGCGCGGATTGCGTGATTGTCGCGGCGGCTTCGTCGTCGCCGAAACCGCTGCAGCAAGGTGTTACGATGTGTGCAGATCGCGGCAGAATCGTAATGGTCGGCGCTTGCCCGATTGATATTCCGCGGGCGGAAATGTATGTCAAGGAACTGAAATTTATGGTTTCGCGCGCCTACGGTCCGGGAAGTTACGATCCAACTTACGAAAAGAAAGGAGTTGATTATCCGATTTCTTACGTTCGCTGGACGGAAAACCGCAATATGGAAGAATTTCTGCGGCTCGTTTCCATCGGAAAAGTTGATGTCAAGCCTTTGATTTCACACGAATTCGCTTTGGAAGAAGCGCCGAAAGCGTATGAAACGATTATGAACGGCAACGGCGGGGGCAGTCTTGCTGTCGTGCTGAAATATCCGGTTAATGAAAAGGAAAACGCGCTCGAATCATACAAACCGAATCGAAAAATCGTCGTTAATTCAGCGCCTGTAAACAAAGCCGAAATAAAATTCGCGCTCGTCGGCGCGGGAAATCTTGCGAAATGGGCGCATTTGCCCGCGCTGCAAAAAATTGACGGCGCGAGTCTGCACGCCGTTTACTCGAACAGCGGCGCTCGCGGGAAATCTTACGCGATGCGTTTCGGCGCGAATTACGCGAGTTCCGATTACGAAGAAATTTTAAGCGATAAAGACATTGACGCGATTTTGATTGCCAGCCGTCACAAAGACCACGCGCGTCAGGCGATTGACGCTCTAAACGCCGGAAAGCACGTTTTTATCGAAAAGCCGATGGCGATTACCATCGAAGAATGCCGCGCGATTTACAAAGCGGTTCAAACGAGCGGCAAACAATTGATGGTCGGATTCAACCGCAGATTCGCGCCATATTACGTCGAAATGAAAAAACAGCTAGTCGGACGAAACAGCCCGATTGTCGTTTCAACGCGGATGAATTCACCGGGCATCGAAAACAGTTGGGCGGCGGAGAGCGACCAAGGCGGCGTCGTTGTCGGCGAAGGCGTTCATTTTATTGATTTGATGTATTGGCTGACGGAAAGCGAACCGGTTTCGGTTTCGGCTTATAAATTCGGCGAGCACAACGTTGCCGCCAGCTTGAAATTTGAAGACGGTTCAATCGGAAATTTTATTTACACGGTTGTCGGCAGCGAATCTTCGGGCGGCGAAATGGTCGAAGTTTTCGCGCCGGGCGTCAGCGTTTTGAGCGAAGATTTCAAGCGTTTGGTCGTCAAGAAAAAGAAACGCGACGGACGCTCGAAAATTTTCGCGGCGAAAGGTTATCAAGAACAGCTCGAAGCGTTTGTTCGCAGCTTAAAACAGGGAAGCGAAACGCCGGTTACGGCTGTTGACGGAACGCGGGCGACGCTCGGCTGTTTGTTGATTTTGGATTCGGCGCGGACGGGCGAAGCGCGAGAGTTTAATTTAAACGAGATTTTAAGGTGATCCAAGAAAAATTTACCGTCGTGAAGAACGGGTAACTGACAATGAATAATTGAAAATTAAAAAAACATTATCCGTTTTCCATTATCCGTTCCTTAGCTATTGAAATGCACGTTTTACAGCTCGGACCATACCCGCCGCCGGAAGGCGGAATCAGCCGAAATTATCTGGCGATTCGCGAGCAATTGCGCCGCGCCGATCACAAATGCTCGGTCATCGCCATCGCAAAAAGCAGTAAAATCGTGCCCGAACCGGACGTTTACCATCCGCGCAGCCCTTTAGAACTTATAAGGCTGCTTTTCCGGCTCGATTACGACGTACTTCATCTCCACATCGGCGGCGAAATTCCTTTGCGCGTTTTGAGTTTAATGGCGGTTTGCGGCGTTTTGGCGAAGGGCAAAAATGTTCTTACGCTGCATTCGGGCGGATACGCGGCGGAAAATGCTAGGCGAGCGAAATATTTTTCTCGAGCGGGATTCGTTTTTCGCCTTTACCGAAAAGTCATCGGCGTTAATCCTTTAATGCTCGAGTTGTTTGAAAAGTTCGGCGTGAAAAAAGACCGCGCGCATTTGATCCGTCCGTTTTTTCATCAGAAACCCGACGAATCGGTAAAAGTTCCGCCGCGGTTAAAAGAGTTTGCCGAAAAAAGCAATCCTTTTTTGTTGACGGTCTGCCTTTTAGAAGAAGCCTACGATTTGTTTATGCAGGTGGATGCGATGGAAAAGGTTTTGGAAAAGTTGCCGAACTCGGGATTGATGATAATCGGTTCGGGCAGTTTAGAGGAAAAGTTAAAAGCGGCGATAGCCGAAAAACCTTATAAAAATCGCGTTTTTTTAACCGGCGACGTGCCGCACGCGGTAACGCTTCATCTAATCAACCGAGCCGACATTTTATTGCGAACGACGGTTTTTGACGGCGACGCGATTGCCGTGCGCGAGGCTTTGTTTCTGGAAACGCCGGTCATTGCGACCGACAACGGAATGCGACCTGAAGGCGTGCATCCGATACCGATGCGCGACGCTGAATCACTAATCGAAAAAATCGAATTTTTAGCGAAACGAGAAAAAAAGCCGAAAACTGAAAAAGCAGACGATTGGAGCAATATCAGCGCGGTATTGAAAATTTACGATGAAATTTTAGAACGAAACAGCGGTAAATATCTTATAACTCATCGGGAATCAGTAAAATGAACGAACGGAAAATGAAAATAGCGGTATTGACTCACGGCGGCGTAAATCGTTTGCTCGAGCTGCTTTCCGATGTTGAAAATGTAGAGATTGTCGGCGTTTTCATCGAAACCGTAACCGAACCGCAGCGGACATTCGAGCAAAAATTAAAGCGTTCGATTCGCTATGACGGTTACTGGGCGACAGCGAAAAAATTTGCGGCGAAAGTTTTCGGCGGCGAAACTGCAGGCGCGGAAGAAATGAAAACAGTTCGAGGAAATCAAGATCAATTGGAAAGATTCGCCCGCGAACGAAATATTTCGATTTACAAAGTCGAAAATTATCACAGTGAAGAAGCGATAAATTTATTAAAAAACGCGAATGCGGATTTGGGGATTCTTTACGGCACGAACATCGTCAAGGAAACGGTTTTTTCGGTTCCGCGGCTCGGCTCGATCAATATTCATCAAGGTCTCGCGCCGCTTTATCGCGGCGGTCCGACGGTTTTCTGGGAGCTTTACAACGACGAAAAGGAAGTCGGTATAACCGTTCATTTCGTTGCGCCGAAAGTTGATACAGGCGATATTATCCTGCAAAAAACCGTTCCGCTTTTTTACGATTTCTCGCGTTATGGACTCGATTACGAAAAATTTTTAGCGGATTTTCGCGCCGCGCTCAGAGAACCTTCGGCGCAGCTTTTGACCGAAGCCGTGCGCTTGATCGCCGAAGGCAAAGAGCAAAGAACGAAACAGGACACGAGCGTCGGCAAGCGTTACCGTCTGCCGACGAAAACTGAAAAAGACGCGCTTTTACGCATTTTAAAGAAACGGCGAAAATCGCGGGAAATTGTCGGCGAAGCGAACAAACCCAGGTATAATAATTTATAATTCGCTCCGGTAAAGAAATTTGTGTTTTTCCATCTACTTTTTGTGAAACAAACTCTGCTCAAAACGATTTATCATCTCGGCGGTTTCGCTCCGTTTCATCGAATAACGCGCGGGAACGTCTTGATTTTGATGTATCATCGTTTCAGCCCCGAGCGCGAGCGGTATAAAATTTCTGCCGATGAGTTCGACGCGCATCTCGCGTACCTTTCAAAATACAACCGCGTGTTGTCGCTTTCCGATGCAATAGAAAATTTGAAAAACGGAAAATCCTTGCCGCCGAATGCAACGATTATCACGATTGACGACGGATACTCGGATGTTTACGAAGTCGCTTTCCCGATTTTGAAAAAGTATGAAATGCCCGCGACCGTTTACGCTGTGACGGACTTTTTAGACGGAAAATGCTGGCTTTGGACGGATTTGATGCGTTACGTTTTAAGTCAGACTAAGGCTGAAAACTTGCGAATCGAGTTTTCCGGCGGCGAGAAAATCGAGGCGAATTTAACCGGCGAAAATGATAGATTTGAAATTGCCGCCCGCATCAACGCGAAGCTGAAACGTTTGCCCGACGAAGCGAAGAATACGAAAATCGAGGAAATCGCCAAAAGTTTGAATGTTGAAATACCTAAGCTTCCGGCACAAGAATTTGCTCCGATGTCGTGGCAGCAAGCGCGAGAAATGGACGCGCAAAACGTAAAAATCGAATCGCACACGGTGACGCATCCGATTTTGACTAATATTGATCGAGCGCGGCTCGACGACGAATTGCGGCGTTCAAAAATGTGTCTGGAAAATGCTTTAAATAGAAAAATCGAGCATTTCTGTTACCCGAACGGCAACTTGAACGCTGACGTGCGAAAAGCGGTTGAAAATGCGGGTTACCAATCGGCGGTAACGACCGAATACGGATTCAACGACGAACAGGCGAATCAATACTCGCTGAAGCGAATTGACGCGGCGGCTCCGATTGAAAAATTTGCTCAAAGCGCGAGCGGTTTCGAGGCTTTTACGCGAAAAATCAGAAACTAAAAAGAAAAATAAAAAATGTGCGGAATAAACGGAATGGCTTTTTCGAGCCGTTCAAACAGACAAATCAATCGGGAAACAATCATCCGAATGCGCGACTGCATAACGCATCGCGGACCGGACGACGGCGGTTTATTCGTTGAAGAAAACATCGGTTTGGGACATCGCCGTCTTTCGATTGTTGACGTTTCGCACGGCGCGCAGCCCATGTTCAACGAAGACGGCTCGAAGGTCATAATTTACAACGGCGAAGTTTACAATCACGCCGATTACCGCCCCGAACTCGAAGCGAAAGGTCACGTTTACCGAACGCACTGCGACACCGAAACGATTCTGCATCTTTACGAAGAAACGGGCGCGAAATGCGTCGAAAAACTGCGCGGAATGTTCGCGTTTGCTATCTGGGACAGACGCGAGAAAACGCTTTTTATCGCGCGCGATCGTCTCGGCGTCAAACCGCTTTATTATGTTTTCGACGAACAGGGAAATTTGTTTTTTGGCTCGGAAATTAAAACCCTTTTGGAAGCGGGCGCGGTGAAACCGGAAATAAATTACAACGCGCTGCCCGACCAATTAGCCAATCACGGAACTTCACGCGACGAAACGCTTTACAAAAACGTGAAACGTCTTTTGCCGGGACATTTTTTGATTTGGAAAGACGGAAATTTAAAGATCGAAAAATACTGGGACGTTTCTTTCGAGTCGAAACACGAAGAAAAAAGCGACGCGGATTTCGTTGAAGAATGGCGCGAATTGTTTAAAAAGAGCGTCGAGCTGCGCTTGATGGCTGACGTTCCTCTGGGAATGTTTCTGTCGGGCGGAATAGACTCGTCGGCGATTTGCGCGATGATGGCGCAGATGGTTGATGAACCGATAAAAACGTTTTCCGTCGGTTTCAAAGAGCGCGAAGCGAACGAATTCGAATACGCGCGAATCGTCGCAAAGGCTTTCAAAACCGATCATCACGAAATCACGATAACGCCGGAACAGTTTTTTGCGGCGCTGCCGGAAATGATCTGGCACGAAGACGAACCGCTCGGATTCGTCGCGTGCGTGCCGCTTTATTTCGTTTCAAAACTCGCGCAAAGCAAGGTGAAAGTCGTTTTGACCGGCGAGGGAAGCGACGAGATTCTTGCTGGTTACGGGCGTTATGAAAAAACTTTGCGGTTGCTCGAATTGGGCGAAAAATACGAATCGCTGGCTCCGCCGTTTTTGCGTTCGGCAATAAAATCTGGCGTTTCGAGCTTGCCGGTTTCGATAAATAAAAAGCTCAATCGCACGTTTCTCGCACGCGGCGCGGACATTGAAAATCTGTTTTTCGACAATTTCGCGGTTTTTCCGAAAGCGATGCAGGAAAAACTTTTTACGAGCGAAACTAAGGCGCGAATTTCCGAAAAAAATCCGTATTTTCATCAGAATCGTTTGATCGAAGACACGGATGCGAAAAATACGCTCGACCGTCTGCTCTACGCTGATACGAAAACATATCTGCACGAGCTTTTGATGAAGCAGGATCAGATGAGTATGGCGGCTTCGATTGAATCGCGCGTTCCTTTTCTCGATCACCGATTGGTCGAATACACGGCGAAATTGCCCGAACGAATGAAACTGCGCGGGCGCGAAACGAAATGGATTTTGCGCGAAGCGATGCGCGGAGTTTTGCCCGACGAAATTTTGACGCGCTCGAAAATGGGCTTTCCCGTTCCGGTCGGCGAATGGTTTCGCGGTCGGTTTCGTAACATAGTTGACGAATATGTAACTGGCGAGCGAGCGATAGAACGCGGAATTTTCGCGCCGGACTTCGTGCGCGAACTAGTCGCCAAACACAATGCGGGCGAAAATCACGATCAAAGAATCTGGTTTTTAATCAATTTTGAAATGTGGCAGCGCCGGTTTTTTGACGGAGAAAAACCGAAAACTGAAAATCTGACGGAAAAGTACGAAGAGCAGTTAATCGGCGTTTAAGACGAAAAAGAAATGAAAATAGTTCTTTTTTCCAGAGTTCCGCGGTGGTATTCGTTCAAAAACGAGCGATTGGCGCGGCGTTTAACTGCCGACGGGCACGAAATCGTCGGCGTCATAGTCGAACAAACGGCGACGATTCAGTCTCTGCTCGAATGGAAAAGCAAACTCGGAGCCGATGTTTTTTTGAAAAAAGCCGGAAAAAAGATTTTAGGCGCGAAATCAGCCCAAAAAGTTGGAAATAACGGCAATCGAAACGGCAATTTGCCGGAAGTTTCGCCGAAAGTTTTCTTCGTCGCATCGCATAATTCGCCAGAATGCGTTGAAATTTTGCAAAATCTAGAACCGGATTTAATCGTTTTGCGCGGCTGCGGAATAATCAAAAAACATATTTTGGAAATTCCGAAAATCGGCGTCATCAATCCGCATTACGCGAAATTGCCCGACTTTCGCGGAATGGACGTGACCGAATGGTCTGTGCTTTGCGGCGCTGATGTCGCCGTCAGCGTTCATACCGTCAACGAAGGCGTCGACACTGGCGTTGTTTTGAAATCCAAGATTATCGAACCGACATCCGAAGATACGGTCGGAAGTTTGCGCGACAAAAGCGCGGCTTTAGTCGTAGATTTGCTCGCCGAAGCCGTAAAGGATTTTTCCGACGGAAAACCGTTTCCGTCTGTCGAAACCAAAGAAGCGGGCGGAAAACAGTATTTTCAAATGCACCCGCGATTAAAGGAACTGGCGAATCTGCGTCTGAAAAAATTCGGACGAAATTAAAGAATTATGCTCGAAAAATTGCCTCTGAAAAGATTAATCGGCGCGGCTGTCAGAAATTCGCATCCGTCTTCGGTGAATTTGTGGGCAAAGGATTTTTTAGACGCTCGCCGCCAGCCGAAAACATCGCTCGAACATCTTCGGGAAACAATGAATTGGCTGAAAAACGCTCACGATGCATCTTGCGCGCGCGGCGTTTCGGGCGGTTATTCGATTATTGACGGTTGGCTCGCGCCTTATCCGGAAACGACAGGTTACATTATTCCGACTTTTTACGATTACGCGGAGTTTTCGGACGAAAGTGATTGGCGCGGGCGCGCCGAAGCGATGGCTGATTGGGAAATCGAAGTGCAGATGCCAAACGGCGCGGTTCAGGCGGGAGTTTTCAAAGGCACAGATGCCGCGCAGATTCCGGCGGTGTTTAACACCGGACAAGTCATTTTGGGTTGGTGCCGCGCATTTATCGAAACAAAAAATGAAGCGTATTTGCAAGCGGCGAAACGCGCGGGCGATTGGCTTGTAAGCGTGCAAACTGATGACGGCGCTTGGCGCGTCGAAAGTGCAGAAACCGAAACGGATGTTCACGCATACGACGTTCGCACAGCCTGGAGTTTACTGGAAATATACGAGATAACAGGCGAAAAAAAATATCTAGAAGCGGCGCGGCGACAAATAGATTGGACTTTGGATCAGCAGCGCGAAAACGGTTGGTTTGAAAACAACGCATTTTTCGTTTCGTCAGAAAAATGGACTTTTCCGTTCACGCACACAATCGCCTACGTTTTGGAAGGTTTGCAAGAATCGTACCGAATTTTGCGCGATGAAAGATATTTTCAAGCCTACAAGAAAACTGCCGAAAGACTTTTGCGAATTTACGAATTAAAGCGTTTTATGGCGGGCGATTTCGACGAAAAATGGAAGCCTTCCGGTAAATACTCGTGTCTAACAGGCAACGCGCAAATCGCGGGCGTTTGGCTGAAACATTACGAAATTACCGGCGATGCGCGTTTTTTGAATGCGGCTTTGAAGCTAAATGATTACACGAAATCAACGCAGAATATCGCTTCGTTTCACGTCGGAATTCGCGGCGGCATCAAAGGTTCGCATCCTTTGAACGCAAAATACACGCCGTTTATTTTTCCAAATTGGGCGGCGAAATTCTTTGCCGACACGCTGATGCTCGAAGAAAAAACTATGAAGGAATTTGAGAAAAAAGTTTTGAGCGGAGAGAAATTGTGTTAATAGCCGAAACGGAAAGAAAAAAAATGGAAACAAGCGGCGATGTTCTAAAAGGGCGCGACATTCTTTGTTTCAGCCACGATTGGACGGGCGATCCTTTATCGAAAACGCATTTGATGCGCGTTTTGTCGAAGGATAATCGCATTTTGTGGATCAACGCGATTGCCAACCGGATGCCGACGGCTTCTTCAAAAGACGTTTCGCGGATTTTCAAGAAATTGAAAAGTTTCGCCGAGCCCGTTCGTGAAGTCGAGCCGAATATTTTCGTCTTAAATCCTTTGGCAATTCCGACTTACGGAAACGAAGCGGTCAGAAAATTCAATCAAAAATTTCTTCTTTCGCAAGTAAAAAATGCGATGCGAAAATTGAAATTCTCGAATCCGCTGAATATGGTTTTCAATCCGGCAGCCGGACTTTTGGCGGGAAAATTGGGCGAAACCGAGCTGATTTATTATTGCGTTGACGAATATACGGCGTTTACCGGCGTGGCGAAAGGTTTGCGGGAAATCGAGGAAGATTTATTTAGAAAATCAGATTTGGTCATTGTTTCGGCGGAAAAATTGCTGGAAAATAAAAAGCGATTCAACGAAAATACATACATCATCCGGCACGGCACCGATTGGCGTCATTTTCGCAAAGCTTTGAATGCGGAAACGGTTATCCCGGCTGAAATCGCCGATTTGCCGAAACCGATTATCGGTTTTCACGGTCTTCTCGCCGATTGGGTTGATTACGAATTGATAAAAAAAACGGCTGAACATTTCAAAGACGGTTCGGTGGTTTTAATCGGCAAAATCGCGGTTGATGCCGAGCGAAAAATAAAAATTTTAGACGGCGTGCCGAACGTGCATTTTCTCGGGCGCAAGCCATACGCGGAGCTTCCGGCTTTTTGCAAAGGATTTGATGTCGCGCTTAACCCGTTTAAAATCAGCGAATTAACGCTTGCGGCAAACCCTTTGAAAGTACGCGAATATCTTGCGGCGGGTTTGCCCGTGGTTTCTACCGACATACCCGAAGTGCGCGTTTTGGAAGATTGTTTGGTCGGAACAGATCACGCCGATTTTATTGCGAAAATCGAAGAAGCATTGAAAAATCCGAAACCGCGCGCTGAGATTTCCGACCGCATCGAACACGAAAGCTGGAACGCGAAAGTTGAGGAATTAAAGGAAATTATCGGCAAAATAAAAACAAATTAATTTGTCAGAAAAAGGAATTTTACCGAACCACAAAGTTTAGTTTTCGGCTGAAACGGCATTCTTTGAAATTTTGCGAATGAGTCGTCGGTTTAAAGTTTTAATCATCTGCCTGGCGTTATTTCTCGGCTGGATTTTTATCGCGCCGTTTTTAGCCGAAAGTTTGATCGTCGAGAAACCTCTGGAAAAAGCCGACGCCATTTTAGTGCTCGGCGGTTCTTCCGTTTACGTCGAGCGGACGCAAAAGGCAGCGGAAATTTATAAAACAGGCGTCGCGCCGGTGATTTTTTTAACCGATGACGGCGAGCGCACCGGATGGTCGAAAATTGAAAAACGAAACGTGCCGTACGTCGAAATGGCACAGAGGAGTTTGATTTCTCAAGGCGTCGCGCCGGACGCGATTGTCGTTTTACAGCCGCAGGTTACAGGGACGATTTACGAAGCGCGAGTTTTGGCGCAAAAAGCGAAAGCGGAAAACCTGCAATCGGTTTTGCTTGTCACATCGGCTTATCACACGCGGCGCACATTATGGACGTTTGAAAGGTTATTTGCAGAAAATAATGTGAAAACCGAGTTGGGAATCGTCGCGCCCGCGACCGGCGAACAAACGCCGCCGCCTTTTATCTGGTGGCTCAGTCCGCGCGGCTGGGGATTGGTTGCCGGAGAATATGTGAAATTTTTGGTTTATTGGGTATATTATTAAACAAAAATTATCTTAACTGAGGCTTAAAATGAATATTGCGAGTGTTCAAATAAGTGAAACCGCCAGAAGGCACGAAAAGGAAGTTGCGTCGGGAGAAAGATTTGAATTCGGCAAAAATTGGAGCGCGTTTCTCGAAGTTCTCGACAACGAGCGAATTACAAAGGCGGAACAATCTTTGCGCGAAATGCTCGAAACGGAAACTCTCGCGGGCAAAACCTTTCTCGACATCGGTTCGGGCAGCGGGCTTTTTTCGCTGGCGGCGCGTCGTTTGGGCGCAAAGGTTTTCTCGTTCGATTACGATTCGCATTCTTACGCCTGCACAAAAGAATTAAAGCGACGATTTTTCAATGATGACGAAAACTGGCAAATTGAACAAGGTTCGGCTCTCGACGCAGATTACGTCGAATCGCTCGGAAAATTCGACATCGTTTATTCGTGGGGCGTTTTGCACCACACGGGCGAGATGTGGAAAGGATTGGAAAACGCGAGCCGGGCGGTTGCCGACAACGGAAAACTTTTCATTGCAATTTATAACGATACGGGAAGCCAGGCGTCGCGTTGGAAATGGATAAAGAAAACTTATTGCAAATTGCCGGGTTTGCTAAAAACGCCGTTCGCCGTTTTAACGATTGCGCCCGACGAAGCCAAACGTTTGATTAATTTTATTGCTAAAGGAAAACCGTTCGATTATGTTCGTTACTGGACGAATTATCGCAACGCCCGCGGAATGAACCGCTGGCACGACATCGTTGATTGGGTCGGCGGTTATCCTTACGAAGTGGCGACGCCCGATGAAATATTTGAGTTTTACAAAGCAAAGGATTTTCGTTTGACGAAACTGAAAACGGGCGTCGGTCTCGGATGCAACGAATTTGTTTTTGAGAAAATTTGACGAATAAAAAGCGAAATTTTCTTTCTGTAAAAGTTAAACTAAAAGCGAGATGAAAAGACTCGAAAAACCGAATTGGCAATCGAAGCGCGAGCGGAAAAGAAAGTCTTGGCTTGCTTTAATCGGTGTTTTCTCTGTTTTGCCTTTAATAGTCGGTTTGGTTTTCGGTTTAAAGAATCTTTCGTTCGGCGAAGCGTTTACTGTTGAAGGCGCGACGATTGTTGTCAAAGCCGGAGGCGATTTTCAAGCCGCGCTCAATCGCGCTAAATCAGGCGACACGATCTTACTCGAAGCCGGTGCGACTTTTAAGGGAAATTTCGTTTTGCCGAAAAAGACGGGCAGCGAATTCATTACGATTCGGTCTTCCGCCAGCGATTCACAGCTTCCGCCCGCCGATACGCGCATTGACCCGACGCGTTACGCGTCCGTTTTGCCGAAGCTCGTTACGGCGACCGGCGATCCGGTGATAATCGCGACGAACGGCGCGCATCATTACCGTTTTCTCGGCGTGGAATTTTCCGTCAGCCGACCGGAAGAAAACGTCTGGAAACTGATTTCCATCGGTGACGACGAACAAAACAGAACGGAACAAGTCCCGCAAAATATCGCTTTTGATCGCTGCTATATTCACGCGCACTCGCGTCAGACCGGAAGCGTGAGAAGCGGTTTGTCAATCAACGGGCGAAATATAGAAATCACGAATTCTCACATTTCCGATTTTCGTCTGACGAACGACGAAGGACACGCGATTGTCGCTTGGAACGCGCCGGGACCGTTTAAGATTATCAATAATTATATTGAAGCGTCGGGAATCGGCGTTCTTTTCGGCGGCGCGACGGCGCACAAAGGAATGAATCCGGCTGATTTGGAGTTTCGGCGCAATCACGTCACGAAAAGAACCGAATGGCGCGGCAAATACGCCGTGAAAAATCTTTTTGAATTAAAAGATATGCGGCGCGCCGTCATCGAAGAAAACGTTTTTGAAAACAATTGGGCATCGGCGCAGGACGGAACGGCGATTCTTTTCACGCCGGCGAGTTTTCAAAGCGGTCCCGACGCGCGAGTCGAGGACATCGTTTTTCGCTCGAACATCGTGCGAAAAACGGCTAACGCGGTGACGATGACCGGAACGGATTACGGAGATCCGAAATACCCGAATATTCCGGTACAAAACCGCAACGTGCGCTTTGAAAATAATCTTTTTGCGGAAATCGGCGGTTCCTGGGGCGATAAAAGCGCGGGCAGATTTCTGCTTTTGACAAGCGGCGCGGGACCCGACAATTTAACTCTCGATCACAATACGATTCAAAACACAGGAACTTTGATAATGCTCGACGCGGCGCCCCTCGCAAATTTCGTTTTTACGAATAATATCGGCAATCACAACGAATACGGAATCATCGGCGTCGGAAAACGCGGCGGAGGAATCGGAAGTGAGCCGCTCAGAGCTTATACGAGCAAACTTACCTTCAGAAAAAACGTAATAATCGGCGCAGAAGCGGCGCGTTACCCACCGGAAAATTTCTATCAAATGCGTTTGAGCGAACCTAATGCTTACAAAGGCAGAGCGACCGACGGAAAAGATATTGGTTGTGATTTAATTGCTTTAGCGGAAATGGAAAAAAAGGTTATTGCTGGAGTTAAATAAGAAGTGAGAAATGAAAATTGAGAAATGAGAAATGAGAACTGAGAAGTGAGGACAGAGTGATAAATTCTTCATCTCCTACTTTCACTTCTTATTTTTCACTTCCTACCGGTCACTTTTTTCACTTTCTTTCGTAAATTTTATACCCTGCGTTTTCGTAAGCTAGCGTGTATTCTTCGCGTAAGAGTTTCGGGAAATAATCGTAAAAAGCCGGAAAAAACTGTTTCGATTCTTCCCACGAACTATGAACCGCGCTGTCGTAAACTATAAATTTCGGTCGCTTTCCGGTGTAAAAACCGAAGCGCCCGTCGTCAACGAGGTTGTCGGGAAATCTCAATCCGAAACCGAAATCCGAGCTCGCCATGATAATGTCTTTTTCACCGGTGTTTTGTTTCAAATAATCAACGGCAGGCTGGTAAAAGTTGCCGTAAGTGTTTTGTTTGATCCGCAGAGCCATTCCGCCCGCTTGCAGGGCGAGGAAAAGACACATTCCCGCCGCTAAAGCGGGAACCGGAATAATTCGTTTTTCCCAAAGCCAATTCGCGTAAATCGTCAGCAGCGCCGAGTAAAACGGCACGATGTGAACGAGGTAAGGCGTCTGCTTCTGACCGTCAACGAGCGACATCACGACAAAATAAATCGCCGTCGCAATCAACAAAGCGCGGTAATTCGGATTGCGGCGAAGCTGTTTCGTAAGCAATACCCCGAAAACTCCGACGATGTAGCCGAGCAAAATCAAACTTTTCAAATAAATCGGACCGGAATGCCCGCCGGAATTTGCCGCCAAACCGAAAGCGTGCGGATATTTTTCGGTAAATTCGCGTACAAAGCTGCCGAGCGGTGAACTGACGCCGCTCATCCTGCCGCTCATCAAAGCGTTGTCTATAAACTGGTCTTTGA
Organism: Pyrinomonadaceae bacterium; assembly: GCA_036388895.1. Lineage (GTDB taxonomy): Bacteria > Acidobacteriota > Blastocatellia > Pyrinomonadales > Pyrinomonadaceae > SXVE01. The sequence continues at coordinate 61,576 of DASVQY010000020.1, read as the reverse complement.
AGGCTGGATAATCCTGCAAAATCCAAATTCCGAAAGCTGTTCCGCCGATAAGATACGGAATCAGCGAGATGGCGAGATGTTTGAGTTTTAGCCGCCGGAAATCGTAATAAAAGGTCAGAAACAACAATCCGAAAAAAGCCATTATGCCGTTCGGATGCGTCAACCCCGAAGCGGTAACGAAAGATTGGCTTAACAAAACGGCGAGCAAAAGATTCCGCTCGCGAACGAGTAAAAAAGCCGCGATGCCGATGAAACCCAGAGATGCGCTCATCATATCCATTCGTCCTGACGCTGACGTGTCGAGAATCGTGTAATCGCAGGCGAGCAGAATCAGACAGGTGAGAGCGATTTTTTTGTTCTCCGATAGCTTCAAAACGATAAAATACCACGCTAAAAGCAGTCCGAAGCCCCACAGAATATTGACCAGACGCATCGAAAACAAGCTGAAGCCGAAAATTTTGAACGAAGCGCCGGCGTTGAGAAGATAAAGCGGCATTACCCAGTATGTTCTCTGTTCAATGCGCGTCAAGGGCGATTTTTCAGTTTCGAGAACGGTCGTTCCGAAATGCCCTTCGGTAGCTAAGTTGTAAGCGGGACTGGCGAACATTCCTTCGTCAATTTGCGGACGGTGCGTCAGCGCGCTGGCAATAGCAAGAGCGAAAAAAATCGAAATCGCAAAAATTGCCGGAATTGTGTATAACCGTTTGTTTTGGTTGTAGAATTTCATCCGCTGATCCTTTCGGGAATTGGGCTGCAAAGACAAAATGCAGAGTCATTAAAAAGTGAATGTAATGACTAATAAAGTTAACAGCTAACGACAAAAGAATGATTATCTTTCATTCTTTTGTCGTTAATTTAACAATAGCAGTAAATTGCTAATAAAAGGAAAGTTTTGGAAAAAGCGAAAATTAATGATTTTCGCCCATTTTGTCCAACAATTCTGCAAAGCGCGGATCGTCGCGAAGCGGGTCGAGATTTACGTCGGTTTCATAACGCGGCTTGTTTTCGTTGCCTAACTTGACGGCGCGGTTGAGCCATTTGAATGCTAAATCCTTATCGCCTAAAAGCGCGTAAGTCGAACCAGCCCAGTAAGCCATATCGTGATCGGAACGACAGAGTTTCAGGGCTTCGTCGGAAATCTGCGCTCGCGCTTGTTCGGTTCTGCCCGCTCCGGCGAGGTACATTGCGTAAAGCGGTCGAATACCGTCCATCTGCGGATTTTGTTCGAGAACTTCCTCGATCATACGGATGGCTTCGTCTTTTTTTCCTTGATAATAATAAACGCCCGAACGGAAGATTCTCAGCATCGGGTGATTCGGTTCGTATTTCGCGCCCTTTTCGAGTTCTTCGAGAGCTTTTTCGTAATCGCCGCGATACAGAAAGATGCGAGCGCGATTGTACGCGGAAACGACGCGCGCCGCCGGATCGAGCCGAACGAGTTTTTCAAAACTACGCAGCGATTCGTTGTATTCGCCGTCGAGCCGGTGCATCACGCCTTTGACGAAATAAAGCGGCGCTTCGTTCGGAAACTGTTTTTGGAGTTGTTCGATTTCTGCCCGCGCTTTTCGCTTTTCGCCGCGCGCCATATAAATCATCACCATCAAAACGCGCGCTTCGGTTACATTCGGGTCGTAGAAAAAGGCTTTGGAAAAAGCTGCTTCGGCATAGGTGTAATCTTCGGGTTCGCCCAAGCCTTTGAAAAAACGGTTAGCATAGCAAGCGCCCAAACCGCTGTAGGCAAGCGCGAAATGCGGGTCGAGCTCGATGGCGTGTTTGAAGTTTGCAATGGCGGCATCGCAATCCTCGACCTTCAGCGTGCGGAAAATAAAGCGTCCGAAATTGTCGCGTCCGCGCAGATATTCTTCGTAAGCCTCGGCGTTTTCCGTCGGACGGCGACCGAGTCGCTGTTGTTCTTTCTCGGAAAGCTCGAGCCGCAAGCCTTCTAAAATTTGCTGGGCGATTGTGTCTTGTAGAATTAGAATGTCGCCGCTTTCCGCATCAATCCGGTCGCTCCATAAAATTTCGCCGTTCAACACGTCGAGAAGCTGAGCCGTAACGCGCATTCTGTCGCCGGAGCGAATAAAACCGGCTGATAAAACGGCGTTTGAACGAAGTTCCTGCCCGGCTTCGCGCGGATCGACTTCGGTGCCTTGATACTTGGCGATAACAGAACTCGGACGAACGATTAAAGATTTTAATTGAGCGAGCTCGGTAATAACGGCATCGGCGAGAGCGAATTCGTAAAAGTTGGAATTCGGGTCGTGACTTAAATTCTTAAACGGAAGAATCGAAACGATTTTCTTTTCCTGCCCGGTCGCCGTTAAAGTGTTTTCGGGCGTAAACGACGGCGGGTTGGAAACTGACGGCGTGCGTCCGAACGTGCTTTCCGAGCCGGTTTTGCCCGTGATCCAGCCCCAGGCGCGTTTCATAACATTCGTTTCGATGTGGCGGGGCGCGTAAGTATCGCCCTGAATAATCGGCATACCTGAAATATCCTGCAGAACCGCGCGCAGCTCGTCGCGCATTTTGACGATTTGCTGGTAACGATCTTTCGGTTCCTTTGCTAATGCTTTGTCTATAATTTGCTGTAGCAGCGGCGGAAGCGGTTCAGAGCGCATTTCCGCCAGCGGCTTCGGTTTTCCGTGCAGCACTTGATGGCGCACGTCAATCACGGTTTTTCCTTGAAAAGCCCAAATCCCGGTGAGCATTTCGTAAAGTAAAACGCCGGTCGAAAAAATGTCGGCGCGGTGGTCGGCGCGTTCGCCTTTGGCTTGTTCGGGAGCGGCATAAGTCGCCGTGCCATATGGAATTCCAACTTCGGTCAACTCCGCGCGGTCAACGCCTCGCGGGAAATCTTCCGGCTCATTCAGCATCAGTTTCGCCAGACCGAAATCGAGAATTTTCGCTTGTCCGGCTTCGTTGACCATTATGTTTCCCGCTTTAATGTCGCGATGAATAATGCCGCGCGAGTGCGTGTAGGCGAGCGCGTCGCAAACCTGCACGGCGATAGAAAGAGCGCTTCGCAATTCGAGCGGGCGACCGGCGACGAGCTGACGGACGTTTTTGCCGTCAATATACTGCATCGCTATGTAAAAAATTCCGTTCGCTTCGTGAAAATCGTAAATCGTGCAGATGTTCGGGTGATCGAGCTGGGAGCAAAGCTGGGCTTCGCGTTCAAAGCGTTTGAAGTTGGCGGTTTTGGCGGTCAGCTCCGGCGGCAGAACCTTGATGACGACCGTGCGGTTCAGCTTCGTATCGAGGGCTTTGTAAACGGTTCCTTGTCCACCCGCGCCGAGTTTTTCGAGGATTTTGTACTGGTTAATTTGAGAACCAACCATATGTTGATTTTAGATTTCGGATTTCGGATTTTGGATTGCCGAAAAAATCAAAATGCAATCTTAGAACGAAAAATGAATTAGGTAAAGCCGGGCGGAGGCTATTATTTTCCAATCCGTAATCCAAAATCTAAAATCCAAAATAAAATGCCGGCAAACTGCCGACTAATCAAGAGTGATCGTTCAGCCGCGCGGTGGGTTTCCCCAGCCCGATTGAACGTACTCGCCGTTTTCAACGATACACGGAACGACTAAATCGCCGCCCGAGTATTCAAGCATTTCCTTTTGCCGCCGCTTGTCGTTCTGCGCGTCGTACTCGACGAAACTTATATTGTTTTCCGTGTAATAATCGCGGGCTTTTTTGCAATACGGACAGCCCGGTTTGCTGTACATTACCAGAGACATTTTTATAAAAAACCTCCTAACAAAAATTAGTTTATCAACTAAATTGATTTTCGCAAAAAGTTAATCTTCAAGTAATTAAGCCGTATGGATAATGCTAATTTCGATCAAATAAAGTATTTTTACTATAGCTTTTCGCGCTTTCAAAAAAGCTGAAAATGTAAGAAAAAGTAAAAAATGAATATCGAAGACTATAAAGACATTTTCGAGCCGTTCGACAAATATGTCGAAATTGCCATTTGCGGCGAAATGCAAAAAGTGCCGGAAAACAACAGTTTGCTTCGATGTTTCCAGTTTCTTTCGGTGGAAACGATCTCGTTCGGCGATTTTTGCTGGAACGGCGATTGTTTGAATTGCCGCGTTTGGCTGGAAAACGAAGAAAAGGAAAAATCCGTACTTGCTTGCCGCACAATTGTCGAAGAAGGAATGAAAATTACACGAATGAGCAGGGAAATTAAAATTAACGGAAAACGGATAACGGGTAATATTAAAGACTAAAGATTTTTATTATCCATTATCGTTCTCCTTTTTTAAATATTTCTTTTTAATATTTCGGAACTTTCGGATCAACTTCGTTCGACCAGGCGGTGATGCCGCCTCTTAAATTTTTTAATTCGCCGGTGTATCCGGCTTTTTGCAGCGCTTCGATGGCTTTTGCGCTGCGACCGCCGGCTTTGCAGTGAATGATTGCTTCGCGGTTAGGATCTAATTCGTCCATTCTTTTTACGACATCGCCGAGCGGAATCAGCTTCGCGCCATTGATGCGCGCGAAAGCGTGCTCGTCCGGCTGGCGCACGTCAATCAATTGCACGTTTTTGCTCGAATCCATCAAATTTTTGAGTTCCGTAGCAGTAATCTCCTGCATAAAATTTCAACCTCTCGAATTCTTATTTATTTCAATATTTATAATCTTACCAGACATTTTACGCAAGCAGTTGAGATTGAAACAAAAGAAACGAGACCAAATTTCGAGCCTGCGAAAAGATAAGTTGGTTCTGTATGTTTACAAAAATTTACATATGAAATTCTAATTGGTAAAACTAATTGTTATACAATCAACATCTTAAACGAAACTTTATGCGGCTTTCTTTTTTATTCAGGCAGAAACTCTATCTTAAATTACTGCTCGCGGCGGCTGTTTTTTCACTTTTTTTATTGTCACTTTCGTGCAGCGGTTCGCGCGCCGAAAATGAGCCGCGCGGAAACCGAAACGCCAATGCCGAAAACGCCGAAGCGCCGATTTCGATAACCGTCGGCAAATCAATTTCCCGCGAAGTTCCCGCTTTTATCCAAGCCACGGGAAGCCTCATTGCCTCGGAAACTTCCAATGTGGCGCCGCGCGCCGCCGGAAAAGTCGTCAACGTGATGACGGATGTCGGCGATTTTGTCGGACAGGGAGCATTAATCGCCAAACTTGACGAAAGAGACGCGCGGCTGCAGCTCGCACAGGCACAGGCGAATGTCACGCAGGCGATCGCCGGCGTCCGCCAAGCCGAAGCTCGTTTGGGGCTTTCACCGAACGGAAGTTTCGACGCTTCGACGATACCCGAAGTTCGCGCCGCCAATGCCAACTACGAACAAGCGCTTGCCGAGCTTCGACAAGCTGAAGCCAACGAAAAGCGTTATCGCGGCTTGGTCGAAACCGGCGACGTTTCGATGGTCGCTTACGAAACTTACCGCACGCAGCGCGATACGGCGCGCGCGCGCGTCAACAGCGCCCGCCAGCAGCAGGAAGCGGCAATGAATACGGCGCGACAAAGTAACCAGGCAATTAAAAGCGCGCAGGCGGCGGTCGAATCGGCTCGCACGCAAATCGGATTGGCGGAGCAAGCTATCACCGATACGGTAGTTCGCGCGCCGTTCGCCGGATTTATCAGCAGCCGCCCGGTCGCCGTCGGCGAATTCGTCACTACGTCCACGCCGGTTGCGACGATTCTGCGGACGAATCCGATCAAAATTCAGATACAGGTCGCCGAGGCGGACGTGCCGTTTATTACAATCGGGCGCGGCGTATCAATCGAAGTTGACGCTTATAAAGACCGAAAATTCGGCGGAACGGTCACGGCAGTAAATCCGGCGCTCGATCCGACTTCGCGCGCGGCGACCGTCGAAGCCTCGATTGAAAACGGCGATAATGCGCTGCGTTCGGGAATGTTCGCCGCCGCGAGAATCACAAAACAAGGCGGAAATGCAGGCATTTTCGTGCCGAAAACCGCCGTTTATAGAGACGAAAGCACGCAATCGTACAGAGTTTTTGTCATTCAGGATGGTATTGCAAAACTGCGCGTCGTTCAGCTCGGCACCGAAGAAGGCGATATGGTGCAGATTCTCAACGGCGTGAATGCGGATGAGACAATTGCAACAAGCAATCTGGCGCAGCTTTACGAAGGAGCGAAAGTTCAATTTTAATTTTTAATTATGTTTTTGGGTCTTTGGTTTTTGTCTTTGGGTTGTACTCAGCATTTTTCCAACGACTAAAAACAAAAAACAAAAAACAAACCGAAGGTTTATATGCAATGGTTAGCTGAAATTTGTGTGCATCGTCCGGTTTTCGCGACCGTAATTATTTTATTTTTAACGGTTGTCGGCGGTTTTAGTTTTTTCACGCTCGGTGTTGACCGTTTTCCGAAAATAGATTTGCCGACGGTTTCGGTTTCGACCTCGAATCCCGGAGCAGCGCCCGAACAAGTCGAGAGCGAGATAACCGATATTATCGAGGGCGCGGTCAATACGGTGCCGGGCATCGAGGAAATGCGCTCGAATTCGTCGCAAGGTCGGTCGAACGTGACGCTCACGTTTAATCTCGAAAAAGACCCGGATCAGGCTTATCAGGAAATTCAGCAAAAATTAAGCGGCGTCATCAATCGCCTGCCGGAAACCGCCGATCCGCCGGTCGTGCGAAAATCCGACCCGGATTCGTTTCCGGTTTTAATCTATGCCATCAGCGCGCCGCGAAGCATCGTTGATTTGACGGATTTGGTGCAAAACCAAATTCAGGAGCGAATAGAAAACGCGGAAGGCGTCGGCGAAGTGCAAATTTTCGGCGGTCGCCAACGAGAAATAAAAGTCTACATTAATCCTGACCGGCTTCGAGCATACAATCTTTCGGTCACGCAAGTCGCCAACGCATTGAGATCGCAAAATACCGAATCGCCGGGCGGTTCGGTTAACGAGGGCGCACGAACGACGACTCTGCGAACGCTCAGCAAGATCACCGATATTAACGAGTTTAACGAAATCGTTATCGTCACGCGCAACGGTTTTCCGATTAAAGTCAAAGACATCGCGCGCGTCGAAGATGCCGGAGTCGAACCGTCAACCGCCGCGTCGCTCGACGGCGTGCAGTCGGTTTCGCTCGGCATTCGCAAACAATCCGGCTCGAACACCATCGCTTTAATCAGCGGCGTCAAACAAAGAATGGCGGAAATCGTGCCGACGCTGCCGCCGGACGTGAAAGTCGCCGTCACGCGCGATCAATCGGAATTTATCGAAAACAGCTTGCACGCGATTGAAGAGCATTTGATAATCGGCGGCATCTTAGCGGCGGTCGTCGTGTTCTTGTTTTTGTGGAATATTCGTTCAACGATTATTTCCGCGCTGGCGATTCCGGTTTCGATTATCGCTTCTTTCGCAATGATCGCCTGGTTTGGATATTCACTTAATCAAATGACGATGCTGGCTCTGACGCTGATGGTCGGCATTGTGATTGACGACGCGATTGTCGTTCTGGAAAACATCTACCGCTTTGTCGAAGAAAAAGGAATGCACCCGTTCCAAGCGGCGATTGAAGGAACGCGCGAAATCGGTCTGGCTGTTCTGGCGACGACGCTTTCGCTGCTCGCCGTATTTATTCCGGTCGGATTTATGACCGGAATCGTCGGGCGTTTTATGTCGTCGTTCGGGTTGACTTCGGCGGCGGCGATTGCCGTATCTCTGATCGTTTCGTTTACGCTGACGCCGATGCTCGCGGCGCGCTGGATTAAGCCGCATAAAGAAGAAGATTTAGGCGAAGCGGTCGAGCCATTTACCGCGGGCGAGGCGAATAAGGACGGTTCGACCAAACTAACCGAGCCGCATTACGAGGAACCGACGGTTAACCGAACCGGAGAGGAAACGAACGCGCGCGACAGTAAAGACAGTTGGTTATACAGCAAAATTGACCGAACTTATACCTGGCTTTTGAAACTTTCGATGCGTTTTCGCTGGGCGGTCGTTTTGCTTTGTATCGGGACGGTCGTTTCAATTTATCCTCTTTACAAATACGTCGGTATGGCGTTTTTGCCTGATGAAGACGAATCGGCTTTCAGCGTCAATTTGCGCGGACCGCAGGGCACCAGCCTTGCAGCTACTCAGTCTATTCTAGAACGAATCGCGCGCGACATTCGCGAGCAACTCCCCGGCGTTAAAAATACTTTGGTGCAAGTCGGCGGTTGGGGCGGCGGCGCGAATAATACGGGCAACGTAAACGTCAGTCTTGTGACCGTTGCCGAACGCAAACAATCGCAGGCGGACTTGATAAACCGCACGCGCGGAATCGTCAAAAAATATCAATCGAAAGATTATCGCGTCAACGTTTCCGGCTCGTCTTCAATCGGCAGCAGTCTCGGTTTAGGTCGCGGCGGCTCCGGCATCGGTTATTACATTGCGGGACCCGATATTCAAAAACTCGATGAGTATTCCGATCAATTAGTCGAAAAATTAAGAGCCGACGATACATTTCGCGACGCGGATCGTTCGCTCGAACTCGGCAGCCCGGAAATTCGCGTGCTGATTGACCGCGCGAAAGCGGCTGATTTGGGCGTGCAAGCCGGCGATGTCGCGCAGGCTTTGAATATTCTTTCCGCCGGTCAGCGCGTGACTACTTTCGCGGAAGGATCGGAGCAGTACGACGTTTTACTTCAAGCAGATGAACCGTTTCGCCGCACGCGCGACAGTTTGCAGTATTTTACGGTGGCTTCGGCAAACGGCGGAACGGTGGGGTTGGAAAAACTCGTCCGTCTCGAAGAAGGCTTGAGTCCGGCTTCGATCAGCCGTTTGAATCGTCAGCGGCAGGTAACGATTTCGGCGAGTCTGCCGCCGAATGCTTCGGAATCCGACGCGCTCGCCCGATTGCAGCAGCACGTCGCCTCGCTGAATATGCCGCAGGAATATCGAACCGGCGTGACAGGGCAATCGCAGGAACTACAGCGCGCGTACGATTCGTTTATGCTGGCGTTTCTGCTTTCGTTCGTTTTTATGTATCTGATTCTCGCGGCGCAGTTTGAGTCGTTTATCCACCCGGTGACGATTCTGATCACGCTGCCGCTTTCGATACCGTTCGCGCTGCTTTCGACGCTGATTGCCGGGCAGACTTTGAATATCTTTTCAGCGCTCGGAATTCTTTTGTTATTCGGCATCGTCAAGAAAAACGCGATTTTGCAGATTGATCATACGAATACTCTGCGAGAACGAGGAATGAATCGCTACGACGCGATTATTCAAGCGAACCGCGACCGTCTGCGTCCGATTTTGATGACGACGATTGCTCTGGTCGCCGGTATGATTCCGCTCGTCGTCGGCAGCGGCGCGGGCGCGGCGACTAATCGTTCAATCGGTATTTTGGTCGTCGGCGGGCAATCGATGTGTCTGCTGCTCACGCTTTTGGCGGTTCCGGTTTTCTACTCTCTTTTCGACGACGCGCAGGAGTCGAGAGTTTGGAGAAGAATGGCGGATCGCTATGAAAACTTCAAAATTAATAATCTTCGACCGGTTTACGAACGATTTGCGGGCGCGTTCAGAAGCCGCAAAAAAGCCGCCGCTGATGGAAATGCAGAAGAAACGGGTGACGGTTACGCGGAACCGACTTCGAGTAAATAAACCGAGGCGGAAAACGTCTGTATCAAGCATTGCAAAGTGTGAGTAATTATTCGATAAAGACTGTATTTCGGGTTAAAGCTGAAAAATCTACAGCATCTTTAGCGAAAAAAAGCGAGCGAATTTGTCTGCGTCCAGACTAAATACGCTTTGACTGCTTTGTGATTTTAGAATTATGAAAAATGTAGTAGTTTCAACATTTCTTTCGGTTTTTCTCGCCGCTCTCACTGCTGCGGGGCAGACGCCGCCTGCTCAACCGCCGACACAACTACCGCAGCAGCCGAATCAACCGCAAACTCAACAACCGGTAAATCCCGCTCAGCAACCGAACGCGCCGAAGCAAACGACAACCGCTCCGCCCGGAACGACCCCGAGCGGACAGATTTCCAATCCGAACACGGTTATACAGCAAACGCCGGGGCAAAATGTCGGAACATCCGGCGGCGTCGCTCCCGCAGTTCTGCCGGACGATCCGCCGCCGGTTGCGCCGAATTTCCAAGCTCCGGTTCGACCGCTTCCATCGGCTGAGCGAGTCGGCGTTGATATGATGAATCAGCTTTCGCTGACGCTCGAACAGGTAATCGAAATGGCTCTGCAAAATAATAACGATATTGATTCCTCGAAAATCGAGGTGCAGATTGCCGAATTTAATTTGCGCGCGGCACGCGGAGTCTACGACCCGCAACTTGCCGGGGAAAGTTATTACGAACGACGAACGACGCCGACCGCTTCGACAATCGGCGGCGCTGGCGCGAGCGGAAAGGTAACGCAAAGCGATTTTCGCTCGAATTTCGGCGCGAGCGGTTTTTCGCCATTCGCCGGCGGCTCTTACAGCGCCGATTTTACGACGGCGCGAACGACCACTAACAACCAGAACGCGCTGCTCAATCCGCAATTTCCGACGGCGTTTAACTTGTCGTACATTCAACCTCTCTGGCGCGGGCGGCGTTTTGATAACAATCGCCGAAATATCGAAATTGCCAAAAAAAATCTGAGTTTAACCGACGCGCAGTTTCGGCAGCGCGCCATCGAAGTGATCGCGCAGGCTGAACAGGCTTACTGGGATTTGGTTTTTGCGCTGCGAAATCTGCAAGTGCAGATTGACGCCGTCAAACAAGCTCGCGTTCAGCTCGAAAGCAATCAGCGGCTTGTCGCGAGCGGCGTGCTCGCGCCGATTGATGTCATCGCCGCAACGACGCAAATCACCACGTTCGAACAAAACGTTTACACGGCGCAGGAATCTGTCACGCGCGCGGAAAATAATTTGAAAACTTTGATGCTGCCGGACAGAACTTCCGAAGTCTGGTCGCGCCCGATCACGCCGGTTTCGCCGATTTCGCTCGAGCCGCCGCGCGTCGGTCTTGAAATCGCCGTCGCCGACGCATTGAAAAATCGTCCCGAAATCACGCAGCTTCAAACTCAAACAGAGATCAACCGCATTGATCAGCGATTTTTCCGCGATCAAACGAAACCGCAGGTTGATCTGGTCGCCAATTACACTTCAAACGGATTGGCGGGAACGGCGAACGAAATTACGCGCACAAGCAATACGATCAATCCCGAATTGCTCGCCCGCATCAATCAAATTTCGCAAACGCAAAATTTGCCGCCGCTGGTTATCAATCCGACCACGACCGTGAGTTCGCCGCCCGATGCGTTAGTCGGCGGTTTCTTCAATTCGCTCGGCGGGTTGTTAACGCAAAGATACCCGACGTATCGCGTCGGAGTGCGAATCGGTTTGCCTTTGGGAAATCGCGTTGCGGAAGCAAATCTCGGGCGCAGTCTGGCGGAAGAATCGCAAATCGGAAATCAGCGCGCACAACAGGAACAAATCATCGAGGCGCAAGTGCGAAATTCTTTGCAGGCGCTGCGTTCAGCCGAAGCGCGTCTGGCTTCGGCGCTTGCCGCCAGAACTTCTGCCGAACAGCTTTACGAAAGCGAGCAGCGGCAATTTCGCGCCGGAACGACGACTTTCTATCTCGTTCTTCAGCGTCAAACCGAACTTCTTTCGGCGCGCGGGCGCGAGCTTCAGGCGCAGACCGATTTGAACAAAGCTATTTCAGAGTTTCAGCGAGCTACCGGCACGACGCTTTCCGCAAACAACGTGACGGTTACCGAAGGCACAAATTTAATAAAATCTTCTACGGGGCGCTCGATTGTGATGAATTCAAAAGACTTCTCTAAGAGCCGGAATAAATAACACTTAAAGTAATAAGCATAAATTCAGCGGGCGTTTGTAGAAGCGCCCGCTTTGTTTTTATACATTTACTTGCAGGTAAAAAAGGTAAAAAAGGTAAATATTTTTGTTTGTTACCGGGTTTTTATTGCGACCTCAAAACAAAATCGTGATTTCTCCGTATAAATTCGGCAGAAGTTCTAAAAAAATTCAAAAACAGGAGCATTTATGAATCATTCATCGAGAAGGATTTTTCTGTATTTAATCGCTTTGACGTTTGTATTTTCTTCGTTTGCCGTCGCGCAGCCGAAGAAAAACGGGGGCGGTCTCAATGTGCCGGTTACTTATTACACTTTGCCGAACGGTTTGAAAGTGGTGCTTTCGCCGGAAAAAAGCGCGCCTTTGACGACCGTCGCAGTTTATTACAACATCGGTTTTCGTATCGAACCGAAAGACCGCACGGGATTCGCGCATTTGTTCGAGCATTTGATGTTTCAAGGTTCAAAAAATCTCGGAAAAATGGAGTATATCCAACTCGTGCAGTCAAACGGCGGCGTTCTGAACGGTTCAACGCGATTTGATTTTACGAATTATTTCGCCGTAGTTCCATCGCATAAACTCGAAACGCTGCTCTGGGCGGAAGCCGACCGTATGCGAGGTTTGGACATTACGCAGGAAAATTTGAAAAATCAGCAAGGTGTGGTTGGCAACGAAGTAAAAGTCAATGTTTTAAATCAGCCTTACGGCACTTTTCCGTGGATTGATTTGCCGATGGCGGCTTTTACGAACTGGTATAATTCGCATAATTTTTACGGTGAATTAAAAGACATCGAAGCGGCGACGCTCGAAGACGCGAAATCGTTTTTCGATAAATATTACTCGCCGCAAAACGCCGTTTTGGTCGTCACCGGCGATTTTGAAGAACCGCAGGCGCGAAATTGGATTAATAAATACTTCGCCAACATAACAGCGCAAAAAACCGATCCGCTGCCGGATATTTCGGAACCTCGACAGGAAAAGGAAAAAATCGTTACGCGCACCGACAAATTAGCGAAAAAACCGGCGGTCGGCTTCGGTTATCAAATGCCGAAACGCGACACGCCCGAATATTACGCGATGGGTTTGATTGATCAGATTTTGCTGCAGGGCGAAGACAGTCTTTTGTATCAGGAACTCGTTAAAAATAAAAATTACACGAGCGGTTTGAGCGGCGGAATCAACGCTTATTTGGGAAATATGTTCAATTACAACGGTCCGATGCTTTTTACGGTTGATTTGATTCACGACGAAAAATTCACGCCGCAGGAAATCATCGCGGCAAGCGACGCGGTAATCGAACAACTGCAAAACAAACCGGTCGCGCAAAAAGACATTGACCGCGCGATTGTGAAGCTGCGTTCGGGATTTTACGACACGCTGCAGCAATTCGGCGGCGTCGGACGCGCCGATCTGCTCGCCTGTTTCGCGCTTTTCGACGATAAGCCCGAAAAAATCAACGAAATCGAAGCGAATTTCCGCAAAGTCACGCCCGCGCTGATTCAAAAAACGGCGAAAGAGTATTTGCGTAAAACAAACCGCACGACTGTAATTTTGAACGTCGAAAAAGACGCCGGAAATAAAGCGGAGTAGGAGGAAAATGATGAAAAATTCAAAATTCAAAATTCAAAATTCAAAACTTATAAAATATTCTCTATGCCTTTGTTTGGCAGTATTTCTTTCTTCCGCGCTAAATGTTTTCGGGCAAAAGGAAAAACCGCCGGTTGGCGGGCAGCCGAAACCGTTCGTTTTTCCGAAACAGGAAACTTACACGCTCGGAAACGGAATGCGCGTCACGCTGGTTCCATACGGCGCTGTTCCGAAAGTAGCGATACAAACCGTCGTTCGCGCCGGAAGTTTGAACGAAAAAGCCGATCAGCGCTGGATTTCAGATGCCGTTGCGACGATGCTGAAAGAGGGAACGGCGATGCGAACCGCCGAGCAAATCGCTCGCGAAACAGCGGAAATGGGCGGGAGCATTTTTACTTCGGCGAGCAATGATAAAACGACCGTCGGCGGCGAAGTTCTTTCGGAATTTGACGCGAGATTTCTGACGCTTTTGGCTGATGTCGTTCTTAATCCGAAATTTGCGGCGGAAGATTTGGAAAAATATCGCGCGAACAAAATACGCGAATTAACGGTTTCGAGAGCGCAGCCGGGAACAATCGCCTGGGAAAAATTTCGCGAGGTCGTTTATCCGAATCACCCTTACGGCGTCGTTTCGCCGAGCGAAGAATCTGTAAAAAGTTATCGGTTAAACGATTTGAAAGCGTTTTACAACGATAACTACGGCGCGGCGCGCGCGCATCTTTACGTTGTCGGGCAATTTGACGCGGCGGCTGTAAAAAGCGCGATTGAAAAATCGTTCAGCAAATGGAAAAAAGGCGCTGATCCGATTCGCAATGTTCCTACTGTTTCCGCAAAACGTTCTTTGACGGTAATTGACCGACCCGGTGCGCCGCAATCTACGATTTACCTCGGAATGCCCGCCGTTTCGCCTTCGGACGCGGATTTTGTTAAATTTACTGTGATGGATTCGCTTCTCGGCGGAAGTTTCGGCTCGCGAATTACGGCGAACATACGCGAAAACAAAGGTTACACATATTCCCCGTACAGTCAGGTTTGGCACCGTTTCAAAACCGGTTACTGGTACGAAACGGCAGACGTGACGACCGAATCTACCGGCGCTTCGCTCAAAGAAATCCTGTTCGAGATTGATCGTCTGCGGAAAGAACCGCCGACCGAAGCCGAATTGCAGGGAATTAAAAACTACTTGATCGGAGTTTACGTTCTGCTGAATTCGACGCGAACCGGTATTATCAACCAGCTCGAAACAATGAATTACAACGAGCTCGATAAAAACTTTCTCGACACATACATTCAGAAATTAAACGCCGTGACGCCGAAAGACGTGCAGGAAATGGTGCGCAAGTATTTGAACGAAAACAAAATGACAATCATCGTCGTCGGTGACGAATCGAAGATTTCCGAACAATTAAAGCCTTACGGGATTAGTCTTTAAGCAAAGAAAAAAGTAAAAAAAGGATTGAAAATATAAAATTCAATCCTTTTTTTGTAAATTCCGAAAATATTTTATTTCTGACGCGTCCAGCTGACTTGCAGCGTTCCCGAATTAAATCTCGCGTTCGGACTGCTTCCGGCAGTTTTTGCGTCAATCAAAGATATTTTTACCGAATAAGGATAACCGCGAACTTTGATTTCGCGTTCGTTCGGAAATTCATTGCCCGCAACGTGCCAGGCGTAAACCTGCGATCTATCCGCTCCGACGCCGGGATTGTTAGTGTAAATCAAATTCCTCGCACCGACTTTAAAGGGTTTGCGCACGACTTCGACGAGCCAGCCGAAATGTTTGTGCTTGACGCTGCTGTCTTTGACGATGCGCAAAAGAAGATTTTTATCAATATTGCGAGTGATGATTTTCCGGTTGTCCGTTACGCTGACAGAAACCGAGCCGCTTGATTGCGCGTTCGCGCTGACGATTTGTCCGAAACAGAAAATGATTGAAAAAATTACGATGAAACGATATTTACTCATATGTTTATTTTACTGAAAGTTTTCGGGGTTTTGAAATATAAAATAAATAAGAAAAATTAAACGGAAACGCCCGCGTAAATTAAACGAAAAAGCGACGAAAGAGTTCAAAAATTCTCTCGTCGCTTTTTCGTTTGTCAGTTTCCTTTTTTTTAAATTTTCTTCAAATCTTAAAACCGCCGCGCGACAGCATAGTTTCAAAATTCGCTTTGTCAATTGCTTTTATATAAGCGTCGCCGGGTTCGACGGCGCCTTTGTGTACGAGGTCGAAAAGAGCGTCGTTGAGCGTTACCATTCCTTGCTGTCTGCCGGTTTGCATCGCCGACGAAATCTGAAAGGTTTTGCCTTCGCGTATCAAGTTTGAAATTGCCGGGGTAACGATTAAAATTTCGAGCGCAGCGACGCGACCGCCGCCTTTTTTCGGCACGAGCGTCTGCGCGATAACGCCTTTGAGCGATTCTGAAAGCATCACGCGAATTTGCTGCTGCCGGTCGGCGGGAAATTGGTCAATGATTCGATCAACAGTCGAAGCCGCCGTTGTCGTGTGCAGCGTTCCGAAAACGAGATGTCCGGTTTCGGCGGTTTCTATCGCAATCGAAATTGTTTCCAAATCGCGCATTTCGCCGACGAGCAGAATGTCCGGGTCTTCGCGAAGCGCGGCGCGCAGAGCGTTTTTGAAACTCTCGGTGTGGTTGTGAACTTCGCGCTGATTGACCAGACATTTTTGGTTTTCGTGAGTGAATTCAATCGGGTCTTCGATTGTGATTATATGGTCTTCGCGCGTTTTATTGATGTGATCAATCATCGCGCAGAGCGTCGTTGATTTGCCGCTTCCGGTCGGACCGGTCACAACGACCAAGCCTTTTGAAAGCGAGCAGAGATTCATCACAGCCTGCGAAAGTCCGAGCTGTTCGGCGGTCAGAATTTTTGTCGGAATGATGCGGAAAACGCCGCCCATTCCTTTTCTGTCCGTAAAAATATTGGCGCGAAAACGAGCGAGATTCGGAATTTCGTAAGCGAAATCCGTGTCGTTTCTGGCGGCGAATTCTTCTCGGTTTTTTGCCGGCATTATCGAAGTTAAAAGCTCTCGCGCCGATTCAGCCGTCAAAATCGTTTCGCCCGGCAAAGTTTGCATTTTTCCGTCTTTCCGAATCATCGGCGGCATCGAAACGCTCAGATGCAAATCCGACGCTCCGATTTGAGCCATTTTTTGAAAAAGTTCGTTTATCCGCGTTTTTGCCTGAGGATTTTCACTGAATGAAGCGGAAGTCGGCAAAACGTCGGTTTCGTTTGTCGGAAAGACTTCTGTTAACGGCTGAATCATTTGCGCAGGTTCGGCATATTGTTCCCGACCGAAAATCGAATTTTGCGGAAGCTGCGCTTGTTGAAGCTCTATAAGCGAATCATCGTTTGAAAAACTGTAACCGCTTTCCGGCGAATTCGTATCGGCGGGCGAAATATATTCGTCTTCCAGCAGAAGAAAATCTTCGGGCTTGGCGGGCGGTTCGTAAAGAGCGGCTTCGGAAAATGTATCCGTCACATCAAGTTGTACGGGGATTTCATTTTCGGTTTTTTCGTTATTTTCATTATTGAAAAAGGAATTTGAAAACTCTTGATGCTGATTTTCTGCTTCCGTTTTCTCAAGCGGATTTACCGAAAAATCGTAGTTGCTTTCATTTGCGGACGGGTTGTTTTCAAAAGAGACTTTCGAGGGTTCAACATTCGGAGAATTTACCGGCGGAGACGCGAAAATCGGTGAATTTGACTGGATTCTCGGTTGATTTTGACGAGCAGCCGGCTGCGCATTTGAGCCAAACGCGTTATTCAAGTTCTGTTCGGATGCCGGTTCATTCAAAAACGGACGAATCGTTACCTTAAAACCTGCCGGAGATTTGCGAACCATAAAATTAAAACTGCCGAAACTGCTTTGGTGAACGAATTCGATTTCGGCTTGATTCGGCAATTGCTGTTTCACTTGAGCCGGAATGAGCGGGAAAATCATCATACTGATTTGCGTGCCGAAGATCGGCGTGCCCGACAATTCCGTCGCGCCTTTCGCGGAAATCATAAACGGCTGTTTGTTCGGTTCGAGATGCAATTCGTAGGCGCAGGTGCTGAGCATCGTCTGCAAATATTCGTTTAATTTGTCCATAAATTAATGAATTGGGAACGATAGATAAAGGCGTGAGTCTTTAAAGAAAAAAGCGAGCCGGGGAAGCTCACTTTTAAGAATAACACAGACAAACATTGTTTGTCATCAACATTATCGGCTTTGCTGATGCGGTTTCAATTCACCGTTTTATTTATCATAAAGATAAAGTCCCAATCCGAATTTTGCTGCTGCGCGGCGCAAAGCCATACTTTCGGCGTTCGACGACGAATCGCCGTAAGATGTAGTTTCTTCTTCTTCCTGTCCGGTCGCTTCGCGGTAAACGATGCCTTCGAGACAAGGAATAGAAAGGCGAATCGTCAAAATCAGTTTTCCGCCGACCGAATTCATCGAACGCACTTCGTAATTCCAACCGGGCGCGTAATGATCGAGGTATTTTACGGCGTCGTACCAGGAAATATAAGTCAAATCCTTGCCGCCCTGTTTGCGCGTCCGAAGATGTCGTTTAGCGACGGGTTTCGACAAATCTTTTATGATTTCGCGAATCGAGCGCAGCTCGCCGGAAGCGGCGTTTCCGTTTTCGAGTTCTACGCCGTCGGAATGGTTTTGTTGCTTCGGATTGTCTGCCATAATAGAAAATATTTTACTCGAAATCAGAAGGTTTATGAAATTAGACGCAGCCGAAGAAGCCGTGGAATTTATAAATTCGGCAACCGCGTTTTCATCCAGAACGTTCCCGCCGCGCCGCAGACTTTGATTCGACGCGGCAAAGAGCGAAAGAGTTAATCAAAATCGCTCAACCCGATCATCGCGAAAAATTGGAACGTGCCGCGTTTGAACGTTTCAAAACAATTAATAGAAAGTAGAAAACTTTAAATGGCGAATCAGCTAAACAATTCGCATTTATCATTTTCGTTTTTTATTCTTAAATCAAACCGTTACGGCTTCACGGTATTCGCCCCAGACGTTCCTCAATTTGTGCGAAATCTCGCCGACCGTCACGTAATTTTCGACGCAATCGAGAATTCGCGGCAGCAAATTTTCCGTCCCGTTTGCGGCTTCCGCTAATTTCGTCAGCGCGTTTTCAGCTTTTTCGCGGTCGCGTTTGGCGCGAACGGCGCGAAGCCTTTCGGTTTGTCTACGCTCGATGCCGGCGTCAATTCTCTGAATCGGAATCGTTTCATTTTCTTCGATTTGAAAACGATTCACGCCGACGACGATTTCTTCTTTGTTTTCGACGGCGCGTTGATAATCATAAGCCGCTTCCTGAATTTCGCGTTGCGGATAACCGTTTTCAATCGCTTTCAGCATTCCGCCCATCGCGTCTATTTTCTCGATGTATTCGACGGCTTTCGCTTCCAACTGATTGGTTAATTCTTCAATCGCGTAACTTCCGGCTAAAGCGTCAACGAGATCGGCAACGCCGGATTCGTAGGCGATGACTTGCTGCGTTCGCAGAGCGATCCGCGCGGCTGTTTCGGTCGGAAGCGAAAGGGCTTCGTCCATCGAATTAGTGTGCAGAGACTGTGTTCCGCCGAGAACTGCGGCGAGCGCTTGAATAGTCGTTCTGACGATGTTCACTTCCGGCTGCTGCGCGGTCAGAGTCGAACCGGCGGTTTGCGTGTGAAAACGCAGCATCATTGATTTCGGATTCTGCGCCTTGAACTTGTCGCGCATCAATTTCGCCCACAAGCGACGCGCGGCGCGAAATTTGGCGACTTCCTCCAAAAGATTGTTGTGCGAGTTGAAAAAGAACGAAAGACGCGGCGCGAATTCGTCAACTTCCAAACCGACTGAAATCGCCGCGTCAACGTAAGCAATTCCGTCCGCCAAAGTAAAAGCGATTTCCTGCGCGGCGGTCGAACCGGCTTCGCGAATGTGATAACCGGAAATCGAAATCGTGTTCCAGTTCGGAACTTCCGAAGCACAAAAAGCGAAAGTGTCGGTGATCAGCCGCAGACTCGGCTTCGGCGGATAAATATATGTTCCGCGAGCGATGTATTCTTTCAAAATATCGTTCTGAATCGTGCCGTTTACTTTGTCGAACGAAACGTTTTGTTTTCGGGCGACCGCCAAATAAAGGCACAAAAGCGTCGAGGCGGTCGCGTTTATCGTCATCGAAGTCGAAACTTGGTCGAGCGGAATGCCGTCGAAAAGCGTCAGCATATCTTCCAGACTATCAATCGCCACGCCGACCTTGCCGACTTCGCCCGCCGCTAAAGGATCGTCCGAATCAAGCCCGATTTGCGTCGGCAAATCGAAGGCGACGCTCAATCCGGTCGTGCCTTGCGACAAAAGATATTTATAGCGCGCGTTCGATTCTTCGGCGCTCGCAAAGCCCGCGTATTGACGCATCGTCCAAAACCGCCCGCGATACATATTGCGCCGCACGCCGCGCGTGTACGGATATTCGCCCGGATCGCCCAAATCGTTTTCGTAATCGAAATGCGAATTCGTCGGATTGAAATCGTTCGGCAATTCGATTTCCGAAGAAGTCTGAAATTTTTCGCGTCTTTCCATAAAATAAGTCCAAAGTCCAAAGCCTAAAGTCCAAAGTCGATTTGAAGTTCAGATTTCTGATTTAATTCAACTCAAAGTTATATTAGAAATTAACTCATAAACGGCAAATTTTGAAACGCGAAAACATAAACTTTGAACCTTGAACCTTGAATTTTGAACCTAAACTCGAACTTTGAATCTTGAATCTTGAACATTGAACTTTGAACTTGAAACTTCTTTCGGTCGGGCGTAGTATCTTCTATACAAACAATGAAACTCGATGACGAAGCAAAACAGGCTGTTCAAAATCTCGGCGATTCGATCAATTCCGCCATCGGCGACAGCGCAAAGATAGCCGAAGCAATTGAACGTCTGCGCAGCATCGGATACGAGCCGCATCTGACGGTTCGGCTCGAAATCGCTTTGGAAAAAACAGACGCCGAAGATGATTCGACGGATTACGTCGATGAACCCGCGGAAGATTTCGCCGAAAGCGTCGAACTCGAACTCACTGAAGAAGATTTGCGCACTTTGCAGAGAATGAAAATCCGTTTTTAATGTGGTAAACAGTAAGTGGTGTATGGTAAGTGACATTCATTCTTTCACTTATCATTCACCACTTACTGTTTACCGCTTACCACTTGTCCGTTGAATTATTACAATTATTTTTCCGAAATAGAAGAAACTTTCGTTCGTCGGCGCGGGCGCAATCTGCTTCTTTCGCCGCTCGATTGGGCTTTGATCGAAACCTGGCAGCAGAGAAACGTTCCGCTGCACATTGTTCTGCGGGCGATTGAAAAAGTTTTTGACGGCGTGGACGAACAGCCTTCGCGCCGCCGCAGCGTTAAATCTTTGATGTATTGCCGCGAGGAAATCGAAGCGCAGTACGCCGAATGGCTCGAACGACAAGCCGGAAAATCCGAAGCGAAAATCTCATCGAACGGCGAGGGCGATAACGGAGTTTTCTCGCGCGAAAGCGTTTTGGAACATTTGAAAAATTCCATCATCGCGATAAATAAATTTAAAGAGAAAACTCGTTCGGGTGATTTCACGAACGTGATCCGCCGTCTGGAAGAATTGAAAATCGCTCTGAGCGATGATTACGAGAAAACGGAAGAGATTTTAATTGAGATTGAAAATTTTCTAAACGACGAACTGAAACGCAGCGCTGACGCGGCGCATCTAACTGCTGTAAAAAAAGATGCCGAAAAACAGTTGAGCGGTTACAAAAACAAGATGGAAAAAGAAGTTTACGAACAAACTTTTGATTTAATCGTTGTAAAGCGTTTGCGCGAAGACGCCGAAATTCCGCGTCTCAGTTTGTACAGTTTATGAAAATTATTACAAAAACTCTGGTTTTGATAAGTTTGCTGTCTTTGAGCGCGTTTGCTCAAACAAAACCGAAAGCTCCAGCGAAACCCCCGAATACGAAAACGGCTGAAAAAAAGGCTGTTGCCTCGTCTGCAAAACCGCCGGTAAAAACGAATAAAACGCCTGAAATAAAATCAAACGCAAAACCGATTGTGAAACCGGAATCGAAACCCGCAACCGAATCGAACGCGGCAAAAGAAGCTGAAACGTCGGTAAAGCCGACGATTTTCAAAGGCGAGATTGACGGAAACACTTACACGAACAAGATTTACAATTTTGCGATTACTCTGCCTGAAGATTGGGTTTTGCCGGGCGACGAGTTTGAGCAGGTCGCGCGCGGGCAAGGCGTTAATTTAAGTATGGAAACGCCGAAAGCCGTTGACCCGAAAATTCAGCCGAAACTAAATCAAATGCAGAGCAACGTCAGCGTTCTTCTCAACGCCTTTAAATACGAAACCGGAACGGATAAAAATGCTTTTCTGCGCGTTTCCGTCGAAGATTTGCAATATTTGCCTCAAGTCAAAGACGCGGTTGATTATTTCGATTTGATGCGCGAAACGTATAAAAACATCAAACTTCCAGCCGACTTTAAATATTCGGAAACGCAGGCGGAACGACTCGGCAAATGGCAATTCGGTTTTCTTGACACTTCAAACAAGGCGGGCAAAAAACGTATGTACGCGACCGTCAGAAATGGTTACGCTTTGATGTTTACGCTGACTTATAAAAACGAGGAAGATTTGGCGGCATTAAGAAATATTCTCGCGGCGGGTAATTTTAGATTAAAATAAAAAATGGGCGAATTTCTTATTCGGCGAAAATATTTTCGGGCTGCTGCGGCGCCGAAATCTGGGGAAAAGTAAATAATTGAGCAAAAAATTCAAAGTCGGCGAAGAACTCGACGTTAAAATCGAAAAAATTGTGCCGGGCGGTTTCGGTTTGGCTTTCGCCGAAAATTTGACGGTTTTCGTCGGGCTTGCCGCGCCCGGCGATTCGCTGCGAGTGAAAATCCAGCAATTGAAAGGCAAAACGGCGTTCGCTGAAATCGTTAGAATCATTCAACCTTCCAAAGAGAGAATCGAGCCGCCGTGCGTTTATTTCGGCGTCGGTCGCTGCGGCGGCTGCGATTTTCAGCAGTTGAATTACGAAGCGCAGCTCGCGGCAAAAGTCGGCATAATAAAAGATTGTCTAACGCGAATCGGAAAAATAAATTACGAAAACGAAATAAAAATCATCGGAAGCCCGAAACCGTTCGGTTATCGCGCCCGGGCGCAATGGCACGTTGATACGAAACGAAAAAAAATCGGTTATTTCCGGCGCAACTCGCACAGTGTAATTGATGTCAAACATTGTCCGATTTTGACCGATGAATTGCAGGACACGTTAGACGAACTACGCGAGACGATTGATTGGGAAAGCTTCTCCGGCGAAAAACTTGAGATCGAAGCGGCAAATGCGGGCGGCGAAGTTTCCGTCTACTCGTCGGAAATCGTCGAACCCACCGCGGAATTGGCTTACGACTTGAACGGACATCGTTATTTTTACGACGCGAATACATTTTTTCAGGGAAATCCTTTTTTAATCGAACAGTTAATCGAAACGGCGACTTCCGACGCGAAAGGCGAAACGGCGTTCGATTTGTATTGCGGCGTAGGGCTTTTTACGTTGCCGCTGGCGAGTAAATTCGCCAAAGTGCACGCTGTCGAAGCGAGCGGGAAAGCCGTTGATTACGCGGAAAAAGCCGTCGAAAACGCGCGGCTCGAAAATGTCGAACTCGTCCGTGAAGATGTCGGCGAATGGCTCGGCGAAAATGAACAAAAAGCGATTGATTTCGTTTTGCTCGATCCGCCGCGCGCCGGAACCGAAAAGCGCATCGTCGACAGTTTACTGAAAATCAAACCCAAATATATTTCTTACGTTTCGTGCGAGCCTTCGACTTTAGCGCGAGATTTACGCGTTTTATGCGAAAATTTTTATACGATTGATTCAATTACCGCCGTTGATTTGTTTCCGCAGACGCATCACGTTGAAACAGTCGTTAGATTGAGCCTCGTTTGAACTAAACAAAACTTTTTACAACCTCAGAACGTTTAATTCATCAGATATATACATTTGAATTATTGCAAAGTTCTAAATTAAAATTTATCTATGGCAAACCAAAATTCCGATAATACTTCAACTGGCGTCGCAAAAAGTTTTTATGTTCGATGCCGCTATTGCGGGCAGAAAAATACCGTCCGCGAAGATTATAAAAACAATTCGGCGAACTGCGGGCGCTGCAAACTGCCGCTCTCAAACGAACCGCATAAAAAATTCGCCGATTTGAGCAAGCACGAATACGTTCATCCGGCTGACAGCAAAGCGCTCGCCGCGCTTCGCGCCATTCCCGGGATTGATACTTCGCTGAAAAAACTGCTCGAAGTGACCGGCGAATCCGCTATTCGCGTGATGTTTATGGCGAGCGCCGTCAAAGTCACGCCCGAGCAATGCCCGGATATTTACGCGAAATTGCAAGTCGCCTGCACTACGCTCGGCGTTGACGCGCCCGATTTGTTTATTCAGCAAAATCCGGTCGTTAATGCTTTTACGGGCGGCGTTGAAAAACCGGTTATCGTGCTTCATACCGGTTTGATCGAGCGCCTTAACGACGAAGAAATGCTCGCCGTTATCGCGCACGAAGTCGGTCACATACACGCCGAGCACGTTCTTTATTTAACCGCGGCGAGATTGCTTGAAGCTATTGTCAACGCCTCAGTCGCCAAACTCATTCCCGGTTCGGAAATCGTTAAATTTTTGATTTCCGGCGGCATCAGCAGCGCACTGCTCGCCTGGGCGCGCAAAGCCGAGCTTTCCTGTGACCGCGCCGCGCTGCTCGTTACGCAAGACCCGCACGTTATCGGCAGAACGATGATGAAGCTAGCCGGCGGAACTTTCGCTTCAAAAATTGATTACGATTTGTTTCTGGCGCAAGCTCGCGAATTTCAGAAAAACTACGACGAGAAAAAGCTCGATAAATTCTGGGCAGATCTTCTCAATGCCGGTCTGACGCACCCGTTTCCGATCTGGCGCGTGTCCGAGATTTTAAAGTGGGTTGATAGCGGGCAATATGCAGATTTGATGAAAAAATAAAATCCGTCTGCGTGTTTTATCTGAAAAACAAAAGCGTTGAAACTGTCTTTTAAAGTGTGCGTTAAGATCGGCGAAAAGACAGTTTCAACGCTTTTTATTTAAAAACTGTTGACACCATTTCTCCTATAACACTAAAGTTGAACTGGACATCTAAACTTGCCTTTGAAGAAAACTCATGAGAACAAAAAATTACCTCGTCTGTAAATTTTTCTCAAAATCAAATTTTAACAATTTTAATTCAGTAAACTCGCGGGTTAATAATCCGTTCGACTGGTTTCGCTATTTGTATTTGTGGCGCATAGCTTTTGGCGGATTAGTGATTTTACAATTTTTCGTTTTTTCAAACGAAATTTTCGGGCAGGCGCTGCTTGACCCGAGTTTCGACGGGGACGGCAAAGTAACGACTCAAATCGGTTCGTCCGGAAGCAAAGGAAACGATGCCGTTTTGCAACCCGACGGAAAAATTGTCGTTGTCGGTAGTACGAGTCCCGATGGGAATTTTCCGGGTTCGTATCAAATAGCCGTTGTTCGTTACAACGCCGACGGTTCACTCGACACTTCATTTGACGGCGACGGAAAACTGACGACAAGACCTGTGTCGGACAAAGTAAGCGAAGCTCACGCCGTCGCTCTGCAATCCGACGGGAAAATTGTGGTCGTCGGACAGGTCGGCACGACCGAATCTTTTGGCTCCCCAGATGCAGTCGTTCTGCGTTACAACTCTAACGGCTCGCTCGACAATTCGTTCGATGGTGACGGTATAAAAACGATAAATTTTGACGTGCAGTTTTCTACAGATGTGTTTAGTGATGTAGTTATTCAGCCGGACGGAAAAATCGTTGTTGCGGGCAGCACAATCGGATCCGGGTGTTATGGAAGCGTTCTGACGCGTTTTGAATCGGACGGTTCATTTGACGCCAATTTTGGCGCGGGAGGTTATAGATGCGCCACTTTGATCGTTTCCTTTCTGCTCCCAAAACTCGCATTGCAAACAGACGGAAAACTCCTTGTTCTCAATAATCCGTATAATTCGTTGCTCAGATATAATTCAAATGGAACGCTTGATGAAACTTTTGGAAGTGGGGGAATAGTCGCAAACGCAAGCGGAAACTCCATTTTAGTGCAGCCCGACGGTAAAATAATTATCGTCAACACCATTTCTCAAGTGAACATTGTTGTTTGGCGGTACAATGCAAACGGGGCGCTTGATACTACTTTTGGAGCAAACGGAACTTCAAAAATCGTTTTCACGAATGAAGAGGGAAATATTGATCAATATGTCGACGCGGCTTTGCAGTCGGACGGTAAAATTGTTGTCGGGGGAAGTATTAAACTGACGACTAATTCTGACTCAGACTTTGCTCTAGCGCGTCTTAATACGGACGGTTCGACGGATAATCTTTTCGGTTTTAACGGACGGCTAACTACGGACGTGAATGGCAGGGACATCGGTCATTCGGTGCTTATTCAGCCGGACGGAAAAATCTTGCTAGTTGGTGAAAGCAGAAGCGGCAGCACTTCAAACAGCAGTACTTTTACACTTGCTCGTTACGTTCCCCAGTCTGCGAGCAAGACTTGTCGACCGGTTAGTGATTTCAACGGAGACGGAAAGAGCGATTTAGCGATTTATGACGATTTAGGGACTTGGCGAGTAATCTTTTCTGATTTCGAAAGCGGTGTATCCAAGGAATGGGGACTTAGCTCAGACCACATTGTGCCGGCTGATTACAACGGCGACTGTCGGACTGATTTTGCTGTTTACCGCAACGGAACCTGGTATGTAAGTCTAACCGGAGGCAATCAGATTTATTACCAATTTGGACTTGCTGGAGATATTCCCGTTCCTGCCGATTATGACGGAGACGATCTGGCAGATCCGGCAGTTTATCGAAACGGAACTTGGTATGTTTTGGGAACGCGCAACGGTTTTTACGCCGTGAAATTCGGCTTAGCAACCGATAAGCCAGTGCCCGGCGATTTTGACGGTGATGGAATGGAGGATTTCGCCGTTTACCGCGACGGAACCTGGTATTTCCTGCAAACAACTGCTGGATTTGCCGTCAGGCAGTTCGGTCTGCCGACTGATAAGCCCACAATCGGCGATTATGACGGGGACAGTAAATCCGATGTTGCAGTTTATCGCCCGTCGGACGGAACGTGGTATATGCTCGGCTCGACGCGTGGATTTTCCACTGTGCGTTGGGGAATAGAAACGGATACGCCCATTCCCGCCGATTACGACGGCGACGGCAAAACCGACGTTGCAGTTTATCGCGGCGGCGATTGGTATATGCTACGCAGCAGCAATTGGAGTTTTCGCCTCATGCAATTCGGTGGTGACAAAGACAGACCAATTCCAAAGGCGTATATTCCGTAAAATCTGTTGATGAATATTTTATGACAGCGTTTATTGTTTTGACTACAATGCCGAACATTGACGAAGCCGAAAATTTGGCGCGAAAAATCATCGGCTGTAAACTAGCCGCATGCGTGCAGGTTTTACCGCCGATGAAATCGTTTTATTTTTGGGAAGGCGCAGTTCAGGTGGAATCTGAACATTTGCTTTTAATAAAAACTCTTCCGGAAAAATACCATGAACTCGAAAAATTTATACAAATCAATCACAGTTATGAAGTGCCGGAGATTGTCGCACTTTCAGCGGAAAACGTGTCTGCAAAATATCTTTCCTGGATAAGCGATTATGTCGCTTAACTTTCCGTTCCGCTTCCTTTTCCGTTGCCGTTCGCTCCTTCCTCGAAAGTTCTGATAATAAAATCAACGGCATCCTTTGGCGAATCGGTTAAATGAAGTAAACCTAAGTCCTCAGGGTTGATATTTTTTTCGTTTAACATCGTCGAAGTCAGCCAGGTGAGAAGCCCCTGCCAGTACTGCGAATTGAATAAAACGACAGGGAAATTACGGATTTTCCGCGTTTGGATAAGCGTTAGTGCTTCAAAGAGTTCGTCCAATGTTCCGTAACCGCCGGGAAAAATAATGTAAGCATTGCTGTATTTGATGAACATCGTTTTGCGAACAAAGAAATACTTAAACGTCAGAGATTTCTTCTGGTAAGGGTTCGGCGTTTGCTCAAACGGAAGTTCGATGTTACATCCGACTGACATTTTTCCCGCAACGAACGCGCCGCGGTTTGCCGCTTCCATAATTCCGGGACCGCCGCCGGTGATAACTTCAAATCCAGCTTCGGCAAGCAGTTTTCCGGTTTCCATCGCTGCTTTATAATTCGGATCGCTTTCCGGCGTGCGAGCCGAACCGAAAACGGAAACGCCTTTTGTTATCGTCGCCAGCGAGTCGAAACCGGCGACGAACTCGCCCATTATTCGGAATACCCGCCACGAATCGGAGGTTTTATAATCGTCTTCGGGAACCGGCGAGCGAAGCAGGATTTCGTCGTCGGTTAATTTCCAGTAAGAAACTTCTTCGAGTTTTTTTGCCTCGGCAACCGTTTTCGGTTCAGCCGGCTCGGTTTTTGTTTTTTTGCCTTTCGGCTTCTTTGCGTCTGTATCTGCCATTTTTTAGTTCATTGAGTTCATTGAGTTCATTGAGTTCATTGAGTTCGAGGAATTTTTTTCTCTCAATGAACTCAATGAACTCTACAAACTCAACGAACCTCTAGATTCCCATGATATTGTAGCCGCAATCGACGTAGATTGTTTCGCCCGTGATTGCCGATGAAAGGTCGCTGACTAAAAAGAGAGCCGTGTTGCCGACTTCGCTCGCCTGAACGCTGCGTTTGAGCGGCGCTTTTTCGGCTATGTGATTGAGCAGCGTGCCCATATTTTTTACGCCGCGCGCGGAAAGCGTATTAATCGGTCCTGCGCTGATCGCGTTGACGCGAATATTGTGTCTGCCGACATCGGCGGCGAGATAACGCGCCGAGGATTCGAGCGCGGCTTTGGCGACTCCCATTACGTTGTAATTCATAATCACTTTTTCAGCGCCGTAATAACTCATCGTGACGATGCTTCCGCCGTCCTTCATCAGCGGAACAGCCGCGAGCGCGAGCTGCGTCAGCGAAAAAGTGCTGATTTCCATCGCCGTCAGAAACGCTTCGCGTGATGTAGTTAAGAATTCGCCTTCGAGAGCTTCGCGCGGTGCGAAAGCGATTGAATGAATTAAAAAATCGAGCTTGCCGTATTTTTCGGCGACTCGCGCAAACGCTGCGTCAACTTCCGTTTGATCCGTCACATCGCACGGTATAACCAGCGAATCCGGCAAATCTTTTGTTAACTTTTCGACGTTTTCCTTTAATCTTTCGCCTTGATATGTGAAAGCGAGCTTTGCGCCTTGATTCGAGCAGGCTTCGGCGCACGCCCACGCAATCGAACGCTTGTTCGCCACGCCAAAAATCATTCCGACTTTGTTTTCGAGCATAATGTTTGTAGAAAGGGAAAAAGTTTAAAAGTTAAAAAGTGAAAAAGCAAGTACGCCTGATCGTCCGCTCTCGTTCAAATCAGGACAAAAGCCTTTTCACTTTTTAAGCGAATTTTTTATATTGCTGAAATTTTAAGCCGAAACTGATTTTTCAAACGGGATTTCTTCAAAATGCGTCATGCGTTTGAAATCGCGGAAGCGTTCGTTGATTTCTTCCTGCCGCAATCTATCAACTCGCTCAGTTCCGAATTCTTCGACGTTAAACGAAGCCATCACCGAGCCGTAAATCATCGCGCGGCGCAAAGCGTCTTCGGTTAAATCAACCTGGCTGGCGAGATAACCCATAAATCCGCCGGCGAACGTATCGCCCGCGCCGGTCGGATCGAAAACCGATTCGAGCGGATAAGCGGGAACGACGAAAAAGCTGTCTTTGGTAAATAATATCGCTCCGTATTCGCCGCGTTTGATAACGAGCGCTTTCAAACCGAAATCCATAATCTTTTTCGCGGCTTTGTGAATGTTCGGTTCGTCGGTCAACTGCCTCGCTTCGGCATCGTTTATGATGAGACAGTCAACGACTTTAATCGTTTCGACAAGCTCATCTTTCATCGAAGAAATCCAGAAATTCATCGTGTCCATTGCGACAAATTCCGCATCAGCGCATTGTTCACGAACTTTTTTCTGCACGGTCGGCAAAATATTAGCCAGAAAAAGCAGGCGCGCTGATTTAGAGTTTTCGGAAAGTTTCGGGTCGAACGTCTCGAAAACATTCAACTGCGTGTCGAGCGTGTGCGCCGTGTTCATATCGTAATCATAGCGACCACGCCAGAAAAACGTTTTACCGCTTTCGACGACTTCAATGTCATCGGTATTGATATTGTGACGCTCGAAAACCGCCCATTCTTCATCCCCGAAATCGCTTCCGACAACGCCGACAACATTGACGTTTGTGAAATAACTAGACGAAAGCGCAAAGTGCGTTCCCGCACCGCCCAAAATTTTATCGCGCTTACCAAAAGGCGTTTCCAATGCGTCAAACGCGACCGAACCAACAACTGTTAAAGACATTTATAAAATATTTCTCCTGTGAAAATAGTTTGTAAAAAAGCTATTTTACACGCCACGGCGGATTTTTGCGATTTTCGCCCGCGTAGAAAAGACAAATCTTGTTTCCGTTCGGGTCTTTTGTGTATGCTTCACGCCAAAGCCACGATTTATCCTCCCGTTCGTATTCAAACTTGATGCCAAGTTGTTTTAATTCTTCAACTTTCGAGTCCAAATCCTCGCATTCAAAATAAAGAACGATATTTGAAATGTTTAAAACATCGTCTGATGTATGAAGGGAAAGCGTCGAATCGCCGTCAGGACATTCAAAACGTGCGTAACGCGGCAATGAATCAACAATGAGTTTTAATCCGAGTAGTTGAAAAAAGCCGGCTGTTTCTTGCAGTTTATCGGTGTAGATTGTTACTTGATTTAAGTTCATAGAAAAAAACGGTTAATCGAAAACGAAAAGCCGTTTTACAATTAACCATTTATAATTTACGAGTTATTTATTGGGCTGTAAGCTTTTTAAAGTTTTCTCCGCTTCGTCTTTATATTGGCTTTGCGGGTGTTTTTCGACGAGCATCGAAAGATAAGCGACGGCATCTTCGCGCAATTTTTCGGGCGCAAATTTCTGCTTGTCTTTTTCGGCTGCGTTTTCGAGTTTTTGTTTGCCTTTATTTTCCGAAAGATAAAAACTGCTCATTCCGGCAAGATAAAGAAATTCGTCCATTCTTGAAAAGTCCGGGTAAGCCGCGAGTGTTTCTTCAAACCGCAATATGACGGCTTTGTAAGCCTTTTTTAATTTAAAGTATTGCTGTGCGACTTCGAGATTGTGTTTCGCGTCGGCTTCCAAAATCGGATCGCGGTCAACTTTCGGTTCGATATTTCTCTGCGCTAAAATTGAACTGTTGTAAATAAACAATCCGAAAACGGTAAAAATAATTGCGATTAAATTTCTTTTCATAACAGCTATAAAGATGTTTTCTACAAGTAAAAAGTTTTCTGCGCAGACTATTTCGCCGCGTATTTGCCGATAATTGCTTCCAGCTTTTTCGTTGTTTCGGGATTCCAAAGTTCGGGCGCGGTGAAAATTGCGTTTTTCGTCGCGCCTTCGTATGGATTCGGCGTTTGCTTTGCGGCAACGCGTTTTACGGCTTCTTTCAAAACAAGCTGCGCGTTTCGCACATTTTTGTGCAAATATTCGATGACCATTTCGACCGAAACCGAATCATGATCTTCGTGCCAGCAATCGTAATCGGTCACTAAAGCGAGCGTCGCGTAAGCGATTTCGGCTTCTCGCGCGAGCTTCGCTTCCTGCAAATTCGTCATTCCGATGATGTCCATTCCCCACTGGCGGTAAACATTGGATTCGGCTTTGGTCGAAAACGCCGGACCTTCCATACAAAGATAAGTTCCGCCGCGATGAATTTTTAACCCTGCAACGGTTCTGCACGATTCTTCCAAAATATCGCCGAGTTCTTCGCAGACCGGATGCGAAAACGTGATGTGCCCGACAATTCCGTTGCCGAAAAAAGTTGATTCTTCGGCACGTGCTCGCGTGCGGTCGAAAAATTGATCGGGAATGACGAAATCGGTCGGCGCGTATTTTTCCTGCAAACTTCCGACAGCCGAAACCGATAAAATATAATCAACGCCCAAAAGTTTCATCGCGTAGATATTGGCGCGAAAGGGAAGTTCCGTCGGCGTCAATTTATGCCCGCGCCCGTGACGCGGCAAAAACGCGACTCTTTCATTTTCCAAAGTGCCGATGATGAATGCGTCCGAAGGCTTGCCGAACGGTGTGTCAACTTCCGTCTCTTTTATATCCGTCAATTCCGGCATTTGGTACAAACCGCTGCCGCCGATGATTCCGATTTTAACTTTTTCCATTTTAATTTTTGATTGGTTTTTTAGATTTTATTAACTTTCAATTTTCCGTCAATTTCCTGCAAACGGCAAATCGGAGAGTTAGGGTCGTGGTAAAACCAGCAAAGCCAATTCTCGGCGACGGCTTGCGGCAATAACTTTTTTTTATTTTCCAGGGTTTCTAACGGGAAAAGGTCGTAACCCATTATCCAGGCAAGCGGAATATGATGCGTTGTCGGTATTAAATCTGAAAAACTGTAAAGTATTTCGCCCTTCGATTCAATTTTGACTGTTTGCATCGAACTGTTGTGTCCGCGCGTTTCGGTCATTGTAATTCCCGGAGCGACTTCGTAAACGCTCGGTTTTAATTCAAGCTGTTCACTTGTTTTCAGCGCTTCCCAATTGTCGGAAATGTAACTTGCGCGGTCGCGTTCGTAAGGATTTTCGGCGTGTTTGAATTCATATTCGCTGACAAGATACCGCGCGTTTGGAAATTGCGCGATTGTTTCGCCGCTTTCACTAAAAACCGTATTTCCGCCGCAGTGGTCGAAATGCAGGTGCGTGTTGACAACGATTGTAATGTCTTCGGGGCGAAATCCTGTTCGTTCGTAAAGTGATTCGGCGAATGTTTTCGTGCGCCGAATTCCGTATATCGCAGTTAGTTTTTCGCTCCACTTTTCGCCCATTCCGGTTTCGATGAGAATTTTTTCGGTCGGCGTTTCGACGAACAAACAATCGCTCGCCATACGAATCCGATTTTGGTCGTCGGGCGGGCAAACCTTTTCCCATAAAACGCGCGGCACGATGCCGAACATTGCGCCGCCGTCAAGTCTGAATTCCGTATCGGGAACAATTTCGATCCGGTAATCGCCTAAAAGCATTTCAAAAATGGATAATGGAAAATGGATAGTTTAAGAAAGTTTCTTTATTATCCATTTTCCATTATCAGTTATCCATTATATTTATTTTTTAGCAGCGGGTTTTGCCGGAGCATTTGCTTTCGGCGCTGCGGGCGGCGGTTCGGTTTCTCCATCTTCGCTTTGCGGCATTTGCATTTGCTGCATCATTTTTTGCTGCATTTGCTGCATTTGTTCCGGTGAAACTTCCGGTACCGTATAATCTTCGGCGACTTCGACTTTGTTGTTGGCGAGAATTTCGTCGAGGATTTGTTTTTCCTTTTCTTCCTGTAACTTAGCGCGAACGAATTCTCTGACCGGCATTTCGCGCGACATCGGATTTTCCGGGTCTTTGACGCCGGTTGAAATCAAAATATGACGCACGTCGTAAGTTACGCCCGGCGCGCCGCTTTTGTCTTTCGATTCGGCTTTTTTCTCTAATTTAATGATGTGATAACCGTACGGAGTTTCGACCAGATTCGGAGCGATCTGTCCGGGTTCGAGCGCGAGCGCGGCGGCTTCAAACTCTTTCATCATTCTGCCTTGCTGAACGTCTTTGTAAAGTCCGCCCTGCGGGTCGCCCTCCGCGTTTTTATTGCCTGGATCGGTGCTGAACTCGTTAGCGAGTTTGGCAAAATCTTCGCCCGATTTAGCGCGATTAAGAATTTCTTCGGCTTTCGCTCGTTTGTCTTTCGGGTCGAGTTCCGGGTGCGCGGCGAGATATTTATCTATATCTTCATCGGTAACTTCAGCTTTGTCGCCTAATTTTGTCGCGTATTGGCGAGCCAGAAATTGCGCTTTTTGCAGTTTTACCTGAAGATTTATTTTTTCTTGCAGCTCTTTGCCGATTTCGCCTGCTCTTAATTTATCTTTGTACTCTTTTTCGTAAATCTTGATTTTCGCGTAAAACTCTTTCGCCTGCTCCATTTCCTCTTCGGAGATTTCGCGATCTTTCATTTCGGGATTTGACGCTTTCATCAAATTGATTTTCGTATCAATAAATTTTTTGAATTCCGCTTCGTGTCCTTCTTCCCAAAACTGTTTGACCTGTTCTTCGGTGATAAAACCGAACGGCGGCATCGAGCCTTTATCTTTATTGATTTCGCGGTCGTAGTTAACAGCAATTAATTCGGCTTCAATGTTTTTCAATTCCTGTTGAACGCTCGGGTCTTTGTCCAAGCCGTCTTTTTGCGCCTGACTTGCCAGAGCGAGCAGTTGCTTTAAATTTTCCGCTTGCTTCTTTTTAAGCTCTGGGTCTTCCGCCAGACGCTTGAGCATCATCGGATTGGCGTCCTTCAACAGAAGCTCCATTTCCTGACGGCTGATGCTGTTTAAGTTTTCTTCGTGGTGTCCGCCGACCTTGGCTTTCCAAACGACGAGACCGGCGCCGATGGCTAGAATTACGCCGACTAATATTAATATTTTCGTTAAACTACTCAATTTCTTAAATCCTCTCTTTTGATATTTCGATTCTTGATTTACGATTCGTGTAAATTACTCGACTGAATTTTTAAAACTCAATAAAACTTTTTTTAATGTTTGTTTTGCTGAACTAACTCCAGTAAAACTCCGTTTGCTGACGAAGGATGAACGAAGGCGACGAGACAGCCTTCGGCTCCGATTCGCGGGCTTTCATCAATTAAACGCATTCCTTCGCTTTTTAGTTTCGCCAGGGATTCTTCAATGTTTTCAACCTCAACGGCGATATGATGAATTCCGCCGCCGCGTTTTTCCAAAAATTTCGTTATCGGCGAATCTTCGCTCATCGGTTCGAGCAACTCGATTCTAGTTTCGCCAATCGGCAGCATCGCAACGCGCACTTTCTGATCTTCGACCGTTTCGGTGTGCACGTTTTCCAAGCCCAAAGCGTTTTCCCAAAATTTCAACGCTTCGTCAATTCCTTTTGTAGCGATTCCGAGATGATTGATTTTCATTTTATTTCAATATTTCTTCGACGGCGGAATACGGATTGTTACGTTTTTCAGCAATCTCCAAAGCTAATTCGTCTAATTTCTCGCTCGTTCCGTTTTTGCTTAAAACGTCCGCCAGAAGTTTTTCTCTTAAAAGCTCCAAAAGCCGCCAGCGCGCAATCGCTGTGCGCCGCTCGAGATTTTCGCCTTGTTTTTGAAAATCGTTGTAGCTTTCGATGGCTTTTGACAAATCTTCGATGCCTTTTGATTCGGTGGCAATTGTTCGGACAATCGGCGGGTTCCAAAAATCAGGACGATGCGCGAGCGATAAAAGCGCTTCCAATTCTTTTTCGGTTCTCAAAACGCCTTCACGGTCGGCTTTGTTTATAACGAAAACGTCGCCGATTTCCATAATTCCGGCTTTTATCGCTTGTATATCGTCGCCCATTCCCGGAACTAAAACGACGACGGAAACGTCCGCTGTTTTGACGATTTCGACTTCGTCCTGCCCTACTCCGACGGTTTCAACGATAATTTTATCGTAACCGGCAGCGTCCAAAATCGCTACGGCGTCAACGGTCGCGCGCGAAAGTCCGCCGAGGTTTCCGCGCGTCGCCATCGAACGAATGAAAACGTTTTTATCCAATCCGAGCGTGGACATACGGATTCTATCGCCTAAGATTGCGCCGCCCGAAAACGGGCTTGACGGGTCAACCGCGATGATTCCGATTTTCTCGCCTTTATCTTTATAAAACAGCGCCAATTTATCTACGAGCGAAGATTTTCCCGCGCCTGGCGAGCCTGTAACGCCGATAATTAAAGCATTTCCCGTTCGCGGGAAAACGGCTTTCATCACTTCTGCGGCGTCATCCGCGCCGTTTTCTATTTTTGTAATCGCACGCGCAATCGCTCGCGGTTCGCCGTTAAAAAGTTTTTCGTAATCGAACATATTTGCGCAAATTTACAGCCGGGCGAAGGTCTAAATATTTTGCTTCGCTTCTAAGAAAATGATTCTAAGCGGTCGGCAAATAGCGATTTTCTCATTTTTCGCGGGAATTGCAAAAATCTAAAGCATTATTAGCGCAAAATTAATACAAAAAATATGTCTTTGATTGATACAGCTTATAAGAAATACTGCTGGCAAAGTTTTACGGCAATGGGCTAAAACGAGATTTCTTAAAAGTTTACGGGAAATGTCCGACAATTTGAATGTTTTGGCATACTCGTTGCACAAAACTTAAATCGGTAGGGGGATTAGTTATGAAAAACGTCAAACAGATTTTCAAGCTCAAAATATTAATGACAATCTTTTTCAGTCTTGCTTTAAATGTACTCGCCGCGCCGGTTGATGTCGCTAAACCGAAAAACAACGTCGCGCTTGATTACTCATTGATCGCCAATAATTTATCAGAAAAGCTGAAGGCTGATTTAGCGGAACAAAACTTGAAAATAAAATTCGGCAATGTCGAAGAAAGCGTTATCGCGAACAATCTTGTAGAAATAAAAGGACAGGCATTTTGCATTCTGCCGAGTGAAAACACGCAGCTGCCGATTAACTTTGAAGCGCGCGTTAATCCGATGAGAAAAGTCGTCGCTGATGTGCAGTACAAATTTGTCGAAAGCGATTATGCTCCGTCTGCCGACGAAGAAATTTTAATGCGTGAATTAATGAAACAAATCAGCCGCGATTACAAAACCGACCAAATTACGATTGCGATTGACGGTTTTGAAACAACTGAAACGGCAAACAGTCAGAAGAATCTGAAGGGCGACGGAGAAATAAAAATTGGGGAGGTTGAATGGAGTAAAATAAAATTTGATGTTGTATTAAATACGGATAAAAAGGCGACAAAGATTGTGTACAACATTAAATGATATTTGATTTCGATTCGATTTCAAACGAAAAGGCGAGATTCCCAACTCGCCTTTTTATTTTTCAGACTGTTTCTGCTCTTACCAAAAGTATTAAAAACACAACCAGTAATTTCAAGGGAAATTTGTCGGATTCTCTTTAATTATAAAAATTTACGCTTTCAGCAAATTTTTTGCGATAACTAATCGCTGAATCTCGCTCGTTCCTTCGCCGATTGTGCAGAGTTTCGAGTCGCGCCAGTATTTTTCCGCCGGGTAATCTTTCGTATATCCGTAACCGCCGTGAATTTGGATAGATTCTTCCGCAACTTTGACAGCAACTTCCGAAGCGTAAAGTTTCGCCATCGCCGATTTTTGCGTGAGCTTTTTCCCGGCGTCCTTCATTGCTGCCGCTTGCAAAGTCAAAAGCCGCGCGCATTCGATCTGCGTCGCCATATCAGCGAGTTTGAATTGAATCGCCTGAAACTCGGCGATAGGTTTGCCGAATTGCACGCGCTCCTTCGCATATTTTATAGCCGCTTCGTATGCGCCTTGCGCGATGCCGACCGAAAGCGCAGCAATCGAGATTCTTCCGCCGTCCAAAATCTGCATTGACTGCAAAAATCCTTCGCCTTCGTTTCCTAAACGATTTTCGTCGGGCACGTAACAATCTTCAAACACGACCGAAGCCGTTTCCGAAGCCCGCATACCGAGCTTGTTTTCCTTTTTGTCGGGACGAAAACCTTCCATCGTTTTGTCGAAAATAAAAGCCGAAATGCCTTTGTTTCCGCGCTCTTTATCGGTCACGGCGACCGCCACCAAAGTATTGCAGGCGATTGCGTGCGTAATGAAATTTTTCGAGCCGTTGACCATCCATCCGCCGTTCGAGCGAATCGCCGTCGTTCGCGTTCCCGAAGCGTCCGAACCGGCTTGCGCTTCGGTCAAACCCCACGCGCCGAAACTTTCGCCCTGCGCCAGCGGAACGAGATATTTTCGTTTCTGCTCTTCATCGCCGAACATATAAATATGGTTCGAGCAAAGCGAATTGTGCGCGGCGACCGATAAACCGACGGAACCATCAACGCGCCCGAGTTCTTCGATAATCGTCGCGTATTCAACATAACCCATTCCCGCGCCGCCGTATTCTTCGGGAAAAATGACGCCCATTAAACCTAATTCGGCGAGCTTCGGACGCAGCTCTTCGGGAAAATGCTGCGTTTCGTCCCATTCCATTACGTGCGGGCGAATTTCGCTTTCGGCAAACTCGCGGACGCTGTATTTTATCTGTTCTTGTTCTTCGTTTAATTCAAAATTCATATTGCTTTCTTTATATAAAATGGTTATTTGATTATAACAAAAATTTAGATTGCCATAACCAAAAGCATAAATCAAAGCATTAGCAAAAATTTAATATTTTTCCGGGTTTTGAAGTATTATTTGATTAATAATGAATTTTATTAGAAAGTTTGCGAAATGGATTTTAGGAGTTGGTTTTATACTGGCAGGAATAAATCATTTCATCAACCCGAATTTTTATCTGAAAATAATGCCACCTTATTTACCCTGGCATTTGTTTCTCGTGTATTTAAGCGGTGTTTTGGAAGTCATTTTCGGTGGTTTACTTTTTATTCCTCGCTTTACGCGTTTTGCTGCTTGGGGAATCATTGCGATTTTAATCGCTGTTTTTCCGGCAAATGTTTATATGGCAATGAATCCGCAAAATTTTCCTGAATTCAGCACGGCGACTTTACACCTGCGCTTGCCGCTTCAATTTCTACTAATCGGTTGGGCATATTGGTATACTAAAAAATGTTACTAATGAACAAATGATTTGTGTGTTCGGTTTACAATCAATCATTCATAATTCACCATTAAACTTATGGATTGGCAAAAAAACATTCTCGAATCGGACGCAGACATCCGCGAATTGTTGCGAAACACGAAGATAATCGCCGTTCTCGGCATTAAAATGGAATCCTTTCAACCGGCTTTTTACGTTCCGCAGTATATGAAAAGCGCCGGTTACAAAATCGTTCCCGTTCCAGTTTATTACCCGGAGGCGACGGAAATTTTAGGCGAAAAAGTTTACAGGAATTTGGCAGATATTCCGCAGGAAGTTGATCTGGTCAATGTTTTTCGCCGCTCGAATGACGTTGCGAAACATACGGAGGACATCTTGGCGAAAAAGCCGAAAGCCGTCTGGCTGCAATCGGGGATTCGCAATGACGAAGTTGCCGAGATTTTAGCAAAACAGGGAATTAAGGTTGTGCAGGATGCGTGTTTAATGGTCGAGCATCGTTCCTTATTGCGGTAAGAATTATCTTCTTTTCTGGTCTCGCGGCTTTTTGCTTTCGCTGCGGTTTTTGCGCGAGTCGGAATTGCGATTCTGCGTCGTAGAATTTTCGTGCGGAGCAGAAACTTTAGCTTTTTTCGGCTTCGGATTTAAGAATTCCTTTACTTCGTCTTCGTCCAATTCGCGGTAAGCGCCGACCGGAATGTGTTCGTCTTTGACGTGCCCGATTGACGTGCGCCGAAGCTTTACGACCGAGTGCCCGATGGCATCGAACATTTTACGAATCTGCTGGTTGTGACCTTCGTAAAGCGTCACTTCGTACCACCCGTTATTTTCAGTGTGTTTTAATTCCTTAATTTCAGCCGGAGCGGTTTTAAAGCCGTCCTCTAAACGAATTCCGCGACGCAATTTGTTGATGGCGTTTTCGTTAGGCAAGCCTTTCACTTTTACTTCGTAAACTTTGGCAAAAGTTTTCGACGATGCGACTTTGTTCGTGAATTCGCCGTCGTTTGTGAGAATAATCAAACCTTCCGTGTTAAAGTCG
Organism: Pyrinomonadaceae bacterium; assembly: GCA_036388895.1. Taxonomy (GTDB): domain Bacteria; phylum Acidobacteriota; class Blastocatellia; order Pyrinomonadales; family Pyrinomonadaceae; genus SXVE01. The sequence continues at coordinate 22,314 of DASVQY010000020.1, read as the reverse complement.
AGCCGCCCGACGGGATGCACTTTTCCGAAATTTTTGACCAAATCGGTGACAAGTTTTCTGCCTTCCGGGTCGGCGACGCTCGAAAGATAGCCTTTCGGCTTGTTTAATAAAATATAAACGTTTTCGCGTTTTTTGAGTTTCGCGTTAATCAATTTTCCGTGAACTTTGATGTGGTCGGTTTCCGGGTCGGCTTTTGTGCCGAGCTGCGCGGTTTCTCCGTTAACGGAAACTTCACCGGCTTTTATCAATTCTTCGGCGGCGCGACGAGATGCGATTCCGGCTTGAGCGATAAGTTTTTGCAATCGTTCCTTCATTTATCATTTATCATTCATCATTTACCGGCAATTAATCAAATGCAATGAAAATTTTTATCGAAATCGCTCGCCGGTAAATGCGCTTTAAATTGATAAATGATGAATATTTATTGAACGAGGTCTTCGAAATCTTCGATGCTCGGCAGTTCCGACAAATCGTTCAAGCCGAATTGAATTAAAAAATCCTTCGACGTTCCGTACTGCATCGGTCGCCCGACTGTCTCTTTACGACCCTTTGCAACGATCAAACGTTTATCGAGCAGAGTTTTTATTGCCGACGCGGATTGCACGCCGCGAATTTCCAAAATTTCAGGAACTGTTACGGGCTGTTTGTAAGCGATAACGGACAAAGTTTCCAAAGCGGCGAGCGAAAGTTTAGCAGACGGTCGAGTCTTTAAAAACGCGCGGATTTCTTCGTGGTATTCGGTTCGCGTCGAAATCTGCCAGCCGCCGGCGATTTGCCGCAATTGCAAGCCGCCTTCGCGCTGTTCGTATTCGTCTCGCAATTCCTCGACCGCCGCTTCGATGATTTCGCGGTCTTCATCGAGCACTTCCGCTAAAGTTTTTATCGTAACCGGCTCATCGGCGACAAAAACCAACGCTTCGAGAATTGAAACGATTTCGCTGAGGCTGCGCGTTTGTTTTTCTTGTGTTTCCGTCATAAGAGACTTGTATCGTAGAAATACGGAAATTCAAAATAAAACATTATTTTCTTTCAATAAACTGTTTGAATAGCATTTTTCCAGATTATCAAAACTAATTTTCAATGAGATCGAAGTTATTGATAATGGTGAACCGTACATTTTATGATTCGTTTTCATCGCCTTTTTCGAAATAATGTTTTTTGCTCGTTCAATATATTTTTCGGGTTTATCAGTCATTATTACAAGAAATTTTGTTGAGGCAACCTGTATAGTCTTGATTTCCTTAATGTCTTGCCAATCGATAAGCCCAACACTCGTTGCGTTTGAATTATCAAATATTCCTTTTTGGTCAATTCTTAGTCCTATTTTTGTATCAAACAACTTTTTGGTAATAAAAACTGAACATAATCCGAAAAATAATATAGAGGCAATTCCCGCTATTTTAATAATCTCTGGATTACGATAACGTGAAGATATGAAAGATTCTGGATTTAGTGTAAATAATAGCCCAAGTAATACAAATGTAACGGCTCCAATTAATAAAAGAACAGCCTTTTTCTTGCTTAGAGGTATTTCAATAACGTCAGTCATGTAAATTAAAAATCGAATTAACTTACCTGCTTCTACTGTTAATTTTTTTCAAAATAATATCGGCGAAGGTTTTGTCTTGTATCAATTTCACGTTTTCAGTGCGAACGATTTCCAGAACGGCGATAAATGCCGTGACGAGTTCACGCCGTGAGTGCATCTCGCTGAAAAACTCGTGCAAATATAATTCACTCGTTTCGTAAATTCGCTTTTTGAGTGTTTTCAGCATATCTGCCAGCGATACTTCTTCGCGTTCGATTTCCAGTTGAATTTCTTCTTTGTGACGCGCGAGAATTTTTTGAAAAACCGTTAATAAATCGAAAACCGTCGCGTTCGTTTCCGCGTTCGTTTCGTCCGATTCGGTTTTTCCGCGCCGGAAAACTGCTTGTTCAACTGTCGAGCGTTCGTAAAGCATCTGCGCCGCCGATTTGAATTTTTCGTACTCCAAAAGACGGTCAACCAATTCTTTGCGCGGGTCTTCCATTTCTTCCTCGTCTTCGTTCGTAATCTCGCGCGGCAGAAGCATTTTCGATTTTATCTCGATCAAAGCCGCCGCCATTACGAGAAAATCACCGGCGAGCGAAATGTCCAGCTTTTTCATCAGCCGTATGTATTTCAAATATTCGTCGGTGATTTTGGCGATTGGAATATCGAAAATATTCGCTTTTTCCTGCTTGATGAGATACAGCAGAAGATCGAGCGGTCCGGCGAATTCGCCGAGCTCGAGCTTGATTTCGTCGCGCGACTCGGCTGTAATATGCGGCGTTTCGGTGTAAAAATCGAAAACGAGTTGTTCGGTTGTTTGTTCCATTCAAGTGAATTTTAATGCAAATGCGCTAAGGCGCAAAAGCGATTAAAAAATATACTGGAATTTTTCTAAAGTTAGTTTATGGTTTTTGGTTTACCCGTTATTTTTTATTGTCTTTCTCTAAGATGAATTACGTAATCAATTTTTGGCGGGACGTAGCCTTCTTCGCGCAGTTTGACGATGATATTTCCCCGATGAATCGAAGAGTGCAAAAGAACGTGCGTTAAAAGCTCGCGCAGAGTGTTCGTGTAAGCGACGCCTTCGCTGGTTTTGTAATTTGCCGTCGAATTCAAATCTGCCTCGGTGCGACTCTCCAAAACTCTTTTGTATTTTTCTGAAATCTCATTTATCAGTTTTTCGCAATCCTCTAAATTTAGTTTTTGCCAGAAATCAAAACCGGTCGAATCTTTGTCGAAAAGTCTTTCAAAATACTCTTTTTCCGTGACGAGCAAATGCGCCAGAATATCCAGCGCCTTTTCCGACGAATTCTTCGCAAGCGATTCGATAATCTTCCGGTTTGCCCAATCGTTGTAAATGAAAAGCTCCTGAAAATGCTCAATCGTGTTCATTTATTCCGCCTGGTATTTTTGCAAATCTTCAAGCCGAACGTACCGCAGCGCTGATTCGTGAGTCGCTTCTAAAATAACTTCGGGCGCATAGCCTGCATCGAGAGCTTCCTGCCAGCGCAATGCGACCAGACACCATTGGTCGCCGTCTTTTAAGCCCGGAAAGTTATATTCCGGTCGCGGCGTTGACAAGTCGTTGCCGCGAGATTTTGAAAATGCGAGAAATTCGCCGGTCACCCGCACGCAAATCGTATGACTGCCGCGATCTTCCGTCCCCGTTTTGCAATATCCGTCGCGATAAAATCCGGTCAAAGGATTTGTGCAGCAAACCTTTAATTCTCCGCCTAAAACGTTTTTCGGCTTCGGCTTATGTCCGTTTCCGTTTGTTATGCTCATACTTTTCGTTCGTAGAAATGATCGCGTTCGACCCGACAGACGCGGGTGGCAAATGCCTGATACCAAGTCGAATAGCCTTTTTCCTGCGCTAAAAGATGATCGGCGTGATTTTTCCAGTTGTCAATATCTTCCAGCGTTTCCCAGTAAGTCACCGAAAGCCCGATTTCGCCTCTCGCCGATTCGATGCCGATATAACCTTTCTGCTGCTGCGCCAAGGCGAACATCCGCGCGTTCATCTGGGCGTAACCCTCCTGATCGTCGCTTTTAATTGTCGTGAAAATAACGGCGTAATAAGGCAGTTTCGGAGTTTTCGCAAATTTCGACATTTTATTTTTCAAAATCTTTTTCGAGGTTTAATAAATCCAACGCTTTTTCATACGGTCGGGCTAAAATCGCTCGTTCGCCGACTTCGACAATCGGACGCTGCAAAAGCGCCGGATTTTCGACAATCATTTTCACTATTTCATCCGGCGGAGTTTCCGGCGTAAAGTTCGATTCTTTGTAAACGATTTCATTTTTTCGTAAAACTTCGTAAGGCGAAAGATTCATTTTCCGCAGCAGCTCGCGAAGTTTTTCTTCGGTCAGCGGCTCATTGAAATAATTTACGCGTTCGTAATCAACGTTGTTTTCACGAAACAACTGTGCCAGATTGCGGCAAGTCGTTCAAGTCGGTTTTTCGTAAACGGTGATTTTTTCCGGCATAACTCTTTAATCATATCGCCAACCCGCATTTCTACCAAATTCTGCGATTGTCCAAGAGAAAATTTTTACAAATCATCGAAAACGCTGCTTCGTTCAAGCTGAATTGAAATCCTGAGCGATTATTATTGTCACAAATCGCGAAATTGCGGTGTTTTTTTATTTGTAAACGATTCTGGAAGTCACTTTATGATTAAAAAAATATTTATAATTCTTAACGCTTTTTCATTGATTTTCCTGACTTTTGCCGTTACTAAAGCCCAGGAAAAACAGGCTGCTCGATCAGATTCCGGCTCTCGGCAAATCGTGCCTGCGGCAGACCATCACCAGCATGTTTTCAGCTCTGCTTATGCCGCGCTGCAATCGCCCGGTTTTAAAATTATCACGGTTCAAGACCTTATTGGATTGCTGGATCAAGCCGGCATTAAGCGAGCGGTGCTTTTGTCTACCGGATACCGTTGGGGAAGACCCGGATCTGAGCCGCCGAATGAATATGAGGGCGTCAAAGCCGAAAATGACTGGACTGCCGCCCAAGCCGCTCTTTATCCGAAAAGACTGATTGCCTTCTGTGGTTTCAATCCGCTCAAAGATTACGCGCTTGATGAAATTGCCCGCTGCGCGAAAAATCCGAATCTCCGTCGCGGAATCAAGATGCATTTCGGCAATTCTGATGTGCAATTAGAAAATCCCGAGCATTTTGAAAAATTAAAGAAAGTTTTTCAAGCGGCAAATAAAAATCGGATGGCGATTGTGGTTCATATGAGGGCTTCAATCTCTAAACAACGACCTTATGGACCTGAGCAGGCGCGCCGTTTTCTGGAACTGCTTTCTCTAGCTCCCGACGTTGCGGTGCAGGTTGCTCATTTGGCAAGCTCCGGTCCGGGTTACGTTGATCCACAGGCATATTCGGTCATTGAAGTGCTGGCTTATGCGGCGGCAAAAAAAGACCCGCGAACGCGAAATCTTTATTTCGATGTCGCATCGAACGCTCATCCTGAGAACCCGGCGGAAGCTTCTGATCGGATGGTCAAGCTGATTCGTCAAATCGGTGTCAAACGAATACTTTTCGGTTCGGATGGGGCAACCGAAAATAATCTGAAACCGCGTGAGTCTTGGGAGGCGTTTCGCCAACTGAAACTTACCGAAAAAGAGATAAAAACTATCGCAAAAAACGTCGCTCCGTATTTGCGCTAATGCGTTAAACGGCTTTCGAAAATTTTCCGTATAGATTAATCAAATTCATTTTTGCTAAATTTTCACAATTCAATAAAAAAGTGCGAATGTAAATTTACATTTGCACTTTTTTACTTTGATTATTTAGAAAAAATCAATTTGTCGCGCCGACAATTCCCATTTTTTCGTAAACATCTGTTAAAGTTTCGCGGGCAATCGTCCGCGCTTTCTCTGCGCCGTTTTTCAAAATTTTATTTAATTCTTCGTCGGTATAATCTCGAACTTTTTCCTGAAAAGGCTTCAAGAATTCGACTGTCGCGTCGGCGAGTTCGGTTTTGAAATGTCCATAGCCCTTACCGGCGAAATGCGCTTCGCACTCTTCAGTGCTTTCTCCGGTCAAAAGCTGGTAAATCGTTAATAAATTATTGATTGCGGGACGCGACTCGTCGAATTTTATATCGGTTCCAGAGTCGGTGACCGCGCGTTTAATTTTCTTTGTTACGGTATCGGCATCATCGAGCAAAAATATCGCGCCGTTCGCGTTTTCATCGGATTTCGACATTTTCTTTTCCGGGTCTTGCAGCGACAGAATTCGCGCGCCGCGCGGCGGAATGTATGGCTCGGGAACGATGAAAGTCTCACCGAAATCGCGGTTGAATCTTTCCGCTAAATCACGCGAAAGTTCGAGGTGCTGTTTTTGATCTTGCCCGACCGGCACTAAATCCGTTTGATAAAGCAGGATGTCGGAAGCCATCAAAACCGGATAAGTGAAAAGCCCGACTCCGGCGCGTTCGCTGTTGCCTTTGCCTTTGTCTTTGAACTGCGTCATTCGTTCGAGCTCGCCCATCCTGGTAATGCACGACAAAATCCAAGCGAGTTCGGCGTGTTCGGAAACGTCCGATTGAATAAAAATCGTTGATTTTTCCGGGTCAATGCCCGAAGCCAAATAAATCCGCGCCAGATCGAGAGTTTTCTGCTTCAAAATTGTCGGGTCTTGCGGCAAAGTTACGGCGTGCAGATTGACAATGCAGAAGAAATTCTCATATTCGTCCTGAAGCGTGACCCAATTTTTCAGCGCGCCGAGATAATTGCCGATGTGCAAATTTCCGGTCGGCTGCGCGCCGCTGAAAATGCGTTTTTTCATAAATTAAAAGAAAGGAGTGAACAAAAAATAGCGCACGACCTGAAAAACAGGGCGCATAATAAACCCGATGACTCCGATGTAAATCAGCGCCATCAAAATCAAAAAGCCGTATTGTTCGAGCATCGTCAGAACGGGCTGCGCGCTTTCCGGCAGAAACGTGCCGAGAACCTTGCTTCCGTCAAGCGGCGGAAAGGGCAGAAGGTTAAAGACGGCGAGCGAAACGTTCAGGAATATAAGGTTTTGCAGAAAAATGACGAACGTTTTTATCAAACCGTCATTAATATTAGAGGCGTTAATGGCACCGTATTCCAGCAAAAACTTAAAAATCACGAAACCGATAAGCGCCAAAATGATATTGGCGACGATTCCCGCAATAGAAACCATCACGTTCGCCTGTTTGTATTTCGTCCATTTGCGCGGATTGACAGGTGTCGGTTTGCCCCAGCCGATTAGCGGAATCGAGCCAAGCGCGCCGCCCATTGCGCCAAAAGTGAAAGAGATAATCGGAATCAAAAGCGTTCCAATCGGGTCCGTGTGCTTGACCGGATTGAGCGTCACGCGACCGAGCAGATATGCCGTATCATCGCCGTATTTATAGGACATCCACGCGTGCCCGGCTTCGTGAGCGGAAATTGCCAGCAGCAGTACGACTATGTAAATTACCAGATGACTAACAAAGTTCGCTAAATCTATTTCACCCATTTCTACTCCGTTTCCGCGTTGTGAATCCGCTAAATATAATTTGTTTTATTTAGTTTCAAAACAATCGTGTTTTGTTGTCTTTACGGTTAAATTGTGCCATTCTTTTACTTCAAAACAAAATCAAATCGGAGAAAATCTTTAATGTTGAAACAGCTACTTTTCGGCGGCGAGTCCGGTCTTTCGCCACTCGCCAACGCGGGCTTGACGCTTTTACGGATATTTACGGGCGTCGCTTTGGCGTTCGGTCACGGGCTCGGTAAAATTCCGCCCGCGGCGGGATTTATTGACAGAACCGAACAGATGGGCTTTCCGTTTCCGAGTCTTTTCGCCTGGTCTGCCGCTTTTGCCGAATTTCTCGGCGGAATATTTCTCGCGCTCGGACTATTTACGCGAATTTCCAGCTTTTTCATCATCTGCACGATGCTTACCGCATTGCTCGGCGTTCATTTGCGCGATCCGTTCAACAAACAGGAATTAGCTTTATTATATTTTTTTATCGCGCTCGCTTTTTTGCTGAAAGGAGCGAATGATTGGAGTTTTGACGCGTTTCTTAGAAGAAGATAGTTTTTAGGTTTTGGACTTTGGTTTTTGGTCTTTGATTTTTGGTCTTTGGTCTTTGGTCTTGGTTTTTTTTCTTTTGTTTTTTGTATTTAACTTTTCATAAGCAATGTTTGTTGAAATTAAAATCACGAAAAACCGAACTAAACCAAAAATCAAAAATCAAAAACCAAAAACCAAAGACCAAAGACCAAAATTAAAACCGACGTATTTATGAAAAATCATATTGTTTGCATTGCCAGCGAACATAAAGGCAACGAATTTTTAGAAGAATGTCACGAAGCGGGCTGGCGCGTGACGCTCGTCACGCGCGAAAAACTGCTCGACGAACCGTGGTCGTGGACGAGTGTGAGCGCTGTTAAAACGGTTCCGAACAATGCTTTGGTAGAAGATTACGTGCGTGCCATTACGAATCTCGCCGGAAACCAGAAAATTGACCGAATTGTCGGGCTTGACGAATTCGACGTTTTAACGGCGGCGAAGGCTCGCGAGCATTTGCAGCTCGGCGGAATGACAAGCTCGCACGCTCTGCGTTTCCGCGATAAACTCGCGATGCGAAACATCGCCTTCGAAGCCGGAATTCCTTGTCCCGAATACTCTCCGGTATTTCATCACGAAGAAATAAACCGTTTCTTAAACAAAGCGTCGTCGCCCTGGATCATCAAGCCGCGCACGGAAGTGAACGCTTTCGGCATCCGCAAATGCGAAACCGACGAGCAAGTCTGGCGCACCCTGACCGATCTCGATAACCGAAATAACTGGCGCGATCATCCGTCGCAGTATTTAATCGAAGAGTTTATCGATGGAAAGGTTTACCACGTAGATTCCGTTGTGGAAGACGGCAAAATCGCGCTATGCGGCGTCAGCGTTTACGGAACGACGCCATTCAACGTCTCGCATTACGGCGGGGTTTTCACAACATCGGTCGTGCCTTATAAATCGAAGGAAAGAAAGGAACTCGAAAAATTAAATAAAAAGCTGCTGAAAGCCTTCAAATACGAGCGCGGAATAGCGCACGCCGAATTTTTACAGTCGGCTGCGGACGGTAAATTCTACCTTTTAGAAGTAGCGGCACGCGTCGGCGGCGCATATATCGCCAACGTTTTAGAACAGGCAACGGGTTTCAGCCTCTGGCGCGAATGGGCGAAACTCGAAACGGCGACCGAGAATAATCCGTATAAACCGGCGAAAACGCGGCAGGATTACGCGGGCATCGCGCTTTGCTTGTCGAAAGAAGAAAAGCCCGACACTTCGCATTATGATGATGCGGAAATCGTTTATCGAGTTAAAAAACCGAAACACGTCGGATTGATTTTTTACTCGCAGAAACAGGAACGCGTCAGCGAGCTTTTGCAGATTTACACCGAAAGGATCACGCAGGATTTTTTGGCTGTCGCTCCGGTAAAAGAGCGCTACGACGATTAAAAAAAAGCGGCGCCCAGTTGAAGAACCATAAGAAATTAAAAGGTTTTATGATTTTCTATTTTAATTTCTTACGGTCCTTCTTTGTTTTTCGGGTCTTTTTTTGCGCTCTTTTCTTTTTTTATCGAATTGCCTATTCTAAAGTTTTATGATCGCAGAAAGTTTTTCGCAGACTGATTCGCCGAAAATTTTAGAACATCAATTAAACGAATTCTTTCCCGAGCTTCTAAGGTTTGAATCAATCGAAGAAACCGAGAAATCCGCCGTCTACCGTAAAATCAAACCGGAAGTTGAGCGCATTTTAAAAGCCGTCGTGCAGGAAAACTTTGCGCCGGATGTCAGCGAAAAACCTGATTATATAAAAGCACTGGCGTGGAACATCGAGCGCGGAAACCGGTTTGCGGGAATCGTTCACGCGCTCGAAAATCATCCTGACTTGAAAAATAAAGATTTACTGCTTTTGACTGAACTCGACTACGGAATGGCGCGCAGCGAAAATCGTTTTGTCGCGCGTGATCTGGCGCGGAAGTTAAAGTTAAATTACGCTTTCGCGCCCGTGTATATCGCGCTGCAAAAGGGAAGCGGCGTCGAAGAATTCGTCGCAGGCGAAAACACGAATTCGCTTCACGGTTTGGCTTTGTTTTCAAAATACCCGATAAAAAACGTTCACGCCGTTCCGCTTCCGAACGGCAAGGACAAAATGCTCGGCAAGGAAAAACGGCTCGGACATCTCCGTGCGCTGATCGCCGACATCGAGCATCCAATCGGAAAATTTCGCGCCGTCAGCTTGCATCTGGACGCGCATTCGTCGAGAAAGCACAGGCATTTGCAAATGAAAATCGTTCTCGACCATCTCGATACTTTATCGACTTTGCCGACCGTTATCGGCGGCGATTGGAACACGACCACTTATAACGCGCAAAGCGCAAACCGCGCGATTGCCGGTTATTTTCGCCGCGTTTTGATGGGCGTTAAAACGGTTGTCGAAAAACATTACCCGCACCCGGACCGATACTTTGAAAAAAGCTTGTTTCGTGAGCTTGAAGAACGCGGTTACGATTATAAAAAATTGAATGAAATCGGTGTCGGAACGCTGCATTATCACGTCGAAAGCATCGAGAAAAACACGAATTTGCGCGACTGGGTGCCCGAATGGTGCTTTCCGTTTATCTTTTGGGCGGCGCGGCGCGTCGGCGGGCGAGTTTCAGCGCGTCTCGATTGGTTCGCGGGAAAAGGAATCGAAAACGCTCCGGGAACGAAGCCGCGAACGATTGGAAATCTTTTCGACGCCGAAAACGTTCCGCTTTCCGATCATGATGCAATCGCTTTGGACTTTGTTTCGACGAAAAGCTAAACTTGGCAACAGAGAAAATAAATATTACGAGGATTCGCAGGAGAAAAGATGTCAGAAGTAAGTTTTTGCCAGACAATCAGTTACAACGCCGATAATTTTGAGTACGAAGTGGTCGCGCAGGAAAACGGCAACGCCACAATTATTAAATTTCCGATAGACGAAAAGTCTTACAGCCCGGGCGACGTTGTAGTCGTGCTCGACAGAGACGAAATAAGTTTTCACGGCATTATCGGAAAAATCGAAAACGGGTATGCTTACGCCTCCGACCCGAAAGGGTCTCTTCTGCCCGCGACAATTCAGTAATTTCAGAAATTTTCTGCAAAATTCGAAAAGAATGATTTTGAGCTTCTACTTTCTGTAAATTTCCAGCCTCGCGGGGTTTTGCCGCTCGGTTTAGACTTGACACATCGGGCGACGACTTCTTATTATCAAGTTCGGATTCGGGGCAGTAGCTCAGTTTGGCAGAGCGCAGCGTTCGCAATGCTGAGGTCAGGGGTTCGACCCCCCTCTGCTCCACCAATAGCTTTTTTCTATCTATCTCTAATAATCAATAAATATCGATATTAGCAGGGCAAAAATCAATTTTTAACGAATCATTTTATGTCGGATTTTATATTTTGAGTGGTCAAAAAGCGATCAAATTCGTTCGGTCGAAAAAAGTTAAATTGCGGCGAACTGCTTTGCCGAAGAGAAAACTTTGAAAAAGCAGTTCGCCTTGCTAAACTATCCTTGTAAGATTGGTATTCAGTTATCAAACAACAGAGCCTTTGGTTTTAGGAGAACCGAGGGCTTTTTTAATTTCCACTCACCTTTTTTTCGATGATCCGTTTAATTACTTTTTCCTTTATCACGTCACTCATACGCTTAAATGTTTGCGCTAATATTTCGATTTGCTCATCAGTCAAATCTTCGTTCACAGCTGCGTAAACTTTCGCCTTCACAGATCCTTCAGGCGGCAATTCCTCGGTGTAGTATCCGAACACTCTTTCCTGCAATTCGCGGCTTGGTATTTCCATGGCTTAATTTTCAGCTTTTACTTTATTGCCCCGGAGAAAATGTTTTCTAAAGCGTCATTTTCTTCATATTTTTCATAATTTGCGAATTCTTTATAATCTTTTATTCAAAGGCGAGATTTATTTTCTCAGCAATCGTTTCCCATACGATTTCGCTGCCCTCGCCAATGTAAGCTGTCTTGGTCAAAATTTGCTCTTTCGTCACATTATTTTCAATCCAGCTTTGTTTATTGTTGTAAAGATTTTGCAGAACCGGCATTAAGCGATCAATCGCACGGGCGAATTTAGCCTCAGCTGTTTGTCCGTTTTCAAATTCATTCCAATATTCAAACAACTCTTTTTCCATTTCGTCAGGCAAAATCCCGAAAATTCTCTCTATTGCCCGCAATTCTTTTTCCCTAGCATCTACTCTGCCCGTTACATCAAAGAAAAATACGTCGTTTGCATCTATTTCTCCGATATCGTGAACAAGCAGCATTTTGACAACTTTTTCGATATTGATGGGTTCATTCGCAAATTTTGCAAAAATCAGAGCCGCTACCGAAAGGTGCCAACTGTGTTCGGCTGAATTTTCATATCTTTCGAGTCCAAGCGGTTTTACTTTTCTCTGAACGGCTTTAAGTTTATCGAGTTCGAGAATAAATTCGAAACATTTTTCCAATTCGTCTTTCATGAAAATATATTTACTTTTGCCCGAAATTTATTGCCTATAAAAGCTAAAACGATTCCGCTTTTTCTATTTTATCAGCTTTCGTCTTGAGCGGATTCCTGTTTTACTTTCGGCGGTCTGCCTGCTTTACTTTTTCGCTCAATGTTATTTAAAGCCTCAATCGGAATTAAATAATCACGTCCGATGAGATCAGCTTTTAGCCTTTTACTCTCAATCATTTTCTGAACTGCTCGAATAGATAAACCTAATTCTTCAGCGGCTTCTTTCGTTGTTAAAAAAGTCTTCTCCACGAATAAAAAATACCTCAAAAATAATTTTACGTCAAAGCGAAAAAAGCATTGAATAATTCAATCAATAAACAAAAGGACGGATTAAAAATGAACATTGCAACCGAAGTAAATAAAGAAGTCTTAGGCGCAATAGGCGCCGAAGCAATCGCTAAAATCGATCCAAACAGCCCGAACGGAAAACGCTGGATCAGCGCCATCGCAAAGCTACAGCCGAGATCGAAACGAACCCGTACATGACTTATAACCACGATTCAAAAAGCCTTTTGATCATGTCGGATACGAGTAATCAGGTTTATACGGCAAACGGAACGTGCCAGTGCAAAGCGTTTGAACAGGGCTATCCGTGCCGACATCGCGCCGCATCTCGCCTCGTGACGCTTTACATCGAGCGGACCCGCTAAAAACAAAAGGCTTAGGAAAGCGTTCGCAGCGCTCACCTAAGCCTTTCTAATTCAACCCTAAAATTTAAGGAGAATCATTTCACAATGAACAGAATACAACGAACAACAAACGATTTCCAATTATTTTCAACAAACTTAGTCGGCGCTTCTGTTGCTGTCGGCGATTGAGCTTCTCATTTTAACCGTTCTTTTCGGAGATGCGAGATAATGAAAAATCAAAGCACTGCAACCGAAGCCGGTAAAACCATTGATCGCATCAACCGTCTGCGCATCGCATTCGGCGGCATTACGCCTGACAATCAGCGGAAAATCATTGATATGCTTTCGGCTGAAATCGAAACGGTCGAAGACGAAGCCGTTAAACTCTGGCTCGTCAAATTCAGAAGCATTCTCGAACACGTTCAAACGGAAGGTGCGAGATGAAACAGCTTCGAGAGAAAAAAATCGGCAATGTGTACGTCGTTCTGATGAATTTCAAATCGCTCAAGTTTGTTTGCACCCGAGATGAGGAGCTTGAAATGAATTTTATTTTCCTCAACTCGAATCTCGACCGAAGACAGCGCGGCGGTCGCATTCGTCGCGGCTTGGAATTATTTGCAAAACGGGAGGCGGCAAAAAAACCGATAAATTACATCAAGCCGCCGCCGAATTCGACACTATTGAGCGGATATGCCTTGACGATTATGAGGCGCGTGAAACCGAAAAGGTTCTTTATGTCCGCATTAACGGCGATTCTTACGAGATTATCGAAAATGGCGATCTGGCTGTCGTTGCTGTTGATCAGAAGCCGAATTCATCGGATTTGGTTTTGTGTAAAAGCTTTCACGGCTTTCCGATTACGAAATATTCGAAAATCAGATCAAAAGCTGTTGGTTTGCGGCTTGTCGCTTCGAACGGAAAGGTTTTGGAAAACGTCGCCGGCTTTGAATTGTTCAAGATCCTCGGAGTCGTCACGCACGTTGTCAAAACTTTAACCAAACCCGAGGCTGACAACTGACAGAACAGGAAAAACTAAAAGCTATATAAAACGAATACCTGACATATTAAAAGAGCAGCTACCAAAACTGCTCTTTTTGTTTGGTTAAATTTTAATTTACAAAATTAATCTTTAAATGTTACTTTGCCGTTAAAAGAACAACAGTAACCTCTAGAAACAAGAAAGAAGGGAAACGGATTCATTAAAACGGGAATAGTCGAAAAATGAAGCCGCCTAAATTCAATTAAAAAAGAATTAAAACAGCAAGTTATATGATAGGCAGAATAAATGACTCTGAGTGGTACCTTGTTACTCGACTGCGCGCCGAAGGTCCTTACGAACCAATAAGACTTCATGAAGGTTCGCAAACCTATATACCCGAGGAAGGACCACTAGCAAACACCGAAACCGATACGCCGAATCTATGGTGCATTCTCGACGGTAGTGCTCTTAATATTGCCCCTATTATGGGAGACGGATCTGTCCCTACGCCTTTGTCATCCCGATTGCAAATTCGCGGTTACTACAACTTAGATACCGAGAGTAACAAAATGGTTTGGCATCCTATCGGTGATTATTGGGATGAAAATGAAATACCCGAGTATAAGGCGCTCTCCAATCTTTCATACCAATTATATAAAAAAGTACCTGTTAACCCGGAGCACGTTTTTTTATTTGGAGCTGGCGCGAGTTATGGTTCGGATGCAAAGGATCTTCGTGATTATTTACCTCCTTTAGGAAATAAACTTTATTTTAAGTTGAAAGTTGCACTTGGGCTCAAGTACTGGAAAACGCTTCCTCTCGACGTAGAAAGGCTGTTTCTTGATCAAGATAATCATACGTTTGAAGAGGCAATGGAAGCTTTAAATAATATTGAGGACCAAAGACAATTTGACCTTTCTCGTGATCGCGAACTGGCAATTTTCTTCAGCAGATACAAACTTACACCGAATAGTCTTTATTCAAAGCTGGCAGGAAAAATCTCTCAACAATTAAAAACTAATAATTGGTCGGGCGCTGCCGTTACCTTGAATTACGAACGTCTTCTCGAGGAAGCTTTTAAGTTTAGCAATGTGTTTTCAGTAGTAAAAGGGATTACTCACTATGACATTGAGGATGATCTGGTCAATCTAAATGATAATCAATTAATTGAAATCTGTTATCCGCATGGAGGCTGCCAGTTTGTTTTACCTCAGGATATTTTTCAGGGATTTGAAACAGGTCTTATTTTTAGTGGAGATGCTAACATTGGCGGCAATGTTGGCGTGTATCATTTAAGGAATCCTAAAAATATTCTTACGTCATTTGAGCCAGCGCGGAAGCGGCATTACTTTCCGCAAATTTGCCGTTATCAACCCGATAAACATCCGAGCTTAATTACTTATTTTCTTAACGATCAGAAAGAGCGAAGCAAAGAATTACTACTTAATGCCAAAATCGTTACAATTGTGGCGTTCAATGCTTACAACAAAACGATGAACATATCTGGGGACCTTTATCACAAACTCAAGCTTTTATCGTTTATGTAGAACCTGGCACCGGTGGTCAGGATCGATTTAGGAATTGGGCAAATGAAAATGGAAAAGTTGAAGGTAAGGACTTTGGAATTATTCCTAACACCTTTGAAGATGCTTTTAATCAAATTTTGCGGTTCAATGATTTATGATATTTACAAACAAAAAAGTCTGCCTAAGATGCTCAGGCAGGCTTTGATAAACAAGTGTTAGTTTTTTTCAATTCAAGTGAGCTTTATTCACGAACGGAACGAGCGCATTTATCTTTTCCCGCTGCTTGAGCAACCAAATAAAAGTTACAGCGATAAAGAACAGATAAAATTGAACCGATAAAAAAAGCCGTAAGTTTTTTCCTTACGACCTTTTTTCCTAATATCAACGGACAAATGCAGCGGGTACAGGCTTATCCGTACTTATACCAAACTGTACTGCTCTGTGCTGTCTGCCCTCCGAACTGGCTGCATACCACCATGTTCCCGTTGATGGTCGATAAACGGCTAAATCCATTTTACCGTCGCCGTCATAATCTGCAGGTGCTGGAATATCACCGGGATCGCCAAATAGCGCGCTGTAAGCACGGGAGCCTCCGAAGCGGGAAATATACCACCTTCCCGTCTGCGGATCATAAAAGCCCATATCCATTTTGCCATCGCCGTCAAAATCCATAGGAACAGATTTTTGCGGATCCTGTACCAATAATGTAACCCCGCCGATGGCCCATATTATATACTTTTTACTCGAAGCGCTGAAGAGTGCGAAATCGGCTTTACCATCGCCGTTATAATCAGCCGAAACCGGAACCGCTCCAGTACCTGCACTTAGCAGCACTTGAGTGACAACGCCTCCGGTTGATTTGAGAACATAGAATTTATTCTCTGATGATCGAAAAACTGCGGCATCTGTGTGGCCATCGCCATCGTAATCAGCCGGAGCCGGAATATCATATGCTAGTCCGAAAGGAAAAGCGTAATAACTGAAATCTTCACTACGTAAAATATACCAAATTCCATTCCGGTAAAAAGCAACATCAGTTTTACCATCTCCGGTATAATCACCCGGCGTCATTACATCCGTTGCCGTCCCGAATTGAAAAGCACGATTGTTACCGTCTGAACTTCTGTAATACCACCATTCTCCAAGAGAAGGACGAAAGATAGAAAAGTCGGATTTACCATCTCCGTCAAAGTCGAATAATGTACTGTAGGCTTTATCTAAATTTTGTCTTTCAAAAGCACCTATATCTGTACCATCGCTACCCGTCGCATTGGGAATGTTCGGATTATCAAAGGGGCGCGGTTGTGCGCGCTGGTCAGTAGTTACTCCGAAACTGTTTCCTTTATCGATTGCCGGACTGGTTAATCGGAGAGCATGCGTTTGAGTTGGTCCGCCGTAATTGCCGAGCGGCATTAGTTGGGGATCCTGCCCGAGAAAATTACCTGTAGTATTGCCGGTTATCGTCGTTCTTTCTGTACTTTCAATCAGATTATAACCTTGAGAACTTAAAACTCCTTGAAAATCGGGTGATGTCGTAGGCGGAGTAGTAACGGGCGCGGTATTATCGGCAATAATTGTGTTGCATGCTTCGATTGTTGCTCCGAGACTGTTGTAAACGCCGCCAGTGCTAAACCCCGCGTTACCGGCAATTGTGACGTTAGTCAAAGAGATTGTTCCGCCATAATTAGCGATTCCGCCGACGTCGCCGCCCGAGTTATTGCTGATTGTTGAATTCGTTATAGTCGAATTTTTTGAACCGCTATAACAAATGGCGCCGCCGCACCCGTTGCCATTGGTCGAATTATTGAAGAAAGTAGAATCAATGATGGTTAAAACGCCACCGAGACTAAAAAGCCCCCGCCGTGTGTTGTACTATTATCTCTAATCACTGACCTGTTTAATGTTAAATTGCCGTCGTTATTAAATATTGCGCCGCCGCGTCCCGACAAAGCGGTAATACTTTGTCCCGTTCCGTTTCCTCTGGTAATAGTTACGTTGTTAATTGTCACAACGGCATTTGAAAAAACAGAAAAATGCGGGATCGATTATCGCCGTCAATCGTCAGCAAATTTGCTCCGGTGCCGTTTATGGTCAGACCGCCGAAATTGGCGAACAGGCGGAGTTCCTCGCCGTCTAGCTTTATGGTTTGAGCTGAACCGAACAGTGCGGGATCGAACTCGATAACATCATCGGTTACAGCTGTATTCGCCGCCGCGACCGCTTCACGCAGGGAGCAATCGGTATTACAAGTTCCGTCATTTGTATCAACGATTTTAGTTACGGTAAATGTCGCACTGTTTGCCAGAACGCTGCTGCTAAAAATGAGTACAATTAACAGCACAAATCTGCTCAATCCTTTATTGAAGAATAATTTATTCATAATTGTAAGTACTAAATTTATGGATTTAGGGTTTATTTACACTCTAAGCACACAATGTTAATGAGATTAACTGTTTATTATCTGTTTAAGGATAAAGGAGCCCGTGAGGCTTTGAGCTAATTAAACTTTACTAGAATTTAATATATTTAGGCAAGGAAATTACCAGCGCAATCAGTTATTGCTCAATTACGGTATATTAATGAATGCCTTTTATTTGATACTGAAAAACAGTTATTTTGAAGCTTAAAAACAGGGCTTAAAAAACTGTCTCATAATTCAAAACACGAACGTTTTTGGGATTTTAGTTATGACATGACTTATGACACAAAGTAGCGTCAGAAAGCTGTGTTTTATTAGGTTTTAATTTTTATTTATTGTGCGGAAAAAAATGTGTCAAAAAGGGGCGTTTCTGAGACTGATTTAACTTGATTCTATCAATTTTGTTTAATTAAAAGCTATTTACTTGGAGAACAATACAAATTAGAAGTTTGTTTTCATCAAGCAAATCTTTAATTAGCATCTTCCAGAACTTTCAAAACTCTCATATTGGATTAGGCTTCTCTGTCTTCAACTAGTTCTCTAACTTTCAAATAGGCAAATTCTTTAGTTTCCCATCATTGGCATAATACCCCTTTATAAACGGTTGTTCGATAGATTATCAATATTGTTACCTTCAATAAACACTTCATTGCTTTACTCATTGTCGGATTTGTTGAAAACTTGATTTGCAATTATTATTTTGAAACTAATGACAAAAGATAACGAACAAGGGAAGGCATCTAAAAATCAGTCGGAAAAGAGAGGTATAAAGACAACACTATCTGATGAAATTGCGCCGTATTGGTTAGCTGCAATTATTGATTCTGCTGATGACGCGATTATCAGTAAAACGCTGGAAGGAATAATAACAAGTTGGAACAAAGGCGCTGAGAGAATCTTCGGTTACAAAGCCGAGGAGGTGATCGGAAAGCCCATTTTAATACTTATTCCTCCTGACCATTATAATGAAGAGCCCGCTATTCTCGAAAGAATCAAAAATGGTGAACGTATTGAACATTATGAAACTGTTCGTATAACGAAAGGCGGAAAACTTATTGACATCTCACTGACCATTTCGCCTATTAAGAATGCAAATGGAAAGATTATTGGAGCTTCCAAAATTGCCCGTGAGATAACGGATATTAAACGAACCAAGCAAGAATTAGAGGCAAGTGACGAGCGTTATCGCACCCTTTTTAATTCAATAGATGAAGGTTTTTGTATAATTGAAGTGTTGTTTAACCAAGCGGGCGAGCCGGTTGATTACCGCTTTTTAGAAATCAACCCGGCGTTCGAGAAATTAACCGGAATTCCGGCAGACGAGGCTTTACGCGGTACGCCAATCAGTCAATTAGTTCCTAATTTTGAAGAACGCTGGTACCAGCTGTACGGCAAAGTAGCCACGACAGGCGAACCGGTTCGTGCTGTAGAAGGTTCGCAAGCAATGGGACGCTGGTTCGATGTTAACGCATTCCGCGTCGGCGGGCAGGAAAGCAGAAAAGTTGCCGTACTTTTTAACAACATCACCGACCGTAAACAAGCGGAACAAGATCGCGAAAGATTGCTCGAACAATTAGAAGCAGAACGCTCAAAGCTCGCCTATCTTTTCACCAAAGCGCCCGCGTTTGTCGCTACTCTAAAGGGACCGGAACATATCTTTGAACTGACGAATCCGGCATATCTACAGCTTATCGGTCACCGCGATGTGATCGGAAAACCCGTTCGAGAGGCTTTGCCTGAGATTGAGGGACAAGGCTTTTTCGAGATACTCGACAATGTCTTTCAAACCGGCGAACCGTTTATCGGTCGTGAACTTTCTGTCCAGCTTCAGTGGGAACCGGATGCTCCTCTGGAAAATCGTTTCGTGGATTTTGTCTACCAGCCGATTTTGGAAGCGAACGGCTCTGTTTCGGGCATCTTCGCTCACGGATTTGATATTACCGAACAGGTGCAAGCCCGTCGGGATGCAGAACAGGCTAATCGTGCCAAAGATGAGTTTCTCGCCACGCTATCGCACGAATTGCGAACACCGCTGAATGCAATTCTTGGTTGGTCAACGATGTTAAGCGATACCAAGACAGATGAAGAAATCAGAGTGCGGGCAGTAGAAACCATTCGGCGCAATGCGCGCATTCAATCACAACTTATTGATGACATTCTAGACGTGTCACGAATCATCTCTGGAAAATTAAAGCTTGAAACGCAACCTCTTGAACTTTCTTCGGTAATTGAAGCGGCGGTTGAATCCGTTTTGCCAGCGGCGCAGGCAAAAGAAATTCGTCTGCAACGAGTGCTTGATTCCGGCAGCAGTATGATTTCCGGTGATCGTAATCGCTTGCAGCAGATTGTCTGGAATCTTCTCTCCAACGCTGTAAAATTTACGCCTAAAGGGGGTCGCGTTCAGATCCGCTTGGAACGCATAAACTCTCATATAGAAATCATTGTGTCAGATACAGGAATTGGCATTTCACCAAAAGTTATGCCGTTTATTTTTGAACGCTTTCGGCAAGCCGATTCAGCCACTACCCGACAACACGGCGGTTTGGGACTTGGTTTAGCAATTGTCCGCCATTTGGTAGAAATGCACGGAGGCACTGTCGAAGTGGAAAGCGGTGGTGAAGGAAGCGGCTCGACCTTTACGGTAAAGCTGCCGCTGATTAGTTTACGCTCTGTGGAAGTATCACCTGAGGAAAGCAAAGAACGCGAGCATCCGACTAGCAACAGAGATGTGCCTTTTGAATGTACGCCGGAATTAGAAGGTCTGCACGTTTTGGTTGTTGATGATGAAGGAGACGGGCGAAGACTTGTCAGGGCTGTACTCGAAAAATGCGGAGCAAAGGTTACAGCGGCTGATTCAGCTGCCGCTGCGTTAAATTTAATACAAGAGTTGCGTCCGGACATATTATTAAGCGATTTGGGAATGCCTGGAGAGGATGGATACTCTTTGATTAAAAAGGTTAGAGCATTATCTGCTGAACAAGGAGGAACGATTCCGGCAGCAGCCCTTACGGCATACGCAAGAGTTGAAGATCGGATGAAAGTGCTGCGAGCTGGATTTCAGATTCATCTTCCAAAACCAGTTGAACCTGCTGAATTAGTTGCTGTTGTCGCAAATTTAAGCGGAAGACATCACAGATAGTTTAATAAACTGTTTATATTGTCTCAAAAAGGGTCGTTTTCGAGACACTTTTAATTTTCAAACTTTAATTTGCCGCGCATTTCGGAATTTGCGGAGTGGCGTCAAAAGCAAGTGTGGTTCCGCCGACTTCACAAATCTTAACCGTTTTGACGTTTGGAAATTGTTTAGCGGTTCTTTCCACCGCTTCGAGAAACATTTTCGGCGCGAAAGAAAGCATTTTCATCTTTTCCTCTGGCTGCGAGAATTTAATGGTGGCAACGCCCGCTTTCAAAATCACGCCTTCAAACTTCATTCTGAATACGGCGGATTCCCAACCGTCTTGTTTCTCGGCTGCCGTCGTATCGGCAAACAATAATTCCAGCGAAGTGCGAAGCGGCGAAATTGTTTTCGGAACGTCTTTAATTACTCCCATCAAAAAATATTCTTTGCCCGGGGCTTGATCTTTTGGTCGCCACCGATAAATGGTTAAACTGCTGTATTTTCTGACATGTTCTTTGCCGAGTTCCTCATTGGTTTTGTTGACCATCACTTTATTTTTAAGAATTTCATTGAGATCAAAAGTTTGAGTTTTTTCCGGCTTAACTTTGGTTGGTTTGGCAAATGCGCTTTGACCTTTAAGATCCTCCCAATCTCTTTCTTGATTGATGGCATCCCAATCGTCTTGTTTGTAATAAGCCAGACGGATTTTATCGCCTTTGACTTCGATCAGTTCGGCTAGATGCTCGTCAAAAAGCTCTCCGCGTTTGGGATCGACGACGGCAAAATATGAACCCCCTAAACCTCCATCTCCCATACTGACCAAAAGCACATTCGCACCAGTACTCAATTTCACCTCGGACAATCCGGTGACAAAAGTATATTCAGCCATAATCTGACGGGTTTTACCTGTTTTGACGTTGTATAGATTGAGCGATTCCCCTTCGCCCTCAAAACCGCGACTCATTTCACCGAATGAATAAACTACCTCATTTCCTTGATTGATGATCCAAACATCCTTTGCATTATCGGCAATTTTGCGTTTCTTTCCGCCGACGGTGACATAAAGTGTTCCGCCATCATAGGGTGAGTCATCCGCTTTGATTTCAACTTTTGTTGCCTTTTGCCCGAAAACTACCAGCGAAAAAAGCATTAATGATGTTAGAAGTAAAATTGTTTTTTTCATGAGTTACTCTAAGTTATGACCGAGTTAGCGATGGAATTTTGCTTTCTAAGCGGGAAAGCAAATTGAATAAAAAAAATAAAAAGTCAACTTTTTGTCGGAGCGGAAAACCTTGTTGGTCCGCCAGAATGCGAGATCAATCTTATCAATTTCAGCTAAATTCCAACTGGCATTTATTTAGTTGCAGTTGCGGACGAACGCCAAGATATTTTAAGAAAGTGAGAAAAAATGTCTCAAAAAGGGTGGTTTATGAGACAAGAAATTTAACTACTTTTACTTCTAATTGGCATGCTAAGTTTGAATTAACCTCTTCCTCAGGAAAATTCTGCTATGCCCAACAGGAAAATCTTCTAACTCTGCAAATACCTGAT
>DASVQY010000019.1:0-29094 GCA_036388895.1 Pyrinomonadaceae bacterium | reverse complement strand
TTCAGTGTCCCGGCAAATTTCCGCGTCTTTCAACTGTTCGTCCAAAGCCGTCAATAAACGGGAAAGCTCCCAATCGGATTGCGTGTCGTATGAGAATTTTTGCGTTTGAGCGTGAATCGGCATGTTTCCGCTACCAGCTTGCAGCGCGCCGACAATCATTTTTTTTGTTACGGTGCGCAAGCCTTCCCAAACTTTCTCGACCGGCGCTCCGAAATCTTTAATCGTCATTTTCAACACAGATAGTTTGCGCCTGACTCAAATTCTTGTCAAGCAAAGTTTTTTGATGTCGTTTGCGTCCCAACGGATGCACTAACAGACGAATACGAAAGTTTTCCGGCGATTTGTTGCGTAAAATTTGCCGTCTAAGACGGAATGAATTGCCGCAGCAGCAACGACAGCCGCAAAAAGATACAAAAAACTCAAAAAAGAATCATTGTAAAATGCTTTTTCGTGATTTCTGCGATTTTTGCGGCTGTTTATTTGTGCTTCAGTTTACCTCGAACCGGCGTAAAATGAGAAGCTCTAAGCATTAATATCTTGCATTCTCTGTTCGGTTGCGCGCAATATTTCTTCGCGCTCTTCGTCGACGACGTCTTTTTCAAAAACTTCGACCAGCGCGTACGGCGCATCCGACAAACGGCGCAATTCCCACGCCTCATTTTCGTTTTTCGATGTGCGCGAAAACCACAAGGCATTCAATTGCGAGGAAACTATCTCCGCTCCGCCGAACAAATCCTGAAGCGAGTCCGTAATCGTCACGCGCAATCCGTCGGAAAGCAAAACGCGGCGCAAATTCCAGCCGTGTTTTTTGTAAAGAGATAAAATTTCGGCAATCGCTGCGGGTTTTATCATTTCTTCTCGGTGCTTGTTTTCGCGTTCGGACCGGCGAGATTCGGCTGCTTGCTGATGGCGGAATTGCTGACGCCTTTGGGCGTTATCGGCACCATTTTGTTCATTTGGTTTGAAGCTTCCGATTCGATCTGCGCCATACCTTTGCCGGGCGATTCAAAACTTCCTGAGAAAAGATCGCCGATGGCAAGTCGCCAGCTGCCGTCTTCTTTTATAAACGGCAAATCTTCCCATCGCGATTCTTTTGAATTCCAGACTTCGAGCGCGCCCGAATCGCCTTTGACACGTTCGTCGCGCATTTCCGGCAGCGTTTCGGAAAAAGTCGTCATTGTAAAGCCGTTTTCGAGAACTTTTTCAAACGGCTGATTCTGTCTTTCCGAAGCAAATTGCGCGAATCCGATTGTTTTTTCCGACAAAACATCTCTGATCGCTTCGGTTTGCTTGGATTTTACGGCGGCATAGAGTTTTTTATAAGCATCAATCGGCGATGTTCCGCCCTCGCCTTTTGTTGTTGGTTTCGGCGCTGGTTCCGGCGCTTTTTGACTTTGACAAGCCAATCCGAAAACGGCAAATGCGGAGATTAAAATTGCTACAATAAATTTTTGATTAATTTGAAACACCATTTTTTCACTTTTTATTTTCATTTTCTATAATTTTTGTAATTATGTCGGTTTGTCAAAGTATAGATAGACGAGCGGGAAAAGTAAATTATTAGAGTAGGTGTCAGATGCGGAAGGGAGATGTCAGATGCTAGATGCTAGGTGTCAGATTCTAGATATTAGTGATTAAGCGCCAAGCAGATAAAGATTGCAAGCAATACGATTGAAACGCCGGATTTTCTTTTAACCTGGCATTTAGCATCTTCACTGACATCCAACATCTAGCATCTAGCATCTAGTTTCTGAATTTACTAATAAACCAAAAGCGGTTTATTATTACAGCGAAACTTGGATTGAGAGATTATGAAATATTGCCCGAATTGCCAGACGCGCTATACCGACGACACGCTTAGGTTTTGTTTGCAGGACGGAACGCCGCTCGCCGAAGATTCGATTGAAGCGCCGCCGACCGTCGCTTTCGGCGAAACCGAAACAATCGTCGCGCCGAAACAAGTAGAACCGCTGCCGACCGTTCAATCGGAAACATCCGCGCCGAATTGGGGGCAAAATCAGACAACTCGCCTTCCGCCGCAACAAACCGCGCCGCCGAAAAAATCAAAAACTTTTCTTCTTGTAATATTAGCGGCGCTTGGCACGCTTTTTTTGCTCGGAGTCGGCGGAATCGGCGCATGGCTTTATTTGAGAAACAATTCCGGCGATGTGGTTAAAAATACAGCCGCGAACAATCCGGTCGTCAACACGAACGCCAACGTCAAATCAAACGTCAAAACTTCGCCTTCGCCGATTGCGACGCCGAAAAATGATGTTAACTCGAACGCTGTCAACACGAACGTAAATTCCGCGCCGCCGAAAGTTGACGCCGAACAGGTGAAAAAAGAAGTTTCCAGCCGCGTAAATTCATGGGTTTCTCTGACCCAATCGCGCAATATCAACGCTTATATGAATCTATACGCGCCGACGGTTGATTACTACAATCGGCGCGGCGTCAGCTCGAGCGCGATTCGTGCCGACAAACAACGCGCTTTCGGCAATTACGATTCGATTGAAATGAATATCAGTAATTTAAACGTCACGACAGACGCTTCGGGCGAAAGCGCGACCGCCGTTTTCGACAAAGAATGGGTTTTTGAAGGCGACGCGAGTTATTCGGCGGGCAAAGTTCAATCGCAGCTTCAATTGAAAAAAATCAACGGTCAATGGCTGATTACCTCCGAACGAGACTTAAAAGTTTATTACACGGAATAAAGTTTATTTAACATCTGTCAATTGGCATTTATCACTTCGCGAACCCGCTTGATAAATAATTAATGTTAAATGTTAAATGAAAATATGCTGGCGCTTAGATTTACGAAAAATCAATTAAAACTCGCCGGAATTTCAGTGCCTGAAAAAGAAAACGAAGCGGTCGTTCGCGTGTTGAAATCGGGAATCTGCAATACGGATTTGGAAATCGTGCGCGGCTACGCGGGATTTTCCGGCACAATCGGACACGAGTTTGTCGGCATCGTCGAAAAAGCCGTTGATAAACCGGAATTAATCGGCAAGCGCGTTGTCGGCGAGATAAACGCCGGCTGCGGCGTTTGCGATCTGTGCGCGAAAGGCGATTCGAGACATTGTCCGAACAGAACCGTTCTCGGAATTCACGGGCGAGACGGCGCACACGCCGAGTTTTTGACTTTGCCGACCGCGAATCTTTTGGAAGTTCCCCATAATGTGTCGAACGAGCAAGCGGTTTTTGTCGAACCGCTCGCCGCCGCTTTCGGCATCACCGAACAAGTCGAAATCACACCCGAAACGCGCATTGCGGTCGTCGGCGACGGAAAATTGGGCTTGTTGTGCGCTATGAGTCTGGCTCTGAAAACATCTGACATCGTTTTAATCGGGAAGCACATCGAAAAACTTTCAATTGCGGAAAAACGTAGTATCAGAGGCGTTCTGTTAAGTGACGCGATGCCGAAACTGAATCGGCGTTTTGATGTCGTCGTCGAGGCGAGCGGAAGCGAATCTGGTTTTGCGACGGCTCTGGATTTAATCAAACCGCGCGGCAAGCTGGTTTTGAAGTCAACTTTTCAAGGCAAAGCGAATCTCGAAATGTGGCGCGTCGTCGTTGATGAAATAACTGTTATCGGTTCGCGCTGCGGGCGTTTCGCTCCGGCGGTTGAACTCTTAGCGAGCGGAGAGGTTAAAGTCGAGGATTTGATAAGCGAAGAATTGCCGCTTTCCGAAGGCGTCAAAGCAATGCAGCTCGCAGGCGAAAAAGGCGTGATGAAAATATTGATGAATTGTGAGTGACGAATGATTGATGAAAGAAATTTCGGTTTTCAATTCCTCATACACTTTTCGTTATTCGCCATTAAAAAACTGTTTACAACTGGTAATTCGATTTTGGTATACTCGAAACTACAAATTACACTGACGGAGATTTTTAGGGAGAAGCGATTTATGTACGAACAACAAAAAAAATCTGTTTTGAAAAAAGTGAATTTTTACGGCGCGGCTTTTGTTTTTTCTTGTCTGCTGCTCGGAGCGCCGACGTATGCTCAGAATAATCCCACAACCGAAACGCTGAGAAATTCGACGACTTCTCCCGAAAAACTTTCGGCTTCGTTCGCCGAGGTCGCCAAAATCGTCGAACCGGCTGTCGTCAACATTGATACAAAAGGCAAAATGCCGGAAATAACGGCGAAAGGCGAGAAACCTTCGGAAGGCGCTGATGATATTCTGGATTTTCTTCGCCAATTGCCGCGCCGTCCGAGCTCTTCGGTCGGCAGCGGATTTATAGTTGATAAATCCGGCTACATTTTGACGAACGCGCACGTCGTCGAAGATTCTTCGCGCATTACGGTCAGACTCGATTCTGGCGAGGAGTACGTAGCGAAGGTGATCGGCACTGACAGGTTGACTGATATCGCGGTGTTAAAAATCGAAACCGGTAAGGATTTGCCGTTCGTCAAGCTTGGAAACTCGGAAAAAGCGCGGGTCGGTGATTGGGTTCTGGCAATCGGATCGCCGTTCGGTTTGGCGCGAACCGTGACGGCGGGTATCATTTCGCAAACCAAGCGCGAAACGCCTTCGGGCAATGTTTTTCAAAAATTCATTCAGACCGACGCGGCGATTAATCGCGGAAACTCCGGCGGTCCGCTTGTTAATATGGACGGCGAAGTTATCGGCGTCAATTCGCAAATAGCTACTTCGACCGGCGATTACAATGGCATCGGATTCGCTTTGCCGTCGAACGAAGTGGCTTATGTTTACCGGCAAATACTGCAAAACGGCAAAGTGCGGCGCGGTTATTTCGGCGTTCTTCTCGATTCGGTAAAAGCGGAATACGCTAAAGTTTATGGTTTAGGAGATGCGGCGGGCGCGATTATTACCGATTTGCCCGATTCGCAAAGTGCCGCCGCCAAAGCCGGCTTGCAGGTTGGCGACGTAATTACCGAGTATAACGGGCAAAAAGTGCTGAACGCGCAGGATTTAATCAGTAAAATCGCTTCGACACGCCCGGACGAATCGGTCAATCTCGTATTTATGCGCGAGGTAGGCGCGAATATGGAACGCAGAACAGCGATGGTCAGGCTTGCCGAACGACCAACAGCTAATCAAACGGCAAGCGCCGATGAGTCGCGCCGCAAATTGCCCGTCGGCGGAGTTAAAGAAGAATCCAAGCCATTCGGTTTAACGCTGGTCGAATTGACGCCGATGCTCGCCGCGACCTCTAAACTCGAAGGTCAAAAAGGCGTTGTCGTGAAAGATATAAATCCGACCAGCTACCTTGCCGACGTGAAAATGTCGAACGGTTCGGACGCGCTTAATGAAGGCGACGTTATTCAGCGCGTCAACCGCGTCGCGGTTACGGATTTGAAAACTTTTAACGAAGTTGCGAAAAATCTTAAAACCGGAGATGCCGTCGTTATGCACGTTATGAGCGTCGGAAGAGGACAGGTGCCGCAATTAAAAATCGTGCAGTTTACTGTTCAATAAAACAAATATCCAAGATTTAAAGTCCAATCTCTAAAGTCCGTAAACGGCTTGACATTGGGCTTTTTTCATTGGACTATGGACTAAAAATTATGGCAAATCCAACAAAAGCGACAGAAACAAAAGCGAAAAAAACAACTAAGACAGCCGTTTATAATAATTATATCGGCGGCGAATGGACGCCGAGCGCGTCCGGCGAATATTTTGAGAACATAAATCCGGCGGATACGAACGATGTCGTCGGGCGTTTCGCCGATTCAAACGAAGAAGACGTCAATCGCGCGGTCGAAGCGGCAAAATCCGCCGCGACTCGCTGGCGTCGAACGCCGGCGCCGAAACGGGCTGAAATTCTTTTCCGTCTGGCTCGGATCCTCGAACAAAACAAGGAAACTTATACACGCGATATGACGCGTGAAATGGGCAAAGTTTTGAAAGAAGCGGGCGGCGACGTTCAGGAAGCGATTGACTGCACGTATTTCACGGCGGGCGAAGGTCGTCGTCTTCACGGATTTACCACGCCGGCGGAAATGCCGAATAAGTTCGCGATGTGCGTGCGCCAACCCGTCGGAATATGCGGTTTGATCACGCCGTTTAATTTTCCGATGGCGATTCCGAGCTGGAAATTGATTCCGGCGCTCGTCTGCGGAAACACGGTCGTCATCAAATCCGGCGAAGACGTTCCGCTCTCGGCTTTGAATCTGGTCAAAGCGTGCGAAGAAGCGGGAATTCCGGCTGGCGTCGTCAATCTCATCAACGGCGACGGCGGAAAGGTCGGACCGCCGATCGTAAATCACGGCGACGTTCGTTTGATTTCGTTTACAGGCTCGACCGACACAGGAAGAGTCATCGCCGAGCAGTGCGCGAATTTGAACAAAATTGTCAGTCTGGAAATGGGCGGTAAAAACGCTATTATCGTAATGGACGACGCCGACCTTGAAAACGCTGTTGAAGGTTCGCTTTGGGGCGCGTTTGGAACTTCAGGACAGCGCTGTACGGCTTCCTCGCGGCTTGTCGTCCACAAAAAAATCTACAAAAAATTCACGGAAAAATTAGTTGAAAAAGCCAAGAAATTAAAAGTCGGAAATGGTTTGGACGAAAAAACCGAAGTCGGTCCGGTTATCAATCAAGCCGCAATGGAGAAAATCCTCGGTTATATCGAAATCGGTCAAAAAGAAGACAAAGCGACGCTTGCCTGCGGCGGAAACCGTCTGACGAAAGGTGACTATAAAAACGGTTATTACATCGAGCCGACTGTTTTCACCGACGTTGCTCCGAAAATGCGAATCGGTCAGGAAGAAATTTTCGGTCCCGTGACGAGCGTCATTCCGTTTTCGACGCTCGACGAAGCGATTGACATCGTAAACGACGTGAAATACGGTTTGTCTTCGGCGATTTACACGCAGGACGTAAATCAATCGTTTTACGCGATGCAGGAACTTTATACGGGAATTTGCTACGTCAATTCGGCGACAATCGGCGCGGAAGTTCACTTGCCGTTCGGCGGAACAAAAGCTACCGGAAACGGACACCGCGAAGCAGGAACTCAGGTTTTAGATATTTTCTCGGAATGGAAATCGCTCTACATTGATTACTCGGGCAAACTCCAGCGAGCTCAAATTGATTTAGTCGAAATTTAAATTGAAATAAAAGCTGCAAGGATTCGGAGTCCGTGCAGCTTTTATTTTATTTTGAACTACAAAAATTATTGATTACGCCTAAAAATATCAAAAACAGGGTTGATACCTTTTTACAATCAACAAAAACAACGTAAAATTAAAAGTACATTGCTTATAAAAAAAATAATCTTGGAGAATTTTTAAATGAAAATCGGATTACCGAAGGAAATTAAGGATAATGAATACCGCGTTGGATTAACGCCTGCGGGCGTCAACGCTTTGGTTAACGCCGGTCACACGGTTTATGTGCAAAGGTCGGCGGGCGAAGGTTCAGGCTTTTCGGACGAGCAATATGTAAACGCGGGCGGCGAAATACTCGAAACCGCCGACGAAGTCTGGCAGACAGGCGATATGATCGTCAAGGTCAAAGAGCCGATTGCGCCGGAGTATCCGCGTATGCGCGAAAATCAATTGCTTTTCACGTATCTGCACTTAGCGCCGGAATTTGAATTAACCAAACAGCTTCTCGAAAGAAAAGTTACCGGCGTGGCGTATGAAACGATAACCGATAAAAAGGGAACGCTGCCGCTTTTGACGCCGATGTCGGAAGTTGCTGGCAGAATGTCGGTTCAGGTCGGAGCGACTTATCTGGAGAAAATGAACGGCGGGCGCGGAATTCTGCTCGGCGGCGTTCCGGGCGTTCCGGCGGCGAATGTCGTTATTATCGGCGGCGGCGTCGTTGGAACGGAAGCGGCAAAAATGGCTGTCGGCTTGGGCGCGCACGTCACGATTATTGACATCAATCTCGACCGTTTGCGCCAGCTCGACGATATTTTCCTGTCGAAAGTTCAAACGCTCGCATCTTCGCGCTACGCGATTCACGACGCGATTTCACGCGCTGATCTGGTTATCGGCGGCGTTCTCGTGGTCGGCGCGGCTGCTCCGAAGCTTGTCACGCGCGATATGCTCAAAGACATTCCGAACGGCGCGGTTTTAGTGGACGTTGCGGTTGACCAGGGCGGATGTTTTGAAACGACGCACGCGACGACGCACTCGAATCCGACTTATTACGAAGAAGGCGTTTTGCATTACTGCGTGGCGAATATGCCGGGCGCGGTTCCGCGTACTTCGACGTTTGCGCTGACGAATGCGACTTTGCCGTATGCTTTGGCTCTGGCTAACAAAGGTTTTGAACGGGCAATCGCCGAAGACGAAGGTTTGAAAGAAGGCGTTAATACTTACGCCGGAAAACTGACTTATGAAGCAGTCGCGACTTCGCAAAATCTTGAATACACCCCGCTCGATTCGGTTTTGAGCGGTGCGATGAGCGCCGGAAGTTAAGGAAAAGTCAATTATATTTTGAATATTTTGAAAATAACCGCGGGAATGAAGATTGCGCTTTACGTTTACATTTTCATTCTTGCGGTTATCATTTTTCTGGCAAACCGAAACGGAACCGCATATTTGCTCGAGTTTGTCGGCTTCGTTCCGTTCGGAGACAAAATCGGGCATTTTCTGCTCGCGGGAATTTTTTCCTTTTTGTTTAATTCGATTTTCGATGCGCGGGAAATAAATTTCGGGCTTATAAAATTTTTGCTCGGAAATGTCGCGGTTTTAACGATTGTTACCGTAGAAGAGATTTCACAAATTTACGTTAGCGGGCGCACGTTCGATTGGGGAGATTTGTTCTTTGATTATTTAGGCATTTACATATTCGGTAAGCTCGCTCGAATAACGTGCGAACGTAAAACCCTGAAACTTAAAAAAAACTCTGTAAAGTGGAGATAAGTTTTTCTTTGAGATTTGCGTCCTTGACTAAATAAACATCGGCTAAGCAGTCGGATTCGGTCTGATTTTCCTGAGCGAGACCGCTTAAAATTATCAGCGGCACATCTTTTTTCCCGTCGTTGCCGCGCATCATCCGGCACAAATCATAACCGGAAAGATGCGGCATAATCGCATCGGCGACAATGGCGTCGATATTGTTTTCAAACGCGACCTGCATCGCCTGCAATCCGTCTTCAGCAGTCAAAACTTCGTAACCGGCTTGCTGAAGAATGATTTCGACAAAACGCCGCATTGAAGAATCGTCTTCCGCCAGCAAAATGTTTTTCTTTTCCGATGTAGCCATATTTTGATTGTAAGGACTGCTTTTCGCAGAAATGCCTTGATTCCTACAAAAACAAATACTTTGAGGGAAAAGTATTTGCGGGATGGTAATAGATTAAAAACTTGCCAACCCTTTGTCAATAAATCTACACTAACGTTGTTTAATTTTTAGTATTATGTACGAATTTGCAGTTACGCCCGCAGTTACGCAGTTGCGCCGTCCGGGAGTTTTGATTTCCGAAGTCGCGCCCGACAGTCTGGCGGAAGAACTCGGACTTGAAATTAACGACCGAATCGTTCGCGTCAACGGTCGCGGCGTGCGCGATTATCTCGATTTTCGCTTTCAAACGGCGGGCGAAACCGAATTGGAATTCGTCGTTAAAAAAGCGAACGGCGAAACCTGGGAAGTCGAGCTCGAACGCGAAGAAGGCGAGGATTTCGGTTTGATGTTCGAGCAAATCGTGCCGCGTCAATGCGCTAACGAATGTCTTTTTTGTTTTTGCAAGGGAAATCCCGAAACCGCCAGAGCTTCGCTTTTCGTGCGCGACGAAGATGTTCGGCTTTCATTTCTTTACGGAAATTACACGACTTTAAGTTCGGTGACCGAAGACGAAATGCGGCGCATCGTCGAACAGCGTCTTTCGCCGCAGTATGTTTCGATTCACGCGACAGATTTAAAGACTCGCGCATACTTGCTCGGAGTTGATGAAAAACGCGCCGACATTTCCGACAAGCTCGAACGCCTTTTAGAAAATGACATCGAAATTCACGCGCAAATCGTTTTGTGTCCCGAAATTAATGACGGCGCGATTCTGGAAAAAACGCTGCGCGATTTGGCGGCGCATCATCCGAAAGTCGTTTCGGCGGCGATTGTTCCCGTCGCTTTGACGCGTTATAACACCGACGAGAGATTAACGCGCGTGACGCCGGAATTTTGCCGACGCACGATAAAAGAAGTCGAAAAACTGCAAAAAGAATTCAGAAAAGATTTGGGCGTAACTTTCGCTTTTCTCGGCGACGAGATTTACATCAAAGCGGGCGCGAAAATTCCTTCGCGCGGGCATTACGGCAATTATCCGCAAATCGAAGACGGCGTCGGAATGATTCGCTCGTTTACCAATTCGTTTGAAAGTCTTTTGAAAAAACTCGAAAAAGCGGCAAAACCAATCGTCTCAACAAATACTTCATCTTTAATCAACCCGAAGAATGTTAGAACGCACGAGTTGGCAATCGTTCCGAAAAACCTAAAACTGAAAACCGAAAATCCTTTTTTTAATCCTGAATCTCTATACGGCACGATTTTAACGGGCGAAATGTTCGCGCCGATTTTGCGCGAGCAGATCGAAAAACTGAACGCTTTAATCGGTTCCACCTTGCACGTTATGGCAGTTCCGAATACATATTTCGGCGGCGATGTCGCCGTTGCCGGACTTTTAACCGGACAGGATTTTCTCGCGGTAAAAGATAAAATCGCCGGAAATTTCGCTATTATTCCGAAACATACAATCAAGTCGGACGAGCCGATTTTGCTCGACGGAATGAAATACGACGATTTGAAATCGCATTTCGACGTTCCGCTTTACGATATGGACATCGAGGATTTTATTCGCAAAGTTTTGAACGTTGGCGCTTAAAGCATAATTCAATTTAGAGTATTGAAAAAAGAAAATTAGAACAAGGTGAACAATTTGAACAGAATATTTGATACGGACATCTTGTTCTTCCTGCTTATTTCAGTGGCTTTGAGCGCGAATTCTTCAGTCAGAAAAAGGCTTTTTTAAGTTTCCTGCAACCGCTGAGGCGAAATAAAAAAGGATTTGATTTTTTCGAAAGAAATGTCGTCGCGGCGCGGACGAATGAATTCCCAAAATGAGATGTTTTGCTTTCGCAGCAAACAAAACAAAGCGACAGCAAACATCGTGCTGTATCCGAGCAGTGATGAAACGGCAGCGCCGTTCATTCCCCAGCGCGGCAATAAATAAAATAAGCTTACGATTGTAATCGCGCCGGAACAAAGGCGAGCGACAGTGCTGAAACCCGGACGTCCCAAACCGTTCAAACCACTGATAACAATCAGCGCCGAGCTCCAGGCAATCGAAGCTACCAACAATAAACGCATCGCTCCCGCCGCCTCGACAAATGCTTCGCCGTAAATCACCCGCAAGATAAACGGTGCGGCGATCCATAGCGGAATTAAAACGATGATTTGCGCGTAAACAGTTAAGCGCAGAGTTTTGCCCATCAGTAATGCCGAGCCGTTCGCGTCGGTCGAAGAAGCCACTTCGGGAAGCAGCGCGTCGGCGACTGACGATGCCAAAGTTGCCGTTATCTCTGCAATCGCGACGGCAACAGTGTAAAGTCCGACGGTCGCGCTCGTGGCGAAAATCGCTAAAATCATTTGATCGAGCCGCCAGACGGTGATTTCGGTGAGTATTCCCGGATACGAGCGCAAGCCATAGCTGATTTCACGGCGTAAAACGCTCCAATCGTAGTCCCAACGCGGCTGTAATTCACGCCAGAGCGCGCGAAGCATCAAAAATGCACAGATGATTTGTGCGAGAACGATTATCAAAAGAGCGTTTTCTAAAGTCAGAATTCCCAGACAGTAAAAAACTAAATTGCCGACGGCTTGAGTGGAAATAAACGAAAGGCGAGCGATTCCGAGCCAACCGAAAAGTCGCGCTCCTTCGAGCTGTCCCCGCAGCATTTCGTTGAACAAAATAACGGGAATGTTCAGCGCAAAAATCCGCGCCAGCCAAATTACTTCGTTGCTTTTGTCGCCGGTCAATAAAGGCGTGATAAACCATGCGAGGCAAATCATCGCAAACCCGGAAAGAGCGGTGAAAATTATCGTGTTGGAAAAAATCTTCCTGTTCCATTCCGGTTGATTCGCCGCCCAGTAGCGATGCGCGTACGGCAATCCGAAAGTGCCGACGGAAGAAAAAACAAACGTCCACATCGTAATGATAACGAGATTGCCGCGCCCTTCAGGTTTCAACGCCCAGGCGCTGAGAAGGCTGGTGATAACGCTGAACAGCAAAAATAAAACGTTTGTGGAAAAAACGAGTTTGACGCTTCGTTTCATATTTCTCTATATCTTTATAAGGCACTTTCGCAATCAGAGTTGCAATATCAGGTCGAATTGGAATTTACCGGCTCAATCAATCGTAATCTCTTTCTTGTCTTTGCCGCTTGATTAATCCCAAACGCTCAAAAAATCAAACGTTTGGTGCTGAATTATAACCGAGCTTCATCTTTGAAGAATCAGCCGAAGATTCGCGTTTGCTGTTCGGCGAAACAAGATGAGATTCGACTTTTTTTATTTTTTGTTTTTGCCAAATCGCCAGATTGCCGAGAATCCGCAGCCACTGGCTGCTCGCCCAATCCCACTCGCCCAGAAATTCGATTTCTCTCGCGCCAGTTTCCTTTTTGAATCTGTAAACGCCCGGATTTTCCCACGGATCAATTCCGCCCAGATCATAAAAACGCACGCCATCGGCTCTGCAATGATTTAACAAATGCAGCAAAGTCGGGTATGAAGCGCGCTGCTCGACGCCGCGCTCGGTTGTCGCCGCCAGATAATCACAAGCTCTGTTTCCGATTTTCAAACAGCCCCGAAAACATAAAAGATTGCCGAAAGCGTCCTCGCAGCGAAAAAAAATTAAATTTGAATCGGCGGCGGCAAAAAGATTTCTAAGTTTTTCCGCGGAAAACTGCGGCGGTAAATTTTTGCGCTGCTCCATTTCCCGGTAAACCGCGCCGAGTTCTTCCGCGTCCGGGCTGGTGCATTGTTTGATAACGAGATTGTTTTCCTTCGCTGCTTTTAAGTTTCTGCGCCAATTGCGCGAAAATTTAGATAAAAGCGCTTCTTCGCCGGCGGAAAGGTCAAGCTCCATACTGAGACTTGAAGTGATTGTGCATAGAGAACGAAACCATTTTTGATAATTGAGGAGCAAAACCGTCTGCACGTCTCGCTCGCGGTCGCAGCGAAAACGAAGATAAAGCCGTTTCAGTTCGGCGGTTTTGAGAACGGTTTTCGGCAAATTTTCACCCCAGGTTTCTACGTCTCCGATCGGTCCGCCGGCGCACCACAGCAAGCCTGTTCCGAGCGGATAGCGGCGCAGTAAACCTAAAAACATCGCTGAAATTTCGCCGTTTGCGGCTTCGGCAACATAATGAAGCGGCTGCCAGCCCAGCGCTTTATGATATTGTCCCCAACCGAAAGTTTGATACGGCGAGCAGTCTTCAAACTTTATTAATTGCTCGTCCCACTGTTGTTTCGCTTCTTCTTCAGATAGCAGTTTCCATTCCGACATAATAATCAATGTTGAGTGCTGTAACTTAAATCAGCTTTATATTCTTTGCTGTTTTTAAGAACTTCGAGATAAACCGAATAAATCTGTTCGGCAACTTTCTCCCACGTATAATGTTTTTCGACTCGCGCTCTTCCGGCTTTTGCCAGTTCGTTTTGTAAATCTTTATCGTTTATAAGCTTTTGTAATTTTTGGGCAAGCGTTGCCGGATCGTTTTCCGGCACGACGATTCCAGCGTCGGAGATGACTTCGGGAATGGCTCCGCAGCTCGAGCCGATGACCGGAACACAGCAAGCCATCGCTTCGACGATCACGCGTCCGAACTGTTCGCGAATGGTTTTCGTCGTTATAGTCGGAATAATCAGAGCGTCTATTTTTTGAAAATACGCGGGAGTTTCGTCATAAGGAACCGCTCCGACGAATTTGCATCTGTCCTGCAATTCGTGTACAGCTATGCGATTACCGATTTCGGCTCTTTCCGGTCCGTCGCCGACGATTAATAAACGCCATTTTTCGTTTTTGATTTGCGCGAGTGAGTCAATCAAAACGTGCAATCCCTTTGCCGGCAGCAAGCGCCCGATGTAACCGACGGTAAACGTTTCGTTCGGAATTCGGTCGAGCGCCGGTTTGAACAAATCCAAATCAACTCCGAACGGCGCGATTTTCATCGGTTTTTTAAGACCTTTTATCTCCAGAACCTCGCGAACTGTTTCGCTGCACATATAAGCCGCCGAAATTTGCCGGAAAGCACGTTTTTCCATTGCAGAAAAGGGGAACGGATATTTCTTCAAGATATTTTGCGCCGTTTGCATAACGACGCGAGCTTGCGGTGCAAACAACCGGCGCAAGGTCAGAACTTCGGCGCAGGGCACGCTGTACGGCTCGTGATTCATATCAATGATGTGCGGCTTGTGTCTTTTGAATACTTCGACAATCGGTCGCGGATCATAAGTGAAAAGCTGTATGTGCTTGGATAAAAAAGTCGGCGCGATTCTCACCGGAAAGTACTCGTCCGGTTCGGCTTCGACTTCGACTTCCGCTTCGCGCCATCGCGGCGGCGTGATTACTTCCATTTCGACGTTCGGAAAACAACGCGCCAGCGCCCGCTCGCGACCGCGCAGAGCCGGCGTCAAACTCGAATGCGCGATGCGAACAACTCGAATCGGTTCGGCAGAAAGCCGTTCGGTATGAAGAGGCGATGCAAAATCTTCAACTTTATGAGAATGGTCAATTTGTCTGAAGTTTGATATTGATCTAATCATAAAAATATTTTCTGCCAATTTCACCCCGGATTTAGCTTTCTGTTAACTCCTGAATTTTAGTTGCTGTTGAATGCGGCGCGCAGAATGAAGTCTCGAAAACTTCGCCTCAAAAACTTTGTAAATCGAGCGGCGAAGAATTTCGTTCAAATTTTCCGAATTTTCGGCACAAAATCCTTAAATATTGCCGCTCGAACTCACTGCTCGACTAAAACTAATTTGCCTTTCTCGTCTGATTCGAGTCCGTATTCCGAGAAAAAATCTTCTAATTCTTTTATAAAACGGTCGGCGTGCAATCTTGATTCGACGATTTTTCTCCCGTTTTCGGAGAATTTGCGGCGCAATTCCGGCTGGCGGCTGAGCGAAACCAGGGCTTCGTAAAGAAGACGCTCGTCGCCGAACGGAATGAGCCAGCCGTTTACCTGATGCTCGATCATTTCCTTTATGCCGCCGACCGTCGTCGCGATTATGGGCGTGCCGCACGCCATCGCCTCGATTGCGACGATTACCAGCGCCTCGCTTTTGGAATTGATCACCAAAACATCGAGCGACTGCATAATCGCGGCGACATCTTTTCGCAAGCCGAGAAATCGGACGCGATTTTCGAGATTGCAGCTTTCGACGCATTTTTCCAGTTCTTTCAGATAAAGCTCGTCGTCGTTAAACATCGGCGCGCCGACAATCAACAAAGCGGAAGCAGGCATTTCTTTTTGCGCTTGTGCGTAAGCACGAATCAATCCGAGCTGTCCTTTTCGCGGCGTAATCAGTCCGACTATTCCAATGACGAATTCATCTTCGCTGAGATTCAGTTCTTCTCTAATTCTTTGACGGTTTCGCGGATCGGGCGCGAACTTTTCGATTTCGATGGCGTTTTCGACGATTCGTAGCGGAATGCGTTTGCCGAAAAAGCGAAGAATCGTGCCGCGAAAGCTGTCGGCGACTTTCCGGCAAGTCGAAATCAAATGCGTTCGCGAAGAAAAAGCGACAAACCAGCGAATCGCCGTGCTCAAAGGATGACGCGGCATTTCGTCGTGCAAATGCCAGAAAACGGGAACCGGTGTTCCGACGCTCGCCGCCGACGCGACAAGTCCCGCCCGAACGCTGTTGGCGTGAATCAAATTGGGATTTTCAGCGAGAATTTCGCGGCGCAATTGTTTTATCGTTTGATAAAACGAAAAAAGATATTTCAGCAGAAAATCAACGCGAAACGTAAACCGGGCTTCTAAACGGTCGAGAGATTTACAAGATATTCCAAGTTTGCCGACTTCTTCAGCCAAAGTGTCCGACGCCGGGCAGACGACGAGCGGCTCAAACCTGTTGCGGTTTATTTTTTTGAGAGCGAGCAGCAAAATTCTTTCCGCGCCGCTGACTTTCCCCGTGTGATTGTAAAATAATATTTTCATAGCGTTTATCTGGAAAATGTTTTCAAGTGCTCCCGAGCGCTTCGGTTTTTTCAATGACCGACTGCGTTTCAATCATTGGCGGTTTTACGATTTTTTTAACGGGAAAATACACGGGCGAAACTTTGGCGATAAACCGCAATAAATTATCGTTTCTCCCTAAAGGAACTCTCCATAAAGAATACGCGGTGTTTTCGCCGTTCCAGACCGACCACGCCGCGCTGTATCCGCACTCTTCGCTCAATTTTTCTATCGCCGAATTGCAGTCGCCGTACGGATAAGCCAGTAAATCAACCGTTTGATTGGTCGTTTCCTCAAGTATTTTTTTCGAGGCGGTTAATTCGTGACGAGCTTCGCTGTGCGGAAGTTTTGTTAAATGCCGGTGCCACAATCCGTGCGAGCCGATGGTAATGAGCGGGTGCGTCGCCAGAATTTTCAAGTCATCGCCGGTTAAATACCCGTTTTGATTGATGAAACCAGCCGTGACAAAAATCGTTGCCGGAAGGTTGTATTTTTCGAGAAGCGGCAGAGCAATTGTCAAATTATCTTTGTAACCGTCATCGAACGTGATGGAGATGAGATTTTTCGCCGCTGGAACTTTCAGCAAATTCTTTATCGGTGCAACCCGATTCGGTCGTTTCGCCAGCCATTTCAGATGCGTTTCAAACCGTTCGGGCGAAACGTCAATATTCGCCGGCAGCGGAACATCAGGCGCACTAATCGTGTGATAGACAATAACTTTATGCATACTTCTTTTTGCCCTAAGAAACACATAAAGCCTCAGGTTTTCCACAAATCAATCTTCGTTAAATATTAACTAAATGTTAAATTATGACCGCAAAGCAAAAGCCTTTAACTTTGAAATTAAAAAATCAAAGTTAAAGGCTTTTGCTTTGCACGAATCTTTCGTTCTAGTTTTTTGAAAACTTGTACAAAATTATTCCGGTAACTTTGACCGGCTGTTTGCCGAGAAAAGTCGGGCTGAACTTTGCGCTTCGAGCCGCTTTTTCCGCCGAATCTCTGAGCAGAGGATGTCCGTTTAACGCTTTTGCCGAGATAACGTTTCCTTCTTCGTCAATTGTCACTTGAACGCTGACATCGCCTTTGGCATTGATGGCAATTGCGGCGCTGGAATACACGGGCTTCGGCAAAAATTTCGCTTTGCCGTTGATTACGCCTTCCGAAGTTATAATTTTCGGTCTTTCCAAGGTTTTTTCTTCTTCTTTCTTTTTTATCGCGGGCGGCGGGGGCGGAGGAGCGGGTTTTTCAACGATTTTCGACTGCGACGGCGGATTATATTTAATTCCTATTTCGTTTTCACCGCCGCTACGCTCTGAAATAACCGATTGTGAGCCTTGAATATCCAATTCCGCTTCGTTTGAAACTTTAAAGTCGCCTGCCGGTCGAGCTTTTTCTGTGTTCGGCGTTACGGAAATTTCATTCGGCGCGGGCTGCGCTTCGTCAATTCGCGCCATATTGTTTTGCCGCGTGACAATCGTATTTTTCGATGTTTGCCGCGACGCTGTTTTTTCTTGTTTTTGTAACGGTTCCGGCGCTTCGTTTGCGGCAGCCGGAATCGGTGCGATTAATTCGGAAAGCTCCAAATTGTTCGCGTTCATCGCGATGTCTTTGGCGAAAAGGCTCCACAAAACTCCGCTCGAAAGCACCGTCGCCGCCAGAAAAAATGTCGCCAGCAAAAAACCGCCGCGTTTGGCGTTTTCTTCTGCGTGATTTCTCGATTCGATTAATTGATCCAACATTTCTATTTTCCTCCATTTTTACGGCGCCAACCGAATCGTTCCGATTATCAAAACGGAACGATTGTCTGTTGAGTTAGACACCGCTGAAGAAAAATTGTTCCCGCCGGATTATGAGGAAAACAAAAATGATCTTACTAAATTAGAAGTAATTGAAAGTGAAAATAATTTTATTAAACCGAAAAACAGCTGAATATAAAATATTGACGTTTAATTTTCGGTTTTTAATTTTCAATCTCTTACTCGACCTGTTATTTCGGATTAACTTTTATTTCAAAAAGTTTGTTCCACTTTTTGCCGGTGATGAAAAGGCGGTCGGATGCCGCGTCGTAAGCGATTCCGTTGAGCACGTCGGCGTCTCTCGAGCTTTCCATCTGCTCGTCGGCGAGCTTTGTCAAATCAATTCGACCGAGAAGTTTTCCGGTGTTCGGTTCAATTCGCACGATTTCGCCTTCCTGCCAGACGTTCGCCCAAATTTCGCCTTTGATATATTCAAGTTCGTTCAATTCCATCAAAGGACGCCCTTTTTCATCGAAAACGGCTACGGTTCGGATGACTTCAAAAGTTTCGGGATTGATAAAGCGGATAACATGCGTTCCGTCGCTCAAAATTAAGTTTGTGCCGTCATTTGTTAAACCCCAGCCTTCGCCCGCGTAGGAAAATTGTTTTAATAATTTGAAATCGTTCAAATCGTAAACGAAACCGGTTTTTTCGCGCCAGGTCAATTGATAAATTTTATTGTTGAGAATCGAAATGCCTTCGCCGAAGTATTCGTTAGCCAAATCGTTTTTCTGCAAAACCTTGCCGGTGTCCAGTTCCACTTTTCGCAGCGACGAGAAAAAATTATCGCCGCGCGCTCGACTTCCGCCGGTTCCTTCATACAAAAAACCGTTGTGAAAAACCAAACCCTGCGTAAAAGCTTTCGGGTCGTGCGGGTAAGTTTTGACGATTTCGTATGTGTAAACCGGAACGGAAGCGTTTGTTTTCGGCGCGCTGTTCGCCGCATTTGAGTTTGTGTTATTGGAAGCGTTAATGTTCACAACATTCGGTTTGCTCGACGTTCCGTTACAGGCGGCGGCAATAGAAATGATAAAAATTAAAAAGTAAAGGCGCATAAATTTAGTTGATGGTTGATAATTGACGGTTAATAGTAAAAATTCTTAAAACTATCAACTGTCAATTAGCAACTATCCGTTATTTTCTCAATGCTTTTTCAATCGCGCTGCGGAAACTTTCGGCGTTTAATTGCCTGACTTTGACGCCGTTAACGAAAACGGTCGGCGTTCCGTTGATGCCGTAGCTTGCGCCGTCAATCATATCTCTACGAACTTCCGCGCGAGTTTTTCCGTCGTTAAAGTCTATCTCAAACTGTTGCACATTCAAACCTAAATCGGCAGCGTATTTTTTTAACGAAGCTGTATCTAATGCATTCTGATTTTTATACAAAATTTCAGCATATTCAAAAAATTTGCCTTGTTTATAAGCAGCATTAGCGGCGACGGCGGCGTTGAAAGCGTTTTCGTGAATGTTCGTCAAAGGGAAATCGCGCACGACGAAGCGAACACGGTCGCCGTATGCGGCTAAAACCTTTTTCAAAACCGGATGCGTCGCCGCGCACGCCGGACATTGAAAATCCGAAAACATTATGACCGTTACCGGAGCAGTCGTTTTTCCCTGTGCCGGATCGTCGTCGGCTGAAATGTTCTGCACAACCGGCGCCGGTTCGGCGAGCGAAAAAACAACTTTGTATTTCGCGTAAAGCCGATTTTTCAGAGCATTCTGCAATTCGTAACGCTCTTCGTCGGAAAACTCGCGCATTTTGTCGGTTATTTCGCGGGCGATCAAATCGTTTACAGCAATGTTCAAAGACTTCGCTTCAGCTTCGAGAAGATTCGAGAAAACCGTATTTTCCAAATCGGCTTTTGTCTGATCGAAAACATTCGCGCGATACTCGTAAAGCCCTAGTTTGTTTTTTTCTTCAAACTGCTGAACGGTAATCGTTTTGTTTCCGTTGAAAGTTACCAGAATGTCGGTCGGCTTCAAATTCGAGCCGTTTACGTCTTTGTCGAACGCGGGTTTATATTTTTGCTGCAAAGATTCGACGTAGCTTTGCAAGGCTTTCTGCTCCGGTTCGCGGCGCAGAAACGCAACGATTTGCGGTCGAACTTCCGCTAAGGTTTTATTGCCGATTGCCGCCTTATTCGCGTCGTAAACAGCTTGAATTTGCGCGTCGGTCGGCGCGGCGACTTTCGATTTTACGTCGCCGAGCAGTTTTTCGATTGTTTGATTTTTAGTTTTCGCTTCGATTTCGAGCATCGCTTCGGCAAGCATTTGCGAAAGCAGTTCTTTGCGAAGCGAAACGATTGAAGCAGCCAAATCCGCGCGCAACTTTTGTGTTTCCGGCGACAGATTTTTTACCGTATAAGTTTGCCCGGCGGCGGTCGCCAAAACTTCGTCGGCTTTTTGCGCGAAAACTGAAAAGACGAGAAAAATTAAACAAAAAAGCGCTGCGAAATATTTCATAAATGCGTTTTGCCGAAATCGGCTCAATTGGCGTATTTTATCAGATTTTTCGACACTTTAACGGCTTCTGCTTCGTCCGGCGCGCCGAAAATTTCCGGGTGAAAAATCTTTGCTAAAATTTCGCCTCCGTCAACGACGCGCGGCGCCGGGCGCGAAAAATACGAGCTTGCGTCCATAGCCCAGATTTCGTTGTTGCGAAACGCCGGAATTTCCTTGAAATAAGCAGGGAATTCTGTGTTCGGCAACTGCCGCAGAATATCTTCGGTATAATAACCGCACGGAACCAGCACGATAATCTCGGGATTTGATTCGTAAATTTCGCGGTAAGTTGTCGTGACGGACTTTTTGCCCGCCTCGCTCAAAAGACATTCGCCGCCCGCGATTTCAACCTGTTCCGGCGTCCAGTGTCCGGGCGCGAACGGCGGTTCCAGCCATTCGAGCATAAAAACGCGCGGGCGTTTTTCAATATTCGCGGTTTTGTTTCTGACTTCATCGAGGCGATTTTGCAGTTCCGCAACAACAGTTTCAGCCTTTTCCCTCGTATTCGTTAATTCGCCGATTGTTAAAATATTGTCGAAAATATCGGCAATCGTATTCGGTTCCAAAGATACGACCCGCGCGTCGGCGACGTACATTCTCGCTGCTTTCTGCACGGTTTTGTACGAAACGGCGCAAACTTCGCAAAGCTCCTGCGTGAGGATTAAATCGGGTTTTAATTCTTCCAATTGTTTTGTGTCCAAATCGTAAATCGAACCGTGTCCGTCCAATTGCGAGCGAACCGCGTGGTCAATTTCCGCGCTCGACATCGTTTCGTGTGAAATTCGGCTCGCGGTCAAATGCGGCTTACCGGCAATTGATTCGGGAAAATCGCATTCGTGCGTGACGCCGACGAGATTTTCCTTCAAACCGAGAGCACACACGATTTCGGTAGCCGAGGGTAGAAGCGAAGCTATTTTCATAAAAGCTAAATTTACAGCAAACGCCGCTTGTTGCGCAAAGCAAGAAAAGATTGAACTGCGCGGCGAAAAATGGAAAAAGGAAAATAACTTGCTTTAAGATCTGATTTATTAAGCATCAGTTATCAATTATTTTTTACCTGTGCTTAACGATCCTCAAAAACCCGGCGCGGCTTTGCCTCGGGCAAAGTAAGTTCTAAAATATAAAGCGAGGAGATTTTTATAGAAAAATGGCAGA
Organism: Pyrinomonadaceae bacterium; assembly: GCA_036388895.1. Lineage (GTDB taxonomy): Bacteria > Acidobacteriota > Blastocatellia > Pyrinomonadales > Pyrinomonadaceae > SXVE01. The sequence continues at coordinate 7,476 of DASVQY010000019.1, read as the reverse complement.
AGAAACAAATTTTCGTTTTACGGGTACAGTTGACCATCTAGCGGTGAAAACCGATGATTTGCAGCGCGATGTCGAAGAATACAAACGTTTGGGTTTTTCGGTCGAAACTCTTTACGACGATTGGGCGATGGTGCGCGACGCTCGCGGTTTCGGCATCGCTCTGCTTCCGCCGAATTCCAAACATCCGGCGCACATCGCTTTAAGAGTCGAAACTATGGAAGAACTGCAAAAAGCCGCCGAAAAGGAAAACCGCCCGATCAAACCGCACCGCGACGGAACTTCTTCGTTTTACACAAAAGGCGTCGGCGGAAACATTGTTGAGCTGATTTATTACCCGGAAGACTTCGGCAAATGATTGCGGAAAACAAATTATAAAATTTCACTGACGAATTACAGTTCAATTACGAATTACGAGTGGAGAAACTCATTTCAACATTCGTAATTCGTAATTGATAATTCGTAATTGACTTAGCCTGCCGATTTTGAAACTTCCTGAACAATATCAGCCGCTTGTTTTTCGCTGCCTTTTAAAGCTATGTCGGCTTGCGCGACCATTCCGACGCACGCGCCGCTTTCGTCTATGACGGCGACGCGTCTGAGCTGTTCGGTTTCCATCAAATTGCCGCAGTCTTCGACAGTCACTTCGGGCGTTACGGTTATAACGTCTTCCGTCATTACGTCGCCCGCCGTTAAATCGAGCGGATTTTTGCCTTCGGCGACCGTTCGGACGGTAATGTCGCGGTCGGTCAACATTCCAATCGGTCTTTTCGTATTTTCGCCGTCAACGATCGGGATACAGCCGCAGTCGTTGTCAACCATCATTCGCGCTACCTGCTCCAGATTGGTTTCGGCGGTCGCGCACGCCGGATTCTCCGTCATAATTTCTCGCACCTTCATCTCGTTTCTCCCTTATTAAAAATAATAAATTCAATTTATTTTCGAAGCGTCGGATATTAAAACATCTTCGACAAACAAAACTTCCCCGAGCTGCCATTGACTGATTCAAAGACAGTTTCCGTATGATTTCAACACACGCTTCACTTTTGAGCGTTCTTCGGAAAAACTTTGAGCAAACGATATACCAAAAATGCCGATGTGATTTGATACGGAAAAATTTTCGCGAATTCTGTTTAACTGTTAATTCGCTTCGCGTTTTTAATTCTTTAATTTTTGTCTTATTCTTAAATTTTTATGAAACTGCCGCCAGAATTTTACCTCCGCGAAGATACTCTCGAAATCGCGCGCGACCTGCTCGGAAAACTGCTCGTCGTGCCGACCGCGAGCGGCGAAAGAGTTTCGGGAATGATCGTGGAAACCGAGGCTTATTTGGGCGCGATTGACAAAGCCGCGCATTCTTACGGCAATCGCCGCACGAAGCGTACTGAAACTATGTTTTCGATTGGCGGAACGGTTTACATATTTTTTATTTACGGAATGTATTATCAATTCAATGTCGTTGTCGGCGCAGTCGGAACGCCGCACGCGATTTTAATTCGCGCGGTCGAACCAATTGAAAACATCGAAATTATACGCGAGCGCCGCGGCGCGATGCCCGATAAAAATTTAACTTCGGGACCGGGAAAACTTTGCCTCGCGTTTGGAATTGATAAAAGTTTTAACAATGAGGATTTAATCGGCGGCAAGGTTTGGCTGGAAGATTACAAAAGTTTTTCTGACGCCGAAACGACAAACGGCAAACGCATCGGAATTGATTATGCCGAAGAGTTTGCCGAAAAGCCCTGGCGTTTTTGGGTAAAGAACAATTTATACGTCAGTAGACGATAAATTCCGAAATCGAAACAGTATCCGATCTAAGCTGCTAAATAATGAGTCAAAACAGGTTTGAGCATATCGAAATCAACCGGTTTATCGATTAAATCGTTGCATCCGGCGGCAATCGCCCTATCATAATACGATTTGCCGAATGCAGTTACGGCAATTATCGGTAGTTTAGTCGGCGGGTTCGATTCTCTAATCGCCCGCGTTGCCGTCAACCCGTCTACTACCGGAAGAGAAATATCCATCAAAATAAGATCGGGAGACGTTTGTTTTGCTCTATCCACAGCTTCGATTCCGTCCGCTGCTTCAATAACCTGATAGCCGTAACTTTCAATGAGAAATTTCATAAAGTTCCGGGTATCTTCGTAATCTTCAACTATGAGAACTTTCTTTGGCATAAATCACCCAAGAGACTAAAACCTAAAATTATTGCGTATTAAATCAATATATAAAACAGCCTCTCGCAAATCAAGCAATGCAATCGCAGTGCCAAATTGTTACAGTATCGTTAAAATTTATAATTTATTTGCTAATTTTTTGTTTAATTCTGAAAAATTAATCGCAAATGCAGCCAATAAACTAATGCACGTCGTTATCAAACAAAAATTAAAAAAGCGAAAATCCCGCGATTTTCAAAATATAGACGTAAAGGACGAGCAGTTTTTTGCAGTTTTTTTTACGAAAATATAGATTTTCCTTAAAGTTCTGTGGTATAAACTGTTTCATAGTATAAACAAGCTGTTTCAGGTGAAACAAAAATATGATTTGTTCAGTCAAAAGTGTCTTCGTTCCGAAAAGAGAACGTAAATTGCTGCGTCCTTTGATTTTAACGCGCGTTCCAGCGGGATTTCCGTCGCCTGCTGACGATTATATCGAAGGCAGAATTGATCTTAACCGTGATTTGATTCGCCATCCGCTGGCGACTTTTTATGTGCGCGTCGTTGGCGATTCGATGGAGCCGGTTATTCAATCGGGCGCATTAATCGTTGTTGACAGAATGCTCGAAACAAAAGATGGCGATATTGTTATCGCCCGCGTTGATTCGGAATTGTGCGTCAAACGCCTGCGAATGACCGAAGGCGGCGCTGTCTGGCTTTCGTCTGAAAACGCGAGGTATCAACCGATAGTCATTACCGAAGAAATGGATTTTGAAGTTTGGGGAAAGGTCAGCCACGCCATTCATACTTTTTGAAGTGGAAAACGGTAAGTGCTAAGTGGTAGGTGAGAATTCAGTTATTTGCTATTTATCATTCTCCGCTTAGCACTTACAACTGATTGATGATTGCTTTAATTGACTGCAACAATTTTTACGTTTCGTGCGAGCGGGTTTTTCAGCCGGCGTTGAGAAATCGTCCGGTCGTTGTTTTGTCGAATAACGACGGCTGTGTGATCGCGCGTTCCGAAGAAGCAAAAGCGCTCGGCATCAGTATGGGAACGCCTTATTTCAAGCTCGGATACTTGATCGAAAAGGAAAACATCGCCGTTTTTTCCTCAAATTACACGCTTTACGGCGATATGTCGGCGCGCGTTATGGAAGCCTTAACGCATTTTTCGCCGGAAACGGAAATTTATTCAATTGATGAAGCGTTTTTGCGTTTGGAAAATAATCCGAAAGAAACGGGCAGAGAAATCCGCGAAAAAATTTACAAATGGATTGGTCTGCCGGTGTCAATAGGCATCGCGCCGAACAAAACTTTAGCGAAAATTGCCAATCGCACCGCGAAAAAATTAAAACGAGACGTTTTTGAAATCGCCGATGAGAAATCGCGCGATGAAGTTTTGCGCGAGATGCCGGTTAAAGAAGTTTGGGGAATCGGCTATAACTCGACCAAAAAACTCAATGCTCTCGGCATTACGAACGCCTTAGAATTAAAAAATTTAGACCGACCCCACGCTAGAAAACTGCTTTCGGTAGTCGGGGCGCGAATCGTCGAAGAATTAAACGGAGAAACCTGTCTGCCTCTGGAACTTGCGCCGCCCGCGAAAAAATCAATCACCTGCTCACGTTCGTTCGGCACTCTGGTCGAATCTTTCGACGATCTTAAAGAAGCGCTCGACAGTTATCTGGTGAAAGCCGGCGAAAAAATGCGAAAGCACAAATTAACGGCGCGCGCCATTACCGTTTTTCTGACGACGAGCCGTTTTTCAAAACATCCGCAATATTCGAATTCAACAACGATTGAGCTTGCCGATTCGACAAACTCTACGCGTGAACTGCGCGAATGGACGCAAAAAGGGCTTTCGGAAATTTACAAAAAAGATTTTTTATATAAAAAGGTCGGCGTGATTTTGCAGGGACTGCAGCCGGAAAAAGCGGAAACGATCAGGCTTTACAATGAACCGAATTATGAAAAGGACAAGCGTTTATGCGCGGCGATTGATAAAATCTCGCGCAAATTCGGTAGAGAAGCCGTTCGGTTCGGATTTCAAAAAACAGAAAAAATTTGGCGAATGACCTGCGAACATAAATCGAACTGCTATACGACGAATCTGCGCGAGATTTTGCAGATCAAGCAGCTTCCGGTTTAATTTTAATCTCGTTTTATAATCCGCATTTTCATTCCGTATTTCGGGCGCAGCGTGATCATCGCCTGAAGCCCGATTCTCTGTTCCGGCGCGAGCTTCAATTTCCATTTTCTCCCTAAAACCGCGAGCAGCAAAACGCCTTCGGTCCACGCGAAACCTTCGCCGATGCAGCGCCGGACGCCGCCGCCGAAAGGAAAATAGATGAACTTCTGTCCAGCTTCTTTGACGCTCTGAGTCTCCCATCGTTCGGGAACGAATTGATCGGCGTTTTCCCAGAAACGCTTGTCGCGGTGCATCACGAACATCGAAGCGAGAACAAGCGATTTTTTCGGAACGACATAGCCGCCGAATTGGTGTTCTTCGGTCACGAGCCTGCCGACAGCCCACGCGGGCGGGTAAAGACGCATTGATTCGGCTAAAACTTTTTCCGTGTAAGACAATCTAGTGTAATCTTCATATGTCGGCGAATGCCCGTCAACGAAAATTCGGTCGAGTTCTTCGTGAAATTTTTTTTCGATTTCGGGATTTTGCGCGAGTAAATAAAACGTCCAAGTTAATGCATTGGCTGTCGTTTCGTGTCCGGCGAGAAAAAGCGTCAGACATTCGTCGCGGATTTGCAGGTTCGTCATTTCGCCGCCGGTTTCTTCGTCTTGCGCGAGAAGAAGCATCGAAAGCAAGTCGCCTTTGTCTTCGCCTGATTTTCGGCGCTCGTCAATAATTTTATAAATTATTTCGTCGAGTTTCTTTTTCGCGTTTTTGAATTTTACGGAATGCGGCAGCGGAAGTTTTTCGAGAATTTCAGAAAAGGGAAGCATCAGCAGATTGAACATCGAAACCAGCGTCGTCATCGCCGCGCCGACTTCATCAGCTTCGTCTTCGACGTTTGCGCTGAACAACGTTTTGCCGACAATCCAAAGCGTCAAGCGCATCATTTCCCGATCAATATCCCGAAATTCGCCGTCGCGCCATTCGCCCGACATTTTTTCACCGAATTCGACCATCGCTCTGGCGTATTCGGCGATTTTAGCGCGGTGAAAAGCCGGTTGAATCATTCGCCTCTGGCGCAGATGCGACGCGCCTTCGTTCGTTAAAAGCCCTTCGCCCAAAAGACTTTTAGCCCGCTGCAAAGCGCGACCTTTGATAAATTTACTGTGGTTTGTAACGAGCAAATCACGAATCAAATCGGGATGATTAACGAAAAACGCCTGCTGCCCGCCCATTTTGAAAAATGTCACGTCGCCGAGCTTTGATAACTCCGTGAGAAACCCGGTCGGATCGCGCCGGAATTGTCCGAAATGCCCGCCGATCCAGCCGGGCTTGACCGACGGCGGAAAGTTTTGCGTTAGAGCCTTCATTGAAAATAATTTTAGCAGATTAAAAACTGAAACCACAGATAAACTGAAAACGATAGAAAATAAGAAATATTATTTAATAAAGCATTTATTTCTCGCTGTTGATCCAGATATTTGTGTTCTGCTTCGACTAAATTCTCTTTCTGTCGTTTAGAAATCTCTCGGAAAAACTGTTATTTTATAACCCATTATGAAAGAACAAACAGCCAAAAAAACAAAACCGGATATTCGAGCGATCACGCGGCTCGTGCCGCCGAGCGGCAACCTCGTGCAGGGACAATCCGAGCTTCCGATTGACCCGCAGCTCGCCAGAGAAGCCGCCGAAATTATCGCCGCCAGTCAGAATCATTACGGCGGAAGCGAAGGCGATCAGAATTTGCGAAAAGCCGTTGCCGAAAAGATTAAAAAATATAACGGCATCGAAGTTGACGTTGACGCGAAACCGCTCGAAATAATGATAACGAACGGCGGAACGGGCGCGCTCATCGGCATTGCTATGAGTTATCTGCGCGGCAAATCCGCACTGGTTTTTGAGCCGTATTATCCTTATCACCGGCGCATTTTAGAAGAGTTCGGCGGAAAGACAGAAACTTTTGAGCTAGACGGTAATCTGACATTTGAGAAAGACGCGCTGCTCGCGCGCTGCGAAGAATTAAAAAATCGCGGCGAATATCCTTTGCGGGCGATTATCGTTTGCACGCCGGCGAATCCGAGCGGAAAAGTAATGACGCAGACGGAACTCGAAGCCGTCGCCGAAGTCGCGCAGGAACTTGATTTGCTCGTCATTTCCGACGAAGTTTACGAGCATTATGTGACGGGCGAAAACCCGCACATCCCGATTGCGACGCTGCCCGGAATGTGGGAGCGCACGATAACGGTGAATTCTTTTTCGAAATCCTGGAACATTTCCGGCTGGCGGCTCGGTTACGCTTACGGCAAAGGTGAGCTCATTGCGCCGATTAACAACGCCGCGAACGTCGTTTACGTTTGTCCGGCGACGCCTCTGCAAGCGGCTTTATCGAGAGTTTTGATGAAGGATGAAAATTATTACGATGCGCTTCGCGGTAAATTCGACGAAAAGCGACATCTGGTTTCAGGCGCGCTGCGCGAACTCGGTTTCGATATTTACAATTCCGGTTCGGCTTTCTATATCTGGACGCGAATTCCCCAAGAATATAACGACGCGCTGAAATTCAACGAAATGCTGATGGAAAAAGCCGGAGTCGCGGGCGTTCCCGGCAGCGCGTTTGCCGATTCGGACGATTGGGACGCACATATGCGAATCTGCATCGCGCGCGAAGATTCAATTCTTGAGGGCGCGCTCGAAAAATTGCGAAGTTCTTTGAAATGATTTAAGAAACGCGAAAACAGAAGAGAAATAACTCGAAAACTCGGAAGAGACTTTATTGAATCGCTTTTTCCTTAAACTTTGGTCTTTCGACTATTTGCTTCTCGTTCAAAACATTATCAATAAAAAAAAGGAACCGGAATAACTTATAGAATTATTCCGGTTCCTTTTTTTTAGAATGAGTTTATTGCTCAATTTGACTAAAAGCATCTTGAGAATTCACTCACTTACCATTTAAGCATTCAGTTCTACTTAAAGCCCTTTGAGTTCGACGACGGCATAATGTAATTGCTCGTGCCGCTACCCCAAACTTCAAGTTCGACAATTCGACTGTAGTTTGCTTGTGCATTATTGACAACTACTCTGACTGCTGTTGTCGTTACTGCCGAAAACGTCAGCTTGAACACCGTTCTGTTGTTGTTGAAAACGTTTCCGTTCTGCACTGTCGTCCAGCCGTAGCCGTTCCAATAT
>DASVQY010000018.1:0-98630 GCA_036388895.1 Pyrinomonadaceae bacterium | reverse complement strand
GAAATTCAAATTCGCCGCGCCGGCTGCGAACACATTCGATGACGCTCCCGTACAAGTTCCGCCCGATGCTCCGCCGACAGCCGTCATATTCGATAAAATATCGGCAAATGAAGCATTTGTCAGAGCAATCGAATTCGGATTCGTCAAGGTTAATGAAACGGTGGAATTTTGCGTCGGCTGAATGGCTGACGGCGAGAACGCTTTCGCGATTGTCGGCGACAGGATGATCGGAGTCGTATCGCTCGCCGAATTGTTTCCGGGCATCGGATCTGTTCCATTTATGGCGTCGTCGGCGATAGTCACCGTATTGGAAACTTCAGTCGCTGCGGAATTCAACGGATTACTGACCGTTACGGCGAACGTCACGCCGCCGCTACCGCCCGCATTCAGGCTGCCGATTGTCAATGTGCAGATCGAACCGGCAGGAGCGCCGCCCGCGCACGACCAGCCCGCCGTGCTTGCTCCCGAATTGAAACTCGTGTTTTGCGGAACGGTTTCCGTAATAGTTACGCCCGTCGCTCCCTGATTGCCCGTGTTTGAGTAACCGAGCGTATAAGCAACCGTGCCGCCGAGAGCGGTTGTCGCGCCGCCGTCAGATTTTGTAATCGAAAGATCAGGCTGGGCGTTGACCGGCGTCGTGTCGCTCGCCGAATTATTACTGGTTATCGGGTCTGTGACAGTCGAGGCAATCGAGGCGGTGTTGGAAAGCTGACTAACTCCGGCTGCAACAGGATTAACGACCGTAACCGCAAACGTCGCGCTACCGCCCGCAGTCGGATTGACGCTGCCGATTTGTAAAGTGCAGGTCGAACCGGCGTTATTGTTCGGCGAGCACGACCAGCCCGACGTGCTCGCTGCCGAATTAAATGTCGTGTTTGCCGGAATGGTTTCGGTGATAACGACATTTGCCGCTGTGCTGGCGCCGTTATTGCTGTAGGCGAGAATATAAGCGACCGTGCCGCCGGGCGCAACCGAAGCGCCGCCGTCTGATTTTGTAATTTGAAGATCGGCTTGTGCCGCAACGGTTGTTGTCGCAGTCGCGCTTTCATTTCCCGTATTCGGATCCGCTGTTGCTGATGAAACCGTTGCCGTGTTCGACAAAACCGTTCCGGCAGCTGTGGCGGAATCAACCTTTACAACCAGGGTAAATTGCTCCGAGGCTCCGTTTGCCACAGTTGCTGCCGTGCAGGTTACAGTTCCCGAACTTCCGACGCCCGGCATTGTACAATTCCATCCTGCCGGTGCAGATAAAGACACGAAAGAAGTTCCCGCTGGAAGCGTATCGCTTAAAGCAACACTAGCCGCCGCCTCGGGTCCGCTGTTAGCGACCTGAATCGTGTAAGTTAAATTGCTGCCCGCAATTACCGGATCGGGTGAATCAATTTTCGTTACCAAAAGATCCGCGCCGCCGGGAGCAATATAAAGCGTGTAATCGGTAACATTTGTATTCGTGCCGTCAGAAGCCGTAACAGAAAAATTGAAAGTGCCGTTTACCGTCGGCGCGCCGCTTAAAGCAACGACGTTGTTTGTCGTCGTAATCTGTAACCCGTTCGGCAGCGTTCCGGCTGTATAAGTAAAAGTCGTGCCGTTTAGAACATTGTTCGGAACGAGCGTGAACGAGTAAGCTGTGCCTTGTTTGCCGTCTGGCAGAGAGGCTTTGAAAGAGCCGTTGTTTGTCGAGTTGTTTAGTTCAAAAGCGCCGATGTCCACGTTGCCGACGCGCGATGCGCCGCGCTGGTCTGTGGTCAAAGCAAAGGGAGCGTTAAAGCCGGTGCATGACTGATTAACCACGCAGTTGTTTCCGGTGTTGATTGCCGGTGAGCCGGACAAAAGAGCGTGCGTCATCGTCGTGCCGCCGTAGTAGCCGAGCGGGACGAGCCGCGCCGGTTGGTTCTTAATATCCGACGCCTGCCAGGTAACGGAGTTGAAAGTATCGATCGAATCGCCGATCAGGTTTTTGCCGTTCGAGTTGATGTTCGAACTATTATTAAAAATGTCGAGCTGTCCTGCTTCCGCCGTATTTCCGGCGACAATCGTATTGCGCAAATTCAAGGTTGAGAAGTCCGCACGAATGCCGCCGCCTCTAAATTGTGTTGAATTATTGTAGATGGTCGAATTCGTGATCGTCGCGTTCGACGAGTTTAGTCCGATGCCGCCGCCTCCGTTGCCGCTGACGCTGGAGGATGCGGAGTTGCCGCTGATTGTGGAATTCGTGATGGTAACATTCGAGCTGAACGATAAAATGCCGCCCCCAGAGCTGAACGGCGCGGAGTTGTCGCTGATCGTCGAATTGATGATGTTTAAATTCGCCCCGTTATCGCTGCGAATGCCGCCGCCGCCGAAGCCGGTGTCTCTTCCATTCGTCACTGTTACGCCGTTCAAAGTAACGTTCGCGCTGCTCGCCACATTAAAAACGCGGCTTTGATTGTTGCCGGAAATCAGCAGACGGTTCGCGTTCGCGGCGTTGTAAATCAACGCCGCTCCGTTGACGCCAAGCTCGCCGCTCGTCAAAGTGATCGTGCAGACGCCGCTCGCGCAGCCCGTATCCGTTGCCGGAATGTCAAAGGTGATTGCGTCGTAATCCGTATTTGTGTTTGCCGCCATAATCGCCGCTCTGAGACTGCCCGTGCCGTCGTTGTTTGTGTTTGTCACAATCAGACTTGCCGGAGCCTCGAACGCGCCGATGTCAACCTTTGATCCGACTTTGCGCGCCTGTCCGCGCTGGTCTGTGGTCAAATTGCTTGGAGCGTTGAAACCTGTGCAGGAAGAATCAAGCACGCAATCGTTTCCCGCGTTGATCGCCGGAGAATCTGGATAAAGCGCGTGCGTCGGAGTCGCGCCGCCGTAATTGCCCAGCGGCAGTAGCCGCGCATTGCTGCCGATCAGATTGTTTTCGTTGACCGTTAAATTCCCGCTCACGTCGGCATCGGTCGCCGCCGAATTGCCGGAGATGATTGTGTTGCGGGCGTTCGTTGTGCCGCTGGAGATGTAAATCCCCCCGCCTATATTGATGACATTTGAGCCGGTTACGGAATTGCCGGCGACAGTGCTGTTCGTGATCGTCAACGCGCCGCCGTAGTAAATTCCGCCGCCTGCGTTAGCTGCACTGTCGCCGCCGGTTATGAAATTGCCGCTGAAGGTGCTGTTCGTGATCGTCAACGCGCCGGAACTGAAAATCCCGCCGCCGTGGTTGCTGGAGTTGTCGCCGGTTACGGAATTGTCAATGACAGTGCTGTTCGTGATCGTCAACGTGCCAGAGTTGAAAATCCCGCCGCCTTGTTGAGTGTTGTTGCCGACGGGTGGGCTGACTCTGCCGCCCGTGATCGTCAAACCGTTTAAATTAACGGTGCCGCTGTTGATCAGAAAAACGCGGTTCGTTGCGCTTGCCGCCGCGATGTTGCGAACGGTCAAAAGATTCGCACCCTTGCCGTTGATCGTCAGGTTTTTGTTAATAACGAGCTGATCGTTGATGTTGATCGTCTGCGCCGTGTCGAATAAAGTTGAAAAGGAGATCGTGTCGCCTGAAAAAGCGGCGGAAATCGCGCCGCGCAAGGAACAGTCGTTTGCCCCATTTGTGCAGTTGGCGAGAGTTTCGTCATCGCTTGTGTTGTCCACAACTAGCGTCTGCGAAGTGACGCCGACCGCGAACGTCCGGCAGGCGTTTCTCGTCACATTCGTTGGTCCCGCCGTGTAAACCGCGCTCAATGAAGCGCAGTTTTGAATGGAATTACCGTTATTGACCGTGTTGCCGCTGTTGCTCGGATTGATGATCCTGCCCGACACACGCGGTCTCGTCGTCGGAATCATTCCAGCCGCCGCTTGTCCGTATTGCCAGCGGATTTTGGTGATATATTCGCCCGCGCCCAAACCAGGCGGCGGAGCCGTCAAAGTCGTATTGGTCGCGACGTTCGGCGAACTGCCCCACAAGGTGAAAACGCCCGGCGCAGTATTTTTTTCATACGAAACGCGCACGCCTTCACCGGCAGCGAAATCCGAAAGATTCGAGTAAGCACCGGTCGTCACGTTCAATACCTGAAATGCATCCGGCAACGTATCAATAACCGTCAAATTATCGAGCGGCGCATTGCCGTTATTGCTCGGCAGTAGATCGTAGCTGAAATTTTCGTTAAAGCCCGGCACGTTTGACGAGCTGCTGTTGACGTACATCAACAGCCCCGCGCTCGGATTCGCCACGTCGTCATTTGTGATCGTTCCCTGTCCCTGTCCGTCGGTAACAGTTGCGCCGGTTACGTTCGTGACATTGACGAAAAATGTTTCATTCGCTTCGGGCGTTGTATCACCGTTGACCAGAACCGTAAAGGAATACGTCGAATTGCCCGCCGAGATCGTCTGCCCGGTCAGCGTTTTGGCGGTGTAATCGCTCGGCGATGTGGCAGTCCCGTTCGCTGTCGCAATATCGAAAGTAACGCCGCCTGCCGGAGCGGGTGCAGAAAGACTAACGGTAAACGTAAAAGTTGTTGTTCCTGCATTTCCCTCGTTAAGAGAAACATCGTTGATTGTCAGATTCGGCGCGACATCGTCATTGACAATCGTTCCTTGTCCCTGCGCGTCAGTTACGTTTGCGCCGGTTACGTTTGTAACATTGACGAAAAAAGTCTCATTCGTTTCCGGCGTCGTATCGCCGTTGACTAGAACCGTAAAGGAATATGTTGAACTGCCAGCGGGGATCGTTTGCGAGGTCAGCGATTTAGTGGTGTAATCGCCGGGCTGAACCGCTGTTCCGTCTGCTGTGGCGATATTGAAAGTCACTCCGCCAGCCGGAGCCGGGGCTGAAAGACTAACGGTAAAAGTAAACGATGTCGTGCCGGAATTTCCTTCGTTTAAGGAAACGTCGTTAATGGATAGGTTCGGCGGGGTGGCGGTCACCGTAACCGTAACTTTGGCAACATCCGATGCCTGACCGCCGTCGGCGACCGTGTAATAAAATGAGTCCGATCCGCTGAAGCCGGACGGAGCGGTGTACACCAGCTTGTCGTCGGTTAAAACGGACGGCGTGCCGTTATCGTTGCGCGTCACCGTGCCGCCGCGGAAAGAACTGAAACTGAAAAAGTTCAGCCCAACCGCACCCTGCGCGTCGGTGTCATTCGCCATCACATTGATCGTTGTCGGCGTCCCTGCGACTGCATTGGCTGTATCATCAACAGCGTTGGGCGTCGTATTCTCGGCGGGCGCCGTCAACGTGCCGGGCGCGATAATTCCGATTGTGCCGCCAACCGTCACCGAGTCAGCCGAGGCAGGATTGTCCGCCGCCACATTCTGCTGCGCACTCAGCGCCGTATTACCCTCAAGTTGGAATGTGCCCGAATTCTGGAGCAGACGAATCTTAGGGTACGATGACGATGACGTAGTCGTTGTGTTGCCGGTCAGAGACGTGCGGAGCCGCGCCGCCAGGGACGTTGATGCAAGCACCATCCCGGCTTCGTTTGTGCCTGTGGTAGATTGCGCGGTATCGAGAAAAGTGTTGTTGCGAATTGTAGCGTCAATGTTCAGGCTGCCGCCTGCTACCACGCCAAGTCCCGACGCTGCGCTGCCGTTCAACTGGTTGTTCGCCACGAGCGCCGTGATTGTCCCTTGTACGTTGGTGTTATTGAGCCCCAGAATCGTAATTCCACGGTCGAACTCGTTAGCGCCGATAGCTGTAAGTGTGTTGCGCACAATTCGTGCGGTGATGCTCGGCGTGCTGACAGTGCTGGTTGTGCCGCTTAAGTTGATCAGAATGCCTATTCCGCTGCTGACGTTGCTGATCGTGTTGTCCGCAATTGTCGCGTCCACTATAGCCGTGGTTGCGCTGTTCAACGTCTCAACGGTGATGCCGTTATCGCTCGTGTTTAACGGACCTATGGTGTTACGCGTCACATACCCGTTCAGCTTCGCCGTCTCGCCCGCCGAAAACACCACGCCGTTGCTCTCAAGCTGGGTTAGTGAATTTGATGTCACGATTGCGTTCACGACGGCGTTGTTGCGTGCTTCGAACTTGATTCCCTGATCGGTGGTGTTGGCATTTGTGCCATCGTCGGTGATGGAGTTGCCGACTATCGTATAGGTCACCTGTGTATTGGTGCCGGTGGCGCTCAGCACAATCGCGTCATTGGCGATATTTCTGAAAGTATTGTTGTACAGAACGACCTGATGGCTGCCGATGCTCAGACTCAACTCCAGCCCGTCGTGGGCGGCATTGTCGGAGCCGATTGAGTCGAAAGTGCTGTTAACCACCAACAGGTTGGTCGGCGTAGAAAGGCGAATGCCGTCTTCGTTGGTTGTGCTGAACCTGAGACCATCAATGATCAGGCTGCCGTTGAACGCCCCGGATTGACTAATCTTGACACCGCTACCGTTCAGCACGGCTGTACTGGGACCATCAACTGCGACAAGTTGGATGTTGCCGGTTGTGCCCCCGATGGCGCTGCCCATCAAACTCAGGTTGAGATTCTCGGTGTAGGTGCCGGTCTTGATGGCGATAGTATCGCCGGGACTGGCGTTGTTGATTGCCGCCTGAATCGTTGTGAAGTTTCCGCCGCCGCCGGGATTGACGACGATAACGCCGCCGGCGAGGGGGCTGCTGACCGCACTTTGGATAGTCCCGTTCTCAGAAACAGTAATGTCGTTCGCCGGAGCCGCCGGGCTAGGAGAAATAAAAGCCGCGAAATTTGAAATGTTTTCCGTTTGTCTGCTGAGCATTTGTCGGATTGTTTCGACAATCGGCGCGCCGGAAGCTTGAGCACTCGCTAAAGCGAAACTCGAAAGCAAACCGGCGATTATTGCGGTCGCTATAATTGTGCGTGAACGAAAAACTGATTTTGCGGGCGATTTTTTAGGGGTTTTCATAATTTACTGCCGTGCAAATGCTCGATATTGTATTACTGACTGCGAGACCGATTTCTTCAACGTTAATTCCGACGATGAATTAGCTTTGATAAAGAGCCGCAATGGAAAACAGGTCTCGACCCGCTTTACAGCGCGAATAAGCCCGTTTTTTTCGATTAGGTTTTGAAATATATAAATGGGAAGTGTTTGCCGGAACCATTATGCTCCGGCGCGACTTAACAGTCAATTGCGGCAAGTTTCTGCCGAATCAATTTTTTTAAGCCTTTTTGGAAATATAATAAAAAATCAGGTAAAGTCAAGCCGCAGAATCGGCATCCGGTTGAAGAAATGAGCTTTTAAGGCGTGTGTAACAGTCCGATTGGACGCCGCAATCAAAGACCGGTATTGATTCTGCAGAATTTTTTGAGCCTTATTCCCGCAAATTATAAAAGAAAACATAAAAGAAGAAGCCTGATCTGTTAAAACATTTGTTGCAGCTTAATGACTTCTTCTTTATAAAAATTTATAAAAAGAACTTTATAAAAAGAACCGAATTGCATCTGTTTCAAAAGCCGTTTTATAACTGGAATTTCAGTAACGAATAGCCCTTGAAACCGTCTCGTTCTCACCTTTGCTTTATCGAAAACAACTTTTTCCGTTGGTTTGAAATTAAAAACTCGCATTTTTCCATGACTTTTGTCTCTGTTGCTAAAATGCTAAAATATCCGTTTTCAAAAATAACATTATGAGCAATCACGAACCGAACAAAATCATTTTTTCGATGGTCAAGGTCAGCAAGTTTTACGATAAAAAACCGGTGCTGAAGGACATTTATTTATCGTTTTTTTACGGCGCGAAGATCGGCGTTCTAGGCTTGAACGGCGCGGGAAAATCTTCGCTTTTGCGCATTATCGCGGGCGTTGACAAGGAGTATAACGGCGAAGTCGTTTTCTCGCCCGGCTACAGCGTCGGCTATCTCGAACAGGAACCGAAGCTCGACGAATCAAAAACCGTTCGACAGATTGTCGAAGAAGCCGTGCAGGAAACCGTTAATCTTTTAGCGGAGTTTGAGGAAATCAATATGAAATTCGCCGAGCCGTTGGACGATGACGAGATGACGAAACTGCTCGAACGGCAAGGCGAAGTGCAGGAAAAGTTAGATGCTGCGGACGCTTGGGATTTGGATTCGCGTCTTGAGATGGCGATGGACGCGCTGCGCTGTCCGCCGCCGGAAACGCCGGTTGCAAATCTTTCGGGCGGTGAAAAACGCCGCGTCGCGCTGTGCCGCCTGCTTTTGCAAAAGCCCGACATTTTGCTTCTCGACGAGCCGACGAATCATCTGGACGCGGAAACCGTCGCCTGGCTCGAACAGCACCTGCAAAAGTACGAAGGCACGATTATCGCCGTGACGCACGACCGTTATTTTCTCGACAATGTCGCGGGCTGGATTCTGGAACTCGATCGCGGCGAAGGCATTCCGTGGAAAGGAAATTATTCGTCATGGCTCGAACAAAAACAGCAGCGTCTCGCGCAGGAACAAAAAACCGAAGACAAGCGGCAGAAAACTCTGGAACGCGAGCTCGAATGGATTCGTATGTCGCCGAAAGGTCGGCACGCGAAATCGAAAGCGCGCATCAACGATTACGAGCAGATGGTGGCTGAAGGTACGGAAAAACGCTCTGAAGATTTGGAGATTTTCATTCCGCCCGGCGAGCGTCTCGGCGACACGGTCATCGAAGCGCACGGCGTTTCAAAGGCTTTCGACAACAAATTATTGTTTGAAAATCTTGAATTCAGCTTACCGAAAGGCGGAATCGTCGGCGTCATCGGACCGAACGGCGCTGGCAAAACGACGCTTTTCCGCTTAATCACCGGGCAGGATTCGCCGGACGCGGGCGATTTCAAAGTCGGCGAAACCGTCAAACTCGGTTACGTTGACCAATCGCGCGATTCTTTGAGTTCCAACAAATCAATCTGGGAAGAAATCGCCGACGGTTTAGACATCGTTCAGCTCGGAAAACGCGAAATGAATTCGCGCGCTTACGTTTCGCGTTTCAATTTTTCCGGTTCCGACCAACAAAAACGCGTCGGAATGCTTTCCGGCGGCGAAAGAAATCGCGTTCATCTGGCGAAAATGCTGAAATCCGGCGCGAACGTGATTTTATTGGACGAGCCGACCAACGATTTGGACGTAAACACGATGCGCGCGCTCGAAGAAGCCTTGGAAAATTTCGCGGGCTGCGCCGTCGTCATCAGTCACGACCGCTGGTTTCTGGATAGAATTGCGACGCACATTCTCGCGTTTGAAGGCGATTCGAAAGTCGTGTTTTTCGACGGAAATTACTCCGAATACGAAGCCGACCGCAAACGCCGCCTCGGTCACGACGCCGACCAGCCGCATCGCATCAAATATCGCAGTTTGACGCGTGCTTAATAAAAAGAGAAAGCCGGAAAAGTTAGCCACAAAAGGCACAAAAAGCGCAGGAGAATCGTTGTTGTATTTTCTTTTGCGTCTTTTGTGCCTTTTGGGGGTATTCTTTACCAGCTTTTTTACTCGTCTTTCACAATCATTTCCGCCGCCATTTTCCCCGACAATAAAACCAATGGAATGCCGCCGCCGGGATGCGTCGCGCCGCCCGCGAAATAAAGGTTTTCGATGTCTCGCGCTTTGTTCGGAACGCGCAGGAAAGCCGAGAAAATTCCGTTGGACGAAACGCCGTAAATCGAGCCGCGATTGGCGTTGTATTTTCGCTCGAAATCTTCGGGCGTGATTATTCGCTCGAAATCAATCGAGTCGTTCAAGTCATTCAAGCCGAAATCCTCCAATTTTTTGATTATCAAATCACGATAGTCGCGCTTTTCTTTTTCCCAGACGGTTTTATCGCTCGTGTACGGCGCGTTGATTAAAACGAAAAGATTTTCGTGACCGGCGGGCGCTTGCGTGTCGTCGGAGCGGGAAGTCGCGCAGACGTAAATGGTCGGATTTTGGGCGGGACGTTTTTCTCGAAAAATCGCGTCGAATTCTGCCCGGTAATCGTCGGAAAAGAAAATGTTGTGATGAGCGAGCTGCGGGTATTTCTTTTCGGTTCCCAAAAGCAAAACGAAACCGCTACACGACGGCTCGCGTTTTTCGAGCTTCGCGGAAGATTTTTTACGCTCTTTCGCGTCAATCAAATTGCGGTAAGTTTCAACTGCGTCCGAATTGGCGACGACGTAATCCGCCGCGGTTATTTCGCCGCCGACGCAAACACCGACTGCCTTTCCATTTTCAATCACGATTTTTTCGACTGCGCTTTCCGTATAAATTTTCACGCCGAGTTCTTTCGCCAATTTTTCTAGCGCCTGGGGTATTTCGTAAATTCCGCCGCGAACGTACCACGCGCCGAGACCGAATTCGACGTGCGGAATCAGCGCGAAAGTCGCCGGAGTTTGATAAGGCGACGAACCGTTGTAAGTGGCGAAGCGATTGAAAAGCTGTTGCAATTTCGGTGAAGAAAAATATTGCCGGTTATGTTTATCGAGTGTTTTCAGACTGGAAATCGCCAGCAAATCCTTAAAATATTTCGGACGCAAAAGCTGCGGCAAATCGTTCAAACTGCGGGCGAGAAAGGTTTCGGCGGCGATTTCGTATTTGCGTTTCGAATCGGCGAGAAAATCTTTAAAGTTGGTGACATCTTTCGGCTCGATTTTCCGAATTTCGTTTTCGGTTTTCTCTAAATCGGCGAATGCGTCGAAGGTAGCGCCGTCTGTCCAGAAATAGCGACAAATCGGCTCCAGAGGAACGATTTCGAGATAATCTTCCACACGTTTTTCACAAAAAGCGAAAAGGTCTTCCAAAACGTGCCGCATCGTTAAAAGCGACGCGCCGGTGTCGAATTTATAACCGTCCGATTGAATCGCATTCACCTTTCCGCCGACTGTCTCGTTTTTCTCAAGAACCGTGACGACGTAGCCGGATTTTGCCAGACGGCAAGCCGTGGAAAGCCCGCCAAGTCCAGCACCGATAATAATTACGGATTTCATTAATAAAATTATTTACTTTGCCGAGCCGTTTTATACCGGCGGAAAATCGTGGTTTTTATTGCTTTTGTGCAAACAATTCGTGCTAGAATGCGTAAATCAAATTGTTGCACACATTTTTCCAAAACTGAAAACAACGAAAGCACGCCGAAAATTATGAAATTTTGCCCGACTTGCCAGACACGTTATGACGAAGAGATTTTACGTTTCTGCACCAAAGACGGAACGCCGCTGATCGAAGAAAAACCGCCGAATTTTACGGCTTTGCCGAGCGAAAGCAGCATTGACGATCCGGGCGAAGAAACTATCGTCCGTCGAAAACCAGCCGTTAATCCGCCGCCGCAAACGCCGCCGCATCCTCAAGAAAAACCGCCCGCTCCGCGCATTGTAATTCCAACGTCGCAGGAAAGACCGCAGCAGCAGGTTCGGGCAAACACGACCGCCGCGTATCAAGCGCCGCCGCAAAAAACGAATACGGCAAAAGTCGTTGTTCTCACAGTTTTAGGAACTCTGGTTATTCTGGCGGGAGCGGTAGGAGTTTTCTGGTTTCTTCAATCGGACACACCGGGCAACACTAATACAAACGTCAACTCGGTTAATTCTAATGTTAATACCAATCCGCCGACTAATCTCGGTATTGATGCATTCAATTTCAATGTCGGAAATAATATCAACACGAACGTCAACACAAATACGAACGTTAATGTAAGAACGCCGACACCGACGCCGAAACCGAGTCCGACACCGACGCCGACTCCGCGACCGACTCCGCGAGCGAATACAAACGTTTCAACCGACGAAGCCACTCCGCTTCCGAGCGAAACGCGCCCGACACCGCTTCCGACTGTGACTCCGCGACCAACTGAAACCGTCGCGCCGCCGGTTAATCGTCCCGTCAACGTCGGAGTTTTGAACGGGCGCGCTGTTAATTTGCCGACACCGGCTTATCCTTCGTCGGCAAAAGCAATGCGCGCCTCCGGGCGCGTAACCGTTCAAGTGTCTGTTGACGAAGACGGCGGCGTCACGTCGGCTAAAGCCGTCAGTGGTCATCCGCTGCTACGGCAGGCAGCCGAAGCCGCCGCCCGCCAATCTCGCTTCAATCCGATTCGCGTTAATAATCAAACCGTTTCCGCCACCGGCATCCTCGTTTACAACTTCATTTATTAAACAAATAAAACGGCATCCGTATTTCACAAACAACATTCGTGTGAAAAATAGGATGAACGCCCTTAATTTTGTATAATCCCAATTAGATTTTTGTTTTATTGAAAGGGTCACGGTCGCAAAGCCGGCAACTCTATTAATGATTTATTGAATCAATCAAAAGGGAAGGGAAAGACAACGTTAATTACGGGACAATTAAACTTCAGATTATTCATCAAACAGTATCCTTTACATTTCAACAATTTACCGATAAAAATATATAAAAAAGATAACCAGCAAACATCTCCCGATTAACGACAAAGGTTTTCGTAAAAACAATCTATGACAAATCCGACGGGTGAGCTTAAAAAAGAGGAATTATCAAACCGGGAAACGCCGAACACCATATCAGAAAAAATAAATCCGCTGCCGCGTTCGATTGTTCGCCGAACGGCTTTTGAACTGCTCGACGGCGAATGGCGTTTCGCACTCGACGTTGAAGATCGCGGATTAAATGAGCATTGGTATAACGGCTACAATTACGCGGAAACGGCTTTTTTTCCTGGTTCGATAGAATCTTATCTGGCGGCGGCGAAGAAAGACGCGCGCGAAGCGCCGACGCTTTACTCGAACAGCGATGAAGTCGTCGCCTGGTATGAACGCGATTTTACCGTACCGGAAACGTGGCTGGCGCAAACCGACAAACTGACGCAATTGACTTTCGGCGCGTGCGGCTACGAAACCCGCGTGTGGCTGAACGGCGTTTTGCTCAAAACCATCGAAGGCGAAGAAGTTCACTACGGCGAATACAATTCGTTCTCTTATGAACTGCCGCCGGAAATTTTAGCTCCGGTCAATCGTTTGACGATACGGGTTTCCGATACGATAGATTCGCAGATTCCGCGCGGAAAACAGGCTTCGCGCGTTTACAAACAGGGCGGCATCTGGTATCAAACGATTTCCGGCGCCGTTCGCAGTATTTGGCTCGAGCAGGTCGGTCGCAATCGTCTGCGCTCGCGTCTCGGCGTCGTCAGCAGCTTGCGCGACCGTCTCGTCGAGTTTGATTTTACGACGCGCATTCACGAACCCGGCGTTTATCGTCTGCGGCTTACTATAACTTCTCAAAACGAAAAAAATGTTCAGGAACCGGAAAAACCGGTTAGAGCGGAGTTTGAGTTGACGCTCGAAGAAGGCGAAAAGCAGCAGCGCGTTGCCGTAACGATGCCGGATGCTAAAGTCTGGACGCCCGCCGCGCCTAATCTTTATCATTTATTAGCCGAACTCGTCGCGCCCAACGGCAGCATCACCGGCATCGAAACGCATTTCGGCATTCGTAAAATCGCAGCTGGCGGGCGGCATGTTTATCTAAATAACGAGCGGATTTACATTGACGGCATTCTTTACCAGCCGGGCGTTTCGACGTTCGAAGAGATGCGGCGGCATCTTCTCGCAATGAAGCGGCTCGGCTGCAATCTCGTGCGCGTGCACATTGCCGGAATTGATCCGCGCATTTACGCAATCGCCGACGAAATCGGTTTGATGTTATGGGTCGAGGTTCCTTCGCCGCACGCTTCGACGCAGCTCAGCCGCGATAATCACTGGGCGGAGCTGCAAAGAATGCTCGTTTTTATCGCTTCGCATCCGTCAATCGTGATTCTGAGTTTGTATAACGAAGATTGGGGCGCCGAAGACATTACGACAAACGTCGAAACGCGCCGCTATATTTCCAACACTTTCGATTATATGCGGCTTCATTACCCGCAATTGCTCGTCGTTGATAACGACGGATGGAATCACGTCTCGCGTCGCGGAAAACTTTGCTCGCATATATTAAGCGTTCACGTTTACACGCCCGATTTAGCGGCGTGGAGATCGGTTCTCGACCGTCTCGTCGCCGGAGAAACAAAAGACGTTGCCGCGCAGCCTTTAGTCGTCGGCGACCCGTATTTTTATCAGGGACAAGCGCCGCTCGTCATCAGCGAATGGGGCGGATTCGGTTTTACGGATTACGGCGGACCAGGCGAGAACGATGAAAAAACCGAGCGCATTCGACAGTTCAAGCGCGAAATGCGCCGCCGCCCGATTGCCGGAGATATTTATACGCAGGCGACGAGTATCGAAGAAGAAACCAACGGCATCATTGACCCGCCGAGCGGCGAATTGCTCGTACCGCCCGGCTTGCTCGATTCAACTTCGCTCGTTGATTAAGAGAGTTTGAAACGAATAAATATCTTTTTAAGAAAGATACACGTTCAAAAAAGATTCGAGATTTTCAAAATGAAGCGGTTTGACGATTACGTCGTCGAATCCGGCTTTGATGGCGCTATCTACCGAGGTGTTTTCAAACGCCGTTAAAGCGACAATCGAAACGTATTCGAAGCCTTCGATGTTTCTGATAATCTTGGTGGCGGTTGCGCCGTCCATTCCCGGCATCGCCAAATCCATTAAAATCAAATCCGGCTGAAATTCTACGGTTTTTTCGACTGCCTCGTATCCGTTCGCCGCTTCGACGACTTCGTAACCGTAAATTTTTATCAAAGTCTTCATCATCGTGCGAACGTCGTCATAATCCTCAACAACAAGAACCGTTTTCAGCATATTGTTAACCCGCCTTATAAAAAATCGTTTTTTACATAATAGCAGGAGCCGAGCATTGATTACAACACTTTTTTACATCTATAAAAGATGTTTATCGGTTAAGTTTTGAGTAGAAAATCTCAGGCGAATGAAAGAGATTTTTCAACCGCGCGACGGGGGTCAATAACGCCCCAGCCTTGCCGATCAACTTCGTAGCCGGGAAGTCTCTCTGCCGTCGAAATCAGAATCCTTTTGACCTGCTGCGGCGCGAGATTCGGATTGGCTTCGAGCATCTGGGCGATGACTGAAGAAACAATTGGCGCGGCGAAAGATGTACCGTCAACGTATTTATAATGTTTGGTAATAAGATTTTCCTGAGTTAGTTTGAGTGCGATAATCTGGCGCAGCATATATGCCGGACGATCAAGCGCGGCGTCGAGTTCCGGTTGGATGTTCGGATTATCCTGCACGATTAAATGAAGCTCGTCGTCTTCTGCTTTGTCGAGTTTTTCTAAAAGAGTGGCTTGCTGCGCGGTCGGCGTGTTCGGAAGAATCGGAGCAGGAACCCAGATGGATGGCGCGATGATTTCGGGTTTTTGCAAGCCGTCGAGCGTCGGACCGTAACTCGAACGATACATTCCGCGCCTTGTGCGGTTGATTGAATTTTGATCGTCGAGACCGCCGACCGCGATTGCCGAAGGCGAGCTTGCGGGCGGAAAAACCGGATGATTCGGCAGATGTCCGGCGTTGCCGACGGCGCAGACAATCGTTAAACCTTGCCGCGCGCATTCTTCGACGGTTTGCGAAAGCGAGTCGTGCAGATAACTTTGCTCAAAGTCGCCGCCCGCCGAAATATTGACGATTTTTATCGAATATTTTTCTCGATTCTCTAAAACCCACTCCAAGCCGTCCTGAATATTGCGCTCGGTGATCCGTCCGGTTCTGGCGAGTTTGACTAAAACGACGTTGGCGTCGGGCGCGATTCCGCGATAAAAACCGTTCGACAAACCGCCGTTTCCCGCCGCGACGACCGAAGTCATCATTCCGTGCCAGCTCGCCACGTCCGGCTGAAAAAGCGTCGTCAAATCGCCGTCTTCGTGCAGCAAATCACGATAACCGATGATTCGATTATCCGGCGTCGTAAGATCAACGTGCGGGTAAAATCCCGAATCGAGAAAAGCGATGGTGACGTTTTTTCCTGTAAAACGTTCCGCCGCATCCAAACGTAGCGGCGTCGAAAGAACGTGCGAGCCGTCTTTCTGCATCGCTGCATCCTTGATGATTTGTTCTTTCGCGCGTTCGAAAAGTCGAACACAACGAGCGCACACGGCTTGAAATTGACGCGTATCCGGCGCGTTCGCTTCGATTAATTTTTGCAAGTCATCGGCTAAAACCAGAAGCGGAACGTATTCATCGCGCGTTTCACGCGAGCAAACCGGACAAACTTTTTCGCCAGCCGAAATATCCGCGCCGGTCGTCGCGCGTCGTAATTGTAAAGATTCCTGCGCAGTCATTTTGCGGGTTTAAGTTTTCCACAAACAAAAGTTAAAATCAATTGAGGTTCGGTCGCGAACAAACACGATAAAGCACGAAACATATTTTAATCTCTCTTTTTGTGTTTATCCGCGGCTCATATTCTATGACACGAAAAAAAATCGGCGTCGCGCTGTCAGGCGGCGCGGCGCGCGGATTCGCTCATCTGGGAGTTTTGAAGATTCTCGTCGAACACGAAATCCCGATTGATTACATCGCCGGGACGAGCGCCGGTTCGTTCGCGGGCGCAGCTTTCGCGAGCGGTTTGAGCGTGGAAGAGATCATCGAAATATCGCGTAAAATAAGCTGGTTTCGGATGACCGGATTTTCTTATTCGCCAAAAGGATTGCTGTCAAACGCGCCGATGGGAACTTTTATCAGGCAGTATTTTCCGCATAAAAAACTAGAGGATTTACCGATTCCGTTTGCGGCGGTCGCCTGCGATTTGGAAACGGGCAAAGAAGTTATTTTGAAAGATTCCGGTGATCTGGCGGAAGCCGTTCGCGCGAGCTGCGCGATTCCAGGCGTTTTCGTTCCGGTTTACGAAAATGGCAGAATGCTGATTGACGGCGGCGTCGTGTCGAACGTTCCGACGAAAGCCGTTCGCAAATTAGGCGCTGATGTTGTTATTGCGGTTGACGTACTCGCCTCAGGCGCGACGTATTGGGGCTCGCCTTCGACTCTGCTCGGAATCTTTTTCCAATCGGCGATGATGCTTCTGCGCGCCGCTTCAAAATCGCATCATTACCGCGCTGATGTCGTGATAATTCCGCAAATAGCGCATCTGCGCCCGGACGAAATCGGCAAAATGGACGAGTTTATAAAGGCGGGCGAAACAGCGGCGCTCGAAAAAATTGACGAAATCAAAGCGCTGGTGTTCGCTGAAAATAAAGCGGAAGCCACGGAAGCGCGTTGATAAAAGCCGAAAAAGAATTTGCCTGCGAAACACACGAAACACACAAAAATAAAAAAGGAAAATTTACTCTTTTTCGTTTCTTTTGTGTATTTCGCAGGCAAATTCTCGTAAAACAGGTGTAATCCGCAGCGCCGATTAATCGGAAGAATCTTCAATTTCGCCGAGCGGTTTGTAAGCCGGCGTGTTTATCGGGTGTCCGTCAATGCCGTAACGCGAACCGTGACACGGGCAATCCCACGTTTTTTCCAGCGAATTAAACCGCACGATGCAGCCGAGATGAGCGCAGACAGCCGAACGCTGAAAAAGTTTTCCGTTTTCGTCGCGATAAGCGGCAATTTTGGTCGTTCCGTGACTGATGATTGCGCCTTCGCCCGGTTTGATTTCGTCGGTCGAAGAAACATCCCCGCCCGTAATCCAATCAACGTACGGCGCGGTTGAGGTGACAACTTCTTTAACGGCTTCGGTAATCGGCTGCGTTAAAATGCGCGAAGGCTCGTAAACTTCCGTCCACGGATTTTCGCGCCCGAGAATCAAATCCGAAACCAGAATTCCGCCCAGTGTTCCGTGCGTCATTCCCATTCCCGAGTCGCCGGTTATCAAATAAACGTTCGGCTCGCCCGAAGAAAATCTGCCGATAAACGCCAGCCCGTCGTTCGTTTCCAGATATTGTCCCGACCATTGATAAACCGGTTCCTGCGCCTGCGGGAAACGCGTCCGCGTCCATTGCCGAAGATTTTCAAAACGCTGCGCGCCGTCGTCTTCCTGTCCTGTGCGATGATCTTCGCCGCCGACAATCAAAACGTCATACAAATCATTTTCCGGTTGAGTTCGAACGTAAATATACGGATCGGCGTTGTCCCAAATCAAAGATTTTTCAATCGAATCTTTCGGCACGCGAGCGCCGATGGCGTATGTTCGATAGGCAGGAAGTTTCGGAAACATCTTGCTCATAATCGGGTAATTCGTCGCCAGAACAATCGAGCCCGCGCGAATCGTCAGACCGCTCGCGGTTTTCACTTCCGGCGCTTTTTCGTCTTTCCATTCAACGGCTCGTGTATTTGAAAACAAATGCCCGCCGAGCCTTTCGACCGCTTTTGCCAAACCGGAAAGATATTTGAGAACGTGAAACTGCCCTTGGTTCGGAAACCTCAAAGATTTGCCCGAATCGAAACCTGTTATCGGCGCCCTCTCGACCCATTCAACTTCCGTCCATCCGACGCGGTGCGCGGCTTCGAGTTCTTCTTCCAAATCGTCTTCGCCATCTTCCGCCGGAATCAGATAACCGTCAACGCGCAAAAAATCGCAGTCAATTTGCTCTTCACTGGAAATCGTTTCAATCAAATCAATCGCCCGCGCGTGACTTTCGACCGCCAGACGAGCGTTTTCCTCGCCGTGCCATTTTTCGATACGATAAATGCGGTCGTCAATCGCGTTTGAAAGATGCGCCGTCGTCCGCGAAGTCTCGCCGCCGCCGATTGTTCCGTCGTCAATTACGACAACGCGTCTTCCTTCTTTCGCTAAAAGATAAGCGGTCGTCAAACCGGAAATTCCGCCGCCGATAATGCAAACATCCGTTTCGATTGATTCGCCGAGCGCGGTTTTGTTCAGCAAATCCTCGCTCGCTTCCCAATACGAAACTGTTTTCCCTTCGTCACTTTTTTGCATAATCCTCCATCCCCTGATTCAAAATTTATTACTGTGTGTTTTCAATTATAAAACTTTTGTTCTATTCACCACCAAGAAAAAGTTCGTCGCGAAGAAAAGAAGAGATTCAAAATAATAAAATTCATGGAACAAAACCTTTTTTCCGTTCGCTTCGTTCCGTCTATATCTTTTATATCTTTGTTACCTACGGATAAATTTTTTGCTTCGCCTGTATTCTCTTCGCCCACTATGGCAAAATATTTTTATGACAGAAAAATACGATGTCGCCGTCATCAGCGGGCATAACGGCTTGACGTGCGCTTGTTTTTAATTTTTATTTCTGTAAATCTTTTTCGCTCAAATAAAGTTTCTGTTCCGTGCCGTAATCGTTTGAGCGTTCATCGTCGGAATTGTCTTTCTGAAAAGTAAAACCGAGATAAATCGCTTTGCTTGCGGCAAAATCTTCGAGCGCGACGCTGAAATAAACCGTCACGCGCGGCGGCAAAATCGTTTTTGAATACATATCGAAGCCGTTGACGCGCACGTCGCCGTTTTTGCGTTCCATCACATACCGCTAAGAAATCTCCGCGCCGTTGCACAAGCCTTTGCATTTCGGATTGAAATACATACTGTTCGTGTCAATCGAAACCGGCAAATCCGAATCATTCGTAAAAGCAAACCAAGCGACCGTCGCTTTTTCCTTCGGCAGTTTCAATTTGCTTTTATTCGGCACACCCGATTCGGCGATTTTTTGATCCCAAAAACTTTCTGCTGTCCCGTAATGCGAAAATTTGACGGTGATTTTTTTCGCTAGCGCCGGAACTTCTTTTTCCGCTTGTTTATCTCTTTCCGCTTTTCTGGCTTCGACTTCGGCGCGTCCTTTTTTGCCTCTTGCTTCCAACTCTATTTCCAATTCGCTCGGCTGATAAAACGGAATCAATTGCCAGAGCTTTTCGCCCGTTTCAACATTGAACGTATATAAATTCTGATTGTCGCCGCCCACGGTAAACGTCTTTCCGTCAGGACTGAAAGCAACCGAATCATCGCCAGAATAACCGATGTCGAATTCACGAATGAACTTCTCTTCGTCTAATTTCCACAGCGCGATTTCGCCAGCCGAATTGCCTGTAATAAAGTTTTTCCCGTTCGGGCTCACCGTAATCGCTTCAAACTTGCTTTCAAATTCTTCATAAAAAGTTCTCAATATTTTTCCGGTTTTCAAGTCAATCAACTTTAGTTTTTGCTCGTCCCATTTGCCGATTGGTACAACCGCCCTTTGTTCGCCGGCTATCAACATAAGCGGCGCGGATTCGCCGACCTTTAACTTTTTGATTTCCTTTCCCGAAATCGTTTTCCAGATTCTCAACGTTCCGTCGGCGTGTGTTGTGATAACTTTTGCGCCGTTTTCGGCAAATGCACCACTTGAAATCGGAACACTCGAATAACCGATTGTCATACTGCCGCTTTTTGATTCATAACCTTCTTTCGTTTTGATTTCTTTGAGCAAACTCCAATCATTAACGTTATAAATTGCGAGGGAACCGTTGACGATAATCAAAAAATATCTGCCGTTTTTGCTGAATTCGATCTTTTGCGGCTCGTTTAAGCCATTGTCGAATTTCAGTTCCTTGACCATCGTTCCGTTTTGCCAGTCCCAAACCTTTAAAACTCCATCATCGTCAGCCGAAACTAAAATTTCCCCATCTGGATTAAACGCCAATTCTTTTACCGGATCGCCGTGACCGCTTAGTTTTTTCAACAAGGTCTTTTGCGCGGCATCGAACAAATAAACCGTTTTGTCGCTTCCGCCGACAGCTAAAATTTTCCCGTCGGGTGTGTAAGAAATTCCGCCGATTGTGCCGGGATGTCCGCTGAAAAAGCGAGATTTTCCCGTCGCTGTTTCCGTTATTTTAATTGATGCATCGCCGTAGCTTCCGCCTTCGGCGAACAAACTTCCGTCATTCGCTAAATCTATCGTTGAGCCTGTGCGCGACGATTCAACAATTTTGCGGCTTTCGCCCGTCGCAAGATCATAAATCGTAAATCCGCCGTAACCGCTGACGATTAATTTTTTACCGTCGTCGCTTAATCTTGAATAAATTCGGTAATCACTCGCTTCTATTTTCTTTATAGTTTCGCCTGTCTCTGTATTTTTTACGGTAAGCTCTTTTTCTCCCGTTCGTTGTGCCGAGATTTTCAAGTCTGGCGAAAAGGACGTTTCCCATTCGTAAGTTCGTTTCCTGTCACACGGTGTGGCGGTATCGGCGTTTATTTGTTTTCCCGATTCCAAATTCCACTTGAATACATTTCCATCCAAATTTCCGGTTTTCAAAATTCTGCCGCCGTTATCGAAAGATATCGAAATAACCGTGCAGGGATTTCCGTCGAGCGTTTTGACAGCTTGACCGTCTCGCACGCGCAAAATTTTTATTTCGTCCGCGCTTTTCTTCGGCGAACCGGCGACGATAATACTTTCTCCGTCGGGGCTGAAATCAAGCGTCGTAACGCTGTCTGAAAAAGCGTCGCCGCGCCACAAAAAATCGCCCGTTTCGGCATTCCAAAGCTGAATCGTTCCGTTTCCGCTGCCGGAAGCGATAAATTTCTTATCCGGGCTAAATGCGAAGCTCGTTAGAGTAGCATATTCGTTGGCTTTTCTAATAAATCCTGTTTTCCGCCGCCATAAAACGCGACCGTCCGCGACATTCCAAAGATAAATCCAGCCGTCTCCGGCAGAATAAGAAATGAGGCGGTTTTTGTCAGGACTGAATTTTACTTCCAAAATGTCGTTTCTATGTCCGGTTTGAAAGAAAGTTTCCTGCGCGTTTGAGATTTGAAAGAAAAACAAAACGGCGAAGAAGAGCAAAAGAATTTTCTTCATAAGATTTTAGCGTGTTGATTTGTTAAATTGCCTGTCGTCGGTTTGATACTTAAGATAGAGAAAAGGTTTCTGTAACTGCAAATAAATTATGAATCAAATATACGATGTCGCCGTCATCGGCGGCGGACACAATGGACTAACCTGCGCCTGCTATCTAGCGAAAGCTGGTTTAAAAGTCATCGTTTTAGAGCGACGGCACATCATCGGCGGCGCGGTTTGCACGCAGGATGATTTGATTCCGGGTTATAAGATTGATGTCGGATCGAGCGCGCATATTATGATTCATCTGACGCCCGTGATTCGTGATTTGGAATTGGAAAAGTTCGGGCTGGTTTATATTGACTGCGACCCGTTCGCGTTTGCGCCGATGCCGAACGGGAAGGGCGCGATCTATTTCTGGAAAGACGTTGATAAAACCTGCGAATCAATCGCCGAAGTTTCGCCCGAAGACGCAGACCGTTATAAAAATTTTGTAACCGAATGGGAGAAATTAAACGAAGGCGTTTTCGAAGCGTTTTTGAAACCGCCGACTATGCTCAATCTCGGGCGGCACATGATTTTCGGCACAAAATCGAAAAATCCGGCGGATATGGTTCGCAAATTGATGACGAGTTACGGCGCTCTCGTCCGCGAGACTTTCAAGCACGAAGGTTTAAGAGCGGCGATGGCGTGGCTCGCGGCTCAGTCCGGTCCGCCGCCGACTGCCGCTGCGACGGGAGATTTTCTCGGCTGGCATTCGATGATTCACCGCAGCGGCGTCAAACGTCCCGAAGGCGGCAGCGGCGCTTTGACACAGGCAATGGCGCGGTGTCTTGAGCATCACGGCGGCGAGATTTTATTAAACGCGGAAGTCGCGAAAATCGAAGTTTCAAACAATGAAACGGGCGCAATCGTTTTAGAAAATGGCGAAAGAATCGAGGCAAAACGCATCGTTTCTAACGCGCACGTTCACACGACATTTCTAAAACTCATCGGCGCGGAAAATTTGCCTGACGGATTGGCGGAAAGAATCGAAAACGTCCGCATCGGCAACGGTTTCGGAATGATCGTGCGCTGCGCCGTTTCGGAATTGCCCGACTACACAGCCGCACCTTCGGGCGGTCTCCCGGGCGAATGTCATCGCGGCTTGCAGCTTCTTTGCCCTTCGATGGATTATCTCGAAAAATCCTATGCCGATTATCTCAACGGCATTCCGTCAAAAAATCCCGGCGCGTTGGCGATGACTTTTTCCGCAGTTGACCCGACGCTCGCGCCCGAAGGCAAACACACGCTTTTCGTCTGGGGGCAATATTATCCTTACGAACTCGCCGGCGGCGAGCGTTGGGAAAATATCGAAGAGCGCGAAGCCGATAAACTGATCGAAGTCGTAAATTCCTACGCGCCAAACGTCAAAAATTCCATCCTCGACCGCTTCATCCAATCGCCGCTCGATCTCGAACGTAGAATCGGACTTCTTAGAGGCAACGTGATGCACGTCGAAATGGATTTCGACCAGATGTTTCTCTTCCGCCCTTTGCCAGAAATGTCGCAGTATAAAACGCCGATCAAAAATCTCTATCTAACCGGCGCGTCAACTCATCCGGGCGGCGGAGTTTTTGCGGCAAGCGGCTACAATACGGCGCAGGTCGTTTTGAAGGATGTGAAAGGCGGTTGGTTTTGAGAAACTTTTAGCATTTTTTGAAGGCTTCTGAATGGGCTGTTTTTACTTTAATTGACGCGTAGTTTCTTCGGTTACGGAAGTGAAAATATTATTCGATTCCGGCAATTGCAAATCGTTGGTTTCCGCGTCCGTCAGATCCAGCTTGCGCTGGTTTTGTGCTTCGCTTGATTTATCCTGTAATTTCTTTTTCGGAACGGTAAAAAGCAGCGCGTTCAAGATAAGACCAAGACCGATAAAAAATGTGACGATGCCGAGACCGACGAAAAATAATACGCTATTATCAGCCATTAAAATGCTGGCAATTACGAATCCGATTGCTACGCCAGCGCCGACCGAAGAAACGACTGTTCCGCTACGAATCCGGCGCAGGCGCTTTTCTTCCGGCGATTCGAGAAACTTTTCGATTTCCGGCAAAACGTCTTCGGCAACCCTTTTCAATTCGTAAACCGACTGCGTTTCCCGAATCTTCGCCGCAATCGCGCGCCCGATTTCATCACGCGCCGAAATTGCCGAAGCCGTAATATTGTCCGGTCTTTCCAGAGCGAAGCGAACTGTTCGCAAATCCGTTCCGCACGCCCGGCAAAATTGATTTCGCTGTATTTCCTCCAAACCGCAACCCGGACAAAACATACTTTCGGTAAATCTCCTCGCGCTTAAATTTAATTTGAAAAGAACAAAAAATTATACGTCGGAAAATTCGTTTTGTTCATCGGCATCAGGAAACTTCTTTTGGAGAAGGTCAAGGAGGGCTGATCCAGAGTGATTATTAGTGGAAGAACGCGAGATCAATAAACCGGATAAATAAAATTGAAAGTATAAACAAAACAGAAAATATTTTGTTTACCTCATTTAGACGGTTTTAATTTCTTCTTTATATCCCGGATATTTAAAGTTTGCTTTAATCTGTTCGGTTTACGATTTACCTTTTGAATAAATTAGCCGCTCCGAGCGTAAATCCGGCGAAAAATCCGACGCGCGGCGCTTCATTTGTTAATCCGAAACGCATTCCGGTGTCAAAACGCAATCGTTTGTTTACTTTATAAGTCAGAGCGCCGAGCGCGTAAACGCCTTTCGGCTGAACGTCGTCGAGACTATTGCCCGAAATTTCGGTTTCAAAACCGATTTTGTTTTCAAATTCGTGCGAAACGGAAACCGCGCCCAAGCCGCCGTCGGCGCGGCGATCGCTGTCTTCGCGTCCGACGTTGAGAAATGCCGCGTTAACGTCTAAATCCGTATTTTCGCCGAGTTTTTTGCTGAGCAATGCCGTTACGCGATGATCGTAGCGACCTGTTCCGAGCATTTTCGATTCGCTCGCCGTGGGTATTTTTACATTGTAAGCAAAGGCGAGCGCCGGACGATTTTCGACTTCTTTGACCGCAACGATTTGAAAACCGAGCCGCGTGTCGCCGACTCCGGTTTGAAGCCGGTCGCCTTCCCGCTCTCGTCTCGAAGTTACGGTTTCGATTTCGGTTTCGAGCAAAAGGCGCGAGTGCGCGGCGAAGCGAATATTCAGCGGAAGCGATTGATGAAAACGAAAATCATCGGCGCGGAAATTCGAATCGTAGCCGTATTCGATTTGCAGCACGCCCGGTTTCTGAAACTCAGCCGGATTCGCCACGGTCGGACGCGCCGGTTTGATGAAATCCTCTTCGTCTTCGGTCTGCGATTGCCGCGCGGAATGATTTTTGGAATTGGCGGTTCGTTTTGTCAGTTGCTGCGAGTTTGCCGTCAACGAAAAAATTAAAAGAAAAAAGCCGAGCGATGTAATTTTTGCCGTTTGCAGGATGCCGGTGATTGTTATATTTATTTCTGACATTTCGTTTATTGCCTTCCCGGATTGATTGTTGTTCGTTTCGCCGAAATCAAAACTAAAATGTCCTTTAAATATAACTGATTGCTAAAAATCATTAAGTCCTATTTCATACATAAAGAATTGAAAGAAACACACAAATAAATCGCGCATCGCCCGAATGTTTATAATTATCTTTCTGTTTTAACTTAATTACTCAAAGCGGCGTTGATTTTACCGATAAATTCGTCAATTTTGTTGTTTTCAATCCAGCGTACAACCATAACCAGATCGTTCTGCGGGTCAATGTAAATAATATTCGCTCCGTTGCCGACGTGGACGAACGCTGAAGTGGGCGCGTTCGGGTAAAGTTTTTTGTCGGTATTCAGAAAATAATTCATAAAACCGTATGTCGGCTGCGCTCCTGTCGGAGTTTTCGCTTGTTTGATGAATTCTTCGGAAAGTATCTGCCGGTTGCGCCATTTCCCGTTTCGAGCGGTAAGCAAGCCGAAGCGCGCCATATCGCGCGCCGAAATAAACATTCCGCCGCCCCAATGCCCGCCGCCGCTCACCGATTGAACAATCGCGCCGTCCAAAACGACCCAGGAATTTTCGTAACCGTTCCAGCGCCATGTGTTCGAAGCGCCGATTTCGTCCATCACGTATTCTTTCAAAATTTGGGGCAGAGGTTTTCGCCAGACGTTAAGCGCCGCGAGCGCGAGAACATTGACGCGAACGTCGTTGTACTCGTAAACGCTGCCGGGTTCGTTTCGTTTGCGGTTCAGCCAGTTGTTGGCGTCTTTGTCCGGTCTGTCCGCCCAATCCGGTTTGCCCCAGAGCGTTCCTTCCCAATCGCTCGTTTGCCGCAAAAGATGTTCCCAGGTGATTTTGCGGTTGTGCTCGGTTTCAAAAAGGTCGAGAAGGCGCGATTTTCCGAATTTTTCCGCTTCATCATATTTTGCATTTGGTTGATAAATTGAAACGGGAGCCCAGTAATTTCGCACCGGTTCCTGTAAGCTTTTTATCAATTTTCGGTCAAAGGCGAGTCCGACGACGGTCGAAAGAAAACTTTTCGTGACGCTGAACGTCATATCAACGCGGTCAGGCGCGCCCCATTCGGCGACGATGTAGCCGCCGCGCAAAATTATTCCGGTCGGTTCGCCGCGCTCTTTGAATGCGCCGACGGCTTCGCCGAACGGTTCGCGCCCGAAGGTTTGATAATGCGCGAGTTCGAGATCTCGCGGCGCTTTCGATTCGCTTGCGACGGCGAAATCAATCGCTTCCTTCAATTTTGCCGCGTCAATTTTCGCCTGCTGCGGCGTGCGTCGTTCCCAATTATCGCCCGCCGCGGGAAAATACGCTGATTGAGAACGAACTGAAACGGAAAGCGCAAAAATCAAGAAAATTCCGAATGCGAAACAGCTAAGGGAAATTTGCGGCGAAAATTTATTGTTCATATTTACATTGTAAGGCGCGAACGATCTGCCCGCGCCTTAACGAAAAATCTTTCATTTTCACGAATTTTTCCATTTCAAAATCGTGTCAACCGAAGAGGCGGTTATCGGATGATAGCCTGAGCGCGCCTTTGCATAGATTTCATTGGCGCGCCGCGTTCCTTCGGGAGTTTTGGCGAGCTCTTCAAACAAAGGTTTGACGAATTTGCGCCGTCCGATCGTCGTTAAAAATTCTTCGAGACGCGGATAAGCCGCCGTGTAATTGTTGCGGATCGCCATAATCAGCCATTGAAAAGCGATTTCCGAGTTGCCGCGATTCGTTAAATTAAACGCTTTGTCGAGTTCCGTCATTTGATTGGCGCTTAAATTCGGCGGCAGTGATTTCAGAAAATGCAGCCATTCCTGCGTCGTCCAGGCGTTTGTTTGAATTGCGCTCGCCGCGACTTTTCCGCTCGCGTAATCGTTCGCCCGCATTTCTATTTTGGCAAAAGCGTCGGACGAAGGCTGCGGCGCGTTTTTCGGCAGCCCGGCTTTATAAATCCATTCGTCAACGTCTGCGCGGGAAACTTTCGGGTTCGATGCGAGCAAATTTTTGTTCAGATAATCAACGAAAGTTTCGGTCGTAATGCTCTGAAACGCGTGCTGATCGAAATAACTGCGAATAAATTTATCGAAATTCTCGCGCCCGACCGTTTCTTCCAAATGCCTTAAAAATAAAGCGCCTTTTTCATACGGAACGCCGGTGAAACCTTCGTCTGGGTCGCGCCCGTTCAAATCAACGTGCAGAATCTCGTCGCGCTCTTCCATTCCGGCTAATTCATCTTCGAGCGAGCGTCTGCCCAGCATCGCTTCCATTTCGCGGCGCGGAACGCCGTAAACAGCTTCGATGATTCTTCGTTCGAGATACGTCGTGAAACCTTCGTTGAGCCAGAAATCGCGCCAGGTCGCGTTCGTTACCAAATTTCCCGACCACGAATGCGCGAGCTCGTGCGCGACCAGCGAAACGAGACTTTTATCTCCGGCTAAAATAGTCGGCGTAGCAAACGTCAGCATCGGATTTTCCATTCCGCCGAACGGAAAACTCGGCGGCAGAACGAGAATGTCGTAACGTCCCCAGCGATAAGCGCCGAAAAGTTTTTCAGTCGCTTCGACCATTTTTTCGGTGTCGGCGAGTTCAAAAGCCGATTTTTCGACCATTGAAGGCTCGGTGTAAACGCCGGTGCGTTTTCCCAGACTGCGAAATTGCAAATCGCCGGCGGCAATCGCAATCAGGTAAGGCGGAATCGCGTGCGACATTGTGAAACGGTAATCGGCGCTGCGCGCCGTGTTGTTTTGCAAATTGCCTTCGGCGCTCATCACGGCTAATAAACCTTTCGGCGTGCGGACGCGGGCTGAATAAGTCACTCGAACTTGCGGCGAATCCTGCAAAGGTATAAACGAGCGAGCGTGAATCGCCTGCGCTTGCGAAAACATAAATGGTGTTTTCTTTCCGGCAGTTTGCGAAGGTTCGAGCCACTGCAAGCCCGACGCGTTCGGACTCGTCGAGTAATGAATACGAACTCGTGTTGCGTTCGTCGGTAATTGAATCGTCAGCGGAGCGCCGAGGATTTTATCGGCAGCGCTGAGTTTGAATGTTGTCGGCTGGTAATTTTTTCCGTCTGAAGAAGTTTCCGCCTTTTCGATATTTAAATCGCGGGTGTCGAGAATAAGCGGCGCATCTTTTCCATTCGGCGCGCGCTCAAAACTCAAAGTCGCCGTTCCCTGCAAAATCTTTTTATCGAATAACACATTCCAGTCCAAATCAACGTGGCGAACTTTGAGAACCTGCGGATTCGAGTAAGAATGAACGTCATCGACCATTTTTTGCATCGTTCCTGTTTCCCGCATATCGTTTCGTCTTTGTTGTGCGTTTCCGATTACTGCCGAAATTGTCCCGGCAATCAAAGCAACAAAAATTACAATTGCCGTAAATTTAATTTTATTTATCACGCTTGTATTTCTCCCTGTAAACTTATCCGGTTTATTTCCGATTATAAATTGAGTCTGTGAAAAATGCGATTATAGTGCTTTTCCAGCAATTTATTTACAATCGGACGCGGAATTTCCCTTCGGCTTGACCGAAGTCTTTGATTCTTCTGCTGCGAGTCAATTTGCAAACAATCTGTAAAGTGTTGCATTATATCAATTGTCATCCTTCTCTCGCGCATCAACGGTGATGCGCCCATCCGATAAAGTTTTATTCGACGGCGTTTTGGATCGTTCGAGAGCTAGGCAGTTTTTTGGTTATAGAAGTCGCTCCGCCAGCGTGCTGAGCACCCGAACGCGATCCTTCGCTAGATTACCGTTTCTCCGAAGCAAAAATTCGATTCGACGCTTCTTTTGATGTTTCCATAGATAAAAACGGAAACGAGGAAAATTATTAAAATTATGAAACTTTACGTCGGAAATCTTTCCTTTACCACAACCAGTTATGAATTAGAAGAATTATTCGGTCAGGTCGGCACAGTCGAATCGGCAAACGTTGTCGAAGACCGCGAAACCGGACGCTCGCGCGGATTCGGTTTTGTCGAAATGTCGAGCAAAGAAGAAGGCGAAAGCGCGATTGATCAATTCAACGGTAAAGAAGTAAACGGTCGTGAACTGAAAGTCAACGAAGCCAAACCGCGCGAAGATCGCGGTAGCGGTGGCGGCGGACGCGGAGGCTTCGGCGGCGGTGGCGGACGCGGAGGTTACGGCGGTGGCGGTGGCGGCGGTCGCGGCGGAAATCGTGGCGGCGGAGGCGGCGGAAATCGTGGCGGCGGAGGGGGCTACGGCGGCGGCGGAAGCCGCTGGTAGTTTTTACTTCTACATTCCAAAATCAAAGTAATAAAAAAGCCTTCGGCATTGCTGAAGGCTTTTAATTTTTGTGAAATTTCAATCGTGTTTTTATGCGTCGTCTCGTCCGTGCGCTTGAGCGGGCGGCGTTGTCGCTTCGACGGCGGTAAAAGTTTCGAGAATTTTGTAACCGTGCGACGCTCCTTTCGGAACGACCCACGAATCACCTTTTTCGAGTATGACCATCTGACCTTCCAGATGCAGTTCGGCTTTTCCTTCGATTACATAACCGACCGTTTCGTAATCGCGCGTACTGATTTCGAGATTGTCGTCCGGTTCCTGATCTTCCCAGAGTCGCATTGCTATGTTGATGCCCGATGCCAGATATTTTTGTCCCATTTCGCCGTGCGGCGAAGTTTTCGACATAACTTTGTGAACAGACGTGTCACCCATTGATTTTGTTTCCCTCCTGTTTTTTTCGGTTCAATTGCAATAGACGTGCCAACAGAAGATAAACGCAAAACTGATTATTTGTCATACATTTTTACCCTTTAGCGGCAAAACGCGGCGTTTGGAATTCGGTCGGAAGCGTCGGTTTTTGAAAAACGTTTAATCTTTTTTGCTGCGAATCGGCGATTTCGGTTTAGTTTTCGACGGTATGAAGTTTTTAACGGCAAGCGGAGCCGGATTTTGAGCTTCGCTCGACGATTTACGAATCTCAAATTCTTTATTTCCCGCCGCTTTTCCGTCTACAAAAATATCTATGCGGTAAGTTCCGGCAATCCAGAAGCCGTCCGGCTTGCCCGTAAAATTTACCTGGTTCTGCGCCCCGTCTGTTTTATAACTGACTGAAATGACTTTGGTTTCGGCTTTTACGCCGGGCACGTTCACCGCGATAAAATTCATTTTAACGAGGGTCGGTTTAACCGAATCGAGATAGACGACGCAATGAATCGGAATATCGGTCGTCGAAAAAACTTCGGTTTCTTCGCCCGCTTTTCCTTGCTCGTCTTTTGCTAGAGAGATTTTTTCTACGCTGACATACGGTTTGACAGTTTGAACAGGCTCCGTCTGCGCGAAAACATTAAATGTGAGAAGTGTTATGAACAAAAAAAGAACGACTTTCAAAATGCGCCTCCGATGTTTTTTGACTGCTGTTTATTTGTGCCGGATGCGGGCGTTTTAGTTGTATCAACGGCAGAAAATTTATAAACGTTTCGCTTTGTTTCCAGCCGCCGGCGACTTTACCTCAGCGCCGTTTGGCTTTTTGCTCGTATTTTATTGATTTGCGTTGGAAAGATTTGCTTGTCAATTCGTTTCCGATTCGGAATAAAATTTCGCTCGTTCAACAGAGAGCGCAGCGCGTAGGCTGTGACAAATATTTTCGCTTTGAAGAGTTTTCTGTATAATCAACCGTGAATTTATGCGATTCGTTTTCTCACGCCGTTTTTTTATTCTGCTCGCCGTCGGACTCGTTCCGCTTTCGCTTTCGTGGAATTTTCCGTTTCTTCGTTCAATCGTTCTGATTTACGACTTCGTTTTGATAACAACTGCATTTGTTGATTATTTTATCAGCCGCCGCCTGCCGGAAGATTTCACCGTAACTCGTTCGTTTGAAAAACGTTTCGCCATCGGCGAGGAAGCGCGGATTCACCTTCGCGTTGAAAACGGCTCGTCGAACGATTATCGCACGGTCATCAAAGACGAATACCCGCCGGAAATGATTTTAGGCGATAAACGCGAAGCGAAATTCGTCGCCGAGGCTCAAACAACTGCCGATTTTTTCTATCTTTTAACGCCGCCGAAACGGGGAAATTACCGGTTCGGTCGAACCGCCGTGCGCTGGCTTTCGCGCCTCGGGTTGGTTTGGTGTCAAACCGAACTAGGCGAGCCGCAATCGGTCAAAGTTTGTCCGAATATGCGGCGGGCGCGCGAAATGGAATTAAAAGCGCTCGGCGCGCGTTCGTTTCTGGCGATTCAGCGAAAATCGGTAAGGCGCGGCGAAGGACGCGAATTCGAATCAATGCGCGATTACGTGCGCGGCGACGAGCTGCGGCATATTTCCTGGACGGCGACGGCGCGACGCTCGCGCCTGACGACGCGGCAATATCAAATCGAGCGCGACCAGAACATCATCATCGCGCTCGACGCCGGTCGCCTGATGACCGGGCGCATCGGCGACGAAACGAAATTCGACACGGCGATTCACGCCGCGCTCGCGCTGATGTCGGCGGCGGCGCGCGGCGGCGATAATTGCGGTTTAGTCGTTTTCGGTCGAAAAGTAAAAAAATATCTTCCGCCGAAAAAAGGCTTGGAGCACATTGACGCCGTTTTGGAAGCTCTGCACGATCTCGAACCGGAATTGATCGAGCCTTCATACGCGCGGGCATTTCAATTCATCGCCTCGAACTCGAAAAAACGCTCGTTCGTCGTAATTTTGACCGATCTGGTTGACAAGGATTCTTCGAGAGAATTAATAAATTCGTTAAAACTAATGCGTCCGCGTCATCTTCCGCTCGTCGTGACAATCGGCGACCGCGATTTAAACGCCGCCGTAAGCGAAGCGCCGAAAGAAATCAAAGACGTTTTCACGCAAAGCGCGGCTGAAGAAATTATACACGCGCGCGAATCGGCGCTGCGTTTGGTCGAATCAATCGGCGGTCTGGCGCTCGACGTAACGGCGCAAACGCTCGCGCCGCGTCTTTTGGAAACATACCTGCGCGTAAAAGAAAGAGGGTTGCTTTAACAAAATGTGTTGCGAAAGTAGTTTCAACCAATAATTTGTATGAGTTTCAAAACTCGTTTATTTGTAATTTTATGGTTAGCCGGTTTGGCGGGCATTCTTTCATTTCTGTTAGTTGACTTAAACGGGTTGCTAGCAATTTTGCCTGTTCCGGCGGGAACGGAAATTCCGTCGATTACTCCGGCATTGAAACTTTTGAGCCTGGTTCAACCGACGATTATTTTAACTGTCGCCGTTGTTGTCGGGGCGGCGCTTGGCTCAAAAGTCGGATTGTCAGCGCCGGTCGCAGAAGCGCTGGCGGGCGGCGAAAACTTGGTTCCTGCCTTCAAATCGCAAATTATTCCCGGCATTACCGGCGGTTTTGTCGGCGGCGCATCCATCGTTTTAATCGCTTTTCTTTGGAATCCGTTTTTGCCGCCGGAAGCCGTCGCGCGAATCAGTGAATTAGGAAGTTTCGTTCCGCTTCCGACCCGCCTGCTTTACGGCGGAATCACCGAAGAATTATTGCTTCGATGGGGCTTATTGACGCTACTTGTCTGGGTTTTGTGGCGATTGTTTCAAAGTGGAATGGGCGAACCGAAATCCGTTTATTTTATCGCCGCGATTATAATTTCATCAATCGTATTCGGCATCGGTCATTTACCGGTTGCTTATATGCTGTTGCCCGATGCTACCGTTGCCTTAACGTTATTCGTTATTGTCGGCAATTCAGTTTTCGGTTTGATTGCCGGTTTTCTTTACTGGAAGAAAGGGCTTGAGTCGGCGATAATCGCTCATATGCTCGCTCACGTCGTAATGTTTACGGCAAGCTATTTCGGAGCGTATTTTTAATTTATTTATCATTGACCGGATTCAAAACGACTTTATGGCGTGAACGAATTTGAACGCCGTTGCAATGCGTGCCGACGCGGATTTTTCTCGATTCGGCGGTTTCGGCGTTGGCGAAAGGTTTGGTCGGAACGTATGTCACGACGTACTGCGAACCGATTGCTTTGGCGATTTCGTGCGCGAAAAGCAGCATCGTTTCCGGTTCTTCGGGCGCCTGGAAGATTCCGCCGGTGTCTTCTGCCAGAGTTTGAAATTCCGCTTCGCCTTTAATCCATTCTTCGCGTTTTTGTTTGGCGACCTTGATGGCTTTGTTATCAAGACGGATGACAAATAACCTTTCAGATTTGACCATTCTTCTGAAATTATCTCGCATACCCCGGGGCATCGTTTCGATAATTGCCTCAAGAACGTGATCGGGCAGGCGCGGCGTTTCTCTTTCTTCGCCGATTTGAAAAGGTCTG
Organism: Pyrinomonadaceae bacterium; assembly: GCA_036388895.1. Taxonomy (GTDB): domain Bacteria; phylum Acidobacteriota; class Blastocatellia; order Pyrinomonadales; family Pyrinomonadaceae; genus SXVE01. The sequence continues at coordinate 65,345 of DASVQY010000018.1, read as the reverse complement.
GTCGCGCCGAGCGCGCGGCTTGCTTCCATTTTATTGTAAGCGATGACGTGAACGGTGATGTTTGCGGCGAGCAAATTTTGCAGGGCTCTTTGCCGGTCGGCTGCGCTCGCCACGCTGTCGAGTCCGTCGCCGATGAAAACCAGATGACGATTTTCGAGCGGGCGAGCTTTGAACATTTCAATCGCCCCGTTGACGGCGTTTATAAACTGCGAACGATTGCCGCCGAAAAGTTTTTTGTCGAGATCGTCTTGAATTCGGTCGCGCGCACTCGTCCAACCGGAAACGGTTTCGATTTTGTTGTAAGCCTGCATCACGGCGATTGAATCTTCGCTTGAAAGATTTTGAACCAGAAGTTTCGCAGTCAAGCGCGTCATATTAATCGTTTTGGCGAAATTAAAATTCCCGCCCGTGTCGAGCAAAAGCAAGACGCTTGCCGGAACGCGCTTCATACTTTCAATCGTCTGCGGCGTTCCTTCTTCGACGATCAGCAAATCGTCTTTCGTCAGTGTCGGCACGAATCGCCCGCCGCTCGTCTGCGCCGTGACGTTCAAGTGGACTTCTTCAGTAACGATTTTTATTTGTTCGTCGGGCGTCGTTTGCGGCGTTTGCGAAAGCGCAAAAGAACAAAACGTAATCGTTAAAATAATGAAAAGGAAAAACTTACGATGATAATTTCTCATTTTTGTGAAACGCCGTCCGCAAGTCTCCTGCTGAAATTCGTTGACTATTGCGGAAACACTGGCATAAAATAGACGGAGCGAGTTTTATGTTGGTTGCTTTATCCATAGATATTATTTTCAACGGGGACTGCGCGCTGTAAAGAAAGCGCGAGCCGGAGTTGATCTTCGCGTTAAAAAGTCCCGAGCCGCAAAAAAGGCTTGGGACTTTTCGATTTTTAAAGACATTTTTCGTGCGGAGCCGTAATAAATACAAAATAAAAATTGTCTTTGCGGCGAATTTTTACAGCCGAAAAAACGTGATAATATTAAACTTTTTATAAACTTATGACTGAGCTTTTAGAACTGAAGAAAACCGTTAATTTACCGAAAACAAATTTCGCGCAAAAAGCGAATCTGTCGCAATCCGAGCCGGCGCGATTGAAGAAATGGACCGACATCAATCTTTACGAGATGATCCGCGAAGCAAGACGCGGCGCGACGAAATTCATTTTGCACGACGGACCGCCGTACGCCAACGCCGACATTCACATCGGCACGGCGCTCAATAAAATTCTGAAAGATTTCGTCGTCAAATCGCGCTCGATGATGGGCTTCGACGCGCCGTATGTTCCCGGCTACGATTGTCACGGCTTGCCGATTGAAACGCACGTCGAGAAAAAGCTCGCCGAAAAAGGCAAAAATAAAAACGATTTGCCGGTCGCCACGTTTCGCAAAATCTGCCGCGAACACGCTTCAAAAGCGATGGACGGACAAACGCGGGATTTTTCGCGGCTTGGAATTTTGGGCGAGTGGGATAATCCGTATTTAACGATGTCGAACGAATACGAATCGGAAACGGCGCGGCTTTTCGGCACGTTTCTCGAACGCGGCTACGTTTACAAAGGCTTGCGCCCGGTTTACTGGTGCATTCACGACCAGACGGCTCTAGCGGAAGCCGAAGTCGAATACAAACTGCATACTTCGCCTTCGATTTACGTTAAATTTCCGCTTATGACCGATCCGGCGGAGTTGGACGAGAATCTTGCGGGCAGACGGGTTTCGCTCGTCATCTGGACGACGACGCCGTGGACGATTCCGGCGAATCTCGGAATTGCGGTTCACCCGGATTACGAATACGCGGCGGTCGAAGCCGGCGATGAAGTTTTAATCGTCGCTTCGGAGCTGATCGGTTTCGTTTTCGTCAAGTGCTGCCTCAGCGCGCCGGACGAAAACGGCGAACGGCATTTGCCGCGCATCTTGGCTAAATTCAAAGGCTCGAAGCTCGACCGGATGCGGGCGAAACATCCGTGGCTCGACCGCGAATCTTTGATAATGAACGGCGAGCACGTAACGCTCGGCGGAGAAGCGGACGCGGAAACGGAAATCGACGTGTCCGAAGCGCGCGACAAAAAAGAAACGAGCAAAGCCGGAACCGGACTCGTTCACACAGCGCCGGGACACGGGCACGACGACTTTGTGATCGGGAAACAATACGGTTTGGAAATTTATTGTCCGGTTGACAATGCCGGAAGATATTTTCCCGAAGTCGAATATTTCGGCGGCGAAAACATTTTCAAAGCGAATCCGCGAATCGTCGAATTGATGAAGGAAAACGGCTCGCTTTTGTTTTCGGAAAATTACGAGCATCGTTACCCGCATTGCTGGCGATGCAAAAATCCGGTGGTTTTTCGCGCCACGCCACAGTGGTTTATTTCGATGGACGCGGAAGCCGAAACCGGCGAGCAGACATCGCTGCGCGAAAACGCTTTAGAGGAAGTCGGACAGGTTAAATGGCATCCTGCTTGGGGCGAAGGTCGAATGTCGAATATGATCAAAGGTCGCCCGGACTGGTGCGTTTCGCGCCAGCGTTCGTGGGGCGTTCCGATTCCGGTTTTTTACTGTCAGGCGTGCGACGAGCCGATTGCCGACCCGAAAATCATCAATCACGTCGCTGATATTTTCGCGCGCGAAACTTCCGATGCGTGGTACGCGCGACCGGAAAGCGAATTGTTGCCCGAAGATTTTGTTTGCCCTAAATGCAACAGCGCGGATTTTCGCAAAGAAACCGATATTTTAGACGTTTGGTTCGATTCCGGTTCGAGCTGCGTCGCGGTTTTGGAAACGCGCGACAATTTGCAGTTTCCGGCTGACGTTTATCTCGAAGGCGGCGACCAGTATCGCGGCTGGTTCAATTCTTCTTTGATGTGTGGGCTCGCGGCGCACGACACCGCGCCGTATAAGACCGTTATCACGCACGGATGGGTCGTTGACGGCGAAGGCAAGCAGATGCACAAATCAACCGGAAACGCGATTTCGCCGAACGAAGTCGTCGGCAAATCCGGCGCGGAAATTCTGCGGCTTTGGGCGGCGGCGGTTGATTACACGCAGGACATTCGCTGTTCCGACGAGATTTTATCGCGCATCGTTGACGCTTACCGCAAATTCAGAAACACTCTGCGTTACGCGCTTGGAAATCTCGACGGGTTCGACCCCGACGCGGACGCCGTGAAGAATCCGCTTTTGCAATATTCTCACGGCGCGGAAGCCGGCGAGATTGAAAATCTGCTCGAAATTGACCGCTGGGCGCTGGCGAATCTCGACGAAGTGACGGCGAAAGTCATTGCCGGCTTTGAAAATTTCGATTATCAAGCCGTTTATCAAACGCTTTATAATTTTGTCACCGTAACGCTTTCGGCGCGGTATTTCGACATCATCAAAGACCGTCTGTACATCTACGCGCCGAAAAGTCTGGAGCGGCGTTCGGCGCAAACGGCTCTTTATGAAATCTCCGACAAACTTTGCCGTCTGCTCGCGCCGATTCTCGCTTTTACGGCTGACGAAGCGTACGAAAATCTGCCGAATCAGCGATTCGCGTCGGTGCATTTAGCTGAGTTTCCGAAGGTTTCAGGCGCTGATAATTCGCAGCTTTTAGCTGATTGGGAACGCGTGTTTTCAATTCGTGACGAAGTTTTAAAGGCACTCGAACAAGCGCGCAACGAAAAACGCATCGGTTCGAGTCTGGAAGCAAAAGTGGTTTTGACGACGGACAAAGAAACGACGAGATTTTTGCTGCCTTTTTACGAAGATTTGCGTTATATTTTCATCGTTTCGCAAGTTGAAGTTCACGAGGGCGATGCTTTTGCGGTCGAAATTCGGAAAGCCGACGGCGAAAAATGCGAGCGTTGCTGGAATTATTCGGTTCACGTCGGTGAATACGAAAAATATCCGACCGTCTGCGAAAGATGCGCGGCAGCTTTGGGGCAAATTGAGCGCAGTGCGGCAGCATAGTAATCGTTTTCTTTGCAGTCAGCGATTATTCTGTAAAATTTAACGAAATGAGTAAAATAAACAGGATAGAACTACATTCGTATACTCTGTGAGTTTTGTCTATCCTGTTTATTTTTTCGGTTGTTTCCACTAAACTTTAAGTTGTGAATAAAAAAGATTTTTTCTGGAAATTAGGGTATCTGGTCGCGGCTGGCGCTGTTTTTATGATTGACCAGACGACAAAGGCGTGGGCTGTTCGGCGTTTACGATTCGGCGACGATGTCTCCGTGATCCCGAATTTTCTGAATTTCGCGTACGCGCAAAACCCCGGCGTCGCTTTTAGTATGCTCGATGATCATGGCGATACGGGGCGCTGGGGCTTGTCAATCGTGGCTTTTATCGCGGCGACTCTCGTTTTATATTTTTTCTGGAAAACGCCGCGTTCGGATGATCGGGTTTTAGGCGCGCTCGCGCTGCTTTTAGCCGGCATCATCGGCAACGTCGTTGATCGTGTGCGTCTTGGTTTCGTCATTGATTTTATTGACGTTCAATTCGGTTCGTGGCATTACCCGACATTTAATGTCGCTGATATGGCAGTTTGCATCGGTGCCGGACTGCTTATTCTCGATATGTTTCTGTCGAAGAAAAAAGAAGCCGATAACAAAAAAACACAGGAAAAATGAATGTTTCATTACGCGAAATCACGCCGGAAAATTTCCGCGAGTGCGTCAATTTAAAGGTCGCTGACGCGCAGCAAAACTTCGTCGCGCCGAACGTAATGTCCATCGCGCAGTCGAAAATTTACCCGACGATGAACATTCGCGCCGTTTACGCCGGCGATGAAATGGTCGGCTTTACAATGTTCGGTCTGGACACCAACGATGACCGTTATTACCTCGTGCGTTTGATGATTGATGAGCGTTTTCAAGGCAAAGGCTACGGCAAAGCGGCACTTTCAGAAATTATCGAAGCGGTAAAGCAGATTAAAGACTGCCGCGAGATTTATTTGAGCTTCGTTCCGGGAAACGATGGCGCTGAGACGCTTTATCGAAATGCCGGATTCGAGCGAACCGGCGAAAACAACGAATACGGCGAAATAATTATGCGCCTCGCGATAAATAACAACGCAAACCCGAAATCGGCAATCTAAAGTCCAAAATCAAAAGATGTATCCAGAACTTTTCCGCATCGGCGATTTTCCCATAAATACATACGGCGTTCTTTTAGCCGCCGGAATGATGCTCGCGCTTTTCGCGGCGTCGCGTCTGGCGGCGCGCGATGGTTTGCCCCGCGAGCGGATTTACGATCTGGGACTTTGGACGCTGATCGGCGCGTTGCTCGGCTCGAAACTTTTAATGTTTTTCACCGAAGAAAACGTGCAGATTTTCTCGCTGGATTTTCTGCGTTCGGGCGGCGTTTTTTACGGCGGACTTTTAGGCGGATTTTTCACGGTCGTTTTTCTGGTTCGTTATTACAAGCTGAATTTCTGGAAGGTTGCCGACGCGTTCGCGCCAGCCGTCGCGCTCGGACAGGTTTTCGGGCGGCAAGGTTGTTTTGCCGCCGGATGCTGCTGGGGAAAACCGACCGATTCGGCTTTAGGCGTTCATTTTACCGAACACGCGCACGAGTACACCGGCGTCCCGATTTATAAAGCCGACGGCAGCGATCTTTTTCTGCATCCGACGCAGCTTTACGAATCAATTACGATGCTGATCGTTTTCGCGGTTTTGGTATTAATTCATCGCAAAAAACGCTTCGACGGACAGGTATTGATCGCTTACGGAATCATTTACGCCATCGTTCGCTTTACAATCGAGTTTTTCCGGGACGATCCGCGCGGAAATCTTTTCGGTTTGACCTCTCTGACCGGACTTTCGACTTCGCAGATTATCAGTTTAATTGTTGCCGCCGCTTCCGTTCTGTTTATGATCTGGCGGTTGAGAAAAACTTAAAACCAAAAAACGACTTAAATAAAAAATGACAGCCGCGAAAGGGCGCAAAAACCAAAAAAAGATATAAAAAACCTTTTGCGTATTTTGTGCCATTTGTGATTGTTCTTTCTTTGTTTTCGGCGTGTAAAATATAAAATATGGAAATTCGAGAAGCCGGGGAAAATTCGGCGGTCGTTCTACACGTTTCGCCGACAGACGCCGAAAAACGCCTTGACGCGTATCTTGCCGAAAAAATCGAAAATTGGTCGCGCTCGCGCCTGCAAAAATTGATTGACGAAGGCGATTGTCTGGTCAATCAAAAAGAATCGAAATCTTCCTACAAACTTCGATCCGGCGACGAGATCGAAATTGAACTGACCGAGCTTCCGACCGCCGAATTTGTGCCGGAAGACATTCCGCTTGAAATCGTTTACGAGGACGCTCATCTCGCCGTCGTCAACAAACCGGCGGGAATGGTCGTTCATCCGGGCGCAGGTGTTCCGTCGGGAACACTCGCCAACGCCGTCGCCTATAAATTCAACATTCAAAGCGAAGAATTAAAGTTTGCCGCAGGATCGGACGAACAATCCAAGATTCAAAATCTGAAATCAAAAATCGGAATCGTTCATCGTTTGGATAAAAACACGTCCGGTTTAATCGTCGTCGCCAAAGACGAAGCGACGCACGAAGCGCTTTCCGAACAGTTTCGAGCTCGCGCGGTTTATAAATCCTATGTCGCTTTGGTTCACGGTGCGACGCGCGAGAATTCGGGACGAATCGAAGCGACAATCGGGCGCGACAGATACAATCGTTTGAAAATGTCGGCGAATAAAGCCGGCGGGCGCTCGGCGCTTTCGCTTTGGAAAGTGCGGCAACGATTTGAAAAATTCACTTTGCTCGACGTGCAGATAAAAACCGGCAGAACTCATCAAATTCGGGTCCATCTCGCCTTTATCAATCATCCGGTTGTCGGCGACGAAACTTACAACGAAGGACGCGATAAAACAGTCGCCGACCCGAAAATTAAACAGGCGATCATTAATCTCAGCCGCGTTTTTCTTCATGCCGAAAAATTGGCTTTCACGCACCCGCACACGCAGCAAAGATTAAATTTTGTTGCCGCCTTGCCCGCAGAATTGACAGAGTTTCTTAAGTTATTTAATTTGAACGAATGAAATCGCTGCAACTCGTAAACAAACGGACTTGCTCTTTCGTTTTTCTCATTCTTCTTTTTTTCTCTTTTTCCTCTAACGTTAAATCTCAAACAAAGGATTTTACGCGCTACGTCAATCCGTTTATCGGAACGGGCGGGCACGGTCACACATTTCCCGGCGCGACCGTGCCGTTCGGAATGGTTCAATTATCGCCCGACACGAGAATTGATAATTGGGACGGAAGCTCCGGTTACCATTATTCGGACGATGTAATTTACGGTTTTTCGCACACGCATTTGAGCGGCACGGGAATTCCCGATTATTGCGACGTTTTGCTGACGCCGACGATTGACGGTAATGACGATAGAACGTTTTCTCATGCGAACGAAACGGCAACCGCAGGTTTCTATTCGGTCAAAATGAACAACGGCATTTTGGCGGAGTTAACTGCAACAAAACGGGTTGGACTGCATCGTTACGTTTTTCCCTATTCTAAATTCGTCAACATAAATCTGGATTTGAAATGGCGGGACAAAGTTTTAGATTCGGAAGTCAAAATCGTCGGTGAAAATCGCATCGAGGGTTTTCGGCGTTCGAGCAGTTGGGCAAAAGATCAAATTGTTTATTTCGCCGCCGAATTTTCCGAACCTTTTGCTTCGCACGCGATTATCAACGGCGTTGATATTACAGAACAAAACGAACGAATGACGCAGGGAAAAGGAACGAATTTGAGCGTTTCATTACGTTTCGTAAATCCCCATGACAAAAAAATACTCGTTAAAGTCGCCATTTCACCGACCGGTATTGAAGGCGCGCGGAAAAATTTAGAGACAGAATTGAATCATTGGAGTTTTGAGAAAGTTAAAAATGATGCGCGGAATGCCTGGAACAAAGAATTAGCGAAAATTGAAGTTTCGAGCGGGGGTAAAGCCCAAATGACGAATTTTTACACCGCGCTTTATCATACGATGATCGCGCCCAATATTTTTCAGGATGCTGACGGAAAATATCTCGGGTTGGACAGGAAAATTCACGATGCGCCGAAAGATACAAATTATACGGTTTTTTCGCTTTGGGATACATTTCGAGCGGCGCATCCGCTTTACACTATTATTGATGAGCGGCGCACGGCGGAATTCATCAACACTTTTATTCGGCAATACGAGCAGGGCGGACGACTTCCGGTTTGGGAGCTTGCCGCTAACGAAACCGATACGATGATCGGTTATCACGCCGTTTCAGTAATCGCCGACGCGATGGCGAAAAATATCAAAGGTTTCGATTACGAAAAAGCGTTTGCGGCGGCAAAACATTCGGCGGAACTCGATCATTTCGGATTGGAAAGCTATAAAAAACGCGGTTACATTTCGATGGAAGACGAGCAGGAATCGGTTTCCAAAACGCTCGAATACGCTTACAACGATTACTGCATCGCAATGATGGCGCGAATTTTGAAAAAGCCCGCCGATTACGAAAGATACATTCGCCGCGCCCGTTCTTTTGAAAATCTTTTCGACGCCGAAACCGGTTTTATGCGCCCGAAACAAAACGGCGGATTTATCAAACCTTTCGCGCCGAATGACGTTACATTTAATTTTACCGAAGGGAACTCGTGGCAGTATTCGTTTTTCGTGCCGCAGGACGTTTCGCGCCTGGTCGAACTGCACGGCGGAAATCGCAAATTCGCGGCGAAATTAGACGAACTGTTTACGACCGACGCGAAACTTGCCGGACGCGAGCAGCCGGATATAACCGGCTTGATCGGACAATACGCGCACGGCAACGAGCCTTCGCATCACATCGTTTATTTATATAATTACGTCGGCGAGCCGTGGAAAACTCAAAAGCTCGCGCGGCGAATTATGGACGAATTTTACAAACCGACGCCCGACGGCTTGATCGGCAACGAGGACTGCGGGCAAATGTCGGCGTGGTATGTTTTGAGCGCGTCCGGTTTTTATCAGGTTAATCCGTCGCAGCCGATTTATACGCTCGGAACGCCGCTTTTCCGAGAAACGAAATACAATCTGGAAAACGGCAAAACATTTATAATAAAGGCGCCTGATGTTTCGGCGGAAAACATTTACGTCAAAAGCGTCAAATTAAACGGCAAAAATTACCGCAAAGCGTTTATCGCTCACGAAGATATAACGCGCGGCGGAACTTTGGAATTTGAAATGACCGCCGCGCCCGTAAAAGATTGGTTTACCGAATTTCCCGTTTCGGCAATCCGGGAAAACCTCGTTTCGGTTCCGCTGATCGAAAGCGCCGGACGCGCTTTCACCGACAAAACAACGATCACGCTCAAATCAGCAATGCCGGAGGCGAAAATTCTCTATTCTCTCGACGGCGCGGAACCGCGAATCGAATACACAAAGCCTTTAACGATCGACAAAACATCAATCGTTAAAGCCGCTTCAACTCTTCCGAACGGCGAAAAATCTTTAACCGCCGAAGCCGTATTTTATAAAAAACCAAACAGTTGGACGGTGAAAATTTTGTCTAAATACAACCGTCAATACACGGGCGGCGGAGACGAAGGGTTAATAGACGGTATTCGCGGCACGAAAAATTTCGCGTCCGGCGAGTGGCAGGGCTATCAGGCGCAGGACTTTGTCGCCGTAATTGATTTGCAAAAAGAAACGGAAATCAAAAGTCTCGGCGCCGGATTTCTGCAGGACGCGCGCTCGTGGATTTGGATGCCGACGCGCCTTGAATTTGAGGTGTCCGGCGACGGACAGAATTTTACCAAAATCGCCGAAATCGAAACCGATGTCGCGCCGCAGGATATGGAAAGCAAGATCCGCGATTATGTTCGTGAAATCTCGCCTGCGCGGGCGCAGTACATTCGCGTCAAAGCCTACAATCTAGGCAAAATTCCGTCGTGGCATCCCGGTGCCGGAAATGATGCTTTTATTTTCATAGACGAAATCTTAATTCGGTAATTTAAGGCACCGGAATCAATTAACTTTATGCGGCAGGGACAAATGTCCTTGCGCGGTATCAAGCAAGCACAGTGCGGCGATGTGGATTCTGTCGCACTGATGAAAAGGAGAGACGCGGGGACGCGGAAAAGAAAGGTGAAAAAAGACTAGGTTGGCATCACATTTTCCTTATCTCCCTTTCTCCGCTTCTCTTCTTACTGTTTTTCGCCTTCGTATAAATCCTTTTTGCTGAAACCGCTTTTCTTGATTTTTCTCAAAGCTGTCCGCAAATCGCTGTCCACCTTCGTCACTATTCGCCGCAGTGTCTGTTCTGGTCGGGCTTGAAAATACGTGACGTGAGTCGTTTCGTAGCCGTTCGGCGAATGCGGCGAAAAATAATAGTTGGAAATGCAGCAGCGCGCTCCGTCTTTTTTTACTTCGTTGACCGAGTGCCACGATTTATCGTTGGTTGACATTAAAACCAAACGATTGAAAAGGCTCGGAATTTCGACCGATTCGGTTACGTCTTCGTTCCAAAGTTCGAGATTGCCGCCGTTTTCCGGTTTCCAGTCCGGCGTGATGTAATAAAGCAGATTCAAAACGCGGTAATGTTTCTGTTCGTAATCGTGCGAATTATCGAGATGCGGATTAAGGAAATGACCTTTCGCCATCGCGCTGATTCCGCCCGCGTAAAGATGCGGGTCGCCTTTCGGGTCTTTTATATCGGTCAGCCCGGCGACTTTTTCGATAACACGCTCGTCTTGAAAAGCGAACGTAATGTCGGAGATGAGCGGATCGAATTGGTCCAGCGATTTGGAAGTGTATTTTTTCTCGCGGAAGCTGTCCAAAAGCCGCATATCGTTCAGAGAAGGAAAAGCGACGAAAATTTTTCGCGCCAGATCGTCGGGCAAAAGATTATCTATCGCCGCGAAACGGGTTTTCACTCCTTTTTCGGTTTGAAAGTCCGTGCGAATCCGTTCGGCTTCGCTGTCGAGGCGTTCGACGATTAAATTGACAAATTGTTCTCGCATAAAACTAAATTTAGTTAAATAATTGATAATTGACAGTAAAATCCAATAATTTCCGGCGGTTATCAATTATCAATTATTCGCTATCAAATACTTTAAATTTACAACGAACCGACTGGAAACGACAAAAGCCGAAAATAAAAACGACCAACCGGCATCTTCGCGCGTCTAAAAACCAGCCGATATTTTTTAAGGCAAAGTTTGACGAATGAATTTTGAGGCAGACATTTATGGATAGACGTTATTTCTTAAAAGCGAGCGGCATCTCGCTCGCGAGTTTCGGATTTATGGCGGCAGCGCCCGATTTTCTACATCAATACGCCGGCGCCGCGATTCGCCGCGACGGTTACGGCAAGAAAAAGGTTTTGGTGACGATCTTCCAGCGCGGAGCGGTTGACGGGCTGAATATGATCGTTCCGCACGGCGAAAGCGAATATTACAATCTGCGCCGCACGATTGCCATTCAAAAACCCGGCAGCGCGGACGGAGCAATTAATCTCGACGGTTTTTTCGGGCTTCACCCGTCGCTCAAACCGCTCGAAAAATTCTGGCAATCGAAGCAATTAGCCGTCGTTCATTCTGTCGGTTCGCCCGATAATACGCGCTCGCATTTCGACGCGCAGGATTATATGGAATCGGCGACGCCCGGCGTCAAAGCGACGCGCGACGGCTGGCTAAACCGCGTTTTGCAAAGCAAATCAAGCAAAGACGAATCGCCGTTTCGCGCCGTTTCGCTGACCGGACAGCTTCCGCGTTCGCTCTACGGTCGCGCGCCGTCAGTCGCAATGACGAATCTTTCCGATTTTGCGATTAAAGCCGGTGTTTACACGCAATCCGTGCAGGGCGGTTTTGAAGGAATTTGGCAGGAAAATGCTAAAGACAGTTTAAGCGAAACCGGAGCCGAAACGTTTCAAGCCGTAAATTTTTTGAAACAATCAAATCCGGCACAATACAAAACGGAAAACGGCGCGGTTTATCCGAACTCGCAGCTCGGTCGCTCGCTTCAACAAATCGCTCAATTGATAAAAGCGGGCGTTGGCTTGGAAGTCGCTTTTGCCGAATCGAATAACTGGGACACGCACAATAATCAAGGCAGTGCGCGAGGCACGCAGGCAAATCTTCTCAGGGATTTTGGCGCTTCAATCGCCGCTTTCGCCACGGATTTAGGCAAGCGAATGGACGATGTCGTTCTTTTAACAATGTCGGAATTCGGCAGAACGGCTCGCGAAAACGGCACGCGCGGTACCGATCACGGACACGGAAATGCAATGCTGGTTTTGGGAAATTCGGTAAAAGGCGGAAAGGTTTACGGCAATTGGGCAGGCTTGAAAAACGATCAGTTGAACGAAGGACGCGATTTAGCCGTGACGACCGATTTTCGCGACGTTTTCGGTGAAATAGCTTATAAGCACTCTGGCAGCAAGGATTTAAGCAAAATCTTTCCCGGTTATAAAACCAGCGCTGCAAACTTTAAAGGGTTTTTAAGTTGATTTTTTTTCTGAAGTAAACCTCACAAAAGATCCGCTTTTTAAACTAATAAAAAGCGGATCTTTTGCGGTTTAGAAGATAAACGTAAATTGAAACCGCGATTGAAATAGCCAGCCTCAGATTTGCTTTTAATTTGTGTAAAAAATAAGGTTTCGAATCAATCGTAAGTTTGATTGCTTTATTTCTTAGGTCAGTTTTTCTATCCTTACAAAAGTGTTCCAAAAACGAAGCGAAAAACTCGAACGCATAGACACGGGCGATTATACGCCCGAAGAATATGATCGTTTTCTGCGCGAGATTCGGCTCGTTAATCGTTTTGCGGGCGACAATCATGCTCTAAAGAAAACGCTTTTGCGCACAGTTAGAAACGAAAATCTGCCGGAATTTTCCGTTCTGGATGTCGGCGCCGGTTCGGGCGAACTGCTTCGCTTCACAGCGAGATTCGCGCGAAAATCCAAACGAAAAGCCGCGCTTTACGGGCTTGAGCTGAACGCTCGTTCGGCGCGTTCGATTTTGGAAGAATCTGTAAATTTCCGGGAAATAAAAGCGATTCGCGGCGACGCCCTGCTGCTGCCTTTCGCCTGTCAAAGTTTCGATTACGCGATTTGCTCGCTTTTCACGCATCATTTCACCGATGAAAATGTCGTTTTGATTTTACGTGAGCTGAGCCGCGTGGCGCGTCGCGCCGTTTTCGTAATTGATTTGCACCGGCATCCGCTCGCAACGGTTTCGTACAAAATTTTTTGCGCCGCTTTTCGCATCAGCCCGCTCGTTCGTGAAGACGGCTCGCTTTCGATTTTGCGTTCATTTAAACCAAGAGAATTAAATGTTTTAGCAGGAAAAGCCGGTTTGAAAAATTTTACCGTTGAACGGCATTTTCCGTTTCGTTTGGTGCTGAAAGGCAATTTTTGAAAAGAGAAAAGTTTTTTACCGAGAAGCGGCGAGGCGAGCGAGCACCGAAATCAATTCCGACGGCTCGAACGGTTTGACGACGTGCGAATTGAAACCGGCAGATAAGATTCGGCGGCGATCTTCGTTGCCGGCGTGTGCCGTTAGTGCGACGGCGGGAATTTTTTCGATGTGTTTGGCGTTTGAGTTGCGAATTTTATTGATGAGAAAAAAACCGTCGTTGATTGGCATTTCGATGTCGCTGATTAAAATATCGAATTTTTCGCGTTCGAGCTTTTCGAGCGCTTCGACGGCGGACGCCGCAATTTCCACTCGCGCGTCGCATTTTTCGAGCATTACGCGCATTAAATCTCGCGCGTCGGCAATGTCGTCAACAACTAAAAGGCGCAAATTTTCAATCGCCGGCTGAAAGTCGGGCACGCTCAGGGAAGTTGTCGCGGACGAATCTTGACTGCTTTTCGTCACGCCTGAAAAAGTTTCTTTTTCGCGAACGGTCAACGTCGGCAGTTTTATTGTAAAAGTCGCGCCTGTGCCTAAACCGTCGCTGAAAACGTGCGCCGTGCCGCCGTGTAATTCGGTTAAATGTCGAACGATAGCCAGTCCCAGACCCAAACCGCCGAATTTTCTCGTTTTACTCGCGTCCGCCTGCAGAAAGCGCTCGAAAACAAACGGCAGAAAATCCGGTGCGATGCCTGAGCCGGTGTCGCTCACCGTTATTTCAACGTGCGAATCAACCCGTTCGAGCCGCGTTTCGACGCTTCCGCCTCGCGGCGTGAATTTAATGGCGTTCGATAGAAGATTCCAGACGATTTGTTGCAGCCGTTCGGCGTCGCCCCTGATTGCGCCGACATCTGAATCCGAAATGAATTGCAGCCGGATGTCTTTGTTCTCGACCATCGGGCGCACCGAATCAATCGCGTTTTCGATAATCGCATTCAAGTTCACCGGACGAACATCAAGCCGCAATTTTCCGGTAATAATGCGCGAAACGTCGAGCAAATCTTCGATTAACTGCGATTGGAAAAGCGAGTTTCGCTCAATCGTCTCCAATCCTTTGGTGAAATTTTCTTCGTCTAAAGTTCCCGTGCGAAGCATTCTCACCCAACCCAAAATCGCGTTCAAAGGCGTGCGCAATTCGTGCGAAACGGTCGCCAGAAAATCGTCTTTCAAGCGTCCGGCTTCGCTGGCTTCGACGTAAAGTTTTCGGTTTAATTCTTCGGCGCGGCGCCGCTCGGCTATCTCGCGGTTGAGTTTTTCGATCTGGTCGTTTAAGAGTTTGAATCGGCTTCCGGCAGATTCTTTCGTTTTAAAGCGGACAAAAATGATCGCGGGCGTTGATTCGCTTGCCGGTTCGAGCAAAGCGCCTTCGCAGCGGTATTCGGTAATTTGTCCCTGCCAGTTCTGCAAATCCATCGCGCCGATAATCGTTTGGCGGCTGCGAGAACAGTTGCGCAAAAAACTTTCCAGCTTTTCGCGCGGCGTCGTCGAAAAAACGAGCAGATTTTTGCCTCTCAAAGATTCGATTTTCAATCGAAAAATTCTTTCAAACGGCTGGTTGGCAGCCAAAATTTCGCCTTTGCCGGTCAGCAAAACCGATGGTTCCGGTAAAATCTTGGCGACGACTGAAAACTTTGCGACAGTCAGCTTTTAATCGCCTCCTTTGAAATATTCTCTGCCGTCGGCGTCTTCCGCCTCACCGTGCGGAGTCAGATAAACCGTCACAACGCATCTGGCATCGCCCCGGGCAATCGTTTCGTTCAACTCGATCTTTGAATAACCGAGGTTTTCCGCCACAATCAGCCCGAAAACATTCGAGGTCATCATACACATCGCCGGACGACCCAAAACCTTATCTTCAAACGGACAGACGCGATTGTGCAGAACAATTTTCTCGTCCGTTTCCTCGACGATATAAAAATCGCCTTTGATGCGACGTTTCAAATCAACCAGAACTTGCGCGACTTGCCCTCGGTCGAGATTTTTAACCTGCAAAGCGTTGCGGTACTGGTCGTTGATCTGATTGCCGATGTTCTGACCGACGACGCTGATAAATCCGGCGGCTTCGTCGAGTCCGACGACATCTTGCAGCGTTCCCGACAATTCGCGAATCAGCGTTCGCAGAAAAATATCTCTTTCAAGCGCAACCGGCAGATTTTGAAAACCTGCCGGTTCATCATTTGCTAAATTTTCCATCATAAAAATCCCTTACTGAGAAATGCGAAAAAGAATGCGAAAAAGCCGCATTCAATTGTATTTTTTTTGCGGGCGTTCGA
Organism: Pyrinomonadaceae bacterium; assembly: GCA_036388895.1. GTDB lineage: Bacteria > Acidobacteriota > Blastocatellia > Pyrinomonadales > Pyrinomonadaceae > SXVE01. Next base: position 49,712 of record DASVQY010000018.1, on the reverse strand, counting down.
CAAGAAGAAAATAATTCGTTTGAGATAAAAAAATCGTTCGATGCGCAGCGCGAACATCACTCGCCTTATTCAAAAAACGTTCGGGCGAATTTTCGTTCAACGAAGTCGCTTAAAATACACGATCTCCGGGTCGTTTTCGTCGAGATTATGAATCACTCCGCTCAAAACGTAATTCATTTTTGCCAGTAACGATTGCATCGACAAGTTGGAAAGGTTGGTTGAAGTAAACAATTTCGGAGTTTGGCAAAGCGACTCCAAATGCTGCAGCAAAGCCGCGCCCGCGCCGATGCGCCGGTAATCGGAGTCAATATAAAGCATATCAATACAGCCGTTGTAATAAAAAGTGTAATTTAATATGCCGTATCCAATAACCGTTTCGTTCATGACGGCAACGAAGCAATTGCCGAAAACGATTTCCCGGCGTATAAATTCCCATCGTTCATTTTCACGCCGCGCGATAAGATCAATCGAGCAAAGATCGGCAAAATCATTCTCAGCGGCTGGACGAATCGAAATCATATCTAAAACAACCCTCGGAATACGCCTGTCGAACACGAATCCGAAGCGAGCTAACTCGAATTTAAATTTCGTCGGAAGCATTAACCCGCAGTTGATAAATACGCACTTCAGCTCGGCTTCAGCGTAAACGTTTATAAATTTGATTTTAGCAAAATAAACCCTTGTTATTCCCGCAAATTACCCTCGTCCGCGAGTTTTTCAAGATGCGCGGAAACGGTTTTTTCAGCTGGAATGAAAAGTTCGCTCGACAAATCAGGATAGACGCGCGCGACGATTTCCGCAGGCGTTTTCGCACCGCTTTTTAACGCCTCGAGAACTTGTTTTTCTCTTTCCAGACGGTGCGCGATGTATTCTTTGATTTTTCCGCGAGCATCGAAAACCGCCGCGCCGTGCGAGCCGCACAAAAAACGCAGATTCGGCAGATTTCGCATTCTCTCGAGCGATTTCAAATAATCAGACATATTGCCTTCGGGCGGCGCAATTACGACGGTTCCGTTTCCGACCACATTATCCGATGAAAGCAGAAAACCTTTCTCCTGATCGTAAAAACACAAATGCCCGCGAGCGTGACCGGGCGCGTGCAAAACTTCGAGCTTGAATTCTTCGCCGTTTTCGTCCGACAGAATGAAACAATCGCCGTCGCTTAAAGTTTTGTCGAAATCTTCGAATTTAATGTCGCCCGCGCTTTTTAATGTCGAATAATGCGCCGAAACGGGGACGCGCATATCATATTTTTCCGATAAATATTTTCGCAAATTTCTTTCGCCGCCGATGTGATCGCGGTGATGATGCGAAACGATGATTTCGCGGCAAACGCCGCCGTTTTTTATCAGTTCGTCAACGAGAGCGAGGAATTTGTTTTGTTCGTTTTCATCTCGCGCCGCGGCGTCAATTACAACAAATTTCTTTCGCCCGACGATAAAACAATTCGTATGCGTCGCCGGTGGAAGCGTTTCGGTTTTGAGCGGAAGACAGATAATGCGCGAATTAAGCTCGATGTAATCTATATTTCCGTCAAATTTTCGAGATTTTTGGAGAAGAATCTGCGAAACGTTTTTTAATCTTTGATTTTTAGAATCAATTTCGGATTTTCTCTGTGCAGATTCATCCGAATCAGCGTTTAAATTTTCCTTTATTTCTTTTGCGGCTAGAGTTTGAAGCGAAATTAAAACCGGCGGAGAAATCAAAACTTCCGAATTCGTCCAGCGTTTCAGAGCATTCTGCGGCGCGATGAATTCCGGCGTTTGCAATTCCGAAATCGCGGCGTAAGGTTCCTGTTTCGGCGGGCAAACGGCAAGAAAAAACCTGGTTTTAAATCTGACGGGCGAAAATTGCGGCGTTGTCCAAAAACCCGTGTAAAAAAAATCCTCGGCGTCAATCCACAAATTCCAGTCAGCGAGAATTTCCGCCAAAGTGTTTCTGCCCGAAATCAAATCGTCGTGCAGCGACGCGCGCTGTCCTTTCGTCAGCTTATCGCCGTTTCTGACCAGTAGAATGCCGACTTCTTCAAAAGTTTCGCGCACCGCCGCGACGATGAATTTTTCCAGCTCTTTATCTTCGCAGTTTTTCACGCTCGTTTCGTCGTCGGACGCTTCGACTTTTCCGCCCGGAAAAGCGTGCCAGCCGCCGAGGAATTTAACTTCGGGATTGCGCCGCGCCCACAAAACCTTTTCGTCTTTTAATAAAATAACGGCTGCCGCGTCTTTCGGAACTGCGATTTTTTGATTCACGATTTTATTTTACGTGCATTTAAAAAATGAAACCACAGATGAACACAAATTCACGCGGTTCTCGGAGTTAATACCAATTTCCATCCGCGTCTATCCGTGTCTTTCTGTGGTTAATTTTTCGTTTAATTTAAATTCAGTTTAAATCAAACAGTAAAAATTCGGTTTCGTCAGCCAGCGATTTGATTTTCAAAACGGCTTCGTTGCTGATCGCGGCTCCGTCGCCTCGATTCAATGTTTCGCCGTTCAGATCAACCGCGCCTTTGATAATTTGAATCCACGCGTGTCTGTCTTCCGCGAGCGCGTGCGAAACTTCTTCATCGCGGCGCAAAATCGAAGCGTAAAGCCGCACGTCCTGATGAATCGTCACTGAATTGTCATCGCCGCCGCGCGAGGCGACCAATTTCAATTTTCCTTGTTTTTCTTCGGGCGCAAAATATTTCTGTTCGTAGCCGGGCGTCAGATTTTCTTCTTCGGGCAGAATCCAAATCTGTAAAAGATGCGTTTCGTCGGTCGGCGAACTGTATTCGCTGTGGAAAACGCCGGTTCCCGCGGTCATTCTCTGAACTTCATGCGGGCGAACCGTCTCGCCGTTGCCCATCGAATCGCGGTGCGAAAGCTCGCCTTTTATGACGTAAGTCAAAATTTCCATATCGCGGTGCCCGTGCGTCGGAAATCCTTGATTAGATTCGATAAAGTCTTCGTTTATCACTCTCAAAGCGCGAAATCCCATAAATCGCGGATCGTAATAATTGCTGAATGAAAACGTGTAATTCGTATCGAGCCAGCCGTAATTTGCTTTTCCTCTGTCTTCGCTTCGTCGGATTTTAATCACTTTCTTTTTCCTCCAATGTTCTTTCGATATTTAAAGATTACAAGAAAAAAGCCGCGCTGTAATCATCAATCGCGGTGAAGGTTTTCTCATCAATTCGGGTGATATAAGCCACGAACAAACACAAGAAAAAGAAGAATAACGATAAGTCATACAAACACATTAATAAAAATAACAAGAATGATTCCTCATTATGAAAATCCGTAAGCGCGTTTTCAATCTTTTGTGTTTTTTCGTATTTGTTCGTGGCTAATCCATTTCTTTCCTGACAATCATTAAGCCGTCGCGAACGGGCAAAAGGACATTCATCACTCGTTCGTCGCTCAAAACCATTTTGTTGAATTCGTGCAGAGCGCGCGTGCTTGGTTCGGCTTCTTCGCCGTTATCCGCCTGCAAAACTTTGCCGCTCCATAAAACATTATCGGCGATTATGAAGCCTCCGACGCGAAGTTTGTCGAATACTAAGCGATAATAATTTGAGTAGTTCTCTTTATCGGCATCAATAAAAACTAAATCGAAAGTTTCGTTTAATTCGGGAATAATCTCCGCCGCGCCGCCTAATCGAAATTCGATTCGGTCAGAATAACCGCTTTTCTCGGCAGAAGATTTAGCAAAAGCCTGCGTTTCAGCGTTTACGTCCAAAGTGATAACCTTTCCGCCCGCCGCCAAACCTTCGGCGAAACAAAGCGCCGAATAACCTAGATAGGTTCCGATTTCCAAAACGACTTTTGGCTGAATCATTTTCGATAAAAGGCTCAGAATGCGTCCTTGATAAAAGCCCGAAAGCATACTCGAATCAGGACGCTCTTCGTAGCAGAGATGAGCGATCTCCCGCAAAGTCTCGCTTTCCTCGGAAGTGTGATTTTCGGCGTATTTGATTAAGTTCTCGTTCATACGTCAATTCTAACAAGTCCTCGTTTTATCGCTAAAGTCGCGGCGGAAGTTCGGTCGGACACGCCGAGCTTGTCGAAAATGTTTTTAACGTGAGTTTTGACCGTGTTTTCCGAAACGTCCGACTCGAAGGCGATTTCTTTGTTCGATTTTCCGCCGACAATTGCCTGCAAAATTTTTTGTTCGGCGGGCGTTAATTCTTCCTGACCGAGATTTTCACTTAAAATTCCGGCAATCTCCGTCGGAATGTATCGTTTGCCCGCAGCAACCGCTCGCACCGCTGCAATTAAATCGTTCTCGCTTACGTCTTTGCAAATGTAACCGAGCGCGCCTTTTTTCAAAGATTTGCTGATTTCGGCGTCGCCGGCGTGTTCGGCTAAAACGATGATTTTCGCTCGCTCGTTTTCGGCGAAATAATCGGCTAGAACGTCAATCGCGCACGAGTCCGGCAAACGAAGGCTTAAAATTGTCACGTCCGGTTTTAATTGTCTGAAAAGCTCGAAACCCTCCGCGCCCGAATCGGCTTCGCCGATGATTTCAAAATCGTTTTGCGAGGCGAGAATGGTTTTTATGCCGATGCGCGTTATAGTTTGCGCTTCGATTAATAAAACGCGGATTCGGTTTTGCATAAAATTATCTTAGCAAAACAGTCGAATTTTCAGTATAAAAGCCGTTGATTTCTTTAATTTATATCCGGTTCGCTTACGCGCTTTCGGCGAAAATATTATGATTGTAGAGTTTTGTTTTCGTCAGCGATTTCCAAAAATGTTGTTTGCCGGAGAATGATAAAAAAGATTATGAAAAGTAAAATAAAAATCGGCACGTCGGGCTTTCGCTCGAATAAAACTAAATACGCCGAGATTCTTTCGTGTGTCGAAATTCAACACACTTTCTATCAGCCGCCACAGATTAAAACCTTGGAACGCTGGCGCGCTGAAATGCCCGCCGATTTTGAATTTGCCATCAAAGCGTGGCAGTTAATCACGCACGAAGCGAAAAGTCCGACGTACAAACGCTTAAAAAAATCGTTGACCGAAATTGAAAAGCAGGAAACCGGATATTTCAAACCGACTGCAATCGTCAAAGAAGCTTGGGAAACAACTTGGGCGTGCGCCGAAGCGTTAAAAGCGAAAACGATATTGTTTCAATGTCCGGCGAGCTTTAAACCGTATGCAGAAAATATCGAAAACTTAAGAAAATTTTTCTCCGGTGTAAAACGCGGCAAATTAAATTTCGCCTGGGAACCGCGCGGCGAGCTTTGGAGCGATACAATAATCAAGGAATTATGCGACGAGTTCGACTTGTGGCACGTCGTTGATCCGTTTAACAGAATTACCGTTACTCCGAACAAATGTTATTACCGTCTGCACGGGCGCAGCGGCTGGCGATACAAATATGAAGATGATGAGTTGGAAGAGCTTGCGACGATGATGCCGAAAAACAAACTCGCTTACATTTTCTTTAATAATATCCATATGATGGAAGATGCGCTAAAATTCAAGGAAATAATCGAGAACAGTTAGACAAAAGGGAAAGAGGAAAATATGGAAAAAGCGAAGGAAAATGCGAATGAGAAAATGATTGAAAAAGTAACAATCGAAATATTTTCGGATTACGTCTGACCGTTTTGCTGGTTGGCGGAGCCAGCCGTAAATGAATTGGCAAAAGCCGAAACTGATGTTGAATTCATCTGGAGAGCTTTCGAACTGCGTCCAGAACCGGTTCCGACGCTTCCGCCCGACGGCGAGTATCTGCATCGCGTGTGGGAAAGTTCGGTTTATCCGATGGCAAAGAGTCTGGGAATTACAATGAAACTTCCGCCCGTACAGCCGCGTTCGCGCCTGGCGCACGAAGCCGCGCATTGGGCGCGAACGGTTGGAAGTTTTGAGGAAATGAATGCCGAAATCTTTCGCGCATTTTTTGAGCGCGGCGAAGACATCGGCGAAATAGAAATTCTCGTTTCGCTCGCTGCAAAATTGAATTTGGATTTTGAATCTTTGCGCCGCGCTCTCGAAATCCGCGAGTTTGAGCAAAGCGTCATTGAAGACGAGCAAACGGCGCAAATGATGGGGCTCGGCGGCGTTCCGGCGTTTGTCGCCAATCGAAAAGTCGCGCTGAGCGGCGTTCAATCGCTCGAAAATCTGAAAAAAATGGTTGAATACGTCCGCGAAAGATAATCTTGTAAAAGCAAAAAAGAGCGAAGAATAAAAGCAAAAAATGAAAGTGAAAAAATGAAAATAAAAAACTGTATATTTACATTGATTTTATGCGCTTTGATGTTGTCGGGATGCGAAAATCAGCGAACCGAAAATACTTCGCCGAATCTGAACACCGCGAAAGTAAATCAAAGTAACAACGCAAATACCATCGCAAATCAACAGAATAGTTCGACAAACAATTCAAGAAACAATTCCATAAACAACGATTCAAATGCGGCAGCTAATGTTCAAACGAGCACGGATAATGCCGATTTTGAAGGAACAGCCGGAATCGTTGACAAGAAAAACGAGATAAAAGCCGCCGCGCTTTTGAAGACGGTGAGAACCGCGCAGCACGGAAATTATGACCGCGTTGTTTTTGAGTTTGAAGGCGCGGAACTGCCTTCGTATCACATCGAATACATTGATAAACCAATTCGCGCTTGCGGTTCGGGCAATGTCGTGCCTTTAGCGGGCGACGGCTGGCTCGAAATCAGGTTTACCCCGGCGAACGCTCACACCGATGAAGGCAAGCCGACGGTTGAAAAGCGCGAATACTCGCCGAATCATAAAATTATCAAAGAATTGAAATCAACGTGCGATTTCGAAGCCGACGTGACATGGGTTTTAGGCGTTACATCGCCGAATCGTTTCCGCGTTTTAGAGCTTAAAAATCCCGCTCGTCTGGCAATTGATATAAAACACAAGTAATGCAAGTTTTTCTCATAGGCGGCGGCTGGAACGCTGAAATTTTTCCGCAAACATTCGGGCGTTTTTTGACGGCTGCCGCCAATAATCAAAAAAGAATTGCAATAATCGTCGCCGAAGAAGACGGCGCTGATTCGCACGAGCAATTTTTGCGGTTCAGCAGCGCATTCGAATCAATCGGGTTAAATTCCGCTGATTCATTTAAAGTAATTGTTTCAGCGGAAAAACATATGACAATCGAAAATTTAAACGAAATTAAGCCGTCGGGAATTTTCGTCTGCGGCGGTTTGACGCCCGTTTATTATGACAGTCTTTGTCACGATAAACACTGGCTCGAATATTTATTTGAAAATAACATTCCTTACTGCGGCTTTTCCGCAGGCGCTTCGATAGCGTCGGAAAAAGCGATTATCGGCGGCTGGCGGCGCGAAATAAATAATGAATTGGTAGAAATTGCGAACGAAAACGCGGGCGAAGATTTGGATTTGCTCGATGTGCGAAACGGTTTGGGTTTAGTTCCGTTCGCCGTCGACGTACACGCGACGCAGTGGGGAACTTTGTCGCGTCTGGTTCACGCAATTGACGCTGAATTTGTCGTTGAAGGTTGGGCAATTGATGAAAATACGTTGCTGGAATTTGACGGTAAAAACGTTTCCGTTCACGGCGCGGGCGGCGCGTACCGAATCCGCCGCGCGGTAAATCATTCGGTCATTGACATTTTTCATTCGGGAACGCGCATTTTGATTAGATAGAAACTAAAAAAGAAGCTCGGTCAGCGCTATTGGTAATGAAAATTTTCATTACCAATAACGTGAATTTTTAGCTGGGATAATAAAAGTTTCCGGAATACTTGTTTTCAGCTCCCAACTTAATACAAAACCGACGGCAGAAAACATCCGCGCGGTTCTCGGTATGAACCCATCGCCATCAAAGTCATCGGTTTGACGACTCGAAGTTTCTGCGTCAAGCACCAGCGGAAAAGCTCGGCTTGCCGTGTCGGAAGCAGAAAAGCGAGCGGCTGTCCGGTAATGCGTGCCGCGCCCGCGAGCAAATTCTCCATATCCTGAACTGTTTCGGCGACGGCGTGATTCATCTGCCAGAAATGCGGCGCCGCGGCATAAGCAGCGACCGCTCCTTCACGCACGGCGACAAAAGCCGGAGACATTTGCGAGATTTGCGCGAGTTCCGCATTGCGGTCGAAGCCGTGAACTTTCCTGCATAATTCGGCGCAAGATTCGTAATCGCTTTCTTCTAGCAGGCGGACTTCTGTATCCGATGACAAAGATGTTTCGCCCGCGGGAACGCCTTGCATAATTACAAGCGGCTCGACGACGTTGAAACCCAATCCGGCGTAAAGCGGCATCGAAACAGTGTTAAAAGCGTCTTGCACGAGGCGAATGCCAACGTCATTGCGCCCGGCTTCGATAACCGCCTGCATCAAGGCTTTGCCGACGCCCTTCGCTTGCGTGTCCGGGTCAACCGTAATCGGTCCGACGCCGGCTATTTCGTTGAAACGCCACAAAAAGTTCGAGCCGAGAAAACGTCCGTCATCGGTTTCCGCGACAAAACCGATGATGTTCGGATTATTCACCGACATTGCCGCCATTTGCATCGCCGATTCGAGCGACGGAAAATCGTGCGGGAAATTATGCCGGTCGGCGATTGAGCCGAAAGCCTTGTAAATAATTTGACCGCAGTTTTCGGCATCGGCGCTTGTTACAGATCGTATATTCATTTCTAAACTCCTCCTTTTTTACAGAAAATCGAATTGATTTTCTGTCGTCGTTTTACACCGGGACGGCTTCGATAATGCTTAAAAACGTGTCGGTCGGAATGATTCGTTTGAGCTTGAATCCGGTTTTTTCGAGAAGCGCGGCATATTCGCTTTCGGTGCGCTCGCGCCCGCCGGTCATCGTCAACATAATAAGATCGAAAAATTTGCTGTAATGCGGCTGACCGTTTTCGGGAACGACCGCCTCGGCTAAAACTAATTTGCCGTTCTGCGGCATTACGCGGCGAATGTTTTTGAGAATCTTGATTGATTTCGAGTCTTCCCAATCGTGGATGATCCAGCGCATCGTGTAAACGTCGCCGCCCGCCGGAACCGATTCGAAAAAGTCTCCGCCGATTGCTGCGCAGCGGTCGCTCAGACCTTTTTCGGCGATGAAATCTTTCGATTTTTCGACGACCGACGGCGCATCGAAAAGCACGCCTTCGAGCTGCGGATTTGCCTTTAAAATCGCCGTAATCATTCCGCCCAAACCGCCGCCGACATCAACGATGCGGGTAGAATCGGCAAAAACGTCGCTTTTACCGATTGCTTCGTTCATCATCGCCGAACTGTTCGCCATATAGCGATTGAAAGTCTGCGCGTTTTCCGGGTGCTGCGCGAAATATTGCCAGATGTCCATTCCGAAATGACTATCGAAAGCAATTTCGCCGGTTTTGACCGTGTGCAGAAGATTGCCCCAGGCTTGATAATGAACTTCGCCCATTTCGATGATTGCGTTTTCGCGCAAAGACATCGGTTCGTCGGAAAGCAAAGTTTCCGAAAGCGGAGTTAAACCGAAACGATTTTCGCCGTCTTGATAAAAAACGCCGACCATTGCCAGCATTCGCAAAATGCGGTAAAGCGAATCGGCGTGGGTTTCAGTTGTCATCGCTAATTCTTCGGCTGTTTTCGCTCCGTCGCGAAGATGATCGGCGATGCCTAATTTGGCAGCGACGTAAATGCCGCGCGAAATCCAAAAGCCGGACATCATTTGCAGCATCGCTTCCGCGGCTGCCTGTCGTGAAACTTTAGGTTTTTGATTATTGCTGCTCATAATTGCTCCTTTATTATCTGAAAATATTTTTTGTAAATTCGCATCGCGCCCGGTTCTGCCGCTGCGAAACTCCTTTCAATCGCTAACGCGAAAAGCGGGGGGAAAAAGTTTCATAAACAAAAAGACGATCCATCGATCATCTGTAAAATCCAGGTTTTATTATTCAACTGAGAATCGTTTCATTTGACGTTCGATTTATTTACGAAAGGCAGAGAACGAAACCGCAAAAGAAATGCGTTCGCAAAAATTATTTGAATTCGGCATCCTCGAACAAAAACATAACAACGCACAAATAAAGATTAATAATAGTTTTAATTCGCAAAATTTGCGGTTGTTTTCGGGATGTTGTCGAAACGTGCTTACTGCGGTTAGATATTTGGCTTGATTTCGTGATAATTTTGAGTGAATTTATCCTTTTATCACCCGATTATAAGGCTTTTATAATGGAAGAAATTTTAGAACAAAACTCGGAAAATACGGGGCGCGAAAAACGAGCCGGAACCGGTGAAAACGCGCGGCTTTCCTGGCGCGAATATCTTGAAACCGACGAGGCTGTGCGGACGATTTATTTGATATTCGGTTTTTTCGCCATCTTGCTCGTGATGACTTTGCTGCAATTTCAAACGCAGGCGATTTGCTGCGGCGATTGGGACGGTTATTACCATATCAAATGGAGTATGCTTTTATGGGAAAGTTTCAAAAGCGGACATTGGCTGCCGACGTTTGAATGGCTTCCGCTGACCGTTTTGAATCCGAAGGATTACGCCGATCATCATTTTCTTTTTCATCTTTTGCAGATTCCGTTTCTGTGGTTTTTTGAGCCGGTAAGGGCGGCGAAGATCGCGGCGGTCGTTTTCGCGACTTTGGCGGTTTTTTCCGTTTACTGGCTGCTTTACCGCTACAAAATAAATTATCTTCTGCTGTGGCTGACGATGATTCTGGTGTGCGCCGGTTCGTTTTATTTCCGTATGAATATGGCGAAAGCGCCGCCGCTGACGATTATTATCACCGTTCTCGGCATTTATCTGCTTTTCGAGCGCAAATACGTCTGGCTCGCGCCGCTGATGTTCGCCTTCGTCTGGACTTACAGTTTGTTTCCGCTGCTTCTTATCGCGGCTTTTATCTGGACGATTATCATCGGGTGGAACGAGCGAAGATTTGAGTGGCGACCGCTCGCGTACACTTTCGGCGGAATGATTCTGGGAAACATTATCAACCCGTATTTTCCGAACAATCTACTGCTTTTCTGGGAACATTTCTACACGAAATTCAAAGTCGGTTCGGATTTTGCGGTGGCGGTCGGCGGCGAATGGTATCCGTATTCGGGAATGGAATTGATCACGAATTTTCCGGTCGCGCTCGCGGCGATGCTCGTCGGCTACATTTTATTTATGCCGCGCGGGGGAAAACTGCCGGAAAAAGCGACGTTTTTTCTCGCGTTCGTCACGGTTCTGCTCGCCGCGCAGTTTCGGTCTAAACGGTTTGCCGAATACTTTCCGCCGTTCGCCGTTTTGTTCGTCGCTTTTAGCTGGCAGGCTTTTATCGTATCGTCGAAACCGCAATTGCCCGAAGACTTTAAGCGCGAAATCGAGCCGTATCTCGACTCGGACAAGCCGAGCGAAAACCAGCAGCTTTGGAATTACGGCAAGCTCGCCGCTCTCTGGGGTTTGGGAATTATTTTGTTTGCAGTTTTTGTATTTAATTTGATCGGTCTGCAGCGTTTCGGAATAAACGAAAACGGCTTGCTCGCAACGATTCGCGGAAACGAAGCGAACGACAGATACGAACGCGCGATGAATTTTGCGACCGGAAAAGACGCCAGCGGCAACGATAACATTCCGGCGGGCGAACGCATTTACAACACGAATTGGGATGATTTTCCGAAATTGTTTTTCTACAACACGAAACATTCTTACGTTTACGGACTCGACCCGAACTATCTCTTTTCGGAAAATCCAGACCTTTACAAGCTCCTCGTCGAACTAAACGACGGAAAAATTGACGATCCCGCGCCCGTCATTCGCGAAAAGTTCGGCGCGAATTATATTTTCGCCGACGCCAAAGAAAACGAAGAACTATTCGCCAAAGCGCTCGAAAGCGGCTGGACGGAAATCATCTACGAAGACGACGAAGCGCGAATACTGAAAATTCGACCGCAGAAAGGCGAGCCGCCGCGGGATTCCGTTGACGATGCGCCGGAAACGCCCGAAGAGAAAAAACAACTCGACGAAGAAGAAAAAGCGGCGAATAATTCAAATAAAGCGGCGAACGACGAGGACGAGGAACCGTAATATGAGAAGTGGAAAAAGGCAGAACAGGGAATGCGGGGACGCGGCGAGGCGGGGACGCGGGGAAAATTTCCGAAGTGTAAATATTCGGAGTGTTTTAATTTTTCTTTTGTTGACGGGCGTTTCGTTTGTTTTCGGTTGTCAACCGAATCGCGCAATCATTAATTCGCAAAGAAACGTTCAAACGCAGCCCGCGAACGCGCCGGAAAGAGTTGTTAATTCGTACGAGCGCGATCTGGAGACGATGAGAACGGCGGACTTCGACACGATTTTCGTGATCCGACGCAAAGACGGCGCCGCGCTCGATGCTGATGATAAACGATTCATTAAAATGAGTTCGCCGCCCGAAACCAATCGTTTTATCGTCACCGACGGCGAAAAGGCGGTAATCGCCGGTTCAAAATTTAAATTTCCGGAGGAAAATCTGAAAATTTTGCAGGAGCGGTTCGCCGTCGAAAACTTTTCCAAACCAATCGAAGAACAGTCGCCGGCGAACACGAATACGAACGCTAACGCCGCGCCGAAATAAGTTTATGACAGACGAAAAAGAAAACAGACAGGTTTCCTCGATAGACGAGCCGAACGAAGCGGAACAAACGCCGCAGCTCGTCGCGCTGGCTTCTACTTCGCCGTCGTTTCGCTCGATTATTCGCGTCGTCGTCATTGTGTTAGTGCTTTTAGCCGTCAAAGATTTCGTCAGCAGCATCCTTTCGTCGCTGATTTATCTGTTTTTTATGGTCGTTCTGGCGGTTTTTCTCGCTTACCTGATAAATCCTTTGGTGAAATTGATACAGCGCCCGTTTGAAAATCGCAGCATCGGCAAAGTTATGCCGCGTTCGCTGGCGATTGCAATTTCTTATCTGCTGGTTTTTACGGTTTTGGGCGTAACTATTTCTTATATTGCGCCGCAAATTATTGATCAGGGGAAAGAGTTTGCGACAAACGTCCCGACTTACACGACATACGTTCAGAACGGAATAGGCGATTTGAACCGGCGACTCGACCGAATGCGCGTTTCGCAAAACGTGCAAACGCAGATTAACGACAAAATCACCGAATCATTAACGTCTTTGGGAGAATACGTTTCCTCGCTTTTGGGCGTCGTCGCCATCGAAATCATAACTTATGCGCCGTGGCTCGTTTTAGTTCCGATTCTCTCGTTTTTCTTTCTCAAAGACGTGACTATGTTTCGCGTCGGCGTTTTGCGAATTATTCCGGTCGGCGTGTGGCGAACGCGCGTCGAATCAATAATGCACGACGTTAACAAAACGCTCGCCGCATACGCGCGCGCCCAGCTTATTTCGTGCCTTTTAATCGGATTTGTCTGCACCGTCGGATTTTATCTTTTGGGAAACAATTACGCCCTTTTGATCGGAATAATCGCCGGAGTTCTTGAATTTATACCTTTAATCGGACCGCTGACAGTTGCGATTATCGCCGTTTCGGTCGCCGGTCTCGAATCCGGTTGGCAAGCGCTTTGGACGGCGATTTTTTTGATTGTTTTGCGCATCACGCACGATTACGTCACTTATCCGCGCATCGTCCGGGAAGGAATTCATCTGCATCCGCTGGCGATTATTTTATCCGTTCTGGCGGGCGAGCAGGTCGCCGGAATTCCCGGAGTTTTTATCGCGATTCCGCTGGTCGCGCTTTTAACCGTTCTTTATAAACATGTATTAGAGCACAGCGGAAGCCGCGGGCTTTTCGCCGGGTTGCTCGAACCGAAGGAAAACAGCGAAGAAAACGCCGAGGTAATACCGTAAAAATGTCTCCGATTGGATGGTTAATAATATTCTTTTTTATTTTGTGCTTTTTGGTTGTGCTCGTTTACTTTTTAGTCGTCCGCGCATTTTACTGGGGCGATAAAAAAGAACCTGTAAAGAAAAAAAATGAAGGGAAAGAGCCGTGACTTTTAGTTTTTACAGTTTTAATTTTTACAATCTTTTTCGATAAAACTAAAGCTTTAAATACTCCGCAGCACTTTCAAAAAATTTTCTTGATCATCAAAAAATAATTCGGTTTCGACGACGAAGCACGACGCGTCGAATTGTAAATCCTTCAATTTTACGCCGTCTTTAGCAGTTGTCAGCAAAATTTCTGCGCCGGTTGAAGCGGCGGTTTTTTCGAGCTTTTCAATGTCTTTCCGCGAATAAAAATGATGATCGGGAAAAATTTCGGTTGCAATCAAATTAAAATTTTCGCGCCGGAGCATCTCGAAAAAATTATTCGGATTGCCGAGCGCACAAAATGCGAGCGCTTTTTTATCTTTAATTTCGTAATTGCGAATTTCAGAGTTTTCAGAATTTACCGGCAATTCGTTTTCATTGAAGTTTAGATGAAAATTACTCTTTTTCATTGCATTTTCGCGCATTTGCGTTTCCGCGTTAAATTTTTTCAGTTCAATCAATTCGGAAATTCTGTTTTCGGACGTAAAAATCGGGCATCGCGGGTTATATTCTCTAATTTTCCTTTTCGTCTTTTCAGCATTTTCAGCTAAATTTGCCCGCGAAATGACAATCAAATCAGCGCGTTTTAACTCGCTCAAAGATTCTCGCAAAATTCCTGCCGGCAAAATCTTGAAATTTCCGAACGGATTCGTCCCGTCTAAAATTACAACATCCAAATCTCGTTTCGCTTTTCTGTGCTGAAAAGCGTCATCCAAAACAAAAACGGTCGCGCCGAATTTTTCCCGCGCCCATTTCGCCGCCGCAACGCGGTTCGCATCGGCTACGACAATTGCCGCGCCGAGAAGTTTGCGTGCCAGTTCAAGCGGTTCATCACCGGCTTGTTTGACGGCAGCTAAAATCGTTTCGCCGTCTGAAACCAGAACTCTTTTTTTAGGATTTTCCCGACCGTAGCCGCGCGTGAGAATGCAGACTTTTTCGCCGCTTTTTGCCAGATTCCGCGCGACAAAAGCGACGAGCGGAGTTTTTCCGGTTCCTCCGACCGTGATATTTCCGATGCTTACGGTTTTAGCGCCTAAGGAAAAGGATTTTAGAACCTCTTTTTCGTAAAGTGTGTTGCGAAAATCGGTGATTTTGCCGTAAAGCCGACTGAGCATAGTGGTAAATGGTAAGTGCTAAGTAGTAAGTAATCAAATTTTTATTTACCACTCATCATTTACCGCTTATCACTTTCCACTTGCCACTTATCTTTTATTCGTCGCTTGAACGAGCCTTTCGAGTTTGTTTTGGGCTTGTCCGCTGTCAATGCTTTGTTCGGCGAGTCTGGCGGCATGTATCGTGTCGCGCGCCATTCCGCCGATAACAAGCGCGGCGGCGGCGTTCAGCACAATGAGCGAACGCGCTTCGTCGCGTCTTTTGCTGCTTAATACTTCTTTGATGATTTTCGCGCTTTCGTCGGCGGTTTCAACGCGCAAATGCTCGATTCTTCCGCGCTGCAAACCGAAATCTTCGGGCGTGATGCGAAACTCGCGAATTTTATTTCCGAAAACTTCGGCGACGAATGTTTCGCCCGCTAAAGTCAATTCGTCCAAACCGTCGCTGCCGTGCACGACCCAAGCGGATTTTGTCCCGAGCAAAATGAGCGCCTGCGCCATCGGCTCGAACAAAGAGCGATGCCACACGCCGACGAGCTGCTTCGGCGCAGAAGCCGGATTAGCCAGAACGCCGAGCAGATTCAAACAACTGCGAATGCCCAAATTGCGACGAACTTCGCCGACGCGCCGCAAAGCCGGATGAAATTTCGGCGCGAACATCACGCAAATCCCTGCACCGTTCAGACAAGTCTGTGCTACTTCCGGTTCACCGGAAATTTTCACGCCGAGCTTTGTCAGAACGTCGGCGCTCCCGGTTTTGCTCATCACGCCGCGATTGCTATGTTTCGCGATTGCTAATCCAGCCCCCGCCGCGACGAATGCCGCAGCCGTCGAAACATTGAAAGTTTTCGCCGCGCTCGATCCGGTTCCGCCGATGTCAATCAGATTTTTCTGCTGCGTTTTGATTTTTACGGCTTGCTCGCGCATCACGCGCGCCATTCCCGCGAGCTCCGCGTGCGTTTCACCTTTTGCCGTCAGTGCGACCAGAGCGCCGGCTATTTGCGCAATATTCGCATTCTGATCGGTCAAAGTACGATAAAAATCGGACGCTTCTTCAAAACTCAAATCCTCGCCGCGCATCAAACGCGTGAGAAACGCAAAAAGCGTCGTATCGGCTTTTTCGTTCGTTGCGGATGTCGGTGCGGAACGAAGCCAATCTGTTTTTGAATCGAGCATAGCTTCAAGCGTTAAAGGTAAAAAACAGCGGAAAAGCGGAAATTGTCTGCGACGGCAAACAAACGCGTATTTGTCATTTATAAAAGAATTTACGAAAGCGCGGGCGAAATATATCGCTGCATTTAATATCTCAAAGATTTAGAAAATTTTGCAATAGTTTTTTGCCTTCAGTCGTCAAAATTGATTCGGGATGAAACTGTACGCCTTCGATTTTGTACCGTTTATGACGCAAACCCATAATAATGCCGTCCGGCGAAGCGGCGGAAATTTCCAGACAATCAGGCAGGGTTTCGCGTTCGACAATTAGCGAATGATAACGCGCCGCGCTGAAACCGTCGGGTAAATTCGCGAAAATAGTTTTCCCGTCGTGACGTACTTCGACCGGTTTCCCGTGAACGGGCTCGGGCGCGCGAACGACTTTGCCGCCGAAAACCTGACCGATTGCCTGATGTCCGAGACAAACGCCTAAAACCGGCAGTTTATCGCCAAGATTCTTTAAAACGTCAATTGAAACGCCCGCGTCATCAGGCGTTCCCGGTCCCGGCGAAATTAAAATCTTTTCCGGCTTTAAATCATTTTCAATTTCTTCGAGCGTAATTTCATCGTTTCGATAAACCTTCATCTCCGCACCGAGCTCGCCTAAGAATTGTACGAGATTGTATGTAAAAGAATCGTAATTATCTATTACTAAAAGCATATGGTTTTAGAAAGAGCTTTGAAGGACGCGGAAAATTCGGATTAAAACCGGTAAGTATTTATAAAAATCTGTGTAAATTAATTGCTTTGTCCGCGCATATTTGTGTCCTATTCTCTTAAAATTTTTCCGCCAACTCAATCGCTTTCACGAGCGCCCGCGCCTTGTTAATCGTTTCTTCATATTCGCTTTCGGGAACCGAATCGGCGACTATGCCCGCGCCCGCCTGAATCGAAGCCTGTTTATCTTTCAGCCGAATCGTGCGAATCGCAATGCAGGTGTCGAGGTTTCCGGCGTAATCAATATAGCCGATTGCGCCCGCGTAAACGCCTCTTTCGGTCGGTTCGAGCTCGTCAATTATCTGCATCGCGCGGACTTTCGGCGCGCCGGAAACCGTTCCGGCTGGAAAGCACGCGGCGAGCGCGTCGAAACAATCGAAATTCGGTCGCAGATCGGCTTTCAAACTTGTTACGAGATGCTGGACGTGCGAATATTTTTCGACTTTCATCAATTCTTCGACTTCGACCGAGCCGTATTCGGCAACGCGTCCGAGATCGTTTCTGCCCAGATCAACGAGCATTACGTGTTCGGCGACTTCCTTTTTATCAGCGCGCAAATCTTCGGCTAGAATCAAATCTTCCGTTTCGGTCGCGCCGCGTTTTCTGGTTCCGGCAATCGGGCGATATTCGAGTTTTCTGCCGTGACAGCGAACGAGCATTTCCGGCGATGCGCCGATTAAAGTTTCCGCGCCGAGCTTGACGTAAAACATATACGGAGAAGGGTTTGTCGTCCGCAAAGCGCGGTAAATATTTATCGCTTCGGCGGAAGTTTGCCGCGCGAACTTTTGCGAAAGCACGACCTGATAACAATCTCCGGCGAGAATCTTTTCTTTGATCGTTTCGACGGCTTTGAGAAAATCCTCTTTCGCCCAATTCGGTGAAAATTGATTCGATTCCGATTTTTCGGTTTTTTCGTTTGTTTCTAACGGCAAAGAATTACTTTGTAAAAGTCGTTCGATTTGCTCGGTCTCTTCGCACGCTTTTTCGTAAAGACTTCGCAGTTTAGTTTCATCTCCTTCGGCTTCGTCGGTGAAAACAATCGAGACGATTTCGATTCTTTGCCTCAAGCGATCAAAAACCAGTATGCTGCGAAAAAACATCCAGACCGCCGCGTCCGATTCGTAGCTTTTGCCGTTTTCTAAAGTTTTTTCAAACCACAGCGCCGCGTCATAAGCCAGAAAACCGACGGCACCACCGCACAAAGGCGGAAGATTCGCTCGTTCGGCGAGCACATTTTTCCCGAAATGCGAGCGCAGAAAATCAAATAATTTTACGTTCGACAAAGTTTCCGTTTCGCCCGCTTTTTCGACAATCGTTTCACCTTTGCGCGAGCGAACGGTCATAAACGGATTTGCCGCAAGAAACGAGTAACGAGCTAAACGTTCGCCGCCCTCGATTGATTCGAAAAGAAAGGCTTGTTCCGCCGCGCCGCAAACGCGCAAAAACGCCCCGACCGGCGTATGCAAGTCAGCCAGAACGCCGCGCACGACGGGCACGACGTTGCCCTTTTTCGTTTCCGCGAGAAAATCTTCGTAAGTTTGCGGTGCAAGTTCAATCATTTGAAAAGATAATGGTAAAGGTAAAGCAAGCTAAAAGTAAAAAGTGAAAAGGCAAAAGGTAAAACTCAAAAGGAAAGTATGAAAAGAATTAGTAGTAAGAACAGCGTGCGGCAGCAAAAAAACTTTTTAATTTTTATATCTTTACTTTTAATTGAATAATATCCAAAACTTTGCAAAAAATATTTACTATTTTCTCTTTTAACTTTACTATTTACGTGACAATTTCCAAATTTCCTGACAACTCCGAGGAGACTTTTATAAAATGTATAGAAAACTGCTGCTGTTCTCACTGTTAGTTTTATTTACCCGAACCTCATTTTCGCAAGCGACGAATACCAAAGCTGAAACGAAAGCTGAAACTAAAATCGAAACAAAAGCCGAGTCGGATATTTCCGCCGAACTGAAAAAACAGGCGGTCGAATTTTTGCGCGAGTCGGCGGGCGAAGTAAACAACTTGCGAACGCTCGAAAATCGCATCAGTTTGGCTTCGGAAATGGCGGCTTTGATGTGGCTTCACGACGAAAAAGAAGCGCGGACGATGATCAATTTTGCGGTCAACGATTTCAGGCAGCTAATCGTTCGCTATGATTCGGAAATAACGGCACAAGGAATTGAAATGCCCGAAGGAGACAGTTTTTACGGCGGTTTTTTCCGCAGCCGCGACGATAGCGATAAAGCGAATCTGTTAAGAAAAGTTGGTACGGCGATGGGTCCTGTACGTCAGCAGATCACTCTCAGTATCGCCGAACACGACCCGCAGTTTGCTCTAAATTTTTATAACGATTCTCTGCAGCTGCTTTCCAATGCGGCTGTTCGCAAGGGTTTTGAAGAGCGCAATTCGTATTTTGAAACTCAACTGCTCAATCGGATCGCCGAAAATCATCCGGCGAAAGCGGTAGAATTAGGACGAAAATCGCTTGCCAAAGGGTTAAATTACAATCACATCGAACTGCTCAAAAAAATCTATGCGAAAGAGGCTGAAAAGGGAGCGGATTTCGGAGCGGACGTTGCCAAAAAACTCAAAGAAGAAAGAGTTGACCCCCACAATTTTGAAATGCTTGGAGTGGTTTTACGGCTCGGCGCGGAAAACATTGAAGCGGCGAAAAAAAACGATAAAAAGCCAATGTTCGCTGAAGACGCTCTGCGCGAATTAGCCGATCTAACAGCGCAAACAATTCTTCAGCGTCCCGAATATGAAAACTCTAGGGGTAAAGAATATTTGAATCTGATAGAAAAATTCGCTCCGTCTCGTGCCGTCCAAATTCGCGCTCAAAGAGAAGCAAGAATGAAATCCGCGACCGGTGAAGGAGCAGGAGTCGGAGCGAGTTTAGGCGCGGCGCCGAGTCCCGCAGCGATCAGTACGCCGAGAATACTGGACGAAAAAAACGAACAGGCGGAGATGATGAAAAGTTTGCAGGATTTCGGCAAAAAGCAGATGCCGAAAGAAGAGCGCGAAAAGATAATCGGGCAGGCGCGAAAAATCATCGCAGCGACGCCGAACCGACAGCAGAAAATTCTCGCTCTGAGCGCGCTCGGCGCACAGGTCGCCAAATTCGGCGACAAGGAACTAGCTGCCGAAATTATGAAAGACGCGCAAAATTTAATCAGCTCGCCGCCGAAAAATTTCCTCGATTTTATGGAAGTCTGGATGCTCGCCGGCGGATTAGCGGCGGCTGACCCGGAAAAAGCGTATCCGCTTCTCGAAGACGCGATTTTACGGCTCAACGACACGCTCTCGGCTTTTATCAAAGTCGGCGAATTTATGGACGTTTCCGGCGAAATGATTGATGACGGCGAGATTCAAATCGGAAAGTTCGGCAGTTCGATGATCAAGGAATTGATGAACAATTTGGCAATGGCGGACGCGACGCTTCTCACGCTGGCAAAAAACGATTTTACGAAAACAAAGGCTTTGACGAATAAATTTGATCGTCCCGAGGCGCGGATTCTAGCCAAAATGCTCATACTGCGCGCGGTTCTGGGCGATAAGAAAAAGCCGATTGGGGAAACTAGCCATTAAAGAAATCAGCCGCGAACAAACACGAAAACGCGCGAAAATAAATCAAGAAAATAAACCAGAATAAAAAATATGACAATAGAAGCCTGTTCTCATATTTATCATATTTATCATTTACTTTTTCATGAACTTTCCTGTCTGTTCGCGGCTAATTCTTTACCTGTTTACCCGAAACTTGTTCCCAAAAGCCATTGTCCGCCGTCAACAACCAGCGTCACGCCGTTGATGTAGCTTGCCGCGTCGGAAGTCAAAAAAAGCGCAGCGTTTTCAATGTCTTTTATGCGACCGAATCTTTGCAGAGGAATTCGCCGCGTTAATTTTTCTTTGAGCGGTTCGGGGAGAAGTCTTCGCATTCCTTCGGTGTCTTCAATCGGTCCGGGCGCGATGCCATTGACGCGAATGCCGTATCTGCCCCATTCGACCGAGAGATTTCGGGTTATCGCGTCAACTCCGGCTTTCGCCGCCGAAACGTGTATCTGCATCGGCGTTGACAGGTAATGAAGCGTCGCCGAAATGTTCAAAATTTGACCTTTCGTTTTTTTCAATTCTTCAAAAGCGGCGCGGGCTGTGTTGAAAGTTCCTTTCGTGTCGATATCTACGACGGTTCCGAAGCCGTTCGGCGAAAGCTCTTCGGCTTTGCACAAAAAGTTTCCCGCCGCGCCGTTAACGACGATATCGATCGCGCCGAATCGTTCGACAGTACGCGCGATTGCGTTTTCAACCGCCTCGTAATCGCGCACATCCGCCGCAACCGCGAAACATTCGCCGCCGTTCGATTCGATCAATTGTTTCATCGCATCGAGATTTTCCTGTTTTCGCGAAGTTATCGCCACGCGTGAGCCGGCTTCGGCAAAGGCGCGCGCGATGCCGCCGGTGATTCCCGTGCCGCCGCCCGTTACAAACGCTACTTTGCCTTGTAAAATATTATCTGCAAAAATTTTGTTCATAATGATTTTCGAGATTTTAGCACAAAGAAAATGAAACCACAGTTAACTCGGATGGGCATTGATTAAAAAAAGAAAAATTAATTACTGATAAACAAAATGGACAAAGATAAAAAAAGCTATTTGCAGACATCATTTATTCACACCAAAAGATTTATCTCTATTAGATTACCTCTGTTCGTCTGTGTTCATCTGTGGCTGATTTTTCTTGTTTCGTGCAGTTCTCAGCCGGTTGATTTGCGAAATCTCGCGCCAGCCGAAACGCTTGTTTACCTCGAGACAAATGATTTGGGAAAAACTCTCAATGCTTTAACGGAAAATAAAGCGTTTGAAGTTTTGGCGAAAAATAAACCGGATTATTCGGCGCTGGAAAACATACAAACGGCAATTGCTGTCACAGGCTTTGAAACTTCTCAACAGCAAGTCACAAGCGAAAATTCGGTGTTAAGTTTTAAGCCGCGATTCGTCGCTATCGCTGAAACTCACGCCTGGAACTGGCAAACTCTTAAATTTGCTGAAAACAAGCTCGGCGAATTCGTCAACGAGATTTACGGCGGCGAAGTCAGTCTTGAAACAAGCGACAAATCGGGCGGAAAATGGTTCGTCTGGACGGCGACCGACGGGCGAAAAGCTTTTGCCTTCGTCCAAAACAGCCGCATTTTTTTCGGCAACGATGAAACGGCAATCGAGAAAAGTCTGGCGGTTCAGCGCGGCGAAGCGGACAGTTTCGCTAAAAACGGAAAAAATTTTGAAAACGCGAAAGATGCTCTGGCATTCGGCTATATTTCCGGCGAAGGCGTCGCGCAAATTGCCAATCTCGTCGGCGTTTCAGCCGCAATCGAAGCGACTGAAGAAGACGAAGGAAGAAATTTTATCGCCGGCGTTTTGCCGTCAATCGTGCGAAATTCCGTAAAGGAAATTTTCTGGACGGCGACGAAAACGGACAACGGAATCCAAGATAAGTATTCGATTCCGACCGCGCCGGAAGTTTCAGCCGTTTTAAAAGAGACGCTCATTAGCGACTCGAATCAAACAAAATTAGCGGAATTTCTGCCTTCTGATATTGTCGGCGCGACACGCTATAATCTGCAAAATCCGCAAATCGCCTGGCGCAGCCTTCTGCTCGTTGCGGCGAAACAAACCGATGCCGTTACGGGAAAAATATTGGTTGCTTTTTCGGAAAGTCTTTTGGAGTCATATGGCGTAACCGGCGCTGAAACTTTTTTGAGCGCGATTGATTCTGAAATTATAACCGCTCAGTTTGACGGGGAAACGGAAAGGTCTGTGGCAGTCGTCGGTGTGAAAAATATAGAAAATATAAAGAAATCAATCACCGAAATCAACTTTAAAGTGCCGGGTGAAAAACAGGGAAACAGCGAAGTTTGGAAATCGGAGGACGGCGAAAAGGCTGCGGCATTTGTTGAAAACAAATTGATTATCGGCGATGCGCAAAGCGTTCTGAAAAGTCTGCAGGCGAAACAAAGCGGACAAAATTTGACCAAAAACCCGCTTTATAAATCTTTCGCAGAGAGCGGCTCGGTCGCCGTAACTTTCGAGAAAGACGATAATTCAGCGGCAAAAATCGTTGAAGTTATAGCAGAAACGAAAACGGAAAATCAGCGGGCTGCGACAAATTACTTAACCGAAACTCGCTTCAGCGAAAAGGGAATCGAACGCAAAACAGTTTCGCCGTTCGGTTTAATCGGAACGATTTTGGAACAAATGGAAAAATAGATAGCCTCTCAAAGCTCAAAAAAATCGCAAAAAGGACAAAAAAATAGCAGGCAGGTTAAAACGAATAAAAAACTGATTTTTACGGGCAAATCTTTTTAAGTTAGTTGCGTGCTCGCCAGCTTTTTTCGTAATTGTCCGGCTCAATTTTTTTGGCATTTGCGTGTTTTGTGCTTTTTGCGGCTATTTTCCTTTCGCTTTTCGCTTCAAATGCTTAACATTCCGTTCAATCCAGTTTTCAGCTTCTTCGTAATGCGCGAATTTACGTTCGTTTCGGCGAAATTGTGGAGTGTGATTATAACGCCTGCCGTTTCTGTGTTCGGTCGGATGAAAAATATGAAGCATCTCGTGAAAAACAACGAATTCGACGACGTATTTCGGTACTTTTTTATCGTCGAGAGATTTGCTGACGATAATCGTTTCGTGCGTCGAATCATGATGACCCAAAACGCGGTAAGTTTTGCGCGCCGACCAGCTTAAAATCGGTTTCAACAGCTTTTCCCGAAAATAAGTTCGATTTAAATAATCGAAAATCTCGTCTAAATTGTAAAAATCTCCTTGCGCCGAAGAAATGATTTTTCGCCCGCGAGTCCGTTTGTTTTCTGTCGCTTGAGCGCGAATTTCCTCGCTTTTTATGTGATTTGAATAAATTTCGCGCGCTTTCGGTGGAACTTTTTTTCTCAAAAGTTTGGCGACGAGGATATACGCCAGGGCTTTTTGCGCATTCGACGGCATATCACGGCAAATTTCGGCAATACGAACATAAACTTTTCCCTCACGGACGCGAATTGTGTGATTGATGCCGATATATGGATAAAAACGAACTTCGATTTCCGATACGAATTGATTTTGTGTGTATTTTTGAAATGCTTCCAAATAAAATTTTTTTATTTGTTCGAGGTTTTCCGACATAAAGAGTAGATTTTGACGCGGAAACGCCCGCAACGCAAAGAAATCAAATCATTTTCAGGCGCTACGCAAGATTTATTTATAATTCAAACAAAAATGTTTATCTTGGTTTAACCAAATATTCTTGACAGGTTTAACATCAAAATGCTATTCATTTTAATAGCAAAGCATATCGCCGACCGGCGGTGTGCATCAAACCCGCAAGAGAAAAATGTCTGTTCGTGATTCACAATATAAAGCGGAGAATTCTGTAAAATTTCCCGATTCGCGCGGGTGTATTATTCTTTCTGCCGTTATAAACGAACATTTAATTACGGGCGAACCGGTCGGTTCGAAAACCATCGCCGAGAAATTTGCCAACGCTTCCGGTTTGAGTTCGGCAACTATTCGCAACGTGATGAGCGATCTCGAAGACCTCGGACTGCTCGAACATCCGCACACGTCCGCCGGACGCGTCCCGACCGACAAAGGCTATCGTTTCTACGTTGATAATCTGCTCGGCGTTTTGAGCATTTCAAACGATGATTTGCACGTTATCAGCAACGAATTCGGTTTCAGCGAATCGGATTTGTCGGAGACGCCCGACCGTTTGATGCAGCGAACTTCACAGCTTCTTTCGGCTCTTTCAAATAATGTCGGCATCGTCGTTTCGCCTTCTCTGGCGAACGACCGCCTTCAGCATATCGAATTCGTCAATTTGTCGGAAAACCGCGTTCTTGTCGTTTTAGTTTCGGCTCCGAATATCGTTCACAACAAGATTATTCGTTTGAAAATGCCTTTTACCAAAGACGAGCTCGACCGCGCCGCGCGTTATTTGAACGCCGAATTCGGCGGCAAAAATTTGTCGGAAATTCGCGCCGAAATCTTGAGATTGATGCACGAAGAAAAAACGCTTTTCGATAAATTGCTGCAAACGGCGGTAATACTTTGCTCGCAAAGTATCGAAGACGAAGAAGACCGGCTCGGCGAAGTTTACGTCGAAGGAACGCCGAATATTCTTACGAAAAGCGATTTCGCTGACCTCGAGCGCCTTCGCGAACTGCTCAGCACAATCGGCGAAAAATCGCGCTTGCTGCAAATTCTGAACGAGTGCGTGACGCGCGACAACGCGGCGAAAGGCAAGGTTCAGATTACAATCGGCAGCGAAAATACCGTGCCGTCGCTGCAAAATTGCACGCTCATCACCGCTCCGTACCGGCTCGGAAACGATTCGGCGTTCGGCACTTTGAGCGTCTTGGGTCCGACCAGAATCGAATACGCCAGAATGATTTCGATTGTCGGCTACGTCGCCCGCATTCTCGAAAAAATGATGGCTAAAGAACTCTCCAATAACTAGTTGCGAAAATCAACGGCAAAAACAAAGGTTAAGGCGAACCTCGAATGATTCCCAATAAAAACTTAAAAAATAAAGAAGATTTCAGCAAAGAAATCGGAACCGGCGAACAACTTTCGGTTGACGATTTCATCAAGCAGCTCGAAGCCAAAGAAAAGGATTTGCATATTTCCTCGGATTTGGTAATCGAGTTCGGCGAGTCGGACGTTGCCGAAACGTGCGACTTTGAATTTACGGACGCTCAAATACCGTTTCAAAATGAAAATGCCTTGCCGGAACAGCCTGCCGAATCAATCTCTCCAAATAATAAAGCCTTTTCCGAACTGGAAGACGAAGTTTCCAGATTAAAAACTCTCATAACCAAAATGGAAGCCGAGCGCGTTGAAATTTACGAAAATTCACGTCGGCGGCAGAAAGATTTTGAAAATTATAAAAACCGCACGGAACGCGAAAGACACGAAACATTTGCCAATCAGGTCAACAATTTGGCGATGCAGATGCTGCCCGTTTTGGACAACTTAAATCGCGCTCTGGATTTTGCGAACCGAGCCGCAAACAAAAAGGAAAAAGAATTCGAGCAATTTTTTCAAGGGATTTTTCTGGTCAACAAACAGCTTAACGAAGTTTTAGCGGGAATGGGAGTTTCGCCGATTAAGGCGGTCGGCGAGAACTTCGACCCGCATTATCACGAAGCCGTAGCGATTGAAGAAACCGACGTTTACCCGCCGAAAACCGTCTCGACCGAACTTCTGCGCGGTTACCGCATCGGCGAACGCGTGATTCGCCCTTCGATGGTCAAGGTCGCCGCTGCCGTTCAAACGCAATCAGCCTCAATTCAAAAAGAAAAAGTTGAAAGCAAAAACGAGATATTGTTGCAAGCAGAATAATATCAACGCAACTCGAAAAGAATAATCCCCCGGATTAATAAAAATATGAGCAAAGTAATCGGAATAGATTTAGGCACGACAAACTGCTGCGTTTCGGTTTTGGAAGGCGGAACCGTGCAGATAATTTCCAACCGTGAAGGCGGCAGAACCACGCCGTCGGTCATCGGCTTTACCGACAAAGACGAAAAGTTGGTCGGACAAATTGCCAAGCGGCAGGCGGTGACGAATCCGGCGAATACTTTATTTGCCGTAAAAAGATTAATCGGGCGCAAATACGACTCGCCGGAAGTTAAAAAAATGCGCGAAAACGTGCCTTTTGAAATCGTCGAAGCGCCGAACGGAGACGCGCACATTCGGGTGCTCGACCGAATTTACAGTCCGCCCGAAATTTCCGCTATCGTTCTGCAGCGATTAAAGCTCGCGGCTGAAGAATTCTTAGGCGACAAAATTACCGAAGCAATCGTTACGGTTCCCGCTTATTTTGACGATGCTCAACGACAGGCAACGCGCGACGCCGGGAAAATCGCCGGTTTGGAAGTCGAACGAATTATCAACGAGCCGACGGCGGCGGCGCTCGCCTACGGTTTCGGCAAAAACAAAACCGAAAAAGTCGCCATCTACGATCTCGGCGGCGGAACGTTCGATATTTCCATTTTGGAAATCAACGACGGAGTTTTCGAGGTTCTTTCGACTTCGGGAAATACGTTTCTGGGCGGCGAAGATTTCGATCAGCGCGTAATTAACTGGCTGATTGAAAACTTCAAAAAAGAAAACGGCGTTGATTTGAGAGAAGACCGACTAGCCTTGCAGCGTCTTAAAGAAGCGGCGGAACGTGCTAAATGCGAGTTGTCTTCGGTTACGGAAACGACTATCAATCTGCCTTTCATCGCCGCGGATCCGAGCGGACCGAAGCATATTAATGTGGTTCTGACGCGCGCGAAATTTGAGGAACTCGTTCTCGATTTAGCCGAATCAACGGTCGAACCGTGTCAGAAAGCTTTGTGGGACGCTAAACTGCAAATCGCCGACATTGATAAAGTTATTTTGGTCGGGGGACAAACGCGCTCGCCGATTATCACGCGCACCGTAAAAGAAGTTTTCGGCAAAGAACCTTCCGCGGAAATCAACCCGGACGAGGTCGTCGCGATGGGCGCGGCGATTCAGGGCGGCGTTTTGACCGGCGACGTGAAAGACATCGTTTTGCTCGACGTTTTGCCGCTCAGCCTGGGACTTGAAACGCGCGGCGGTTTGTTTATCAAATTGATTTCGCGCAACTCGACTATTCCGCTCAAAAACACGATGACGTTTACGACCGTCGTTGATAATCAGCAATCGGTCGAGATTCATATTTTGCAGGGCGAAAGGGAAATCGCCAACGCCAATCGAAGTCTCGGAAAATTTGAGCTGGTCGGAATTCCGCCGTCGCCGGCAGGAGTGCCGCAAATTGACGTGGCGTTCGAAATAGACGCGAGCGGCATCGTCAGCGTTTCGGCAAAAGACAAAATGACCGGTCTCGAACACGCGATGCAGATCACGCCTTCGTCAGGTCTCGCGCCGGACGAAATCGAACGCCTGATTATGGAAGCTGAAAACTCGGTTGATAATGATCAGCGATTGAAGGAAATGATCGTGCATAAAAACCGGCTCGATTCGCTGATTAAAAACACGCAGCGGGCGATGTCGGAATTCGGCAAATCATTTCCTTTGGAAGAACAGCAGGAATTGAACGGCATTTTGCGCGAAGCGGGGGAGGCTTTGAATTCGGATAGCCTCGAGGATGTCAAAGACGCTTTGAGCAGAGCCGAATCCGTTGCCGGCAAACTAACGGAATCAATGATGGCAATGGTGTGATCCGGTTCATAATTCAAGATTCAAAATTCAAGATCAGAACCTCTGAATACGAAATAACACTTGAGAAAAATCTCGCATTGTCGCAAAATTAAGTTTACGTCAGTTCATTGTTTGGGCTGACGTTCTTATTTATTGAGTCCAATTTTTAAGATAAAAAATTCCGAGTCATATTTTGAGTTTTATATTTTGAATTTTGAACTTTAAATTTATTTATGGCTAAACGAGATTATTACGAAATTTTAGGCGTTACGCGAACAGCGACCGAGGTAGAAATAAAAACCGCTTACCGCAAATTGGCAATCGAGCATCACCCGGACAAAAATCCGAATAACCCGGAGGCGGAAGAAAAATTTAAGGAAGCAGCTGAAGCTTATTCAGTTTTGTCAGACGCGCAAAAACGCGCCGCTTACGACCGTTTCGGGCATTCGGGCGTCGGCGCGGGAGCCGGAGCGGGCGGCTTTAATCCGGGCTTTTCCAACATCGAAGATATTTTTGATCTTTTCGGGTTCGCCGATATGTTCGGCGGTCGCGGCGCGGCGGGCGGCGGGCGACGCACTTCGGCTCAGCGCGGAGCGGATTTGCGTTATGATCTGGAAATCACGCTCGAAGAAGCCGCTGCCGGAAAAGAAGAAAAATTAAATATTCCGCGTCTCGAAACCTGCGCTGAATGCGAAGGAAAAGGAACGGAAAAGGGCAGCTCGCCGGAAACCTGCATTACCTGTCAGGGAAGCGGGCAGACGCGCTATCAGCAAGGCTTTTTCAGCGTGATGCGAACCTGTCCAAATTGTTCGGGACGCGGGCAGATCATCCGCAACCCGTGTAAAAATTGCGGCGGAGCCGGTCGCGTCGAAAAGGAAAAAACGCTCGAAGTGAAGATTCCGGCGGGTGTCGAAACCGGTTCGCGGCTTCGCGTCAGCGGCGAAGGAGAATCGGGCGTAAACGGCGGACCGAGCGGCGATTTGTTCGTCGTGATACACGTCGCCGAACACGAAACTTTTGAACGTCAAGGCGCAAATCTTTATTCAGCCGTGCCGGTAACCTTCGCGCAGGCGGCGCTCGGAGCTGAAATTAAAGTTCAGACTCTCGACGGCGAGGAAGATTTAAAGATTCCAGCCGGAACGCAGACGGGAACCGTTTTTCGCATAAAATCTAAGGGAATGCCTGCTTTAGGCGGGCGCGGCAAAGGCGATTTGTTTGTCTCCACGACGGTTATCACGCCGAAGACCTTAACAAAAGAGCAGCGCAAATTGCTCGAACAGCTCGCCGAAGTCGAAGACAGTGATTTTAAGGATCAATCTTTTATAGACAAGGTGCGAAATATATTCGGCTAAACGAAAAATGCGGGACAATTTACTGCAAATCGTCCCGCATTTTTTTAATTTCGTGGTTCCTTACGCCTGTAATTTAGCTTTGACCGTTTCACTGACCGTTTTGCCGTCAGCAGTTTTACCGGCAAGTTTAGCCAAAGCCGCTTTCATCACTGTGCCCATATCCTTGATTGAAGACGCGCCTGTTTCCTGAATCGCTTCTGAAACAGCGCTTTCGATTTCCGTCTGACTTGCGCTTTGCGGCAAATATTGCTCGATAAAGGAAATCTCCAGTTGTTCCTTTTCGGCAAGCTCGTTTCTTCCCGCTTTTTCGTATTGCTCGACGGAGTCGCGCCGCTGTTTGACGAGGCTTTGCAAGGCTTTCGTTATCTCTTCGTCGGTTAATTCGCCGCCTTTTTCAATCTGCCGGTTCATCAAATTCGCTTTAACCATTCTCAAAGTCGAAAGGCGATCCGCGTCTTTTGCACGCATCGCGTCGGTTAAATCATTGACTATTTTATCTTTCAAGCTCATACCGTAAATTCTCCTCACGCTCGATTTTAGCCGAGTTTGAACTCGGCTGTCCAAAGACGAAAAGGAAAGGTTTTTAGTTTTGATAAGAAAAAGCTTTGATCTTGAAATTCTTTGCAAACGAAAGCGCAAATTACATTGCGCAAATTTTAGACAAAAAAAGACCGCTTGATTTCAGCGGTCTCGAATAATATTACTAGATAAATATAATTGCTAAATTTATGCGGCTAAGAGATCGTTTGACGTTTCGGCAAAAACTCGTCTGCCGTTTAATGCATCGTCAATAATTTCACGGACCGCCGAAGCGTCCGGGTTGACGTCCATTCGAGCGCAAGCGCGAAGATGTCTGATAATTCCTTCGGTTGCGATCTCCATCGTCGGACCTGATAATTTTGCAAAACGCCGCGCTTGAATATGGTCAATTTGCAAAATTCTTTCTTGTAATGTAATTGTTTTAGCTGCTGCCACTTATTATGTTCTCCTTCCAAAAATTTCCCCTTGTTCTTCGGCATTCCGTAACCAACGGCGAAAAACCGAAAAAGTAAAAATTACTAACTTTTCCAAAACATCTTTGAAAATTTCAACAGGAAAGTTACTGTTAAATTAATAGTCGGTTGTTAGCCATTCAACTTTTGTAAGAAAATCTTAACAAATAAAAAATGCTTTGTCACGATTTTTTTTTCGCTTTTGTGATTTTTTTCTCAAAGCAATTTGAGCGTAAAAAAACCGGTAAACTTTTAATTCACCGGTTTTACAAAATTAATAAATAAACTTTTATTTTTCGCCGACCGCGTCCTTCATAGCTTTGCCGAGCCGAAACTTAACAGTTGTTTTAGCGGGAATTTTAATCGGCTTGCCGGTTGCCGGGTTGCGACCTTCGCGCGCTTTGCGCGTCGCTTTAACCAATTTTCCGAAACCGGGAAGTGTAAATTCTCCGTTCTTCTTTACCTCGTTAGCCGCCATTTCCGCCAGAGCGTCGAACATATTTTTCACTTCGGCTTTTTTCATTCCTGATTTTTCCGCAAGTTGATTGACGATCTCGGTCTGCGTCATACGCTTTGTTGCTGTTGCTGCTGCCATAATTTTAATCGTATCCTCCAAATTTTTCCTGAAATATTAATACTGTTTGACTCAAATAGATTTGCTTGCACTGCCGCAAACTTCCACAAGGCTGACAAACAATCAAAAAATAAATTGGTCGGGGCGAGATGATTCGAACATCCGACCTCTCGGTCCCAAACCGAGCGCACTACCAGGCTGTGCTACGCCCCGCCTGCATTCAGTTTCACTCAAGAAACACTTTCAAGTGCCGAATTTTACAGGCGAAAACTATGCGGGTCAAGTCAAATAGCGATAAAATCGCGTAAATACCGAATTATTTTTATTGCGGCGCGGGCGCGATGACTTATTTTCCCTTTGACGGTTTCGGGAAGCTCGCCGAAGGTTTTGTCGAACCCGGAAGGTATGAAAACGGGGTCGTAGCCGAATCCGTTTGCACCGCGCGGCGCGGCAGCGATTGTTCCTTCACAGTATTCTTCGACGAAGTGTATTATTTCGCTATTTTTTCTGGCTAAAGCCATAGCGCAGACGAATCGCGCAGAGCGATTTTCGCTTCCCGTACGACGTACCTCTTCGAGGAGTTTTTCCATTCTGAATCGGTCAGAGACGTTTTCGCCCGCGTATCTCGCTGAATAAACTCCCGGTGCGCCGCCGAGCGCGGAAACCTCAAGACCGGAATCGTCCGCGAGCGATAAAAGCCCTGTTTGCTGCGCGTAGCCTTGCGCTTTCAATCGAGCATTTTCGGCGAAAGTGCTGCCGGTCTCCGCGACTTCTGTAACGTCGGGAAAGTCTTTCAAACTTAATAAATCAAAGGGCAAATCTGCGAGGAGCTTTTTTAGTTCCGCAATTTTTCCGGGGTTTCCGGTCGCAACCAGTATTTGAAAGCTGTTTTCGTTCATTCGTTCATGCCTGTAAATTGAAAGAAAGACCGAAATATACAGAGATTAAACGCAAAATACAAAGATAGCGAAAAAAACGCGGAAGATACGTTAAACGACTATTTGACTTTTTTTATTGCCAAAAGCCGTTCGCACAATGTATAAATTAAGTAACGGAAAACTTTTCCGTTCTCGCCGAACCGACATATTTCTTGCGAGGGTAAGCCCGTCTTGGAAGCCGTTATAACTCGATTATCAATAAATAATAACAACGAAACGAATGCGCCCGAAATGAACGACGCGGCAATGCCCGTATCGTCTTTGACCGATTCGAGCGATTCGATTTTCGAGCTAGGACTTTGGCTTTCGGCGCTCGAAAGTTTTTTAAACGTTCGCAACCATTCTTTTACCGATGAAAGCCGCGCAAACGCCGCTTCGCGCGATTGGACGAAAGAATTTCGCTTGATTCATTCGACGCTTTTGCTGTGCGCGAAACTAAACTTTGAGCTCGGCAAATCTTTGCGGAAAAATAGTGCCCGCCAGACCGAAAATAATCGAAACGAAGCGGGCGAAGATTTCGATTCGGCGAAAGATAAATTTGAATATACGCCCGAGGACGTTTACGCGCTTTCCGTCGTTCTAAAAGATTCGATTTTGTTGAATGAGGGATTGCTGCGCGGCGCGCCGCTGCGATTCGGCGAATGGTCGGCGTGGAGCGCCTTTTTGGGCGAGCGGTTAAAGTCAAATGACAGTTTCGACAGACTGATAAAAACGGCGGAAAAATCAGGCGAGGAGTTTTTACCCGACGCTTTGCAGCGGCTTTTTGAAAAACATTCGTTCGGCGAAAACGCGGATTTGCGAAATCTTCTGCCGCATTACGCGAAAATCTTGAAATGGCTCAGCGTCGTCGGTCGTATGCTCGAACGAGACGAGCCTTTAAAGCCGACTCTGCTGATTTTTTCGCGCGTTTACGAACAGATTCAGGAAATGCTCGGTTTTTTGAACAATCGGCTTTTGCGTTTTACGAATCAGGAAAATGCTTTGTTCGCTTCGCTCGACGCAGCTGCTTATACGGCTTCGATAGAATTGAAAAAGGTTTACAATCAGGAATTGACAGGCGTTGTCGGAATTCGTCCGGCGCCTTCGGTTCACGCAAAAATTGAGACCGCTTACGCGCTGCTCAACGACAGTTTTCAGCAAACTTTAATCGGTTTCGCTCAACTGCTCGAACCGAACGTCGAAAGCCGTCAAATCTTTCCGTCGTTTCAAGGAAAATACGAGCAATCGAAAATTTTGCGGCAGGATTTATGGCGAATTATCGAAACCGTCAAATACGCCGAACAAAATCCGCAGCAGCATATTA
The DNA here is from genome assembly GCA_036388895.1 of Pyrinomonadaceae bacterium. Classification (GTDB taxonomy): domain Bacteria; phylum Acidobacteriota; class Blastocatellia; order Pyrinomonadales; family Pyrinomonadaceae; genus SXVE01. The sequence continues at coordinate 16,368 of DASVQY010000018.1, read as the reverse complement.
TCTCGCAATTAAACATTCAATTAACAGATTTTCTCAAAGGCTCGCTGCATTTTCTTTTTTACAAAGATAAGGAGACAGTCGAAAGATTCGTCGAAGAAATACTCATAACTTCAAACAAAAAAGATTTGGTGCCGATTCTTCACCGCTTCGGCGCGTACCTCGAAACGCTTTTCGGACAAGTCAATATGCGAACCGTTTTGGCAAATCACCCGTTTCAGCCGAAAACATAAATTACAGAAAATTTAGCGGCAAAAAAAGACAAAACAAAGAAAATCAGTCGCGAACAAGCACGAAATTTCACGAACAAAATTCAAAGTTCATACTTTTTGTATTTTTCCTTTTCGTGTCTGTTTGTTCGCGACTGATTTTTTCTATTGTGAGCGCAAGGTTGCGAGCGGCTTTCTGAAAAGCACGTCAAAGCTTGCAATCGCGCCGACTGCCGTCACAAGAAACGTCGTAATCAAAATGCCGAGAACGAGCAAGCTCAAATCGAATTCCCAGTTGATTTCAAGAATGTATTTTGAAACGGCGTATGAAAGCACGGCGGCAAAACTCGCGCCGATGATTCCAGCCAGAACGCCGAGCAGCCCGTATTCGGCAAAGAGAATCGCCGCCAAAGTCGCGCGCTTAGTTCCGAGAGTTTTCAGCACGGCGTTTTCGTAGATTCTCTGTGATTTCGTCAGAGCGATTGACCCAATTAAAATCAGCATTCCGCTCAAAATCACAAAACTTCCGACAAACGAAATCGCTAAAACGAAATTGTTGATAAGTTTCTGAACCGCCGCGACGATATCGGCAACGTCGAAAATCTGCACGTTCGGAAATTTATCAATGATGTTTCTTTGCAATCGCTGGCGGTCGGTTTCGGGCAATTTTTTTATGACGTTTGCGGCGAAAGTCTGCGGAGCCTTTTCCAAAACGCCCGGCGCGAAAACGAATATGAAAACCGTCCGCGTATTTCGCAAATCAATTTTGCGCACGTTCGCCACGCGAGCCGTAACCGGTCTGCCGGAAACGTCGAAAGTAATCGAATCACCAACTTTGACGCCTAAACGCGCCGCCATTTCTTGTTCGACGGAAACTTCCGGCACCTCTGAAGTTTCCGGGTTTTCCCACCAATCGCCCGCGATTACCGTTTCATTGTTGTCTAAATTCGGGCGATACGTTACGGCGAATTCGCGTCCGATTTGCCCGCGCTGCTGGCGCGTTTCGGGGTTTGAATCATTAACCGGCTCTCCGTTAACAAAAGCGATGCGGGCGCGAACCGTCGGCAAAGTTTGCGCCGGTTCGCCGGTTTTTTCTTCGAGAATACGCCGCAGCTCGTCAATCTGACTTTTTTGTACGTCAATGATAAAAAGGCTCGGCAGCGTTTGATTGCGCGTAAAATCGAACTCGCGCATGAGATTCGATTGCAACGACTGAACAGCCAGAACGACAAACGCGCCGAGTCCGACCGCCAGTAAAATTATGCGCGTCTGATTGCCGGGACGATAAAGCGAATTGATCGCCTGACGAACGGAAAACGAGCCGAAAACGCGAAATCTTTTTAAGATCAGGGTTAAAACAAGTGCGGAAATATACAAAACAACGGAAGTTGCTCCCAAACCGACGAGAAAAAACGCTCCGACTTTGAGCGAACCGGCTTGCCACGTTGCTAGCGCGAGCAAGCCGACGACGGAGACCGCGGCGATAATCGTTTTGGTTAAATCCAGACGACGCATTTTCTCGCCGGTCGCGTCGTGCAAAAGCAGTCTGGGTTTAATCGTGCGAACTTGAAGCAGCGGCAAAGCCGAAAACAAAAGCGAAATCAAAACGCCGAGAAGAACGCCCTGCCAGGCTGTTGAAAGATGAACGCCGTAATTCATCGAAGCCGGCAAAGCCTCGCTGAATCTGTATTTTGCAAGCCATAAAAAGCATTGCGCCAGAAAAACGCCGAAAAGACTTCCGACGAGTCCGAGCGTCAAAATCTGCAAAAGATAAACCGTAATAATTCTCGTTCCCGACGCGCCCAAACATTTCAAAACGGCGACCGATTTCCGTTTCTGTTCGACGAAAACCCGTGCGACATTCCAAACACCGACGCCGCCGAGAACCAAAATAAGCAGACCGGTCAAAGATAAATAATTTTCCGTGCGGGCAAATTGCTCGCCTAAATTTTCCTGCGTTTCGCGGTAAGATTGAACGGTTAAAATCGTGCCTTTTAAGTTTTCACGCAATTGCCGCACGAGTTCAGTCGGATTGTCGGAAGTGCGGTAAAGAATTCTTCTTCTGATACGACCGCCGCTCGTTGTAATTCCGGCGGAATCAAATGCTTTTTTTTCGACGAAAACTCGCGGTCCGAGGCGAAAACCGCTCGCGCCGCCGGGTTCTTCAGAAAATGTCGCGCGAATCTGAAAAACGCCTTCACCGATACGGACCGAATCACCGATTTTCAAATTCAAGTCATCAAGCAGCAGCGGAGAAACAACAGCGCCGCCGTTTTCCAGCAGTTTGTAATCAAACGGATTTCCGTCCGACGTTCTAAAATCGCCGACGAGCGGAAACGGCGGCTCGATGCCTTTCAGCTCGATTTGCGCGAGCGTCTCGTTCGCTTCATCAATCGGGCGAGCCATTGCCGAAGTCGTTATCGCTTCGTTTCTGTCTTCAATTATGTCCGAATTATTTATAACCTCTTCGACTTTTTGAATGTCGGACGGCGAAAAATCATTTGTTGAACTGACTTCAATATCAGCGGTCATTAAAGCGCGCGCATCTCCGCCGACCGATTGGCTGAGGTTTTGAATCAAAGAACGCAAGGCGACGACCGAGCCGACGCCGATAGCGATGCACAAAAAGAAAAATAAAAGTCTGCGCCACGACGAGCGGATTTCGCGCCAGGTTAGATTAAAAATAAATTTCATAAAAAGTTAACTGCAAAAGCGCAAATAAATAACCGCAGATAGATACAGATGACACAGATAAAAGCGAGTTACCGAACAAAGAACTGTTTTATATCTTTTGAAAATCTGTGTTTATTTGTGTTCATCTGTAATTTCAAACTGCCTGTCCAATTTGCGGAAAGTTAATTTCATCACTCAAAACTCTGCCGTCTTTCAAAATCACTTGTCGCTGCGCTAATTCCGCCAAATGCTGGTCGTGTGTTACCAATACTAAAGTTATGTTATTTTCTCGGTGCAGCCCGGTCATTAAATCGAAGATGTGCTGTCCGTTTTTTGAATCGAGATTGCCGGTCGGTTCGTCGGCAAGAAGTATTTTCGGTTGATTGGCGAAAGCGCGTGCAATGGCGATTCGCTGTTGTTCACCGCCGGAAAGTTCAGTCGGGTAATGATGTCCGCGATTGCTCAAATCAACTTGCGCAAGCAATTTTTCGGCACGGCTGCGCGCGTCTTTCAAACCGATAATTTCCATCGGAATTAAAACATTTTCAAATGCCGTTAAACTTGGAATTAAGTGGAACGATTGAAAAATAAAACCGATTTTTTCGCTTCTGAGCTGAGCTAAATCGTCTTCGCTCATTTTCGTGACATTTGCTCCGTCAACAATAATCGCGCCCGAACTTGGCGCGTCAAGTCCGGCGATCAAACCGAGAAGCGTTGATTTACCGCTTCCCGATGCACCCGTGACCGCGACAAATTGCCCATCGGGAATCTCAAATGAAACATCGTCTAAAATTGTTAAGTCTTCCGCGCCGGAAAGAACAGTTTTGGTTACGTTTTTTAGTTCAATCATAAAGAATGAGTCAGATGCTATATGTCAGATGATAATTAATAAAATAAGTCAGATATCAGCTAATAAAATAAATTTCGGAATTGAATAAAGATTTCAGATTTCAAAAGTTCTGAACGGAAAATTTTCGAACTTGAACAAACTAACATCTAGCATCTGACATCTGACATTTTTTTCAAAATAGCGCAAACAAGTTTCATAAAAACTGCATCTAAATTAGCGACTTTAACGTAATAGAATACAATTATTTATGCATTATATTATTCGATTAAAAGGACTTTTAAGTTTCACACTTTTAGCGTTCTTTCTTGCCGGTTGCGGCGTTTCGACTGCCGAAAAACGGTTTGAAGGCGATCCGAAAAAGCCGCTCGCCACGCCGCAAGTAGTGACGAATAAACCGAAAATCGTTGCTTTCGGCGACAGTTTAACGGCTGGTTTCGGTTTGACCGAAAAGGAGTCTTATCCTTATCTTTTGCAGGAAAAACTAAAAAAGGAAGGCTACAATTACGAAGTCATCAACGCGGGCGTTTCCGGCGATACGTCGCTCGGCGGAACGGAGCGTATTGATTGGGTTTTGGAACAGGAAAACGTGCAGATTTTGATTCTTGAACTCGGCGCGAATGACTTGCTTCGTCGAATGCCGGTTGATCGAATGAAGCGGAATTTGGCGCAAATCATCGAAAAAGCGAAAACGAAAAACATAAAAGTTCTGCTTTGCGGAATGCTCGCTCCGCCGAATGTCGGTTCGGAGTACCAACGAGCATATATCAAAGCTTTCCCAGATTTAGCCGACCAGTACAAAGTCGAGTTTTTGCCGTTTTTGCTCGAAAACGTCGCACTCAATCGAAATCTCAATCAAGCCGACGGCATTCACCCGAACGCGGAAGGTGCAAAGATTATGACCGAAAATATTTATAAAGCATTGAAGCCGATGTTGGCGAAATAATCTAGTTGTATTTAATAAGAAAACTGCGGAACTCAGCCGCGAGTAAACACGAAAAATCACGAAATGAAAATAGATTTTTCGTGTTTTTTTGTGTTTGTTTGTGGCTAATTCCTCAAATTTCCGCTATTCTCGCAACTTATGAACGTCACACATCTCGAATGCGCCAATTGTCACAAAACGCACGAAGCGAATGTACTGCAAAATCTCTGTGTTGAGTGCGGAAAACCGTTACTCGTTCGCTATGATTTGGAAAAAGCCGCGCAAACTTTAACGAAAGAATCTTTGTCAGGCAGAGAAGCGACTTTGTGGCGATACGCAGAGGTATTGCCGGTTGAAAACTCAGAAAACGTCGTTTGTTTGGGCGAAGGCTGGACGCCGCTTTTTAATGCTGAAAAAACAGCCGCAACGCTTCCATTCAAGTTAAACCTTTTCATAAAAGACGAATCAACCAATCCGACGCAAAGTTTCAAAGCTCGCGGAATGTCGGCAGCGGTTTCGATGGCGAAAGAGTTGGGCGTTAAAAAAGTAGCCGCACCGTCTGCCGGAAATGCAGCTGGTGCTCTGTCAGCTTACGCCTCGCGCGCGGGAATGGAAACTTTTTTGTTTATGCCGCGTGATACGCCGCGCGCGAATATCATCGAATGCGAACAAACGGGCGCGAACGTAACTTTAGTTGACGGTTTGATTACCGATTGCGGAAAAATCGTCGCGGAAAGAAAAGAAGCCGAAGGCTGGTTCGACGTTTCGACCTTGAAAGAACCATATCGCGTCGAAGGCAAAAAAACGATGGGCTACGAACTCGCCGAGCAGTTCGGCTGGACTTTGCCGGATGTTATTTTGTATCCGACCGGCGGCGGAACGGGTTTGATCGGAATGTGGAAAGCGTTCGAAGAAATGGAAAAAATGAATTTGATTGACTCGAAACGCCCGCGAATGGTTTCGGTTCAGTCAATCGGCTGCGCCCCGATTGTCAGAGCGTTCCACGAAGGCGAGCGCTTCGCCGACGAGTTTCCGAACGCGCACACAGTCGCTTCGGGGCTGCGCGTGCCGAAAGCTATCGGCGATTTTTTAATTTTGGACGCGCTGCGCGAATCGGGCGGAACCGCAATCGCTGTCAGCGATGAAGAATTGATAAAGGCGGTAAAGGAAATCGGCGCGGCAGAAGGTCTGTTTTGCGCTCCCGAAGGCGCGGCTTGTCTTCCCGCATTGCGGATGCTGATTGAACAGCGATTGATTAATGAAAATGAATCGGTCGTTATTTTTAATACGGGCGCCGGGGTAAAATATTTGGAATGCTTTGAATAGTTTACAATACCTATTGGTAAAAGGACGGCAAACGATATAAGTTGAATTTGCTTTTCGCATAAATCAGGCGGATATTACGCAAGCAATAGAGAAGCAGCAAACATAAAACTTAATATCTTTCTCCCGCATTAACCAAAAAGTTAAAGGTTAATGCGGGAGAGATTCATCGTCCGTAAGTCTAAGCAGTTCACGAGATTCCTGCTGATACTGTTGGCGGTAATGCTGATAGGATTCTTCGTATTTAGCGGAAAACATGTTTTCGTCAAATGAATTGGAGGTAAGTGCAGCCGTCATTCTGACCATTGTTGAGATTGCCAGTAGCGTTACTTCGTTTATTGCTTGCTGACGAGCTTTTATCTCGGCGAGTTCGGTAATAAGTAATTCTTTGAGTTCAATATCCATAATTTTTAATTTATCAATACTTGAAAACGTTTTCTGTTTATTCAATCGAACTTTGATGGGGTAAGCTGAGGGAAAAGGCTTAACCGTACCGGTAACTAATTATTTTGCTCGGTGCTTTTCGTCCGCTGGGATTGCGGCAAACAATCGCACAACAATAAAAAATCTTAAACAGCAGAGTCCATACTGCCGTTCCCGTCTATATTACAGGCGCGGGATATCATCAGTAGCTTCTTCAAATTGAACAGCAAAACAAGGTAAAGGTTATCTGTTATTATCTGCCGATTCTGTTTTATGTCAAGGATTATTTTCGACGCGCGAAAACTAACAAAAAATAAAAAAATGGTTTGGAATGCGCCATCGCTTTCCAAACCAAAACCGGAGTATGAAGTAAATGAGTAACAAGGAGCCATTTACCGATACGGGTAATACAGCTTCAATTCCACAAATTTTTAAGGCGAGCTGCAAACAATAAAACGATACAGTTTGACGGAAAAACATCGGGCTTTTTTATCTTTAGTTGTATCTCTTTTTTATTTCGAATTTAGATTGATAACAGATTTTTCAGAAGCGAAACGAAGTAAAAGCATTGTCTAAATAAAGTTTGGAATTTGTTTGTAATTAAGTTTTTATATTAAACGTCATATACAGCAACGATTACAGCATTTGCTGAGTGCGGGTCAACAAGAAAAAGCCGTAAGCGGTTGAATTGCAGCTTTTTTCTGAACGCGTTGATTTCTACTTGAATTTGTGTGTAATCTTTGACGCTGGACGTATATTTAGAAATTACCAATTAAAGCTTTATAAGGAAATGAAATGAGAAAAAGACCCTTTCTTTTATTTGCGGCAATTTTAACGGCTGTCTTCGGCAGCGCTTTCAGCCTCGATGCTCAAGCCGCGACTTTCACCGTTTCCACGACGGCAGACAGTGGCGCGGGCAGCTTGCGCCAGGCTGTTAACGATGCAAATGCCGCTTCGTCAGATGACTTAATTCTTTTCGACTCAGAATTAAACGGTCAAGCAATAGTTTTGGCGAACGAAATTCAGGTAAATAACAACGGAACCTTAACGATTAGCGGAAACGGAGCAAATGTTCTCACGATAAACGGCGGCGCGGGAACGAATCGCATTTTCTACAGCAACGCAGCATCGGTAATTATCACCGGCATGACATTAACCGGCGGCAACGGAACCGGCGCGGTTGGCGGTGGCGATGGCGGCGCAATTTACGCTAACGGCGGCGCGCTCGTTCTCGACAGCGTTCACATTACGGGAAACACAAGCGCCGGGCAGGGCGGCGGCGCGGCATTTGTCAACGGAACAAACCACCAAATTCTTAATTCGACCTTTTCGGCAAATACTGCGGCTGATTGCGGCGGCTTTTCCATCAAAGGCGGCACGCTCAATGTCACAAACTCAACTATTTCCGGCAACAATGCCACGGGCGTCGGCAGCGAAATCCAATCAGGTGGATTTTGCAGCAGCGGCGAGACGACTTTGAGAAGCGTTACGGTAACCGGAAATACAGCAGAAGATGTCGGCGGAATTGAATTAGAAGGCGGTTTGCTCAACCTGGGCGACACAATTGTCGCCGGAAACACATCGTCGAGCGCTTCTTCGGATATTCGCCGTTCATCCGGCATTCTGGTTACGGCTGGTTATAATCTCATCGGTAAAAACGAAAGCATCGAGGCGGAATTCCCGGCGGGAAATCCGAATGTTAACAACGATATCGTCGGCACTCCGTCCGCGCCAATCAATGCTTTGCTCGATATGACGCTCAGAAATAACGGCGGAACGACTCCGACGCACGATTTGCTGCCGGGAAGTCCCGCGATTGACAAAGGCAGCGCTTTCGGAACGGCTACCGATCAGAGAGGTTTGCCCCGACCTGCTGACAGCCTGAATTTTCCGAACGCTCCCGGCGGAAGCGGAGCCGACATCGGCGCGTTTGAAGTTCAATTTGCGCCGACAGCCGCGCCGGTTTCGATTGTGGGACGGGTTTTAACAAGCAATGGACGCGCGTTATCAAAAGTTCGTGTAAGTATTATGAACCAGAACGGCGAGGTCAGACACGCGTTGACGAATTCATTCGGCTATTACAGATTTGAAAGCGTACCGGCGGGACAAACATACGTGATAAGCGCAAAATTCAAACGATTTTCCGTTAATTCGCAAACATTATTAGTAGATAGAAACTTGAGTAATATCAATTTGATCGCTGCGGAAGATTAGCCTCGAGATTTTACTGAAAACTGTCTTATAAAAAACAAAGCCGTCAGAACTGAAACTGGCGGCTTTGTTTTTTAGTAAATTTCAAATTCTTTTCCGGGTTTTCAAACTGTCAAACTGCGATTGTCTTTAATTGCTATTACACTGTCTATCTATTAAATTTTGAAAGTTGTAATCTTTAAATACAAAGCGCAGAAAACTGCGATTCGAGATTTCGCCGAACCGGTTGTTTTGTGTTTTCAATTATTTTATTATGAAATCCGCGCCCGAAAAGCCCTATATCATCGCTCATCGAGGAGCGAGCGCCTCGGCGCCGGAAAATACTATCGCGGCTTTCAGAAAAGCAATTGTTGACGGGGCGGAAGGCATCGAATTCGATGTGCGTTTAGCTAAAGACGGCGTTCCGGTTGTTTTTCACGATGCGACCTTGAGCCGCGTGAGCTCGCAGCGCGGTTTGTTGTCGGGCTATACTTCCGAAGAATTACAAAAAATCGACATCGGTTCGTGGTACAGCCGCCTTAAATCCAAAACGACGAGCGAAGATTTTTCGTCGGAAACCGTTCCGACTTTGACGCAGGTTCTCGATTTTTTAAAGGATTTCAATGGCTTGATTTACATTGAAATAAAATGCCGCACCAGAGAGATCGAACGAATTTCAAAAAATGTTTGTCAAATAATTGGAAACTCTCGATTGCTGCCTCAAATTATAATCAAAAGCTTTCAAATCGAAGTCGTTCCGACAGTTCGCCGAATACTGCCGAACGTGCAAACCGCCGTCCTTTTCGCGCCTAAAATTATGACCATTTTGCGGAAGGAGAAACGCTTGATCAATATCGCACACGAAGTCGGAGCCGACCAGGTTTCAATTCATTATTCATTAGCAACAAATAAGTTAATGAAAATTGCCGAAAAAAGAAATTTGCCGGTGACCGTTTGGACGATTGATAATCCGCGCTGGATCTTCCGCGCGACAGAGATTGGAGTTACGGCAGTAATCAGCAACAACCCGGCACTGCTTTTAGCAGAAAAAGCGAGAAAAACGGAAAGCGATAAAAAATAGTCGCTGATTGCGTCGAGACGGTTTCGTAAACGATCTTTATCAGGAAAGCCTTCGAATTTTACTTATAAGACAGTTTTCTGACCGGCATCTTTTTTCTCCAAGAGGAATATCATTTTCGACCAGCCGATTGGTTCGGTGATTGGAAATTCGTAATCGTCAAGGATATTAAAATATTGCTGCGCTGTTTGTTTGACCGTTTCGACCCGGTGAGTTTTGAATTTATAAAGTATTTCTAAAACCGAGCCGACGAACGATGGTTTGACCGGAATCAAAACGAGTTTTGCGCCGGTTTTTATGACGCGCGCCATCTCGCGCAAGCCCTCGCCGAGCGGCACGTACTCCAAAACGCCGCACGTTAAAACCAAATCAAAGGTTTCGTCGGCAAAAGGTAATTTCAAAACATTTCCCTGCACGACGGAAATTTTTCGGTCGTCAATTTTTTCTTCTTTTTCAAAATGCTCGCGGGCGATTTCGAGAGAATTAAACGATAAGTCGAGCGCAACGGTTTTTTTCGCGCAAAAACCGGCGTCTTGGAAGCCGAGCGTGACGATGCCCGTTCCGCTTCCGGCGTCTAAAACCAGCGAATTTTCGTCCAAATTTAAATCGAGCGATTTTAAGTATTTCGTCACCGAATTTCGATAACCGTTGATTTGCAGCAGGAAATTGTGAACGTCGGCGATTTGGTCGTAGAAGTTTTGCGTTTTGGGTTTTTCGATCATTTTAGAAATAGAACGCTGAATATTTATGATTTATTGAAACCGGCTAAAATTAAATCATAATTGAGATTGAAAAATCCTGTAAAATCAACGTTCTACAAAACAAAATTATTTTTCGGCGAGAAGCTTTAAAAGCATAGCGCGCATTTCTTCGATGCGCGTGCTGCTCGTGCCGGATTCGATATAGCGAATTACGCCTTTTCGGTCAATTAAAACTGCGGTCGGAATTGCCATTGCGTCGTAATATATCTGATTTGCCTGTCCTTTCGCGACGACAAAATCGTAAGAAATATTGTGTTTTTGTTTGAAGCGTTGAAGAAATTCGATTTCGGTCGCTTCGTCAACTTTAAAGCCCTGCGCTTCGCCGTAGTAACGCGTGACGCCCAAAATTGTAAAACCGTCTTTCGCGTAATCCTGGTACCATTCGGATAGATGCGGAAACGCTTCGATGCACGGCGCGCACCAAGTCGCCCAAAAATCCAGCAAAACGACTTTTCCGCGCAGCGCTTCGAGCGTTTGCGATTGTCCGGGAAACCATTTGTCAATATCCGCGAGCGCGGGCGCGGTTTCGCCGAGCAGTTTGTAATGCTTTTCACGTTTTTTAAGTCGCTGCAAAATGTAGCTTTGCGGCGGTTTTTGAACGAAATCTTTTGTCGTTTGAGTTAAAGCGTTTTGAAAATAGCGCAAAGCCAGCGGTTTGCGTCCGGTTTCGATTAAATATTTTATTTGATTGTCTACGGCGTAATAATAAAAACTCGGCGATTCGACAAAAGCGGCGGTCGCGCGCAAATCTTCAAGCGCGGCGTCGGCTTCCGCTTGTTTTCCGCCGTCGCGGTAGATTTCAAAGACGTTCATTCCGGCGTCGAGCAGCTCGTCTAAGCCCTTCGCCCGCGATGTCGAGTCTTGAAACAAAGCCTTTGTCGCACGCAGCGCTTCGACGGCGTGCGGCGCGGCTTTCGCGTAGTTTTTTTCAGCGCGGTAATTTTTGGCTAACTCGCTTTCCATCCGCGCGCGTTCGGTCAATTTCGTCGGGTCGGTTTTCAGGTATTCGAGCAGCAACCGCTCGGCTTCATCGAATCTTTTCTGTTTAGCGGCGATGACGGCGATGATCGAACGGGAAGTTTGTATTTTTTCCGGCAGAGCGTTTTCCTGCGCGATGTATTTGCGAAAATTCTCAGCCGCGCCGTCCAGATTTTCGGCTATCCAGTGCAGCAATCCGACGTAATAAAAATCTTCGCTTGAAAGGTTTTGTCGCGTCGTAGATAAAGCCGCGTATTTTGCCGCCAGCTGTTTTTGTTCCCGAACGGTTTGTACTCTCAAATTCTCGTTGTAAGGCGTTTTATTGCGCTCGAATTCGGCGAATTTCGTTTTCGCGTAAGCGTTCGCTTCGTCGAACATTTGCTTGACGGGAATTTCATTTGCGGAATTTTCGGTTGAAGAATCTGCTGCAGCCGGAACGCCGGGAGCAACGCGGCGCGATTGAGCAAAACTGCTGAATGTGAATAAAACTATAATTAAAACAATTAAAACTAAAAAACTACGCATAAAATTATGAAACAATGGAAAATGAAAAATGGATATTGGACAATGGAAAAATCTTTCTAAAGTTAACCCGTTATCCATTTTTCATTTTCCATTAATATGTTGCCTTTGCCGTCCGAAATCGGCGCGGGCTGAAAATTTCCAAATATTCTGAATTCTTATCTGCCGCGATTTTTTCGGCTATGATTTTCGCCGTTATCGGAGCGAGCAAAATTCCGTTGCGGTAGTGAGCCGTTGCGATGAATAAGTTTTCGGCTTCGGAAAAATCTCCTAGAATCGGCAAACCGTCCGCCGCGTAAGGTCGCAAGCCAGCCCATTTTTCGTATATTTCCAGATTTCCCAAGCTCGGCGAAATTTCCAGCGCCGTTTCGCGCAATAATTCAGTGCCGATGTCCGTAACACTTTTGTCAAAACCAACGTCTTCGACCGTTGCGCCGACTAAAATTCGTCCGTCGGCGCGCGGAACTATGTAACCGCGCGGACTGTAAATGACCTTATTAAAAAGCCTTTTCGCCGTATGAAAACTTATCATTTGTCCGCGAACAGGTTTAACTTGCGGCAGCGTGAAACTTTCGGCTTTGATGAGCGAAGTCCAGGCGCCCGTTGCAATTACCACCGTTTCGGCGTAATGTTTTTCGTTTTCGGTTTCAGCACCGACAATTTTTTTATTTTCAATTATAAGATTTACAATTTCGGCGTTTTCGACAATTTTTATCTGATTTAGTTCGGCGTATTTTTCCAGCGCGTGCAGAAGCCGCCGATTTTCAACTTGCCAGTCATTCGGGAAAAACAAACTTTCGCGCACGTCCGGCGAAACAAACGGTTCTTCGCGCCGCGTTTCCTGCGCCGTCAAATGTTCGACCTGTAAGCCTGCCTGTTTCTGCCATTCGCAGCGATGCTTGATTTCATCGGAATCACTTTCGGTAAAAGCTAAATAAAGCGTTCCGCTGCGGTCGAGCTCGATGTTAACGCCAGTTTCGTCGAGCAGTTCATCGGCGAAATTCGGGTAAAGGCTCAAACCTCCGGTGCAAAATTCAGTGAATTTATCTTGTTTTTCCGTTTCGGCATTCGGCGCGAGCATTCCCGCAGCGGCGAACGAAGATTCCCGCCCGATATTTCCGCGTTCGAGGATTGTGATTCTGCCGATTCCTTGACGTTTAAGCTCGCGGGCAATTGATAAACCGATTATGCCGCCGCCGATTATTAATACGTTTGAGAATTTATCGCCGCTAAAAATCATTAATGTTAAGTGCTTTATCTTTGTTCGCGTTCATTGTAAATTTAATCATTCGGGTAATTTGATGATTGACTGTTTACAACAATCGCTTTGAATTTATTATTGCCCAGATGCGGGTTTGCCACAAGACGGGCGGCTGATCGGAAGTTTTTAGCGTTTGGAAACAGTCGAAAATTGGAAAAAATTTATTAGGGAACAACAAATGAGATACTCACAATTTATAGCTAAAACCGACGGAAATTTTTCTTTCAAAGATCACGACGCCGACGATACAGGCGAATTCAAAGACAAAGAAGAAGCTCGTGAAATTATCGAAAAGGATATTGCCGATTTAGGTAAGTATCAGCATATTCTCGCGGCGCACGAAAGATACGGCTTGCTGATAATTTTTCAAGGAATGGACGCCGCCGGAAAAGACCCGATTATCAAGCACATTTTTTCCGGCATAGACCCGCAAGGCTGCGAAACTAAAGGATTCAAATCGCCGACCGAAAAGGAACGCCGTCACGATTACCTCTGGCGCGCCGTTTGCGCGCTTCCGGCGCGCGGGCAAATCGGAATTTTTAATCGCTCGTATTACGAACAAACGGTGGTCGAGCGCGTTCATCCCGAAAAGATGGAAAAATGGACGCTGCCCGATGAAGCCAAAGGCAAAGATATGTGGCAGCGAATTTACCGTGAAATCAACAATTTCGAGGAATATCTGATCGGCAACGGAATTCACGTTTTAAAGTTTTTTCTGAATATGTCGAAAGAAAAACAAAGAAAAAGATTGCTCGAACGAATCGCGCGAACCGATAAAAGATTCGGTTTTGCGGCTGACGACATCGAGGACCGGCAGCACTGGAACAAATTCTTGAAATACTACGAAGAAACGATTTCCAACACGAGTACGAAACACGCTCCGTGGCATATCATTCCCGACGAACATCGCTGGTTTGCTAAAACGGCGGTCGCCTCCATCATTGTGGATAAACTGAAATCTTTTCATTCCGCGTATCCGAGAATGAGCAGCGAACAAAAGATGCAGTTAGAAAAAGCGCGGAAACATCTGGAAAAAGAAGCCGAATAAATCACTCGTTTTTTTCAAAGCTCATATTGTTTATAAATTTTGTTTTAAGTTCCGGTTATCGAAATGAAATTGTCAGAGCCTCGCATAAAACGTTATATTACATAAACAAAAACTTGGTGGATTAAACAAAAATGGCAAAACACACGATTACACTTATTCCCGGCGACGGGATCGGACCGGAAATTATTGCCGCAACCGTCCGCGTTATCGAGGCTACAGGCGTTGACATCGAATGGGAAACGCATATCATCGGCGCGCAGGCGCTCGAAAAATACGGCACGACTATTCCCGACACGACGATTGAGTCAATCAAGCGCAACAAAGTCGCGCTTAAAGGACCGCTGACGACGCCAATCGGCAAAGGCTTCACGTCGGTTAATGTCGGTTTGCGAAAGGCTCTGGATTTATACGCGAACGTCCGACCCGTTAAAGCTCTGCCGAACGTGCCTTCGCGCTATCCTGAGCTCGATTTGGTGATTGTCCGCGAAAATACCGAAGATTTATACGCCGGACTCGAACACGTCGTCGTGCCGGGCGTTGTCGAAAGCATCAAAATCATCACCGAAAAAGCCTCGACGCGCATTTCGCGTTACGCATTCGAATTCGCCAAATCGCACGGGCGCAAAAAGGTCACGGCGATGCACAAAGCGAACATTATGAAGCTTTCCGACGGGCTTTTCCTCGAATGTTTTTACAATGTGGCGAAGGATTACCCGGAAATTCCGGCAGATGACAAAATTATTGACAATGCCTGTATGCAGCTCGTAATGCGACCCGAACAATTCGACGTGATGGTTCTGGAAAACCTGTACGGCGATATCGTATCGGATTTGTGCGCGGGGTTGATCGGCGGCTTGGGACTCGCGCCTGGAGCAAACATCGGCGAACAAGGCGCCGTTTTTGAAGCCGTTCACGGTTCCGCCCCCGACATCGCCGGTCAAGGAATCGCCAACCCGACCGCGATTTTAATGTCCGCGATTTTAATGCTCCGGCACATCGGCGAAATGGACGCCGCAGACCGCGCCGAGAAATCAATGCTCGAAGTTTTCGCCGAAGGCGAAACAATTACCAAAGATTTGGGCGGAACGGCAAAAACTGCGGATTTCGCCAACGCGATTATTGATAAGTTGAAAAGCTAGATGTCGGATGCTGGATGTTAGTTTTGGCTTTAATCTTACATCTGACATCCAGCATCCGACATCTTTCTCAAAATCTAACATTCGACATTTTTTTTATGTCAAGTATCCTGGAAAAGCCGGTTTCACACGGCGAAATTCTAAAAAGTATCTGGAAACATCTCGATCTCGGAACGCTCGACCGGTCTCATCCTTTTCACACGCCGGTCTTCGGCACGATTTGCGATAATGAACCGAATTTGCGCGTCGTGGTTTTGCGGCGGTTTTGGCGAAGACCGCCCCGCCTCGCCTTTCACGCGCATCGCGGTTCGCCGAAAATCACCGAAATTAAGTCTAATCCGAATGTTTCGTTTGCGTTTTACCATCCGAAGGAAAGATTCCAGCTTCGCATCAAAGGAAGAGCGACAATTCATTCAGACGACGATTTAGCCGAAGAGCAATGGATGGCGACCGAGCTTTTCTCGCGGCGCTGCTATGTCGGCGCGGCGCCGTCGCAGGAAAGCAAAAAACCGACTTCCGGTTTGCCGGAAAATTTGATTGACCGAGAACCGACGCGCGAAGAGTCCGAGGCGGGAAAAGAAAATTTCGTTGTGATTTCTTCGACAATCGAGAAGATTGACTGTTTGGAACTAGCCGTTAAAGGACATCGCCGTTCGCTTTTCATGTGGCACGGCGGCGAACTCGAAACGAAATGGCTGACGCCTTAAATTTCAAATAATTTTTTCTGAACAAATGGAAAAAGCGGCAATATTTCAGCCGCTTTTTCTTAGTTTGGCAACGTCAAAGCAATATTTAATCAAATGAAAACCGTTTGATCGAACATTGCTTTGGCATTTAATTTACGGGACGAAAGCACTGGGGACGGGAATATCGGATTCTGCTCCCAATCTGACTGTCGTGAATCCCTGGCTCGATCCCAAGATGTACCACATTCCTTCCGACGCTCTGTAAACGGCTATGTCGGCTCGTCCGTCTCCGTCGTAATCCGCCGCAACCG
>DASVQY010000017.1:0-10130 GCA_036388895.1 Pyrinomonadaceae bacterium | reverse complement strand
ATGGTTTTTGGATAAAACCGCCGCCATTCCCGAATCATTCGAGCCGCGTGCCGTCACCGCAGATGAATTTCTGAATTGGCAGGAAAGCTTCGGCGGGCAAATTCTGGACGGTTTGACGCTTGTTTATATTGACTCGAATTCAGCGAATTATTACGAAGACAGGCTGGTACAGACCACGGATGAAACCGGCGCTTTCGGCGCGGCGAATTTTACCCGGACTGATACGGCGCGAACCTTTAGAGACCATAAACACACCTCGAATCCGAATGTCGTTTTGCGTTCCGAATTAATCAAAGAAGTCGTTTCCGTTTATAACAGCTCGCTTGAGATGATCGGGCGCGAAACCCGGAACAACACTTTCGACGCGCAGGGCAAACCCACGGGCGCGAGCGTGAAAATCGAATCCAGCGTGCCGAATCTTTCCAATAACGGCGAGCCGACGCTGCAAACCGTCAAAGAGGAAAATCAGTCGATTTTTTACGTTTCGGATTCAAAAAACGCGCGCCGCCAGATGCAGTCGAAAATTCTGACGCAAACATCGGGCTTGATCGCCGTAGACGCTGCAAATCAATATTTCGAGGCTGATTTCAAGCAGGATTTTCTCGAAGCTCACAAAGCCGGAAATCTGGCTGCGGAAATGACTACGGAGTTCGGTTTGATCAAAACCGTCACTGAAACTCTGACGCCTTTGGGAAACAATCAATTTGTCGTCCGAACGCAGGCGATTGACCATTTGCGCGGCGCGGTCACGCGCTCTGAGTCGGAGCCGCGCACGGGCGACGCCGGACTGAATTCCATCGGCGGAAAATCCAACCGGCTTCGCATCTGGGCGGAAGGTATCACTCAAGCGACGCGGCGCGGCAGACCGATTGAATCTTTCAATGTCGGGGAGCTGCCCGTAAAATTCGCCAAACCGCTTGCCGAGCGAAGATTGGCGGCAAGAAACGCGCGCAAAGCCTCCGGGACGATTTCTATTGCAGGTTTCGACGAATCAATCGAGCGCGGTGTTTTCTTTCGCGTTTTAGACCGCGCGGGCGTCTCCAGAGGCGTATATCTCGCTGAAGGCTATTCGGTATCGGGAGCGAATTTAGGAACGCCTGAGCAGCGCGTTACGACATCAATCGAAGTTTCGCAAATCTAAAAATAGTAATAAGTAATCAGTAATCAGTAATTAGTTAAAAACGAATTCCTTAAAAAACTGACTACTTATTACTGATTACTTATTACTGATTACTGAAAAGTTGAAAATCAAAGTTAAAAACGGCGAAAAAGTTGTCATCGAATTGGCGCGCAAAAAGCCTGTCGCGCAAAGTCCGAGGTCTAAAGCGCAAGTTTCGGAACCGGCGAAAGGCATTATTCGTCCAAAACGCGAGCAGGAATATTTAGCGCGCCGCAAAAAACCGCAGGGAATTATCAGGCTGTTTGATTTGGGGCGAAAACGAACGTCGCCGGGCGGGGAGTTTGAATCAATCATTTATGAAACCGCGACCAGGCACGAAGCGTTCTCCCCGGGCGGCACAATCGGCGGCATTCGTTTTTTTTATCCCTACGAATCGGATTATGAAGCTCTCGAAAACGAAATGGTTTCGATTCCGGGCGGCGAAATTCTTGAAACCGCGTGCGAGCAAATTCCGTTTGACGACGCCTCCGAGTATTGGATTGATCTCGTTTTTCACGATGGAGGCGGAAACGAAAAAACTTTCGCATATGCCAAAACCGGAGAGCGCGAATATTTGGACTCGGAGAGCGCAATCAATCAACCGGAATTTAAAGCAGCCGGTCTGGTTAATCCGTCCCGCCCGGGCAAGCCGAAACTGAGACTTAGAAACTTCGCTTTTTTTGAATCTTTCGACACCGGCAACGAGGACGGATACAAAGTCACGACCGAACTTCATTACGACGCGGACGAGGCGGCGATGCCCGATCTTTCCCGGGGCGGGTTCGATTTGTTTCTGGTTCCGGCGCTCAGGTGGCTGCACGGCAGACAAAGCGCGGGTTTTCAAAACGGCGGCGACAGTCTGGCAAATTTTTATTTGACAAATCTGCCTCGCAATATAAGACGGTTTATCGAAAAGAACGCTGACGATCCCGGCTTCGCACGGCTTTCAAATTCGGACGAATCGAAAACTTTCAACACGAGTTTGCTTGCCGAAAATCCGGACGCGCGCGCGATTTATCTCAAAGCCGGACAACCGCTCGAAATACATTCCGGGCTTTCGGACTGGCTTGCTCGCTTCAATGGTTTTACGCCCGGAGTTCCGCAATTGGCTTTCGTGTCCGGGGCGATGGGCGACGCGATAGAAACCGCGATTGATCCTGTAAACGGTTTGGCGCGCTGTTCAAGGCTCGTCGCCGTTTTCAAAAAAGGCGTGAACTATTATTACGTCTGGCGAACTGCGTCTTTGAGGGACGTGCCGCCCGGCGAGCAGGATATTTTCACCGATGGGGATTTGCCCGGCTGGAATCCGTCTTAAAAATTTGTCAAGATTTTGTCGAGTTTGTACTGCGAAACAAGACAAAAATCGTCAAAATTCGTCAATAATGAAGTGGTTGTTGATGAAGCTATTTTATTTTAATAGCCAATAATAAAGGCTTTTCGGCGGTTTAAAATAAATTACGGATATGTCTTGCAGGATTATGTGACATAACGTTTGTCCTAATAATTAAAATTTCTGCTTAAATCTCGATATTTTCAGTGTAGAATTGCGTTACTTGCCAGTCAAGCAAGTTGTTTTTTTACTTTCTTCGCTCAGCTCCGCGCCGAATGAAAATCTGGCACAAAATTTTAGAAACCGCCCTTCACGCTCCTTCGCCGCACAACGTTCAGCCATGGCGCGTTAAAATTCTCGACGATTACCGCGCAGAACTTTATATTGATTCGACGCGGACGCTCCCGAAAGAAGACACGACGGGAAGTTTTATCATTTTGACGATGGGAATGTTCCTCGAAGCGATTGACATTCTGGCGCGCCGCGAGCGTTTGAAAATCGAATACGAATTCGTTCATCCGCCCGATTGGTATGCGCCCGCGATTCTCGAAACGCGCGAGCCGACTTTGCTGCCGTTCGCCCGAATGCGTTTAATCGAAACCGAAAAAGCGGAAAATATTTACGACGAAAATCTGTTTTTTCGTCGGCGCACGTCGCGTCTTTCGCTCTCGCCCGATCAAGTCCCGGCGGATGTGATCGAAATTTTAAAAAATCTCGCCGCAGGTTTCGGACACCAGTATTTTGAAATCGCCGACGCCGAAACGATTGAACGAATTCTCACACGCAACATCGAAGCGGTTTTTGCCGATTTAAACAGCCCGCATTATCAGGAAGAATTGGTTTCGTGGTTTCGCTTTTCCGACCGAGAATCGAAAGCGAAATTGGACGGTTTGGATTATCGCTGTATGAACGTCTCTCGTTTTAATTTTCGATTGTCCGCAAGCGCGCCCGGACTTTTAAAATTGCCGGTCTTTCGGCAAATATTGCGGCGCGAATACCGGCGGCAGCTCGGCGCGGTTCCGACGATTGGGGCGCTCGCGGGCGGATTTTGGAATCCATCTGAAGCCTTTCAAGCCGGGCGCTGTTTGATGCGTTTCTGGCTCGAAACCGCGAAACACAATCTCTACATTCACCCTTACGGAAATCTGGTGACAAACCCGGAAGCCGCTCGCTGGTGGAATGAAAACGTCAGGATTCCAGAAACGTGGCTGATTTTTAAAATCGGTTATTCGGAAGAACCGCCGAAAAGCTATCGTTTGCCGCTGGCAAAAATTTTGGTCAATTAAATTATGATTCGCTATTTTCTCGCTCGCGTATTTATTCGTTCGTTGTGGCTCATCCGCTGGGCGCTCGGTGCCGACGGCAGAACTTATCTGGTTTTATTTGCGCCGCGCTTGCAGCCGTTTTTGGCTTTTGTCGGGCGCGTTCGCGCTTTTGCGGTTTTTGAACGGGCGCGCCGCGAGTGTCCGGCTTATCGAGAATTTTTAAAAGCCGAAAATTACCAGTCGGAAAACGGCTGGCGGTTGGAAAACGTGCCGGTGATGACGAAAGAGAATTACGTTAAAAAATACACGCTCGAAGAACGCTGCTACGGCGGCGCGATTCCGGCGCCCGGCGCTGTTATTGACGAATCGAGCGGCTCATCCGGCGTGCCGAACAACTGGGTGCGAAGCGCGTCCGAGAGAAAAGACGTAAAGCGCGTTCTGCAATTAAATTACGAAATAATTTACAACGATAAAAGCTGCATTCTGCTCAACTGTTTCGCGCTCGGACCGTGGGCGACCGGAATGAACGTTTCGATGTCGCTGGCGGATGTCGGTATTTTAAAATCAATCGGACCCGAAGCCAAAAAACTCGAAAACACTTTGCGTCTTTTCGGCGCGAAATATCGTTATTTGATTTTCGGTTACCCGCCGTTTCTGAAAGCGTGGCTCGATGAAACCGAGCTTGATTTGTCGCTTTACCGAATTGACGCGGTGGTTGGCGGCGAAGGTATGAGCGAAGGTTTGCGCTCGCACTTTTTGAAATTTTTTAACAGTGTGGTTTCAAGCTACGGCGCGTCGGATTTGGAAATCAACATCGGAGTCGAAACCGAATTGACGATTGCGCTGCGCCGACTCTGTTTTCAAAATCGGAGTTTGAGCGAAAAACTTTTCGGGCGCGAAACGCCGCCGATGATTTTTCAATACAACGCCGCCGATTACATTATTGAAACCAACGCCGAAGGAGAATTGATATTTACCATCACCCGATTTGAAGGCGCAGCGCCGAAGATTCGTTATAATTTGCGCGATTCGGGCGGCTGTTATGTTTACGAAGATTTGTCGGCGCTTTTAAAATCGGAAGGATTTGAAATTGCCGAGCTTGCCCAAAGACAAAGCGCGTTTCCGATTTTGTACGTTCACGGGCGCAACGATTTGAGCGTCCCGTTTTACGGCGCGAAAATTTTTCCGCACGATTTGGAGGAAATTATCAACACCAATCCCGCGCTCGTCGGGCGCATTAATTCATTTCAAATCAAATCGGACGAAAGCCCGGATTTAAAACGCACCTTAAAAATTCATCTGGAAAAAGTGCGGCTGCCGAAAAACGATTTGCCCGCCGGCGAAGAATTACACGAACTCATTTTTGCCGAATTGTGCCGCGTTAATCAGGATTTTCGTGAAGTCACGAAAATGTTTGACCGCAATCAGGTTGAAATTTATTTACACGACTTTGAAACCGATATGTTTGCCGGGCGCGACATCCGAATCAAAAACAAATACATCGGATAGCGCGGCGAATAAGTAAGGGATGAAAACGGATGTAATTATCATCGGCGGCGGCGCAGCCGGGTTGTTTTGCGCTGCGGAAGCTGGAAAACGCGGGCGCAAAACGCTGGTTTTGGAGCGCGCGGAAAAAGTCGGGAAAAAGATTTTGATTTCCGGCGGCGGTCGCTGCAATTTTACCAACCGCGAAGTTTCCGCCGCGAATTACGTTTCAAACAATCCGCATTTCGCCAAATCCGCGCTCGCCCGCTACACGCCGCAGGATTTTATAAAATTAGTCGAAAAACACGGCATCGAGTATTACGAAAAAAAGCTCGGACAGCTTTTCTGTCGCGACACTTCAAGGCGAATCATCGAAATGCTGCTCGACGAATGCGCGGCTGGCGGCGCGCAAATCAAAACGAATTGCGAGATTAAAAGCGTCCGAAAAACGGATGAAATTTTTGTTGTTGAAACGAATCTGGGCAGCTTTGAATCGGAAAGCTTAATCGTCGCGTGCGGCGGTTTGTCGTTTCCAAAAGTCGGCGCGACCGATTTAGGTTATAAAATCGCTCGGCAATTTGATTTAAAAATCGAAAAGACTCGTCCCGCTCTAGTGCCGCTCGTTTTCGGCGAAAACCGTCTGAAAGAATTCGGCAATCTCGCGGGCGTTTCTTTGGAAACAACGGCGAGCTTTGGCGATGCGGCTTTTCGGGAAAACATTCTGTTCACGCATCGCGGATTGTCGGGACCGGCAATTTTGCAGATTTCAAATTATTGGCGACCGAAAGAACAAATTTCTTTTGATTTGCTCGCGGGCAAAAATGCGTTTGAGCTATTGGACGAATCAAGAAACAGCCGACAGGAATTGGTTAATTTTCTGAGCCAGCATCTTCCCGCGCGTTTTGCCGAAAAGTTTTGCGCCGAATTCGCGCCTTCAAAACCTCTGAACCAGTTTTCCCCAAAAGAAATCGAACGAATCGCCGGGCTTTTGCACGATTGGAGGATTCGTTTTGACGAAACGGAAGGTTATCACAAAGCCGAAGTCACACTAGGCGGCGTTTCGACCGATGAATTGTCTTCAAAAACGATGGAAGCGAAGCGCGTCAAAAATTTGTATTTTATCGGCGAAGTTGTTGATGTTACAGGCTGGCTCGGCGGCTATAATTTTCAATGGGCTTGGGCTTCCGCGTTCGCCGCCGGGCAATATGTCTAAAATGTTTTGAGCAAAAGTTTTTGTCGGGAACTATCTCAAAACGGCAGCGCCCTAAACTTGTGGCGCTGTAAATTTATAATTCTCGAAAACGTTTGTTTATTTTACTTTGAATGCCCTAAAAACTTCTTTTTAGGCTGTACAGGATATACCAATTGTTACGCTCTAATCATAAATATAAACACTCCTATGCATTTTTGTTAAAGTAATTTTGAAAGGAATGTTTTTTTAAGTTTTGTCAACGAAATCAAAGAACTATGGCTGACAACTTTAATCGAACCGGGAACGCGGGTAAAAAAAGCGCACTAAAACGATTTCACAATTTACCATTTGATGAAACCGCAGCTAGCTGGCTGACAGCCATTATCGAATCGGCAGAAGATGCGATCATCAGTAAAACGCTCGAAGGCATAATTACCAGTTGGAACAAAAGCGCCCAGCGAATTTTCGGCTACACAGCGGAAGAGATTATCGGAAAATCAGTTTTAACTTTGATTCCGCCCGATATGCAGCACGAAGAGCAGGTGATTATCGGAAAAATCAAAGCCGGTGATCGCATTGAACATTACGAGACGATTCGCGTTGCTAAAGACGGGCATTTGATTAACATCTCTCTGACTGTTTCACCGATCAAAGCGCTCGACGGAACAATAATCGGCGCTTCAAAAATCGTTCGCGACATCAGCGCCCGAAAACAAACCGAAGCAAAACTGAAAGAGCAATCTGAAATACTTGAAACTATCAATCGCATCGGGCAATTGCTCTCGGCGGAACTCGATCAGGAAAAATTGGTGCAAGCGTTTACCGATGCCGGGACGGAAATAACGGGAGCTGAGTTCGGAGCGTTTTTCTATAACGTTTATCGCCCGGATGGAGGCTCTTACATGCTTTATTCGCTTTCGGGCGTTCCGCGCGAGCATTTTGAGAATTTTCCGATGCCGCGCGCGACAGACATTTTCGGTCCGACTTTTCGCGGAGAGGGCACAATCCGTCTTGACGACGTTCATCAGGATTCCCGCTACGGGAAAAACGCTCCCTATTTCGGGATGCCCGAAGGTCATCTGCCGGTTTCAAGTTATCTGGCAGTCCCTGTCATTTCACGCTCGAATGAAGTAATCGGCGGACTTTTCTTCGGTCATTCGAGCGCCGGTTTCTTCACCGAAGCGCACGAACAGATAATTGAAGGTCTCGCCGCGCAGACAGCCATCGCGATGGACAATGCCAGGCTTTACGATCAGGCGCAAAAAGCGATCAAAGAGCGGGAAGAAGCTTTAATTCGCGAACAGGAAGTGCGCAAACAAGCCGAAATTGCCAGCCAATCAAAAGATGAATTTTTGGGACTTCTCTCACACGAGCTGCGTACGCCTTTGAATGCGATCTTAGGATGGACGCGAATGTTGACATCCTCACAGATGGATGAAGCTACCGTCGCCAACGCGATACAAACGATTGATCGGAACGCACGGCTTCAAGCCAGATTGATTGAAGATATGCTCGATGTTTCACGAATTATGTCGGGGAAGCTTCGCCTGGATACTCAGCCGGTGGATTTGACGAGCGTTATTCACGCCGCAGTGGACACATTGCGCCCGGCGGCAGAGGCAAAGGAGATTCGCGTTTATGTTGTTCTCGATTACGGTGTCGGACAGGTTTTAGGAGATTCGGTGCGTTTGCAGCAAATCACTTGGAATCTGCTTTCAAACGCCATCAAATTTACTCCCAAACAGGGCAGCGTCAAAGTGTTTCTCGAACGTGTCAATTCTCACCTTGAATTAACCGTCAGCGATACCGGCAGCGGAATTGAGGAAGAATTTTTACCTTATGTGTTTGACAGGTTTCGCCAGGCAGACAGTTCAACTACAAAAAAATACGGCGGGTTAGGTCTCGGATTGGCAATCGTTAAACAACTCGTCGAGTTGCACGGCGGCACGGTCGAAGCCGCTAATCGAAAAGACGAGAGTGGAGCAATCTTTACAGTCAAGCTTCCTCTGATGGTCGTTCGCCAGGGCGCGGAACAAAGAGGTCGTGATTTGAGTAGGGTTCATCCTGTTGCCGGAGGAGGAGAAATCGCTTTCGATTGCCCTCCTGAGCTTACCGGAATCAAAATCCTGGCAATTGATGATGAGCCTGACGCGCGGTTTTTGCTAACAGCGATTCTGGAAAAATGCGGGGCTGAAATTAAAACCTGCGAGTCTGCTACTCAAGCTATAGATTTACTTGAAGAGTTTCAGCCCGATATTTTAATTTCGGACATTGGAATGCCCGAAGAAGACGGGTATGCACTGATTAAAAGGGTAAGAGATGCCGAACGAGGCACGTCCAAACGAATCCCGGCTGTCGCGCTAACTGCATTTGCCAGAGTCGAAGATCGCTTGAAAGCTCTATCGGCAGGATTTAACATGCACGTTCCGAAGCCGGTCGAACCGGCAGAATTGGCAATGGTGATAGCAAGCTTGGTCGGTCACGTTGATTTTAATTAGTATACAGTCGTACTGAAGCGGCGTTAATTATTTCTCAGAATGATTTTTGAACACTGAGCCAGCGTCATTTCATTACTACTGAGACTTGAGAAGGTGAGAATGTAAAGAGAATCTGCATTCTCACCTTTGTTAATTTCTGCACATAGATGTTAATGAGACTATTTCTCGAAATAACTTCTAAATGAAAAACTTTTAGTTTCAAAATTTATTTCAAAATTAAAGTTTCACTAAGTCACTGTTTTCAGACTTTTAAGATATAAAAGGAGTCAAAAAACTAGTGTTTTTTGACTCCTTTTAATTAGGCAAATCAAATGAAATGTCTAATATTCTTTTACCCATCGAAGTAAAGAAAACGTTCGTTTGCTTTACTTTTTTCCGCCGTAAAGAGCTAATAAATTATATTAGACACTACAGTCAAATTTATGACGTTTTTAGTAAGCGAAAAGTCCTTAAAAGGGTCGAATCTTAATAAGCGCGATTAGACAAAGGAGTTATTTTGTCTAATTCTTTGAGTCATACACAAAGCAAACTGCATATTTATCATGCGCAATAAATTTGAAAGCCGATGATTTTTGAGCTTTAATTCTTATTTGTCAGAATAGCTTTTGTCGCTGCTATTTGTGCAAGAGATCGCAGATACTGCGATTTAACTTGTGAAATCAATGATTGTGTTGTGAACCAATCCGACTTTGCAGCGCGAGTAAAACTTGCTTCAAAAGTTTTTTCGTTTAAACTAAAATTAAAGAAATTTTTTGATGATGTTATTGGAATAACTATTTCCAGTGCTTCGGCTGCATACTCCGGAACATTATTAATTAAATCTTTAGCTTCTATTAATGTCGCAAAACCGCTGATTGGTTCAGATGTTAATTCTAAGCTGGAAATATAGATAAAAGCCTTTGTCTTATAGGGCTTGTCTTCAGTATTTTCCAAATGTCTTTTTGCTTGCCGTAAATATTCCAATGCTTCGAGTTTTAAGCTGCGATTAGAAATCATTGAATTAGCTGCTTTAATTAAAATAAAAGCCTTGATTTTTTTGTCGTCAACTTTTTCAACTCTTTTATTTAATTCATTCCAGTCTCGCGCTTCTGCCGCACTAATCGCAGCTTGAGTATTCAAGAAAAGTTTTAATTCATTGCTGGCGCTTAAATCTGTAAGTTTGAAAATCTTTTGTTCTGCTTCGATAAATCGCTTATCTTGT
>DASVQY010000016.1:0-68029 GCA_036388895.1 Pyrinomonadaceae bacterium | reverse complement strand
TCGGTAATCCACGCGGCTTCGAGTGTTTTCAGTCCAAAATCACCGAAATTCAATTTATCGCCGCGTGAAGCCTGTCCGCGCATACGTCCTTTCATTACTCTTCGGTGCTTGACCTTTTTCGGCATTAACATAATGAGTTACCTCAATTCCAAATTCTAAATTCCAGATTTCATATTCCAGATTTTGATTTCTGATTCAGAATCTGAAATCTGGAATTTTCAATTTACCTATTGTTTCGACCACCGCCGTCATCACGTCGTCGCGGTCTTCTGTCTCCACCGCGTCCGCCGCCCTGAACTTTTACTTCTTTCATCGGGTCGGTCGTCGTTCCGCGCGCAATCGAGGCGTTCGGATCGAGAATCTCACCGCGATAAATCCAAACTTTGACGCCGATGATTCCGAATGTCGTTAAGGCTTCGGCAAAACCGTAATCAATATCTGCGCGAAGCGTGTGTAGCGGAAGTCTTCCTTCCAAACTCCATTCGGTTCTGGCGATTTCAGCGCCATTAAGGCGTCCGGCAATCATAACCTTGATGCCTTCGGCTCCGAAACGCTGCGATTCTTCCATCGTTTTTTTCATCGCGCGGCGAAAAGCGATACGTTTTTCGAGCTGCTGCGCGATTTTTTCCGCCTGTAATTGAGCGTTCAATTCCGGGTGACGAACTTCCTGAATCGAAATCAGTACTTCGCGTCCGGTTTTTTTCGATAAATCTTCACGCAGTTTTTCGATTTCCGCTCCTTTGCGACCGATGATGATTCCCGGGCGTGAAGTATAAATAATAATTTTGAGCCTTGTAGCGGCGCGTTCGATATCAATATGCGATACGCCTGCTCCGGCAAAACGCTTTTTCAGATCGCGCTTTAATCTTAAATCTTCCGCCAGATATTCAGGAAATTCCTGTTTGGCGAACCAGTGTGAGTGCCAATCTTTATTGTATCCGACTCGGAAGCCGTATGGATGAACTTTCTGTCCCATATCTTTATCTGTTCCTGTTATAGTCCTAACTTAAGTACTTGACTGATTGTTATCTAATATCTGATCTGCAGGTTTGTTTTCGTGTCTTTCCTGCGGCGTTTGCGAAGCGACGTTCTTTGCGTCAGAAGCATCCGCTATATTTTTTCCATCGTCGGTTTTCGACGGCGCCGTTGATTTTTTCGATTGCGATTCTTCAACCGGCATCGCTGACGGCGTTACGTTTTCATCAATTGCCGAATCTTCCGCTTTTGATGTTTTATTCGCATTATCTGTTTTCACGCTTCCGGCTTTCATTTTAGGATCGCGCGCGTTCGTAGCATTCGACGATGTACCGGAAGCATTGGATTTCTTCTCGCCACCGGTTTTCTCTTTTACAGAGAATTTTTTACCGTTCGGTTGCTCGTCGCTCGAAACCTGTATTGTAATATGGCAGTAGTGTCGCTGTTCGCGATATGCTCGACCTTGCGGCGCGGGACGCATACGACGACGGTTTTTTGTCGGTCCCATATCTACAAAGCACGTTTTTACCCATAAATCATCCGGGTCAATCGCGATGTTTTGCTGCTCGGCTAAATAAGTCGCATTGGCAATCGCCGAACTCAGGCATTTGGAAATCGGTTCAGCCGCGCGTTTGTCGGTAAATTTAAGAATCGCAAGGGCTTGCGAAACGTTCCGCCCGCGAATCAAGTCAATTACGAGTCGCGCTTTTCGCGGCGAGCCTTTCAAATATTTCGTTTTTGCTATCGCTTCCATAATCTTACATAATGGTGAATGGCTGTTTTCTTCATAAACCATTCATCATTTAACTCACCATTAAATTACTTTCTTTTAGCCATTTTCTCGGCTTTTGTGCCCGGATGCCCTTTGAAGGTTCTGGTCGGCGAAAACTCGCCTAACTTGTGACCGACCATATTTTCCGTAACAAAAACCGGAATGTGTCGTTTGCCGTTGTGCACGCCGAAAGTCAAACCGACCATATTCGGCGCTATAGTTGAACGGCGCGACCAGGTCTTAATTGCCGGCGGTTTTCGTCCGCCTTCTTCGATCCGCTTGAGAGCCTTCAAAATACTCAAATCAATAAAAGGTCCTTTTTTAACTGAACGTGGCATATCTCAATTTTGAGATTTCGGATTTCGGATTTTGGATTTACTGAAAACCAAAACCAAAATCTGAAACCTATTTTCTCCTTCTGTCGCGCACGATCATATTTTGCGTGCGTTTGTTGTGTCTCGTTTTATATCCGCGCGTCGGTTGTCCCCAGGGAGTTACCGGATGACGACCGCCTGAAGTTTTACCTTCGCCGCCGCCGTGCGGGTGATCAACCGGGTTCATCGCTACGCCGCGTACCTTCGGTCGTTTGCCCATCCAGCGGCTGCGCCCGGCTTTTCCTAAAGAAACGTTTTCGTGTTCGGGGTTTCCGACCTGTCCGACAGTCGCCATACAAACAACGGGAACGCGTCGAACTTCGCCCGAAGGCATTCTGAGCTGCGCGTAATCTCCTTCTTTAGCGACGATTTGCGCGAATCCGCCGGCTGAGCGAACGAGCTGCGCGCCCTTGCCCGGTCTGAGTTCCACATTGTGAACCGATGTTCCGAGCGGAATATTTCTGATCGGCAAAGCATTTCCCGGCAAAATATCGGCATCGGCACCGCTGACAATCGTCGAACCGACCGTCAAACCGTTTGGAGCGATGATGTATCGTTTTTCGCCGTCGAGATACGTAATCAAAGCGATGTGCGCCGAACGATTCGGATCATATTCGATTTGCGAAACTTTTCCGGGGATGCCTTCTTTATCACGTTTGAAATCAATTACGCGGTAAAAGCGTTTGTGACCTCCGCCGCGTCTTCGCACTGTGATGCGCCCATCGCTGTTGCGTCCCGATATTCTCTTTTTCGGCTCCAGCAAAGATTTTTCAGGCTTTGCGTTCGGAGTCAATTCATCGCGCGTCAGATACGTCTGGTATCTTCGCGCTGGTGATGTCGGTTTTAATCTTTTAATTCCCATTTCTTTAGTTGATAGTTGATAGTTGATAACCGATAGTTTTCACTTCTCAACTCTCAGTTATCAGTTATTAACTAATTAAATAGCTTCTGCGTAATCAACCGTCGGCTCGCCTTTTCTCAAAGTAACGTATGCTTTTTTCCAATTAGGGCGGCGACCTTCAAATTTACCGCGTTTTTTGATTTTTCCTTCGTATTGAACCGTACGAACCTTCGCCACTTTTACGTTGAAAATTTCTTCGACGGCGCTGCGGATTTCTTCTTTGTCGGCTTTACGGTCAACGCGAAAGGTCAAAACTTGTCCTTCGTTGCGGTCTTCCGCGTTTTCGGTCGAATCTTCTTTCAAAAGAACCGATTTTTCGGTAACGACCGGCGATTTCAAAACATCCCAAACACTTAATTTATTCATTTTCCGACGCCTCCTGTTCCGATTTTTCGCGCTGGGGGTCGAGTATATGGCTCAATTCTTCAACTGCCGTTCTCGAAATCAAAAGTTTTTCGTGTTTCAGCAAATCGTAAATGTTCACGCCGTAGCTGTTTGTAACTTTTGTTTTTTGAACGTTGCGCGACGCTTGAATCAAATTAGCGTTATCGAGCGAATCAACAATCAAAACTTTTGCTTGTTTATTGTTGTCGGAAAGTCCGAGCGCTCCGATTGCGCCGACAAAACTTTTCGTTTTGCCGTTTTCCAGCGCGATTTCGTCAATCACAATCAAATTACCTTCGCGCAGTCTTTCTGAAAGAGCTGAACGAAGCGCTCCGCGACGCATTTTCTTCGGCATTTTGTATGACCAATCGCGCGGCTGCGGTCCGTGAACATTACCGCCGCCTTTCCAAAGAGGCGAGCGCAAAGACGCGATACGAGCGCGACCCGTTCCTTTCTGCTTCCAAAGTTTTCTGCCGGACCCGGAAACATTTCCGCGCGTTTTCGTCGCCGAAGTTCCCTGTCGTCCGTTCGCCAGATAATTTTTAACCGCCGCGTGAATTAACCCTTCGTTCAATTCGACGCCAAAAACAGCGTCCGAAAGCGTTAACTCGCCAACTTCATTATTGCTCAAATTGCGAACCTTTACGGTAGGCATAATTTCACTCCGTTTGAGTTCATAGAATTCATAGAGTTTTTAAAGTTCTTAGAGTTAGAAAAAACCCCTTTACTCCACGAACCCAATAAACCCAATAAACTCAATGAACCATTTTTATGATTTCTTAACTACAACCAAACTTCCATTTGCGCCCGGAACCGCGCCGCGCACCATTATCAAATTGTTTTCAACGTCAACCCTCGCAACAGTTAAACCTTTTACGGTTACGCGCGCGTCGCCCATATGCCCAGATGAACGTGTTCCTTTGATTACGCGTGACGGATAAGCGGATTGACCGATTGAACCCGGAGCACGAACGCTCATCGAACCGTGCGATTCGGGACCGCGATGAAATTTATGGCGCTTGATCGTTCCCTGAAAACCTTTACCTTTCGATTTGCCGACTACTTCGATTTTGTCGCCGTCAGCGAAAACATCTACTTTTACTTGATCGCCGATATTCGCGTCCGGCTCACCGGTTAAACGAATTTCTTTCAAAACCCGTGTCGGAGGAACGCCGCCGCCCGTTTTCTCGAAATGCCCGAGCAACGGCTTGGTAACATTTTTCAGTTTAATCGGTTTATCTTCGACCAAACCGAGCTGTACCGCATTATAGCCGTCATTCCCCGACGCGCTTTTTGTTTGGACGACAACGCATGGTCCCGCTTTGATGACTGTAACCGGCGTAACCGTTCCGTCTTCCGCAAAAATCTGCGTCATTCCAACTTTTCTTCCGATAATTCCGCTAATCATATCTTTAAGTTTATTGAATCCATTGGGTTTATTGAGCTTATTGAGTTAAAGAAAATTTCTTTTTTCGATGAACTCAACGTACTCTATAAACTCAATGAACTAACCTTTACCGAATGCTTTAATTTCTACGTCTACGCCAGCCGGCAGATCCAGTTTCATCAACGCATCAACCGTTTCGGCTGTCGGGTCGAGAATATCCATAAGGCGCTTGTGCGTTCTGATTTCAAACTGCTCGCGCGATTTTTTGTCAACGTGCGGCGAGCGCAATACCGTCCATTTATTTTTAATGGTCGGAAGCGGAATCGGTCCCGCGATTCTCGCGCCGGTTCTTTTCGCCGTATCAACAATTTCCTGCGTTGATTGATCTAAAACTCGATGATCGTAAGCCTTTAATTTAATGCGAATTTTTTCGTTTAACATATTTTTAGTAATTAGTAGTCAGTATATTGCGAATACTGACTACTAATAGTTACTCAACGATTTCGGAAACGGTGCCTGCGCCGACTGTTCTGCCGCCTTCTCTAATAGCGAATCTCAATCCTTTTTCCATTGCAATCGGTGCGATCAATTCGATCTCCATTGCAATGTTATCGCCCGGCATCACCATCTCGACTCCCGTCGGAAGATGTGCAACACCTGTGACGTCAGTTGTTCTAAAGTAAAACTGCGGTCTGTATCCGGTGAAAAACGGCGTGTGTCGTCCGCCTTCTTCTTTCGTCAAAACGTATGCTTCTGCCTTGAATTTTGTGTGCGGCGTGATCGTTCCCGGTTTTGCTATTACCTGTCCGCGTTCGATTTCCTTTCTTTCAACTCCGCGCAGCAGAAGTCCGACGTTGTCGCCCGCCATTCCTTTATCGAGAAGCTTTTTGAACATTTCTACGCCAGTCACAACCGAGTTCTTCGTATCTTTGATGCCGACAATTTCGACCGGTTCATTGACGTTGATCACTCCGCGTTCGATTCTGCCCGTCGCGACTGTTCCGCGTCCTTGAATCGTAAAAATGTCTTCGACCGGCATCAGAAACGGTTTGTCGGTGTCTCTTTCCGGCGTCGGAATGTAATCGTCAACCGCCGCCATCAGTTCGTCAATCGTCGTTTCCCATTTCGGATCGCCTTCGAGTGCTCTGAGTGCCGAACCGCGAACAACCGGAATATCATCGCCCGGAAATTCATAACTGGAGAGCAGTTCTCTGACTTCGAGTTCGACCAGTTCCAACAACTCTTCGTCGTCAACCATATCGACTTTGTTCATAAACACGACCATTGCCGGAACGCCGACCTGACGACCAAGCAGAATATGTTCGCGAGTCTGCGGCATCGGTCCGTCTGTGGCGGCGACAACTAAAATAGCTCCGTCCATCTGAGCGGCGCCGGTGATCATGTTTTTGACATAGTCGGCGTGACCGGGACAATCAACGTGCGCGTAGTGCCGATTGGCAGTTTCGTATTCAACGTGCGAAGTAGCAATCGTAATGCCGCGCGCTTTCTCTTCCGGCGCATTATCAATCGAACCGAAATCACGAACCTGCACTTTCGGATTGTGTTTGGCTAATACTTTCGTGATAGCAGCCGTTAAGGTCGTTTTGCCGTGATCGACGTGCCCGATTGTTCCGATATTCACGTGCGGTTTACTTCTATCAAACTTCTCTTTACTCATAACTTCTCCTGAAAATTTTTGATTTCAGATTTTTGATTTGCGAATATTTTCAATCGAAACCGCAAATTCAAAATCGCAATTTTATTTAGTTACTGGCTCCTTTAACTTTCGCGATAATTTCTTCAGCAACGTTTCGTGGAGCTTCTGCATAGCGCTCGAAGTGCATACTTGAAGTTGCGCGCCCCTGCGTCGAAGAGCGTAGATCCGTCGTATAACCGAACATTTCCGAAAGCGGAACAAAAGCCGTTACAACTTGCACGCCCCCCGGACGCGGTTCCATTTTTTCAATTTGTCCGCGCCGACGGTTTAAGTCACCGTTAACCGAACCCATATACTCTTCCGGCGTAACTACTTCAACGCGCATAATCGGCTCAAGCAAAACAGGTTTTGCTTTTTTAACGGCATCCTGAAAAGCGAGACTTCCCGCGATATGGAATGAACGCTCGTCCGAGTCAACTTCGTGATATGAACCGAAAAGAAGGCTGGCTTTAATATCAACGAGTTCATACCCTGCAAGAAATCCGCGCTGCATAGCGTCCTTAATTCCTTCGGAAACAGGCTTGATAAATTGTCTCGGAATCGCCCCGCCGGTGATTTTGTCTTCAAAAACAAAACCTTCGCCCGGTGCCGGTTCGATTTCGAGTTCAACGTGTC
The DNA here is from genome assembly GCA_036388895.1 of Pyrinomonadaceae bacterium. GTDB lineage: Bacteria > Acidobacteriota > Blastocatellia > Pyrinomonadales > Pyrinomonadaceae > SXVE01. The sequence goes on along the minus strand of DASVQY010000016.1, from coordinate 60,904 downwards.
CAAACTGACCGCGACCACCCGATTGTTTCTTAAAGATTTCTTTACCCGGCGCTTGCATCGTTATCGTTTCGCGGTAAGCAACCTGCGGTTTACCGACGTTAGCTTCAACGCCGAATTCGCGCTTCATTCGGTCAACGATAATTTCGAGATGCAATTCGCCCATTCCGGCGATAATCGTCTGACCGGTTTCATGATCGGTCGAAACTTGGAAACTCGGATCTTCCTGAGCGAGACGGTTGAGCGCAATGCCCATTTTGTCTTGATCCTGACGAGTTTTCGGCTCAACCGCGACCCGCACAACAGGATCAGGAAATTCCATTGATTCGAGAACAATATGCTTGCTTTCGTCAGAAATGGTATCACCCGTGGTGACGTTTTTCATTCCGCCGATAGCAACTATTTCTCCGGCACTCGCCGATTCGACGTCCTCACGTTTATTGGCGTGCATCAGCATCAAACGACCGACGCGCTCTTTATTGCCTTTAATAGTATTGTAAACGTATGAACCCGAATTGACCGTTCCCGAATAAATTCTGACAAATGCGAGTTGTCCCAAATGTTTGTCAGCCATTAGTTTGAAAACCAAACCGGCAAACGGATCTTTCGGATCGGCAGCGCGAGTTTCAACTTCGTCAGTTCGCGGATTAACACCTTCGACCGCCGGAATATCGAGCGGGCTCGGCAAATAATCAACAACCGCGTCAAGCAAAGTTTGAACGCCTTTGTTTTTGAAGGCTGAACCGGTAACGACCGGAACAATTTTCAATTCGATTGTTCCTTGACGAAGCGCTGCGCGAATTTCAGCTTCACTGATTTCCTCACCTTCGAGGTATTTCATCATCAAATCATCATCAATCGCTGAAACAGCTTCGACCAATTTTTCGCGCGCTTCTTTCGCCGCATCCATTAAGTCAGCGGGAATATCCGTAGTTTCATACTGCGCGCCTTTGGTTTCGTCGTTCCAAATCAAACCTTTCATTGTGATCAGGTCAACGACACCTTTTAATTGATCTTCAAGACCGATTGGAATTTGCAGAGCGACAGCATTTGCACCGAGACGTTTCAAAATTGAATCGAACGAACGATCAAATGAAGCGCCTGCGCGATCTAATTTATTGATAAAACAAATTCTCGGAACGCCATATTTGTCGGCTTGACGCCAAACGGTTTCCGATTGCGGTTCAACACCAGCAACGCCGTCAAAAACACAAACCGCACCGTCGAGAACACGCAAAGAACGTTCGACTTCCATCGTGAAGTCAACGTGTCCAGGCGTATCAATAATGTTGATTCGGTGTTCGACTCCGTTACGTTTCCAAAAACAGGTAGTTGCAGCGGACGTAATCGTAATTCCGCGCTCTTGTTCCTGTTCCATCCAGTCCATCGTCGCCGTTCCTTCGTGAACTTCGCCGATTTTGTGCGAAACACCCGTGTAGAAAAGCACGCGCTCGGTCGTTGTGGTTTTACCGGCGTCAATGTGCGCCATAATACCGATGTTTCTGAATTTGTCTAAGGTAATGTTTGCCATACTTCTTTGGTTTTCTATCTTTGGTTTTCGGTCTTTGGCGTTTGCCTGAAACATCTAAGTTTCGGCAAAATTCTAAGAACCAAAAGCCAAAGACCAAAAACCGATTTATTAAAATCTATAATGCGCGAACGCTTTGTTCGCTTCTGCCATACGGTGAACGTCTTCACGTTTTTTCGCTGCGCCGCCGCGGTTATTAGTTGAATCAAGAAGCTCGCCGACAAGACGATCCTGCATGGTTTTTTCGTTTCGCTTACGCGCGTTAGTCACAATCCAGCGAATCGCCAGCGTGTTACGACGGTCGCGGCTGACCTCAATCGGCACTTGATAAGTAGCGCCGCCGATACGGCGGGATTTTACTTCGAGTGTCGGAGCAATTGTATCAAGCGCTCTTTTAAAGACTTTCAAGGGCTCTTCTCCGGTTCTTTGCGCGAGTTTATCCATCGCACCGTAAAAGATATCTTCGGCAACCGACTTCTTGCCTTGCCACATTAACCCGTTAATAAATTTGGTTACGACCACGCTGTTGTAAATCGGATCGGGCAATACTTCTCTTTTTCCTGCAACTCTTCTTCTTGGCATATTCTTATAAATTCAAAATTCAAGATTCGCGTTTTTATTTTGAAATCTTGAATTTTTAATCTTTAATTATTTCTTCTTCGCCGGTGCAGCCGCTCCAGCCTTCGGTCGTTTCGCGCCGTATTTCGAGCGCGCTTGATTGCGATTGGCAACGCCCGAAGAGTCGAGCGTTCCGCGAATAATGTGATAACGAACGCCCGGCAAATCCTTGACGCGTCCGCCGCGAATCAAAACGATTGAGTGTTCCTGCAAATTATGTCCGATGCCGGGAATATACGTCGTTACTTCGATTCCGTTCGTCAAGCGAACGCGAGCGACTTTGCGCAGAGCCGAGTTCGGTTTTTTCGGCGTTTGCGTGTAAACGCGCGTGCAGACTCCGCGTTTTTGCGGGTTTGCCTGCAAAGCCGGACTCGCCGTTTTGTATTTCACCGCCTGGCGACCTTTGCGAACTAATTGATTAATCGTTGGCATTATTTCCTCTTAATTTAAAACCCAAAAGGCAAAAGAAATCTTTTACCTGACTCTTGCCGAAAGCGTTTCCGGCAGTTAGCACAAGCGATAACTTGCGTTTTATTCGATTAATTAAACCTTAAATTAAATAATTAAATCCGGTTTCAACTTTGCTGTAGCGTGGCTTTTAATTGATATGACCAAAATGCCGCAATCCGATAGGTTCGGCTGTCTTACGCTACAATTCCTGTTTGCAACCTTCAAAATCCTGTTTGCAACCTTCAAAAATCTTCAGCACAACGCTTTACAGCATTGTACAGAAAGTCTGGACGAATGTGTCCGAAACTTCAGATAATACGAAACACAAAAACCTTTGTCAAGCGAGCTTTTGCATAAACAAAAATTTAACTGTAAAATTTCTGTTTTTGATATTTACCGCGAAATCGGAAAAAGCTTTGATGACTAATTCTAAAAATTGGTTACTCGGTTTTTCATAAAATTTAAGTCTTGATTATCGGATATTAATTGGAAATTTTTATGACTACAAAACTTGAAGATTACTTAAATAAATTCACTGAAAATGATTGGCTTTCTGCAATCGAGAAATTGCTTCCAACGATTCATTCGGTTGATCGCAATGCCGTGCGGATTTGGTTTCGGTTTTATCCTTTGGAACTTTTCCGCTATCTGCAAACAACCGAAGACAAAGCGAAAGCCGTTCAGAAATTCGTTTTACAGGGCGATTACGAATTAAAGAATCAGATTGATTCGTCCCACAAATTTCTCTACGGTCATCGTTTCTGGGCAGAAACCAAAGCGGAAATCGAAAGGCGCGCCGAGTCATTTATCAATGAAACAGCGAGTTTGAGTGATTTAATCGAACAAACCGCGCTGGCGGTTGCCGAAAAATCGAAAGTTGATAAATCTTTGATTGTCGGTATTGCGGCAGTCGGTTTGATGACGCTCGTACAGGTCGGACTTGAAGATTTCAAAAAATCAAAAGGCAACGTAGAGAAGCCGAAAGGTCGGCTCGCGAAATCACCCGACAAAATCGTGGAAGAACGTTTAAGAAATGATTCGCAAGGAATTTTCAGTTTTCTGAAAACCGTTGATAAAAAATTCACTGTTACCTACGACGAAACCGCTTCTGACGGTAAGTTTCAATTGGTCAATGATGAAGAAATCGCTTCAGCCGCCGCGCGCGATCAATCAAAAAATTGGAGCAGCAAAGACGTGCGATGCTTGGAAGGCGTAATTCCGGTCGAGTGCCGCAGCGCCGCTTGCGGAACTTGCTGGGTCGGCATTTTGGAAGGCGCGGAAAAACTTTCCGAAGTTTCTCGTCTCGAAAGAAAACAAATGAAAGTCTTCGGCTACAATCAGCCCGACGAAGCGAAACCGATTTTGCGACTCGCTTGTCAGGCGCGCGGTTACGGAGCGGTTTCATTGGTAATTCCGCCGTGGAACGGCGTATTCGGCAAAAGGGTTTATGGCGTCGAAGACGTGGAACTTGAACCTGCGACGACCGCCGCGAAACGCCTGCGCGAAACGGTTTCCAACGTGATTGAAAATTCAAATTAGTTTCGCCGCAAAACCGAATGGTTTTTGAAAAGAGGAAAATCTATTCTTTAAAGAAATGAAACGCTAATTTTCGCGAGTTTTTGTCATTTTTTATATTTGCAACACTAATGAAAATGTATCGGCATCTATCCGCGTTTTAATAAATTATTTTTTGTTTCATTTCTTTTTTACTCTTTTCTACTTTTTCTACAATTGATTGCATTGAGTCATCCCGAACATAAATCTATTGTTCCGCCGGTTTTGCTGGTTCTGTTCGCCGTTTTGCTTTGGAGCACCGGCGGTCTTTTTATAAAAATGACGACGCTCGACGCGTTCGCGGTCAATTGCGGTCGTTCGTTTTTCGCGGCGCTGACGGTCGCCGCTTTCACTTATAAAAAAGGACTGCAATTAAACAGATTCACGCTTTTAACTTCTTTTCTTTACGCCGGAACGCTGACATGCTTTGTTTACGCGACTAAAACGACGACCGCCGCCAACGCCATTTTCCTGCAATATACCGCGCCGATTTATATTTTGATTTTGTCGCCGTTTATATTAAAGGAAAAATTTCGTTTTTCGGATTTGATTACGGTTGTGGTTTGTCTGGCTGGAATGAGCTTGTTCTTTTTTGAAGAACAGAGCGCAAGCAACGCTCTCGCCTCAAACATTTTCGTCGGCAACATAGCCGCGCTTTTATCGGGCTTGTTTTTCGGGCTTTATTTTATAATGCTGCGCCATCCGCGCTTGCTCGAAAACAGAAATCCGGCGATTTCGGTTTTTTACGGCAATATTCTAATTGTCGTTTTTATGCTTCCGATTCTCGCGCAAAACTTACCGAATCCGAACAGTCGGGATTTGCTCGCAATTATTTTTCTCGGCGTTCTTCAAATCGGCGCGGCATACATTCTCTTTACTAAAGGAATTGCCGAAGGCGTTCGTTCTCTGGACGCCAGCATTATCGGATTTATCGAGCCGCTGCTCAATCCGATCTGGGTTTTCCTCTTTATCGGTGAGCGCCCGAGCAAATGGGCGATTCTCGGCGGCGCTATAATCCTCGGCGCCGTAATATTTCACACGCTCAAACAGAATCGTTCGCGCCTCGGTTCAAATTCCGCCAAAAGACTTTAATTTTTCTTATAGTGTGATAAACTTATCGAATACATACAAAAACGAGTCGTTATCGCTCGTTTATTTTTGATTTTAAAGTCTTTAATTAACACATCATTATCAAATAACTTTGGAGAAACAAATTTATGACTGATTTGAACATTCCGTCGAACGTGATAAACCGGGAATTGATTCGCTGGGTAACGGAAATGGCTGAATTGTGCAAACCCGACGCCGTTTACTGGTGCAACGGTTCGCAGGAAGAGTATGACCGTTTATGCGAAGAAATGGTGCAGACGGGAACTTTTATCCGTTTAAATCCCGAGAAACGACCGAATTCTTTTTTAGCTCGCTCGCATCCGTCGGACGTGGCGCGCGTCGAAGATCGAACATACATCTGCTCGCTCAGCAAAGGCGACGCCGGTCCGACCAATAACTGGATGGATCCGCGCGAAATGAAAGCGACGCTGTCGCCGCGTTTCGACGGTTCGATGCGCGGACGAACGATGTACGTCATTCCGTTTTGTATGGGACCAATCGGATCGCCGATTTCGCAGTTCGGCGTTCAGCTTTCAGATTCGCCGTACGTCGTCGTCAATATGAAATTGATGACCAGAATGGGCGACAAAGCGCTCGAAGCGCTCGGCAACGGAGAGTTCGTCCATTGTCTGCATTCGGTCGGAATGCCTTTGGAAGAAGGTCAGCAAGATGTGGCTTGGGCTTGCTCGCCCGACCCGAAAGACAAATATATCGTTCATTTCCCGGAAGAAAGGTTAATTTGGTCTTATGGCTCCGGCTACGGCGGAAACGCGCTTTTGGGTAAAAAATGTCTGGCGCTGCGCATCGCTTCGACCTTGGGACGTGAACAAGGCTGGCTCGCCGAACATATGTTAATTGTCGGAGTAAAATCGCCGGACGGACAAAAAGATTATGTCTGCGCGGCGTTTCCATCGGCTTGCGGAAAAACGAATTTCGCAATGCTCATTCCGCCTAAACCTTTTCAGGAAGAAGGCTGGGAAGTAACAACAGTCGGCGACGACATCGCCTGGATCAAGCCTGACGAAACCGGTCGGCTTCACGCGATTAACCCGGAAGCCGGATTTTTCGGCGTCGCTCCGGGAACGAACTATGCGACAAATCCGAACGCGATGGAAACCATTAAGGAAAATACGATTTTCACAAATGTCGCTTTGACTGACGACGGCGACGTTTGGTGGGAAGGTATGGACGGCGAGCCGCCCGCGCACGCGATTGACTGGCAAGGCAACGATTGGACGCCGGAATCGGGCACGAAAGCCGCGCATCCGAACGCTCGTTTCACCGCGCCTTCAATTCAATGTCCGGTTATTGATGACCGGTTCGACGATCCGAAAGGTGTTCCGGTTTCCGCTTTCATCTTCGGCGGCAGAAGAAATTCCGTCGTTCCGCTCATCCAACAGTCATTTAATTGGGCGTTCGGCGTTTATATGGCGGCAACGATGGGTTCGGAAATGACTGCCGCCGCATTCGGAAACATCGGCGAAGTTCGCCGCGACCCGTTCGCAATGCTGCCGTTCGCAGGTTACCACATGGGCGATTATTTCGCTCACTGGCTCGATTTCGGTCGGCAAATTCCCGAACCGCCACGCATCTTTTCGGTCAACTGGTTCCGTAAAGACGAAAACGGTAAATTCCTCTGGGCTGGTTTCGGCGAAAATATGCGCGTGCTGAAGTGGATCGTCGAACGCTCACGCGGAAAATCAATCGGCATCGAAACGCCGCTCGGCTGGATGCCGCGCTATGAAGATATGGACTGGCGCGGAATGGAAGAGTTCACGCGTGAAGATTTTGAACGAGTGATGAACATTGACCGCGATTTGTGGATCAAGGAAATCGCTTCGCACGACGATTTGTTCTTCAAACTCTACGACCGTCTGCCGAAAGAAATGGCGTTCATTCGCGAACTTTTAGTATCAAATCTCTGGCGCTCGCCCGAATTCGGCTTGGCTCCGCCGCGTGTCGAACCGGCTGAAAAACCGTTTAATGACACCAGACAAAAAGAAGCCGAACGCCTTGTGCCCGACAAAACGGAAAATGAAGCGACGGCAGCCGCACCAACGGCTTAAAAGTCACAAACAAAGCTCTGGAAAATAAAAAAGGTAACTCAGTTTGAGCTACCTTTTTTATTTTTATAAGGTGCGTTTACCAGTTCAGATAAGACGGAACACCGGCAGAAACGCATTAATATAATTTCGGAAAAAACTGTTGCATGAAACATCTGCACTCGCTTTTGAAGCCTTTTACCACTCGGCGCGCCGAATCATCGTAAACAAAATTTCTTTTTCCGCATCATTTAAATCGAATTTGCCTGATTCGTATATTTCCGACAAATCAGCTAAAGCTGTTACGCGCAAACTTTCATCACGTATCTGAGGAATGGTTACGAGGTTTTCGTGTGCAGCTTCGCGTGCTTTTTCGCTTTCGCCATATTCTAAAAATCTTCTGGCAAGTTCGTTATAAGCCACCGAGCGCGAAGCGAGCTGAGGAACGGTTTCGGATAAATGCGCGGCTTCGTTTAAGAAATGAACGGCTTCATCCTTTTTCCCCGACCGATTTTGCACGTCCGATACGCCGATGAGCGCGAACATTCGCGCCGAATCTTCTTCGATGGCGTTGATTGCCTGCGCCCCCAAATCGTCTTTTCCCTGCTGCGTGAAAACTTGAGCGATCTGCGTCAAAGCGGAAACTCGCTCGCTTTCGTCGGCATTGTTCTGTGCGATTTCGAGCGCGCGTTCCGCTTTTTCAAAACGGGCGAAATCGACGGCAATCGAAGAGAAAAGCGAAAATTTAGCGCGGCTGTCTCTGGTTTCCGAATCGCGCTGCGATTTCAAAACGGCGTAGGCTTCTTCGAGCGTGTCGAGCGCTTCGCTTCGTTCGTCTTTGTTCCAAAACTCTCTGGCGAATCCAGCGAGACACGCGGAAATCTGCGTTTTGTCGGCGACGGCATCAAGGGTTCGGTCGGCTAAATCGAGACTGCCGGCGCGCAAAAAACCGAGAGCAACGCTCGCCAGAAGATTGTCGCGGTGCACGTTTTCTAGTTTTTCGGCGTTCGACTTTGCACGGTCGAATGTTTCGATGGCACGGTCGTTTCGCTTCGCTTCGACGAAAAGATTGCCGATTTCGATCAAAGCGCGAATCTTTTCTTCACGATGTTCAATTTCTTTCGCGATTTCCGCTGCTTCGTCGAGAAGCGCAACGGCTTTTTCGTTTTCATTCTTGCTTAATTTATTAACGGCAATTGTTCGTAAAGCCGAAACTTTGGCGTTTTCGTACTCAATTTGAGAGATCGTTTGCGCGGCATTTTCGTCTTGACCAGCGGCTGCCTGATGAACGGCGATGTCGGCGAAAGCATATTCGGGATGTTCCAAGTTTTCGGCTATTGCGGCTGCCTTTTCGTAATCGCCTTTCGCCGACTTCTGCAAAGCGATTCGTTCGCGCGCCTGCGCCTGCATACCTTCATCCTCGATAGCGTCGGTAAGCTGCAAAGCGTACTCGTCGTCGTCCAAAGCGGCGCATTTCTCCGCGACAATCGTTAAAAGCTTATCGCGTGTGAACGGGTCGTTAACAGTATTGGCAAATTCGGCGGCGAGATCAACTTCCGTTTTCGCCGCGTACAAAGGCACGATGCGCTTCATCGCTTCGGCGTGTCCGTCCGAGCTTTTAATGTTTTCCGCCAGATACGCGGCACACGCGAGAAGATTTTCCCGCGCTTCTTCGATTGTGATTAAATGTTCCGCCATATTTTAGTTTTATAGCCACGAAAAGCAACAAAAAACACAAAATCAGATTTTATTTTTTGTGCTTTATATGCCTTTTTGTGGCTATATTGTTCCTTCTAATTAAACAAAAACGCCGCGAATCGAGCCGGGCATCCAATCGTCCAGATTTTTGCTCACAGCATCGGCTCCGGCTTCGCGCAAAGCCCGCGCGTCAACCGTATTTGTTACGCCTAAAGTTTTCAATCCCGCGCGTTTGCCCGCAAGAATGCCCGGCGGCGTGTCTTCGATGACCAGACAATCCTTATGCACCATCGGATTGTGCCCGCGCTGCATACGCGCCGAGTCAATCAATCGGAATCCTTCGATATAACATTGCGGGTCGGGTTTGTAAGTTTCGATGTCTTCGGCGGAAACGACGACGGAAAAACAATCGGCGAGATTTGCCCGTTCGAGAACGTATTCTATTTCCTCGCGCCGCGCCATCGAAACGATTCCGAGCGTAAAGTCCTTTTCCATTTTGCGGATAAAATCCTCGACGCCGGGAAATATCGGCAGCTCGTCTGCAACGATATCACGCCAGCGATTGGTTTTCGCTTGCATTATCTCCAAAACTTTGTTCGCTTCCGGTTTTTTCCCGGCTCGCCCGTACGAGGCTTCGACAAAAGCCGCGTCGTTCATACCCAAAGAATCGTAATATTGTTCTTCGGTCAGCTCAATGCCTTCGGTTTTCAAAATTTCCTGATACGCCTTCATCTGCAGCGGCTCATCGTTGATAATGACGCCGTTGAAATCCATAAGTATCGCTTTGATCATTTTTTCGGATGCTTCCTTAAAAGGTTTGTAAAATTAGTATTTTAGCCGTGAAAAGGCGTTGCCGCAAACCTGGGTTTAATAACGATAAATTAAAATCAAACTCCTAAAAATTTGGCGTCAAACATATTTCCGCGATTGAGAACGCCGTTCGGGTCGAATTGCCGTTTCAGTTCCGCCATTTCGTTTAAATATCTTTCGCCGAACATCACGTTGAGATACTTGCTTTTCAGTTTTCCGATGCCGTGTTCCGCCGAAATCGTACCGCCGAGCATTATCGCCTGCGCGATGAAACGACCGTAGAGATGTTTCGCTTTTTTCGCTTCGGATTCGTTCTTCGGCAAAATGTTCGCGTGCAGATGATTGTCGCCGATGTGCCCGAAGATGACGTAATCAAGCCCGCTTTCATCGAGTTTTCGTTTGTAAAAACGAAGGAACGATGCGAAATGCTCATCGGGTACAGCCATATCCGTCCCGACTTTTCTTTGTTTGTAGCGCACGATTCGCTCGTTTACGGAAACCGGCAAAGCGTGGCGAAATTCGCGCATTTTTATCAAATCCTGTTCGGTCGTCGTAAACCACGATGATTCCAAATCGGCATTGTGTTTTTCCAAAAGCTCGTTCCAGCGCTCGAACAATTCGTCTTCCGATTCGACGCTCGTTTCCTGTTCAAAGAAAATCGCGCCCCTCGCGTTTGTAGGAACCTGCGAAAATTTTTCGGCGATGAATTTCAAAGAATTCTCGTCGAAATACTCGATTAAAGTCGCGTCAATAGCGTTTTGATTTTTGGTTTTCAGTTTTTGATCTTCGATTTCCCTGTTGCCGAATGAAAGTTCGCGGGCTTCGTCAACGAATGCCAGCAAATCTTTTTCGTCTTTAAAAAAGACGATTCCACTCAAAAAGCCTTCGGGTTTAGTGAGCAGCGCGAGTTCGATTTCAGTGATGATTCCGAGCGTGCCTTCGCTGCCGATAAACAAATCTATGGCGTCAATGCTCGCGCCGGAAAAGTAACCGCTCGCGTTTTTTCGCACGTTCGGCTGAAGATAAGTCGGCAGTTTGATTTTTATCGTTTTCCCGCTCGACGTTTCTATTTCGATGAAATTGTTTTTTGAAACGAATTCGCCGCGTTTCAAATCGAGAATTTCGCCGTCGGGCAAAACGATTTCGAGCCGCCGCACGAAACGCCGCGTCGCGCCGTATTTGAAACTGCGCGCGCCCGAAGCGTTTGTCGCTACCGTTCCGCCGACTTGACAACTCCACTCGGTCGGATCCGGCGGGTAAAACAGATTTTCACTTTCGACCGCTTTTTGCAAATCGGTTAAAAGAACGCCGCTGCCGACCCTCGCATAAAGTTTTTCTCGATTGATTTCTTTTATTCGATTCAGCTTTTCCAGCGAAATCAAAAAGCCGCCGAACGGAATCGCGCCGCCGACCGTTCCCGTTCTCGCGCCGGAGACTGTTAACGGCACTCGGTTTCCATTCGCTTGTTTTAGAATTTCGGCGATTTGCTGAGTCGTTTCGGGAATGAAAAGTTTTTCGGCATACCCGCCGGGCAGATTGCTAGCGTCAATCAAATAATTTTGCAGTTCATCGAGCGCGGTTTTAACTTGCATATTGCAAATTTAAACCAATAAAGCGGAAAGTAAAAAGCGAAAAGCGCGAAATTAATAAGATAAATAGTAAATTCAGTTAACTTTAAACAGAAAATTTCTTTAAGGTCAGTAATTGTTCGTCGAGCCGCTGCTGAGCGTCGGCGTTTCGCGCGCGGTGGAGATTTTTTCAAAGGCTGATTCGGCTTTTTGTCTGTAATGATCTATTTTTTCCCGCGCTTTTGAGTAATCAGGACTCGCCGTATCAATCGAAGCGAGCAAAGCCGAGGCGCGTTTGTATTTATTTCCGATTTCTTCCCAATCGAATTTCGTTGTCGCCCTTGCTTCGAGTTTTTGCGCTTCGGCGGCTTGTTTTTCGGCTTCTTCAAAAAGGCTGTAGGAACTGCCGCACGTATTGCTTGAAACTTTTTCTCTTACCGCTCTTTCGCTCTTTACAGCTTTTTTCTCTTCTCTTTCATCTTTCTTCAATGAATTGTTTTCGGAAACCAACTCCGGCTGATAAGTTTTTATAAAACTGTTCACCGAAAAAACCAATCCGCCGAGAAAAAATAAACAGACGAAAAAAATTATCCCGTATTTATAATCGGAAAGTTTTCCCGAAAAATTGCTTTGCCTATGATTATTCGCGAAAATCCGGTCTTGCTGAATCGTCGGTATCGGCTGCAGAGTAATTTGCTGACCGGCAAATCCTATTTCCGCTCTGCACGGAACGATTATTGTCGGCGGAATGTTTTCATTGTTGTTTCGTTCGATAAATGAATCATTTACCGTATTTAAATGCGGCGCCCGGCTTTGAGTTGATGTCGAATTTAGCGGAAAAGCGGCGCTTGCCGCCATTTGCGACGAATTTATCGGCTGAATCGGCATCTGCTTTTTGTTTGTAAAAAAACCGATTTTATTCGCCTGCATATTCAGAGACGCCAGCGCGTCGCTTGCCGAATGAAATCTCTGCCGAAAATCGAATCTAGTAAGTTTGCAGATAAAATGTTCGATTTCAGGCGAAAGAGCGACTTTATGAGTCCAGACGTACTCGCCGTTGTTCTGGTTTTGTTTAAGGTCGGTCGGCTTGATTCCGGTCAAGGCTTCTATCGCGACCAAACCGAGAGCGTATAAATCGCTGCTGAAATTCGGTTTACCGGCGAGCTGTTCCATCGGCATATAACCGTGCGAGCCGATTGTTACGGTGGAAAATGTCTGGGAACTCTGGTTTGAAGGAAATGCATTAACTTGTTTGACCGCGCCGAAATCAATCAGAAAAATATTTCCGTCCGATTGACGCCGAATCAAATTTGCCGGTTTTACGTCGCGATGAATCACTTTTTGTCCGTGAACGAACGAAAGAATTTCCAGCACTTGCCCTAATAGTTGAACGATTTCTTTTTCGTTGTAACGTTTTCCGGCTTCAAACTCCTGTGCAATCGTATAACCTTCGATACATTCCTGAACCAGAAAATATTCTCCGTTTTCGGGAAAATGCGCGAGCAATTGCGGAATAAACGGATGGCAGCCGAGACGGTATAAAATTTCGGCTTCCTGTTGAAAAAGCCTGCTTGCCAAAGCCGTCGTTTCTTCATCGTTCGTTTGCGGTTTGAGATGTTTGACGACGACTCTCGGCTTGGTCGGCAAATGCAGATCTTCGGCGAGATAAGTATGTCCGAAACCTCCGGTTCCGATTTTTTGGATAATTCGGTAACGCTTGTTGATTATTTGGTTTTCCATTCGTTCGGCGAGAATTTGAAGTGATTCAGCAGGTAATACCGATGCTATTTTAACAAATAACAACAAATTTTAATAGGCTTATTTTTGCGTTAAAATCGGAGATTCGGTAATGGAAATAAAAACGTTTTTGAAACGCCGGTGAAATTTTTTGCTGATTCTTTAAAAAATAAAAGCAGGGTCAAGTTGGGACGATTTCCCTGACTTTTTCAAGCCGGCTTCTACCCTAGCTAAAACCCTGCAGGATAAATAGGCTGTGGACATCCGTATTTATCGATACTATTTTAACTCTTAAAATCAAATCAGCAAGTAAGATACAGAACATTGGAAGAAAAAAAGTTAAATTTGTCGCTACAAAGGCAGCCAATCGAACTTAAACAACCTGCATCTCGCGTTCTCTTAAATATTTCAGACGGTCGCGCAGCTCCGCCGCTTGTTCGAATTTCATATTTTTAGCCGCTTCGCGCATATCGGCTTCGATTTCAGCAATGGTTTCTTTTAATTGTCGCGGGGAATACTCCTCAAAAGCGTCTAAATTCAAAGGCACTTTGAAATAATCGGCTTCATACGCCGTCACTAGAGTTGATTCGATGGATTTGACGATAGTCGTCGGCGTAATTCCGTTTTCGAGATTGTATTCTTCCTGAACTTTCCGCCTTCTTTCGGTTTCTTCGATTGCGCGCCGCATCGAATCGGTAATTTTATCTGCATAAAGAATCGCTTTCCCGCCCGCGTTTCTCGCCGCTCGACCGATGGTTTGTATCAACGAGCGCTCGCTTCGAAGGAAACCTTCTTTATCGGCGTCTAAAATCGCAACCAGCGAGACTTCCGGCAAATCCAGACCTTCGCGCAAAAGATTGATTCCGACCAGAACGTCAAATTCGCCGCGCCGCAAATCGCGCAAAATTCTGATGCGCTCGAGCGTGTCAATATCGCTATGCAAATAATTGACTTTCACGCCCACTTCGGAAAAATACTCGGTCAGATTTTCCGCCATCTTTTTTGTCAGAGTGGTAACTAAAACTCTTTCGTTGCGTTCCGCCCGCGCCCGGCATTCCTCCAAAAGATCGTCAATTTGTCCGCGAACCGGTCGAACCTCGACAATCGGGTCGAGCAGTCCGGTCGGGCGAATAATTTGTTCGATGACTTCGCCGCCGCTTCTGGTTAATTCATAAGCTCCCGGCGTGGCTGAAACATAAATAGTTTGACCGACTCGGGCTTCAAATTCTTCAAAGCTCAAAGGACGATTGTCCATCGCGCTCGGCAGACGAAAACCGTACTCGACCAAAGTTCCTTTGCGCGAGCGGTCGCCTTTATACATCGCGCCGAGTTGCGGAATCGTCTGGTGCGATTCGTCAATTACCATAATCGCGTTTTCAGGCAAGTAATCGAGCAGGGTCGGCGGAGGAGCGCCCGCAGGTTTTCCAGTAAGATGCCGCGAGTAATTTTCGATGCCGCGACAAAAACCCATCTCCTTAATCATTTCCAAGTCATACATCGTGCGCTGGTGCAGACGCTGCGATTCAACTATTTTTCCCTGTTTGATGAGTTCTTCTTCCCACCAGACGAGTTCGTCTTTAATGCTTTGAATAGCGCGTTTTATCGTCGGCTTCGACATCACATAGTGAGTTTTCGGGTAAATCGGAAGGCGCGATTCGTGGCGTTTTTTTACTTCGCCGAGCAGCGGGTCAATAGTAGAAATGGCGTCAATTTCATCGCCCCAGAATTCAATTCGATAAGCCTCATCCTGATAGCTCGGAAAAACCTCGACGACATCGCCGCGCACGCGAAACGTTCCGCGCTCGAATTCGATGTTTGTTCGCTCGTACTGCAGTTCGACGAGTTTTTGGAGAAGCTCTTCGCGTTTGATTTTTTGATTCGGCTCGACAAACAAAATCATTCCGAAATATGCGTCCGGGTCGCCCAAGCCGTAGATACACGAAACCGAAGCGACGACAATCACGTCGCGCCGCTCAAACAAAGCACGAGTCGCCGAGAGCCTTAAACGATCAATTTCATCGTTTATCGTCGCTTCTTTTTCGATGTATAAATCCGACGCCGGCACGTAGGCTTCCGGTTGATAATAATCGTAATAAGAAACGAAATATTCTACCGCGTTTTCCGGGAAAAACGTTTTGAATTCCTGATAAAGCTGCGCCGCCAGAGTTTTATTGTGCGCTAAAACGAGCGTCGGGCGCTGAACCTTTTCGATTACGTTGGCAACCGAAAAAGTCTTTCCGCTTCCTGTAATTCCGAGAAGAACCTGGTCTTTCGCGCCGTCATTCAGTCCGCTGACAAGTTGTTTGATGGCTTCCGGCTGGTCGCCTTTCGGCTGATTTTCAGATACAAGTTTGAACTGCATTTTAAGACTTTAAAATTAAAAAAGTTACGAAGTTTGATAATAATTTTACTCCGTAACTCTCTGTTTTGTCATTCTTGAAATACAGTTTCACGCAGGAACGAGGTCGAAACTGCGAATTATCTCGTCGGCTTTTTCTTTTATCTCCGAAGGAACCCAGCTTTGTTCGAGCAAGGCGTATAAATTCGGCAAAGTCGCTTCGTCTTTGACTATTTTCAAAACATGCAGAAGCGCCAGTTTCACTTTCCGATCTCGATGTTTGTCAATAGCTTCGAATATTTTTTCAAACTCGCCGGCTTTTATCAATAAAGCGGTAAATGTGACAGCTTCGTAAGCAATTTTTTTATCGGTGTGTACCAAACGGTCAAACGTTCTTTCGATTAAACCCGCTTCCGCCGCCGCCTGCGCCGCCTGCCGCATTCGAAACTCATCTCTCGATTCGGCGATTCTCGTCCAGGCATCGGCGCGGTCAAAACTCAGTCGAAACAAACCGCGAGCAGCCGACGCGCGAACTTCGCGTGTCGGATCGGCGCAGGCGAGCAGAATATCTTCAAAAACCGATTCGTGATCAAAGTCGGCTAAAGACGCAACCGCTTTTGAACGCAAATTTGATGAAAGATCATACAGCGCCATCTGCCCGAGGCATTCCGCCGAATTGCGAGTTTTGAATGATTCCAACACGCGCAGCGCGATTTCGCGCACCTTTTCATCTTCTTCAAATTCGTCCTGCGAAATTTCAATCGCGTCCATTAAAGCCGAATCATTTGAAATCGGCAGTTTTGTATATTCTTTCGTCGGTTTTATTTCCGTAAACGAATAAATTGGTAAATCTTCGTATTTCGTCTCCGGTATTCTTTCTCCAGCTCTTCTGCCGCTCAAATTGCCCGCCCCGGCATTTTGACTCGCGGCGGAAGTTCTGTTTGAAGGCTTATCGCTTTCCGCTGCGCCTTCTCTCTTCGGATTTTTGTTATTTTTACCCCTGATCGCTCTGTTTTTTCTTAACCATTCGATTTGCTTGTCCACGTCGGACGAATCCGCGAGATTTTGCGCGTCGGAATTCGTTTTGTTCCTGCTTTGATTCGGACGATTGTTGGAACTGTTTCCATAAGAGAATTTACTCGCTTTTTTGCTCGTGTGCCACCAGTAAATCGCTCCCGCCAATCCGACAAATAAAACTAGAAGCGTGACATACCACCAGGTGTCGTCCTCGACCGGTTCGGGCGCATCAGCTTGCTGCGGCACGTAAACCGAAGGAACTTGTGTCCAAACTTCGACAGCAAAGAAAAATACAAGCAATGAAAAATTGATAAACTTATTTCCTAAAAATAAAACTTTGTTCATATTCTTATTTTTCGTGTTTTGTGAAGGAATTGATGAGCGGAAGGTTTTCTGTTTATACAGCTTTTTATGAAACCGCAAATACCAGATTTTTATTATGCACATTTTTCTTGAAATGTCATCTATATTTTTTAACTTTGATTAGTTATTATTAACATCGTTGAATTTCTTTGCTCATCAGAATATAAAATTTCAATAATTCGACCTTTACGAATTCTCGGTTTCATACTAAAGTTATCAATCAAATTATTTTTTCAAAGCGAACAATATGCAGGAAGTTATAACGGTTTCCGAATCGGTTATTGAAGATTTGCCGCTCGTTCACCGCGGAAAAGTGCGCGATGTTTACGGCGTAGACGACGAGCACTTGTTGTTAGTGGCGACCGATAGAATTTCTGCTTTCGATTGCATTTTGCCGACTCCGGTCAGGTTTAAAGGAAAAGTTCTAACTTTATTGTCTGATTTTTGGTTTAAGCGCCTGGAAAATATTTCCGAAAATCATCTGGTAACGACCGATTTCGTGAAGATGCCCGCAATCATTCGCCGAAACGAAAACCTGCGCGGGCGTTCGATGCTCGTTCGAAAAACGAAAGTTTTTCCGGTTGAATGCGTCGTGCGCGGTTATCTGGAAGGCTCGGGCTGGAAAGATTACCAAGCCACGGGCAGTATCTGCGGCTATGATTTGCCAAAAGGTTTGGAGCAATGCAGCAAACTGCCGAATCCGATTTTCACGCCTTCGACAAAAGCCGCCGCCGGGCACGACGAAAACATCACCGAGCGAGATTTTAAAGATTTAATCGGACAGGACGCGGCAGCAAGACTTCGCGAACTAGCTTTGAAAATTTACGAACAGGCGTATCAATATGCTTTAACTCGCGGAATTATTATTGCCGATACGAAATTTGAATTCGGCACTGACGAAAAAGGCAATATTTTGTTGATCGATGAAGTTTTAACGCCGGATTCTTCGCGATTTTGGTCGGCAGCGGATTATTTGCCCGGCAAACCACAGCCTTCTTTCGATAAGCAATACGTCCGGGAATACCTGGAAACATTAAATTGGAACAAACAACCTCCGGCTCCCGAATTGCCGTCTGAAATCGCCGAAGCGACAACTCAAAGATACTTAAAGGCTTACGAATTACTGACAGGAAAAAATTGTGACAATTCCGAATAACGAATAAAAAATCGTTGACCTTTATATTGTTAATTAATCACTCAGTTTAGGGAAATGTTACTAAATTAATTCTTCTATTCGTAATTGAATAACATTATGCAAATAAGAACCCGGATGGAAATTTTAATCGAAGAAATGCTCAACGGGCAGATTATGCTTAATGAGGCTATGACGGAATTTGAAAAACTATATATTCAAAAGGCTTTGGAACGTCACGGCGAGCATCTTTCAAAAACCGCAGACGCACTCGGCATTCACCGCAATACGCTCTCAAAGCGAGTTTCCAATTATCAGGAAGTTTCCAAAACTCCCAAAAGACTTATTTCAAGACGCTCCCGTTGACTTCGCCGTTTCCAAAATCTCAACTTTGTCGCCGACCTTTACCGTCTCTCCGACATTTTCCGCAATTAAATAGCGACCGAACAAAACTTTTCCGTTTTTCTTTCTGTAATTCGACAGAGTTTTAAGCGGTTCCGCGCCGTCTTTTTCTCCGGTTTCCTGATCAATCGTCGTCATCGAACAACGGTCGCAAGATTTAACGACGTGAAAAACGGTAGCGCCGATTTTTATTTTTTTCCAGGCGTCTTCGGCAAACGCTTCCGTGTCTGAAACGACAAAATTCGGACGAAAGCGATTCATCGGCAAAACATTTACCAGCTTTTCGTTTAAATCCGTCAGCGAATTCTCTCCGATTAAAAGAAACGGATAACCGTCCGCAAAACTGACCGTATCTTCAAATTTCCTAACCGCATAAATCGGGTTTACAATTCGCTTCGATTCCTCGGGCATCACAACCAAACTGCACTTAGTTTGCAGCTGTTCAGAAAACCAATCGTTTACTTGATCATTGTAATATTTAGCTTTAACGCTGCTGCTCCAAATTTTCACCGTTTCCGTTTTTTCGGAATTCGCATTAAGCGCAACCTTTAAATTATTTTCTTCAAAAGAAAAATTTAAGCTGTCATCTTCTACAATGGCACAAAATTTAGCCATTTGCGGAAATTCGCGCTGCGTTAAAAATTGTCTTTTTTCGTCAACCAAAAGCCACCGTCTATCGTGCTGCAGCCCTCTATCTTCGATTAACGAAGAATTTAATGAAGTTCCTTTAAGCGACTTCACCGGATAAATATTTATTTCAGATAAAAACATAAAAACTTGACAACACCATTATCAGATTTTCTAAAACATCAAATTCACACTTGACAGGTTAAACCGTGTTTTCTATAATAGCACTCTCAAACCAAGACTGCTAAAAATTTATTTATTCAGTCGGTTCGAGTTGTTATCTTAAACTTTTTATAAAAATACCCAAAGGAGTGAAAAAGCAATGGCTACTAAAATCAGACCGTTACACGACCGTGTGATTGTTCGTCGCATCGAAGACACAAGCAATCAAACCGCAGGCGGATTGTTCATCCCCGATTCGGCAAAAGAAAAACCGCAGGAAGGCGAAGTTATCGCCGCCGGCGAAGGAAAATACAAAGAAGACGGGTCACGTCAAACTTTAGACGTAAGAGAAGGGGACCGCATTCTTTTCGGCAAATACAGCGGTTCGGAAATCAAAATTGACGGTGAAGAATTTTTGATTATGCGGGAAGATGAAATTTTAGGAATCATCGAACGCGCCGGAGCGTCGGCTCAATAAAACAGCAAGACGGTGAGCCGCGAACAATTTCATTTCTGAGTTCCGGCTTCTGACTTCTATCGAAAAAAATTTATTAGCTAGGAGATTATAAAAAAATGGCAAAACAAGTTATTCATGGTGAAGATTCGCGTTCCGCGATTTTGCGCGGGGTAAATCAACTCGCCGACGCGGTAAAAGTTACATTAGGTCCAAAAGGACGCAACGTCGTTATTGACAAAAAATTCGGTTCGCCGACGATTACGAAAGACGGCGTAACCGTTGCTAAAGAAATCGAATTAAAAGACAGCCTTGAAAATATGGGCGCACAAATGGTGCGTGAAGTCGCAAGCAAAACCAGCGACGTTGCCGGTGACGGAACGACGACCGCAACCGTTTTAGCGCAGGCGATTTTCAAAGAAGGCGTTCGCACAGTTGCCGCCGGCGCAAATCCGATGGCTCTCAAACGCGGAATTGACAAAGCAGTCTCGCAGGTCGTCGAAGAAGTTAAACGTTTATCAAAACCGATTTCGGGCGACGTTATTGCACAAGTCGGAACCGTTTCGGCAAACGGAGACACAAAAATCGGTGAAATCATCGCCGAAGCAATGAACAAAGTCGGAAAAGACGGTGTTATCACTGTTGAAGAATCACGCACGATGGATACGACTCTGGAAGTCGTAGACGGAATGCAGTTTGACCGCGGTTATCTCTCGCCTTATTTCGTTACCGACCCGGATCGTATGGAAGCTGTTTTAGACGAACCTGTAATTCTCATCAACGAGAAAAAGGTTTCCAACATGCGCGACCTTCTGCCGATTCTCGAACAAGTTGCGAAAATGGGCAGACCGCTTCTCATCATTGCTGAAGACGTTGAAGGCGAAGCTCTGGCAACACTCGTTGTCAACAAACTGCGCGGCACTTTGAACGTTGCGGCTGTTAAAGCTCCCGGATTCGGCGACCGTCGCAAAGCAATGCTCGAAGATATTGCGACCTTAACCGGCGGAAAAGTTATCAGCGAAGATTTGGGAATCAAACTCGAATCAATTACGGTTGATGATTTAGGACGCGCAAAACGCGTCACGATTGACAAAGACAACACTACGATTGTTGATGGTCAAGGCGATGCGGGCGCTGTTGAAGGTCGCGTTAAAACGATTCGCAACCAAATCGAAGAAACCACTTCGGACTACGACCGCGAAAAATTGCAGGAACGTCTCGCTAAATTAGTCGGCGGCGTTGCGGTTATCAAAGTTGGCGCGGCGACCGAAACCGAAATGAAGGAAAAGAAAGCCCGCGTTGAAGACGCAATGCACGCGACTCGCGCGGCGGTCGAAGAAGGAATCGTTCCGGGCGGCGGCGTTACATTGGTTCGCGCGGCGAAAATTCTCGATTCATATCAAGTCGAAGCCGGTGTTGATACCGACGAACAAATCGGCGTCAACATCATCAAACGCGCTCTCGAAGAACCGCTTCGCCAGATTGTCGGCAACGCGGGTAAAGAAGGCGCGGTTATCGTCGAAAGAATTCGCGCGGAAGACAGCGAAACTTACGGTTTCAACGCAGCGACCGAAACTTTTGAAGATTTGGTTTCGGCTGGCGTCATTGACCCGGCAAAAGTTACCCGCACGGCATTGCAGAATGCGGCTTCGATTGCTGGTTTAATGCTCACGACCGAAGCGATGATTGCCGACTTTCCCGAAAAAGACGATCACGCCGGAATGGGCGGAATGCCCGGCGGCGGAATGGGCGGAATGGGAATGGGAATGTAATCCGAACTTGAGGTTTCAATTCCGAACATTTTTAGCAATGAAAAAGGCTTTCTTCTATGTGAATGAAAGCCTTTTTCATTGCTTACTCAAAACCTGAGCTTTTTCCGAAACATCAAAAAAATCATTTTTTACACAGCCATTCAAATTTCAGAAAAAAGTTTCAAACCTTTTAATGAAAACTGCATCAAATAATGCTGAACCCCTAAAATTGAGTAGAATTTTCGTAAACACGTTTGATTTGAGTTTGCAGTAAATTTTAGTTTTCTACTTCTTATCACTTTGTATTTTCTCCGGTTTATTTTATGAAATTGAACGGTGCTGTTTGTTGTAAACAGTTCGTTCAAATACCAATAAATAAAAATCTTTAACGAGTATTTTTGCTTTTTATTTTGCATTAGATAAAAGAGATTTTTAACAGTTTTTCTGCTGAACGGAAACAGCGAATTCCCAAATCCGATTAAAAAATCTATGAAAAAAGTATCGCTTATTGTTCTTCTTGTTTGCGTCTGCGCCGCTTTTGCCAATTTTTTTGTAAAAGGAGCGAAAGCCCAAATAACCGAAACCGAGACGCAGAACGAAACGAAAAAAAAGATAAAATTTACTGAATTAATCGAAGCAGCCCGTCAAACGGGCGCGATGCGCGTAATCGTCGGCTTGCGTTCGGAATTTAAATCGGAAGGAAAACTGAATCTTTCGGAAAAACAACAGCAGCGGCAACGAATCAAACTCAATCAAGATACTTTTTTCAATAAACATCAATCGCTCCGCCTCGAAAAATCGAAGCAATTTAAAACAATTCCGTTCGTCGCCTTTGAAACCGACGCCGCTTCGCTCGAACAAATGAAAAGCGATCCGCAAATTACAAGCATCGAAGAAGATACTCTCGATGCGCCTTCGCTAGCCGAGAGCACGGCTTTGGTCGGAGCGCCGGTAGCCTGGGAAAGCGGATTTTCGGGAGCGGGACAGACAATCGCCGTGATAGATTCCGGCGTTGATAAAAATCATCCTTTTCTCAGCGGCAAAGTCGTTTCCGAAGGTTGTTATTCTTCGACTTACGGAAACGCGACGAGCCTCTGTCCGAATGGCGTCAATGAATCTGTCGCGCCCGATTCGAGCTTGAATTGTCCGACAACGCTTTCCGGCTGCGGGCACGGGACGCACGTTGCGGGAATTGCTGCGGGACGCGGCGCCAATATGAGCGGAGTGGCAAAAGACGCCAATATTATCTCGATACAGGTTTTTTCAAAAATCGAGGGCGGCGAAAATCCTTGCGGAAGCAGTCCGTCGCCGTGCATTCGTACTTACGTTTCCGATCAAATCAAAGCTCTCGAAAGAGTTTTAGTTCTCAGCAGCACGATGAATATCGCCGCGGTTAATATGAGCTTGGGCGGCGGTCAGTATTCGTCCGTCTGTGACGCCAATCAAGTCGCTCGAAAAACCGCAATTGATAATTTGCGTTCGGTCGGCGTGGCGACGGTCGTCGCTTCGGGAAATGACAGCTATACGGGCGCGATGAATGCACCGGCTTGTATTTCTTCTTCGGTAAGCGTCGGTTCGGTTGACGACGGCGGTTCGGGACTTACGTCGGACGCGATTTCCGGTTTTTCAAACGCTTCGTCGAATTTGAATTTATTAGCTCCGGGACGCTGGATAAATTCATCAACGCCCGACGGCAGGTACAGTAATTATTCGGGCACTTCGATGGCTGCCCCGCACGTTGCCGGCGCATTCGCGGTTCTTAAACAGCGCTCGCCAAACGCTTCGGTTTCAAAAATTCTCAGCGCCTTAACCTCCAGCGGGCAGTACATAAACGATTCGCGCAACGGTTTGTCCAAACCGCGAATTAAAATCGCCGACGCGCTCCGTGCACTCGATAAAAAACCGGCTTTCGATTACGACGGCGACGGAAAAGCGGATATGGCGATTTTTCGACCGACAAACAACGTTTGGTACATTCAAACCAGCTCGAATAATTCATTTGATGTTAAACAGTTCGGCTCGTTCGGAGATTTGGTTGCCCCGGCAGATTTCGACGGCGACGGGAAAACCGATGTTTCCGTATTTCGACCTTCAACCGGAGTTTGGCATCGGCTCGACAGTTCGAGCGGCAACTTTTCGTCAACCGGTTTCGGAACAAACGGCGATTTGCCCGTTCCGGCAGATTATGACGGCGACGGAAAAGCCGATTTAGCAGTTTTTCGTCCTTCAACCGGCAGTTGGTGGATTTCTCAAAGCAGCAACGGAGCAACGATCAGCCAAAATTTCGGACTCGCCGAAGACGTACCGACAATCGGTGATTTTGACGGCGACGGCAAATCGGACATCGGTGTCTGGCGACCGTCAAACGGCGCCTGGTATCGCATTAACAGCAGTAACGGCACATTATTTGTACAAGGGTTTGGGCTTGCAGGCGATAAACCGGTTCCCGCGGATTTTGACGGCGACGGAAAAACGGACGTTTCCATCTTTCGTCCTTCAGACGGCAAGTGGTACCGAATAAACAGCAGCAGTAATTCGATGGAAGTTAATTCTTTCGGGTTATTGGAAGACAGCCCGGCAGCAGCGGATTTTGACGGCGACGGAAAAGCCGATTTAGCCGTCTTCCGCCCATCAATCGGAATCTGGTACATACTTCGCTCGACTCAGGGATTTTTCGGGAATCAGTTCGGTTTAACCGGCGACATTCCCGCGCAGAGCGCTTTTGTCCGTTAAAATAAAGCTTTAAATATATTGTAAAAAAGGCTTCTTCTTTGAGAAGTCTTTTTTATTGCGATAAATTTTCTGCGGCTGATATATCTTGAACGCTCGGAGCGATTTCATCAATTTTTTTGTCCTCGCGAATCGAAGGCAATTCTGCGGTCGAAATAAGTTTTTCGGAAGCGGCATGAACAGCCGAGAATTCCGTGTCGGGCGCGAGCACCAATTGACAGCCCGTATCTTTGATTTCATCAATCAGTTTATCAATCGAAGCGATGCGTTCGGGTTTTAGGTTGATATTACGAATATACACGACTTTTATGCGTTGCGGGTATTTTTTGACAATTTCGCTGTAGATTTCCGGGTCTTGCTCGCCGCTGTCGCCGATTAAAACGAACGGCAAATGCGGGTAAGTATTCAGAACACTTTCGATATTGTTAATTTTATGACTTTTGTGTTTGCCGGAAGAAAAAAGCGTGTGATTGCCGAAATCCTTGAGAAAAAGTGGTCCGAGCGGAATGTTTTGTATTCTTAAAAACTCTGTCAGCAAAGGATATAAATTCCAGGGACTGCTCGAAACGTAAAATATCGGATTATTTTCGTTGCCGGAAACGCCTTTTTGCAAAGCTCTGTAAAAAGCGGCGACGCCTTTGAACGGCATTCTGGTGTGCTCGTTGAGCAGAGCGACCGTTAAAAACATCTTTACTCTGTTCGTCACGTTTGTCGTCAGAACCGTATCATCCAGATCGCTGATTACTCCGAAACGCGCGCTTTCCGGCGGGACAAGCGCTTGTCCGAATGTTTGTATCATTTGACCGTCTTTTGATAAAGGTTCGAGCAGACGTAATTCAATTTCGTGAAAAGTTTGTGCCGGTAAATTTTCGTTCGGGCTTATTTCCAGATAAAAATAGCCTTCGGCGTTTGATATAACTTCGACTTCGGCGTTTTGAAAAATTCCTCGAATACGAGCGCCGGCGACCTCATCCGTTTCAAATCTTTTGTATAAATTAACGAGATTCTGAAACTTACCGTCATTTCCGCTCGTTGTGATAACGCCTTTATCTTCCAATACTCTGCCGCTGAGCCAGAATTTTTCCGTCGTTCCGTATCCCAAAAAAGGCACAATCTTTAAAGGTTTTTCCAAGGCTTTTATTCTTTTGAGTTTTAATCTAAACTCATCGGAAAAGTTATCAATGTCTTCAAATAAATTTTCTAATTTTGATTTCCAACTGCTCATAAATGTCTATTTGTCATCTGCGCAAAACAAGTTAAATTTGCCAAGTAATAACAACTAAACCGAAAAGTTTCTGTTTGATTAGCACCCGGTTTTCATCGCGAAATTATAAGAATTTACTTTTGAAAAATTCCGCCGAATTTACCGTTTATCTGATTCTGGCAACATTTTATTGTTAAATCAAAACCATTCATCTATAATCTAACTCTTGCTAAATACGGCAAAATTTCAATATCATGGGAGAGATTTTTATGGCAGACGACAACAAAAGATGCGCGCACACCGGATGTATGTGTCTCGCAACGGGCGATTCGGAATATTGCAGCCCTCATTGCGAGGATGCGGAGGATCAAGGTTTAACGGAAATCAGATGCGATTGTGCTCATCCCGGATGCGGCACTTAACAAATATCTCAATCAACTTAGATTGGAAGGCTTCATTTTGCGCAAAATGAAGCCTTTTTATATTGGTTAATCGAAATATTTAAAATGATTGTTTTTATCTGAATTTAAGCTCCTTTGATTAGCGTCTGAACTTCATTTTTCGCTGCATAATAAGTTCTCAAATTGATGTTTTACGGTGCGCGAAAAGACGCAGCAAACCGTTTATCGTGAGATGCAAAACCATATATGCGACAATTGCGATGATTATCGGCAAAGCTAATGTAAATCCGTCTTTAGAAGGACTGGGCACGATTCCGGCAAACGGAGCGTAAAAAATTCCGGTCGCGGATTTGATAAATTTCACAAAACCCGCACTCTCGCGTGCGGCAAAAAGTTCGAGCAAAAGCCGAATTGCCAAAAGCCCGTAAATAACAAAAAAGATGTAATCCACGACTTGCGAAACTCTCGCCATTGCTCGCCCGCGCTCAACTTCCCGCTCGGTTTCAACGACTTCATCAACCGCTTTATGCCTCATATTCGCCGCGATGCTTTCAACACGAGCGGATTGAGAATTCGTTCGAGCTGCATTTGCGGCAATTTCGGCATCAACATCGGCTTGCACGCTCGATTTTACGGCTTCATAGTTCAGCGCCCTCTGCGTTTCATCTTGTGCCAACTTATTGTCAACCATTAGTGTTCGCTTTTCCTTTTATATCGTTCTTTGCTTCTTCGCGTCCTTGTGGAGTGTCTTTCGACGCAGAGCGACCGGCAATGTCTCGTTCTTCGGCATCGCCTTTTGTTTCATCGCCTCGACGCAGTTGACGCTGAATCTCATTTTCATCAATTTGGCTCGCCTCGTCCGCCAGCTCTTTAACGTTCCATTCATCGCGCTGACCTTCATCCCCGCGACTTACCCCATCTCGATGGTCATGCGAAGGTGATTTTGAATTTTCGACTTTTTCCTGCATAACTTCTCCTAAAATATTTGTATTTGTATAAACTAAGATTACATTTTAGTTTATATAAACCTGACACATCGGTGTTGATCCAGGCAAAAACAGGTAATTCAATTGTCGTGCCATTAATCACTGCATCAAATAAAGACACATCTTTTTTACTTCACTGATAAATTTCAACTAAAAAGAAAAAGGCGAGTATAAAACCCGCCTTTAACCTTGGTATTTATTACAACAATTATCTTACGCTGCTCGGAGCAGAAGCTGTTATAGTAAACTCCGATCCTTGTCCGAGCTCGATATTGTCGCGTCCCTGCAAAATTACCGTTCCGGCACCAGCGCCCGCGCCAATCGCCGCGCCAATCGCCGCACCTTGTCCGCCGCCGGCAATCGCGCCGATGATGCCGCCAAGAACTGCACCGATTCCTGCGCGAGTAACTGTTCTCGTAGTTTGATTGTTGTCGCGAACCGTGCCTTCGTTATTGACCTGAACGTTGTCGCCGTTAGTGGCTCGAACAGAATCAATAAATCCGGCGAAGCGATAACTTTGACCGTTCGGCAGACGAATAGTATCAAACTCCATCGAAAGAGAAGCGCGACCGGAAACTCGACCCGATTGGTCGGCGTTAGCGATGCGTCCCTCGATAACCGCGCCGCGATACTGCGACGGCGATGTTACTTCCAATTGAAAACGGTCGCCGTTTTGACTGACTTTCGTGTCAATAGGGTCGCGCAAAGTCGCCGTTACTCTGGTGTTGTTCGGAATGACAAAATCATTCAAATTTCCGTTGCCGATGTTTCCGTTATTGATATTACCGTTATTGGTATTACCGTTATCGTTCCGGCTCCAGTTTCCGTTATCAACGCTCGACCACTGAGCGACGTTTGCAGTTTTATCGTAAACGCTTACAGCAGTAACGGATGTATTTGTATTTTCCAAATACACGCGTCGCGTAACTCGTAATTGTCCATTGCTGAGCGGCGTAAAACTGACGTAAAAGTCATTTATACGGTCGCCTTCATAATTGAGAGTCACTTCACTAGAAGTCGCGGTCGCACGAGTTTGAACCGTGCGTCCGTTCGCATTCGTCTCAGAACGCGAAACGTTGTCGGCTGTAAATGAACCTTGTGGAGACAATGTAGAAGCGATGGTTACCTGCTGACCTCGTTTTTCAATCGCCAGCATATCCGGCGGGGTCAATCGGCGCTCTAAATTACGTCGAACTCGATCCTGCTGGTTCGCATTGAGCCGTCCGCTGGTAATAGCTCTATCAACAACATTATTAACATTGTCGCTTTGATTAATATTTAATCGGTAAGTTCCGGTTAGACGGGTGTCTAGATTGCTTGAAGAAGCAAGCGTCGTATTGTTCCAGTTCCAATTGACGCGGTAATTGCTCGCCAAAGTGTTTAAATCGCTGCGCAGCAAACTCCACTGCCGTTCAACAGCAGGACTCAAACGGTTTGTTCGGATAAAACTGTCAATAAACGACGCGCGACGAAGAACTTCTTCGACATCTGCGCCGACAGAGTCGCGTTCGTCAAAGTTGCGGCGCAAACTGTCTGTGGCATTTTCAAAATCGCTTACGAATTGAGCAATATCCTCATTATATCTGGTTCCGCCCCGATTTCCGCGAAGCGCCGAATCAACGTCACGACGGATAACATCGGTTCTTTGTTCAATACGCGCAAGCAAAGACTGCATTGAAGCGTCGGAAACCGTATATGAACGATTCGACGAAACCGGAACGTTTGTTCTTCCGCTCCAAGTCCAGTTTACATTGTA
The DNA here is from genome assembly GCA_036388895.1 of Pyrinomonadaceae bacterium. GTDB lineage: Bacteria > Acidobacteriota > Blastocatellia > Pyrinomonadales > Pyrinomonadaceae > SXVE01. The sequence continues at coordinate 32,469 of DASVQY010000016.1, read as the reverse complement.
ATAATTCGCCAAAAGATTCAAATCATTTCTGATCAGATTCCATTGATTTTGCGCTTGAACGGCAAAACGGTTGTTGCGCATAAATTCATTAATAAACATTGCTCTGTCGAGCACTTCCTGTACGTCGGAAACCGTTGAATTACGGCTTGCAAAGTTGTTTCTCAAACGATCCGTCGCGTTTTCAAAATCAGTAACGAACTCTGCAATGTTTTCTTCATATCTTGTTCCGTTCACACGGCTGTTATCCAACGTTCGGTCTATTTCTCGTCGGAAATTGTCGGTTCTAGTCTCTAATCTGTTTAAGAGTGTCTGCACTTGGTTGCCTGATACACGATAAGGCGCAACCTGCGCTGATATTTCATTTACATTCGCTATTGCAAAGGCTAAAAAAGCCATTGTAAAAAAGCTGTATATTCTTGTTCTCATTGTATTTTCTCCCTTTATAATCGAAAAGTTTTGCAAGATAGGGAAAGTATTTAAAACATCTCGCAATATCACTTATCAGCTATCTTGCAACAAGCGTGCCAGAGGGCTGAATTCAGTTTATAATGCGTTATAAAGGAAATATTGCTAATTAGAGTTGAAATCGGAAACGGATTAAATTCAATAGTTTGTAATGAACTCGTACAAATTAAGCGGTTTTATCAATCGGAAAATTTACCGTAAAAGTAGCGCCTTTGCCCTTGCCGTCGCTTGCAGCGCGAATTTTACCTTGATGTAAATTGACTATATGTTTCGAGATTGTCAGTCCCAATCCGAGACCGCCGTAATCTCTGACATTAGGGTTATCGGCTTGTTTATAACGGTCAAAAATGTACGGCAGAAATTCCGCGCTGATTCCTCTGCCGTTATCTTTCACAGTCATCTGAACATCGCCGTTCGACTCATAAACCTTCGCTTCTACGCTTCCGCCGCTCGGTGTGAATTTAACCGCATTAGTCAAAAGGTTTTGAATAACTATTTTTATTTTTTCCTTATCACCACGAATCAGATGATGATCCAGTTGATTATGTTCACTCAAAGCAATGTTTTTCTCTTTAGCGAGCGGTTTGATTAGCGTTAAGGTTTCTTCGAACAGTTTGGAAAAATCCACTTCTTCTTCCTTTAACACGCTGTTGCCGGATATTATTTCCGAGTAGCTTAATAATTGCTCGACCAGGCTCGCTTGCGAACGCAGATTCTTATCAATTTTTTGTAGAGCCAAATCTTTTGTTCCGCGCGATAGATCGTGCGTTTTCAGAATTCTCGCCCAGCCCGCGATAGCGTTGAGCGGCGTTTTCAATTCGTGCGAAATGATAGAAATAAACTCGTCTTTCGTTGCGTTCGCTTCTTCGGCGGCGCGGCGCGCTTCCCGCTCGTTCTCTAGCAGAATTTCCCTCTGCTTCTGCATTTCAAACAACTCGGCGGCGGTTTTCTGTACTTTTGCGCGTGCGGCTGCTTCCCAATAAGTCATTCCGAAAAGTATAAAACTAAAGGCGAAACCGCACAGCAATATGAGCGGCGTCCAGCCGACGCTCGACTGTTCGGAAAAAACCGGTAAAGTGTTATATTGAATAATCCACCTTCTGCCGCCGACTTCCAGACTGTTTTGCGCTTCGTGATTTTCTTCCGTCATTCCGGTAAAATTCAAGCCGGTATGGATTGTACCTTCGGTCTGAGCCAGCAGATTTTGAGCGCCTGTTTCGTTATCGTATATTTTGAAGCTGATGTCCTTGTCGGGAATGGTTTCGTAAATATCGTTAAAAAAGTTATTTGCCTTTAGGACAATAAAAACGACTCCGAGTAAATCTTCCGCTTTTTGTTTTTCCGTCCCGAGAACTGCGTTTTGGTAAACAGGCAAAAAGATCATAAAGCCTTCTTGTCCGCCTATGCCGTTTTCTCGACTTAGAATCACTTTTCCGCTCACGACGGCTTCGCCGGTTTCAGCCGCGCGCTGCATCGCCGCGCGGTATTGTTCTTCGGCAGACATATCAAAGCCAGTAATTTTTTTGTTTCGCTCGTCGAGCGGTTCTAGATAAACGATTGATTGTTTTAGAATTTTTTCATTTTCCGGAAATATTTTGAAATCTGAAAACCCTTCAGATTTCATTTTTTGAACCAGAGCTTCTCGTTCATCCGCCTTGACGAATTTTGCGAAACCCAATCCAGAAGCGCTTGATTCCTGGTTTTGTAACTTCAAATGGCTGACATATCCCGCAAATTTATTGTGATCCAGCTCGGGCGTAGTTTCGATAAATCCCCTAACGCCCTTTAATAAAGCGACGTAAAGATTTATTTCGTTCTCAATGGAATTTTCCAAAAGATTTATATGATTATTAAATCTGATAGCATCCTTACTTTTAGCGCTTTTGAAGAAATTGTACGTAACTCCAACCGTCAGCAAAATCAATACCGCCAACACTAAATATGAAAGATTGAAAATCTGTGATTCTTTCTCGTTTTTGTAATTTTCTATCTGATTTCGCATCGCTTAAACTACTTACTTTTTAACAAAATTCAGACAGCCGTTTTTTGTTTAATTACCGTTTATGCAATGATTATGCCTTTAGGAACTTTTTTTAACTCATCGCCTTTTGAAATGGGTAAATTCTTTAAAATCGCCCGTAAGTCACGAATGTTTATTCGTTTACGGAACGTATTGATTGTTTACAACATATTTTTTCGCATTATTACAATTTAATAAAATATTTCGCTTAATCGTTATAAAACCGTTCAAATTATGTATTTCCGCGATTTGGCACTGTATTTGCTAATTAATGATTTGATAATTTAAGGTTTTACAAAATTTTATATATTTAGAAGGAGTCGAGAATATGGCTGATGAAAACGGAACCGGTAATAATTTAATTTGGGCGATTGCAATGATTATCATCGTTGCGATTATCGCCGGAGCCTTGTATTACAGCGGATTTTTAGGCGGAACTAAAAAAGAGCGGATTGATATAAACGTCAGTGCTCCGAGCGGTTCGACAAGATAAATACATCAATCAAAAAACAAAAAAGGCGTTCTCAAATGTGAACGCCTTTTTTGTTTTTTATGCTGAAAACCTACAATCTTTCGTCAATATTATGCCTTTTAATCATTCCGTAAAGGCGCGGACGATACAATCCTAAAAGATTTGCCGCGGCTTGTTTATTGCCTTTCGTTCTTTTAAGCGCCGCCATTACAACGACGTTTTCTATTTCATTGAAAACGTCTTTTTGTTCGCCGCCGTCAATCGGTTCCGGCAATCTTTCAACAATAAATTTACCGACTTCTTCAAACAACTCTTCATCCGATAAATTTTGTTTGCTTAATAAACTGCCGTTGTTTGACGAAACAGAAGCAATTTGTCCGCTCCCGTCACTTGAACTTCTAACCGATTCGGACAAATTCTGCTTGATATCGGCGAAAGAAATTGAGCCGTCCATATTTTTCGGTATGTCAAGATTGTTGATTTTCCCGCCTTTGCTCAAAAGCACGGCTCTTTCAATTACGTGCTGCAATTCGCGGACGTTTCCGCGCCAGTTGTAATTGAGCATTTGGTCGTAAGCGTGCTGCGAAAATTCCGGGTCTTCGCGTTTGTATTTTTCCGCGTAAATTTGCAGAAAATGCTCGGCGAGCATCGGCACGTCTTCCATTCTCTCACGCAGCGGCGGAATTTTTATTTCGATTGTATTGATTCGGTAATATAAATCTTCGCGCAGATTTCCCGCCTGAATCGCTTCGAACGGATTTCTGTTCGTCGCCGAAATAAGGCGAAAATCCGCTTCCTGCGGTTTATCGCTGCCGACGCGGTAATAAATCTTTTCCTGCAAAACGCGCAAAAGTTTCGGCTGCAAATCAATCGGCATTTCGCCGATTTCATCGAGCAGAAGGCTTCCGCCGTTCGCTTGACCGATAAATCCGACCTTATCGTTAACCGCGCCGGTAAACGAACCTTTGATATGCCCGAACAATTGCGACTCGATTAAATCCTTTGGCAAAGCCGAACAGTTCACCTTAACAAAAGGTTTTTTCGAGCGATGACTTTTATAATGTACAGCGTTGGCAATCACTTCCTTTCCAGTGCCGGATTCTCCGAGAATCAATATATTCGCGTCCGATTCGGCTACGCTGTCAATTATTTCAAAAATATTCTGCATCGAACGGCTACCGCCGATAATGCCTACGTACGAAGTGCGGCTGGAAAGCTTGTTTCTCAGTTCCCGGATTTCGGCAGCTTGCTGTTTCCGCTCGACCGCTTTTTGTATCAAAAGCAGTAATTCTTCAAACTCGACGGGTTTTTCGACAAAATGAAACGCGCCGGCTTTGGTGGCTTCTATCACTTTTTCGGTCGAGCCGTAACCGGTAATCATTATGATTTCGGTTTCGGGAGCGATTTCCTTTAACCGCCGAACCATTTCGATACCGTTTATGTCCGGCAGATTAAGGTCTGTGAGGATAATGTCGTATTCATTATCTTTTACGAAATCCAGACCCTTCGCCCCGCAATCCGCCGCCGTCGTGACAAATCCTTCGGCTCCGAGCTGGAACTTTAAAAGGTCAAGCGTAGTCTTATCGTCGTCAATAATTAATGCTTTGTTCGTCATATTAATTTGTAATTTATTGTATCAAAAATAGACAGATGCAAAAACATCCGAGGCAAAAGATAAACAAAATAAAAAGAGGCAAGTTCCCCTTAACTTACCCCTTTAGAGTGTCCATTCTCCCCGGATATTGAAAAACGAAAAAATGAAAAAGAATATTCTGATAAATGGAAATTTGTTAAAATGCTCCAAGATTTTAACATTTAACTAAAACTGTTTAATCCTCCATAACAAATTACCACCAACTACTTCGTTTTTTTGGATATGCAACGGGTATGCCGTTATACGCAAATTTTTTATTTTCAACAATTAGCCTTTTTACACTCTTTATTTATTTTGTAATTGTATTATAATAATACAATTTTCTTACTTTCTTATCTTCTAAAACAGGCGGACAAGTTAATAAATAAAGAAATAAAACCTTGTACTGAATTGATACTAGATTTTTTTATTGGACATTAAAACTTTTCTCCGCATCGCGTAAACTACTATTTTAATAGGGTTTAATTAATTGGCACGAGAATTGAGTTAAATTGCCTTAAATGCTTGACGGCATAAATTTACAAGGGGTGAAAACGATGTTAGAAACTTTAATCATTATTTTACTTGTATTGTGGCTATTGGGATTAATAGCGGGTCCGGCATCTCTGGGTGGATGGATTCATCTTTTGCTTTTAGTTGCCTTAGCTGTTTTTGTGATTAGACTCGTGAGCGGCAGAAGAGCAGTGTAACTTATAAATTGACCAGCAACAGATTCTTAAAGTTAGATCTTTTTTGCCAAAATATACCTCGTTTCTGATTGAAATCGGATGCGGGGTATTTCTGCTTGTAAATTTACATAATATTTTTCTAAAGTTAAAGATATCTTGTTCGTTCGACTTAATTCTGTTTTATGAATACAAATTATTATTCCAATTCTAATTCTCAATCCGCTTTTTATTTTAATGAACAAACCAAAACCATTTTTACAGAAATATTCGCTTTTTTCGGAACGGTCAATAAACAAGGGTATTTACTGAATTTAAGCGGTAACATTTTTGAGAAAACCAATCTCAACGTCGAACTGTTAATAGGTCAAAAATTTTCCGAAACGGTTTTCTGGCAATCGTCCGAACACACGTCAAAAATTCTCGAAAAAGCAATAGAAGAATCGTCAGAAGGCAAAACCGTAAAAACTTTGCTTGATTTCAGGATCAGTTCGGAAAACAAATTAATAATCGAACTTAATCTTTATCTTTCGCCGGAGAACACGCAGGAAATCTTTTTCTGCGCTTATGACGTAACTGAACGTGAGCGCGAGATCGAATATCATAAACAACGTAGCGAACAATTGCTTTACGCCGCCGAAAGCGCCGAAATCGGTTTGTGGTCTTGGGATTTGGCAGAAAACACCGTCTATTCGACGCCGAAATGCAACGAATTTTTTGAAACTCCCGCTTATGAAGCGTTGATGTACGATTCATTCGTCAGCGTCGTGCATCCGGACGACCGCCAGCGAGTTGAGCAGGTTTTGCAGAATTCGCAAAAAAACGGAGCGGAATTTAACGAACAGTTTCGAGTTATTTATTCTGACGGCAGAACCGAATGGATTTCGGCTCGCGGCAAAACGTTTCTCGACGAAGATGGCGAACCCGAAAAAATGATGGGCGTCATTCGTAAAATAACCGAACAAAAAATTGCCGAAGAAGACCTTTCGAGAGTTTACGACCGCGAGAAAAGGGCGCGCGACGAAGCCGAAGAAGCGAATCGGGCGAAAGATTTTTTCCTTGCCTTCGTTTCGCACGAACTTCGCTCTCCGCTGAATGCGATTTTAGGCTGGTCAAAAATTCTTCTGTCGAAAAAGGTAGACGAAGAAACGCAAACCAACGCCCTCGAGACAATAGAGCGAAGCGCGCGGGCACAGGCTCAATTAATTAACGATTTGGTAGATTCGGCGCGCATTACTTCCGGCAAGCTAAGACTCGAATTTCATCCGGTTAATTTATATGAAATTTTAAAGACCGCTTTTCACTCGCAGAAACCTTCGGCGGAAGGAAAAAATATTAATTTACAATTTCAGTCTGAAAGCGAAGAAGTTCCTGTATTTGCTGATGCCGGGCGGCTTCAGCAGGTTTTTAACAATCTTATTTCAAACGCTCTGAAGTTTACCCCGGAAAACGGAACAATCTTCGTCGGTGCCGAGACCACGCAGGATTTTGCAAAGGTTACGATTCGCGATAACGGACAAGGAATCAGTCCTGAGTCATTGCCGAATATTTTTCGCCAATTTTCGCAGGGGAATGAAAATGATTTGCGCGATAAAGGCGGTTTGGGTTTGGGGTTATCAATCGTAAAGATTTTGGTCGAGAAACATAACGGAACGGTTCAAGCCGACAGCGCCGGTATAGGTCAAGGCTCGACATTTACGGTTTTACTGCCATTAATCAAAGTAAATCAACTCGAATCAGAAAATGAGGAAGATTCCGACACAGAACCTGGAAGCGAAAAGCCTTTGCGAAAAATAAAAATTCTTCTCGTCGAGGACGATGATGATTCGCGTGAAGTTCTCGGTCTTTTTCTCGAACAATGCGGCGCGCGCGTTCAAACCGCGGAATCAACAAAAACCGCGATGAATTTGCTGGAGAACTCGGTAAATGATTTGCCGGACGTAATTATTTCGGATCTGGCAATGCCCGACGAGGACGGTTATTCGTTTATTAGCCGCATTCGGAAGCTGCCCCAGCAAAACGGCGGAGACATTTCCGCCATCGCTCTCAGCGCGTTTGCGACCAAAGAAAATAAAGATAAAGCTTTTGAACTCGGTTTTCAGAAATACAATACCAAGCCGTTTGAACCGGATTTATTAATCGAAGAAATTTTATCGCTGGTAAAAAATAAAAGAGCAGCGTAAATTCACTGCCCTTTTATTTTCCAGCGTTTTAATATCTATTTTTCAAACTCTGCGCCTTTTCAACAAGAGTCAAAAATTCGCTTCGATAATCTTTGAAATCTTCTCCGAGCGAATCTTGCGCTAAACTATTAACATTACTGAAACTTGCCGCACTTTTGTAACGCGAATTCCGCAAAAGAAGACCGAATTCGGCAACCGCAGAAGCAAAGCGCAGATTTTCCGAGGCGGAATCTATCATTTTGTTGTTGTCGAGAACGCCTACGCTCAAAAGTTTGCTTTCAGTTCCGTTCGGCTCTTTGTATCGAAGTTTGACGGTCATTATTTCGTCATTGAAATTAGTTTTAGACGGTTCATATTTTGAGTATTTCAGTTCAATTCCATTATTTTCGACTTTTTCACCAGCCGGAACGATTTCATATAAAGCTGTTACCGAATGCCCTGCTCCGATTTCGCCCGCGTCTTTTTTGTCGTCGTTGAAATCTCGATCTGCCAAAAGCCGGTTTTCATAACCGATAAGCCTGTAACCGGCGACCTTTCTCGGATTGAATTCGACTTGAATTTTTACGTCTTTCGCAATCGTGTAAAGCGTTCCGGCAACTTGCTGACCGAGAGCCTTTCGCGCCTCGTCAGCCGAATCAATATACGCGTAATTTCCATTGCCTTTATCGGCGAGTTTTTCCATCATCGAATCGTTCGTGTTGCCGGTTCCGAATCCGAGAACGGAAAGGAAAATTCCGCTGCGACGTTTATTTTCGATAAGATTGACGAGTTCTTCGTCGCTCGAAAGACCGACGTTGAAATCTCCGTCAGTCGCTAAAATTACGCGGTTGTTTCCATTTTGAATGAAATTATCGAGCGCCGTTTTATAAGCGAGCTGAATTCCCTGTCCGCCGTTGGTCGAACCGCCCGCTTCCAGATCGTTCAAAGCATTCAAAATCTCGCTTTTATTATTTGTCGAAGGCAGAACCAAACCGCTCGAACCGGCGTAGACGACAATTGCCACGCGATCTTTTGCCGATAATTGATTGACGAGAATTCGCAATGAATCCTTCAAAAGCGGCAATTTATCCGGCTCGTCCATGGAACCGGAAACATCAATCAAAAAAACAAGATTCGACGGCGGAACGTTGTCGAGCGAAACTTTTTTGCCCTGCAGCCCGATTTGAACGATTTTGTGTTTTGCGTTCCAGGGTGCAGACGCGACATCAGTATTAACCGAAAACGGCAAATCGCCAATCGGCTGCGGGTAATCATATTCAAAATAGTTGATTAACTCTTCGATGCGCACGGCGTCTTTCGGCGGAAGCTGATTGTTGTTCAAAAATCGCCTGACGTTCGCATACGAAGCCGTGTCAACGTCAATCGAAAAAGTGGAAAGCGGAGCACGCGAGCTTTCGAGAAAAGGATTTTCGTCAATTTTTGCGTACCGTTCGCCAATTGACGATTTTTCTTCTGTTGTCAAAGCGTCAGTGACTGAAGCGTTTCCCGCCATTGATGTATTTGTATTAACCCTCTGCATCTGCACCGATTCTGGATTTCTTTGGTAAGCATCCGTTTTTGAGTTTGTAGAACCACTGCAGGCTGAAAAAACAATTGAAAAGATTACTAAAGTGACTAACAATTGATTGCGAGCAATTGAGAACTGTTTCATAAAAAAATTCCTCCAAAAAGAAAAACTGCAAGTTTGAAACTTGTCTGCGAACTGTCTATGCGGACTAGAACGCGCGTCAAAATTCAAACTTGCAGTTTATTTTTGAAAAAATGTTTTTTGTTTATTTTCCGATGATTGAAGTTTTGTTGTGGATAGAAAGAACTTCTTTCGCCTCAGAAAAAATTTTGTTTGCTTCTTCTGTTTCGTTGCTTGAATACTCAGATGCGGCGGCAACAACATATAAATTATCCTGCGCTTTAATTTTTTTATTGCCCGAACCTCTTGAAACGACTTCAAATGTTTTTTCCGCGCCGTCCGTAAACGGCTCTTCCAAAATTTGAAAAACACCGTCAAATGAATTTTCGGATTTATCGTTTGAAACGGAAACCATCGTCGTCAAATAAACCTTTTTCGGCGGGTCGCCCGAACCGTTCCAGGTGAGTTTTATTTCCGAATAAATCTTGTCTTCGTCGAAAAAATAGTGCGAATTAACGACCTCGACGGATAATTTTTTCCGAAGTTTTGGAAAACAAGACGTTTTATGTTGATTTCCGGCAATCTGTTTATCGTTCGTTTCTACTTCAACTTCCGAAATTTTAGGAATTTGCTGAATGCTGAAAACCCCAAAAACAAAAGCGAACAAAACGAAAATAAAACCGAAAACCATCGCGCCAAAAATATGTTTTTTCATAGCAAATTTCTCCTTTCTTTAACCTGGAACGATTTTAGCCGATTCACTTGCACGCCGACAAGAATTTTATGAAAATCTCGCTTCCGTCAAATTTCCGTTCCGTTTTCCTAACCTTGCCGTCAAACTCGGATAACTTTCCTGCTCGGTTTCGTAATTTTCAATTCCCAGAAACATTTCCGTTTCGGTTATTGCCGTTATCGAGCCTTCGATTTCCATAAACCAGCCGAACGGCAATTCGTCTAAAACGATTTCAACTTCTCGGAATTTCCAGGTTTTACGGCGTTTTTCGTAAACTAATCGCGGCTCAAATCCTAAATTTTCGATTATTTTTTCTAATTCTCCGGCGTCTGAAACTTCCGTTTCGTTTTCGATTCTTTGTTTGACTGAAAATTCGCTTTTAAGCGACTCTTTATAAGTCAAAACGGTTTTGTTTTGAATTTTTCTGACGCGCAAAACAGCCGGTTTGCTATCCAAAATCCCGCCGCCGAAGATCGTATTTTCTTCGTAATCTTCGCCTTTGTATTCGGCTTGTAATTCTTCGAGCGCTTCGGAAACGAATTGTTTCTGCTCGTCGGTCAAACGATATTTTTTCTCTGTTTCAATCGCCATTTTCGTATTTCGCTTTGTGCTCTTTTAATAATTTTTGATAAATTTCGTCCGTTTTCGCCAGATAATATTTTTCCGAGAAAATTCTGGCTGATTCGGCTTTTTCCTCGTCTTCAGCGACAACGGGAATCACCTTTTTTGTGCCTTTTTCATATTTTCTGCCGCTCGGATGATTGGTGTACCGCCGCGCCCGCGTAATGCCCATTTGCAGAAACTTTCGCGCCATATCCATTCCGACAAAATCTTTTTGTTTTTTATAACTCAAAAATAATTCGTAAATTTTTTCGCTTGATTCTTTAGCGATTTCTGGTGTTTTGAATCGCCAGTGCGGAAGGATTTCGGATTTGTAAGGCTCAATTAATAAAACTCCCTGCTCGCCTTTTCCAACTCGGTATAATTCGGGGTTTTTCCTTAAATCTAAATTTTTATAATCGAGCGAATAATCAAATTTTGTGCTCATTTCTTACGACCTAATAAATAAACCACAACTTCATAAAAAGGATGAAAAGGTGCAACTATAATCTCAAACAAAAACGAAAACGCAAGTATGGGTATTACGTCAAAAACCAGTTCAATAAAATCGAAACAGGTTTGAGCTGTATTCGTGATACAAACGAAAATAGATTTTTTTGTCCTTCATCCTTTCCTTTAAGCCTGCCGAATCCACTTCCACACTTCTGGAATCGTCGCCCGTTTTCCGTACATCAGCATTCCTACGCGATAAACTCGCGCCGCAAGCCAAACGAGAGCGGCGATTGCCAATCCGTTTATCAAAATTGAAAGCCCGATTTGCCAGAACGGAGGCGTTTCCGACAAAATTCGCACCGGCATTGTAATCGGCGCGAAAAACGGTGCGATTGAAACCCAGAATGATAATTGTGAATTCGGATCGCGGATTACGGCAAAGCTGAAGTAAAAACCGATCAGCAAAATCATAATCGGCGGAAAAGAAAATTGTCCGCCTTCCTGTACGCTCGTCACCATTGCTCCGATCAGCGCGAAAATCGAAGCGTAGATGAAAAATCCGAGCAGAAAAAAGATGAAAAAATACGCGATCATTAACGGCGTTATGTTTGGAATGGAAATTGAAATGCCGGCTGCACTCATTTGCGCCACTCCGACGCCGACCAGGATTAATGCGGAAATTATCCAAATCGCCAATTGCGTCAAACCCGCCAGACCGACGCCGACGAGTTTTCCCATCATTAATTCAAAAGGCTTTGCCGACGAAAATAGAATCTCGGCGATTCGCGTTTCTTTTTCTTCGACGACCGCCGACATAATCGCTTGCCCGTAAATCGCCAGAGTGATATAAATCATCAGTCCGATGATGAACGCGGCGATAAAACTGCTGTCCGTATCTTTTTCGTTTCCTTTTTCATCAACGCCTTTTGTTTCAAACGTAACATTTCGGCTCAGCGTTTTCAGTTTCGATTCATCAATCTGAGCATCGGCGAGTCTCTGCGAACGAACGGCTTCATTCAAAGCGTCTCTTAAAGTTCTTTCGCCGACGAAATCTCCGGCTTTGCGTGAGAAAAATTCATATTTCGCCTCGGGAGAATCAAAATCGCGCGGAATTAAAAGATAAGCGTCCAACTCTTTCGCGGTGATTTTGGCGCTTAATTCGCGACGAATTTGTTCGAGCGATTTTCCGTCTTCGCTATAATCAACAAAAACAAAATTTTCGCCGAGCTGTTCGACGCCGCGCTGCATTTTTTCTTCCTGAGAAGCAGTTACATCGGTTACCGCATCTTTTGTCGCCTGTCGCGCTTTTTCCCTAATCCTTTCGGCGGAAAGATTTTCTTTTAAGCGCGTCGCGATTTTCCCGGTCGGATCAACGACGGCAATGCGCGTCGGTTCGCCTTTAATGGAAAAAATTATCGCCGGCACAATCGCAAAACCGGCGGCGATAATCGGAAAAAGCAAAGTTCCGATAAGAAATGCCCACTTCAGAACGATTTTTTTATACTCGTGTTTTACAACTGCAAGAAATTTACGCATTCGTTTCCTTTACTTTTTCGATGAAAATGTCATTCAGGCTCGGTTCGACTTGCTCAAATTTTGTAATCGTTGCGCCGCTTTCGATTAATCTTCTCAAAAGATTTTGCGGATCGGCGTTTTCCGTCAATTCGATTTCTTTTTCATCGGCGTGTTCAACGATTTTGTTGACTAAATTTTTGTCCAGCAAAACCGTTTCGCCGCCTTCGCAGCGCAAAGAAATCAGGTTTTTCCCGAAACTCGATTTAACTTCGCGGATGCTTCCACCGACGATTTTGCGCGATTTATTGATTAAAATTATGTCGTCGCAAAGCCTTTCCGCCGTTTCCATCAAATGTGTCGAGAAAATAATCGTTTTGTGACGGGCTTTTAACTCCGCGACGACTTCGATCATAAATTCGACATTTACCGGATCGAGACCGGAAAACGGCTCATCGAGAATCAGTAAATCCGGGTCGTGAAGAACGGTCGAAATAAACTGGATTTTCTGCTGCATTCCTTTGGAAAGATCGGTCGTTTTCTTCTTTTTCCAATCGGCGAGCCGCATTCTGTCGAGCCAAAAATCAATTCGCCGGTCGGCTTCGGCTTGCGGCACGTTTTTGAGTGCGGCAAAATATCGAAGCTGATCCTGAATCTTCATTTTTTTATAAAGACCGCGTTCTTCGGGCAAATAACCGATTCGATTTTGCAGCTCGGTCGAAACCTGCTGATTGAAAAGCTCGATTTTTCCGGTGTCGGGAAATGTTATGCCAACGATCATTCGGATTGTGGTCGTTTTGCCCGCGCCGTTTGGTCCTAAAAAGCCAAAAACTCGTCCCGATTTCACCGAAAAACTTAAATTATCAACCGCAGTAAAATCGCCGTATCTCTTAGAGACGTTCTCGACTTTCAGCGTGGTGTTTTGTTCCGTCATCGTTTAACAATAACTATAAATGAAACTTTTGAATTTGGAAAACTTGTTATATTTTATCAATTACGAATTATTTGATACGTAAAATCGAAAGTTTTGTTTGGAGAATCAAAAGTGAAGTCAATTAGAATAATCTACTGGATTGCAACCGCGCTTTTGTGTTTGATGATGCTCGCCTCGGGCATTATGTATCTGATTAATCACGCGCAAGCCGCAAAACTTTTCAGCAGTCTCGGTTACCCGACTTATCTTGTTTACCCGCTCGGCGTCGCAAAAATCCTGGGCGTTATCGCGATTCTCACAAAAAAATCAAAAATATTGAAAGATTTGGCTTATGCCGGTTTTTTTTATGATTTTTTACTCGCCCTGATAGCTCATATAAACGCAGCCGACGGCGGTTTCGTTATTCCTCTTGTTGCAATAATCCTTTTAATCGTTTCATTTATTACCGACAGGAAAATCTACGGTTAGTGATTTTAGACACAAAGTATTTAGATGAAATCATTGTTTATGCTTTGTTTTATTGCTTAAGTTTCTTATTCTTTACAAAATTTTCAAAAATCTCATTTTCATTCAGGTATCATTAAATTTTGAATCGCTAGTTTGCTAACTTGTTCTTTTCGGAGATTTTACACGGGCAATTTTATGGAAATATTCGTTTACCGGGAGAATTCGGAACACATTGAAGAAGGTTTTACCGCGAAAGACTTGCCGGAACTTTTGAGCAATCCGAACAATACCGTTTGGATTGATATGGAATCGCCGACAGTTGAAGATGAAGACATTCTTTTGAACCTATTTAAGTTCCATTATTTGACGATTGAAGACGCTCGCGAAACCAGAAATCATCCGAAAGTCGAAGCCTTTCCCAATTATTTGTTTTTTATCGTTCACGGCGTCAAAAACGATACCAACTCTTATAATTTCGTGACGAAAGAATTGGATGGTTATTTGGGCAAAAACTATGTCGTGACATATCATTACGAAAAATTTCGCTCGGTTGACGCTGTTAAACGACAAATTCGCTCGACTCCTTATATTTGCTCGCGCGGCGCCGATTATTTGCTGCACCAAATTCTCGATCAAATCGTGGATTTGTATATTCCGGTCGTTGATGATTTCGATATCGCGGTCAATGAACTCGAAGAACGCATTTTCAGAATGAAAAACGCGGATAACAGCATTCTGGAAGAAATAATGGATTTCAAACGAAGCGTGAATCGTTTAATCAGAATCAGTTCCAAACAGTTAAATGTTTTATACCGACTCTCGCACGGCGAATTTCCTTTGATAAATCAGAATATTTTGCCTTTTTACCGAGACGTTTACGACCATTTGCAGAGAGTTTCCGACCTCGCCGAAAATTACCGCGACCTTGTCAGCGGACTTCTCGATATTCATTTCAGCATTGTTGCCAATAAAACAAACGACGTAATGAAAATTATGACGATTATTTCGACGATTATGCTGCCGCTATCGGTAATCGCTGGAATTTACGGAATGAATTTCGAGAATATGCCCGAACTGAGAACCAAATACGGCTATTTTCTGACGCTCGGTTTAATGTTTATCGTCGCTATGGGGCTTTTAATTTATTTTTGGCGAAAAGGATGGATTCTTCAAAAAAAAGAAAGCCTTTCTGATGATGAAAATAGTGATTTGAATAAATAATTAGCGGTCAAACTTGCCGCATAATTCTTTTTACCTGCGCATCGCCGAAGCCGTAAACTGTCGCTCGACGCAAAATTAAAGTAAAGATATTTTTGGAATCACGAAAGCCTTTTCAATAATTTCAATCCCGCCGGCAATACCGAATTTACCGGAGATTGTCCTTAAGCCGTCAGCAGACTAAAACGATAATGTTTATGCGATTAAGCTCACCGCATACAATAAACTTAAAATCGCGCCGCCGTAAACCCCGGCTAAAATATCGTCGGCGCAAACGCCGATTCCGGCAGGAAGATTTTGCAGCGAATCTATCGGATACGGCTTCCATATATCGAAAAGCCGGAACAGCAAAAATCCCGCTAAAATCAGTTTCCACGAAATGTCGAAGGGCACGAAAAGGAAAACCAGCAATTGCCCGATAACTTCGTCAACAACCGCCTGTTGCGGGTCTTTGTTTTTGAAAAGTTTTGTCGCGCGGCTCGCCGCCCAAATTCCCAAAAGACAGAAAAGCAAAAATAAAAATGCGATGAATACGTGAACCCACGCTGTAATTTGCGTTTCCTGCCAGCCTTGGAAAGTGAAAGAAGAAACCGAAGCGGCTTCAATTTGACGGAAAATTAAATAAATTAAAACGCCGACCGCCGAGCCCCAGGTTCCCGGCGCGAGCGGAATATAACCGACGCCGAACGTCGTTACTGCAAGCGAAAAATAATCGAGAAAAGTTTTGCTTTCGTTTTTTTCTCTGGCGAGTTTTTCGGCTTCAACAGCGGCGGAAATGTGAATTAATTCATCGTAACCTGGCATTAAATTTCAAAAGTTTTTGGAAACTGTTAAAACTCGATTCCCTGCTGCGCGTAAATTCCAGCGTAGAAAGGATGCTTAATTTCCTTCATTTCAGTAACTAGATCGGCGGCTTCGACGAGCGCTGGCGGCGCGTTTCTGCCGGTCATTATTATATGCAGATGCGGCTGTTTTTCTCGAATTCCCTTCACTTCGCCGAGAATTTTTTCAACATCCAGAAATTTATAATCAAGGACGTAAACGAGTTCGTCGAAAACCAGCAAATCGTATTCTTCCGAACGCATTTTTTCAAGACAAAGCGCCCAGGTTTCTTCGCTCGTTTTAATGTCCTGCGCTTTGTCGTTCGTGTCCCATGTAAAACCGTCGCCCATCGTATGAATTTCGACGCCCAAAGTTTCCAGCGATTCGTGTTCGCCGTAACGGTCGGTTTTCGATTTCATAAACTGAATCAGACAGCAGTTCATTCCGCGTCCGGCGGCGCGAACCAGCACGCCGAGCGCGGCGGTCGTTTTGCCTTTGCCGTCGCCGGTGTTGACCATCAGCAAACCTTTCGTTTTTTCTTTGTAACCTTCGCGCCGCCATTTATAGCGTTTTTCTTTCGTCATAGTACATTAAAAAAAGAGTTAGCCACGAATTACACAAATAACACGAATTATTTTTTGTTTTTATTCGTGATATTCGTGATATTCGTGGCTGATTTTTCTTACAAAATTTTAAGCCAAACTCAATTCCATCTCTTCAATCTCAATCGAGTCTTCTTGATTGACCGCTTTTACCACAGCCGAAACGATTTCCCTCTCCCTTTCATCCCAATCGCCCTCGACTCGGCAGCCAGCGGCGTTTTTGTGTCCGCCGCCGCCGAATTTTTCGGCTACTTTCGCCACGTTTATACTGCCTTTCGAGCGCAGACTGACGCGGAAATAATTCGGCGCGACCTCGCGCATATAAACCGCCGCGACAACTTCTTTGGCGGCGAGCGGAATATTGACGAAACCGTTATTGTCGCCGTCAACCATTCCGGCATTTTCCCTCATTTCCAGCGTTTGCCGCATCCACGCCACTTTTCCGCTCGGATCGCGCTTTACGGTATTTAAAACCTGCCGCATCAGTTCGATGCGCGACCATGGATAAGAATTATAAACGGCTTCGGAGATTTGAGCGGGTTTAACGCCGACTTTGACGAGTTCGGAAGCTACTTTTAACGTTCGTTCGGTCGTGTTCGGAAAGTGAAATGAACCTGTATCCGTCACGAGCGCCATATAAACGCATTCGGCAATTTCTTTTGTGACTCGCCCGCCGATTGCCTTGCAGAGATTGTATATCATCTCGCCGACCGCCGAAGCCGTCGAGTCAATCCAATTCAGCGTTCCGAAATGCTCGCTCGTCGCGTGATGATCAATATTTACCGTGAATTGCTCTCTTAATCCCTTAATACCGGGACGATCAATATCCGAACATTCAATCACGAAAATGGCGTCGTATTCCTTATCAATCTCTTTTACTTCGCGGATTTCATTGGCGCCGGGCAAACTTTTGTAAGAAACCGGAACGCCGTCGCTAACGATAACTTCGGCGTTTTTCCCTAAAGAACGCAAAAGCCAGCACAAACCGAGAGAGGAACCGACACCGTCGCCATCTGGTCG
Source organism: Pyrinomonadaceae bacterium (assembly GCA_036388895.1). GTDB lineage: Bacteria > Acidobacteriota > Blastocatellia > Pyrinomonadales > Pyrinomonadaceae > SXVE01. The sequence continues at coordinate 15,042 of DASVQY010000016.1, read as the reverse complement.
AACGTGCGTCGTAATGGCAAAATTATTCTTATTTTCAATTAACTCAACTACTTGACTTAACATCTCAAAAAATGGTGAATGATAAATTTGAAAAAATCTTTACTCATCATTCATCGTTTATCATTCACCACTATCAACTTCCTTTTCTTGAAATTCACCTTTTTGTGACAAATCTTCCAAAATCTCGCTGACGCGCGTGGCGTTTTCCTCTGCCGTATCGCGAACGAAATGCAGATGCGGAACGTGGCGAAGATTCTGATTCATTGCTACTTGCAGACGAACAAAAGTTGCCGCTCGCTGCAATCCTTTCATCGTTTCATTTATTTCGCTTTCATCGCCTTCGACAAAAACGTAAACCTTGGCGTCGCGCAAATTCTCTGAAACCTGGACATCGGTAACCACGACGTTCTGCAATCGCGGATCAACGAGCTCGAATCCGACGACTTCCGAAATATCTTCTCTTAAAATTTCTCCTAATCTTTCTGGACGACGCATAATAAAAATGCAAAATGGAAAATTAAAAATGTAGAATTAAAAACATTTTCCACTTTCCATTTTGGTATTATTTGTTAGAGTTCCGTTGCGGCGATTCTTTCGATTACAAACGCTTCGATTTCGTCATCAACCTTTATGTCATTAAAGTTTACGAGGCTGATACCGCACTCGAAACCTTGTCGGACTTCGTTCGCGTCTTCCTTAAATCGTTTGAGCGAAGATATATCGCCGGTCCAAATAACTACGCCGTCGCGAATAAGGCGCGCTCTTGCCTGCCGACGAATAACGCCGTCCGTAACGCGGCATCCGGCAATCGTTCCGACTTTTGAGACTTTGAAAATATCCTGAACAAGAGCCTTGCCCAGAATGACTTCTCGCTCAATCGCGTCGAGCATTCCGATCATTGCGGCGCGGATTTCTTCTTCGACCTTGTAGATAATTGAGTGCAGACGAATATCAACGTCTTCCTGCTTAGCGACTTCGGCGGCTCTTGCTTCGGGACGAACATTGAAACCGATAATGACAACAGCTGTTTGCGTATTGTCCGCTTGTGTCGCCGAAGCGAGCAGAACATCGGATTCGGCAATCGCTCCGACGCCGGCGCGGATGACGCGAACTTTGACTTTTTCCGTCGAAAGTTTTTCGAGCGTGCCGCGCAAAACTTCGACCGAACCCTGCACGTCAGCTTTGAGAATAACGAGAAGCTCTTTGACTTCCGCCAAACCGAGCGATTCGATGCCGCGTTTCGTGGTTTTGAGCATCGCCATCTGACGCGCCTGCATTTGCCGCTGACCGGCAATCGTTACCGCTTTGTCAATATCCGAAACGACCTGGAAAGTATCTCCGGCTTGCGGAACGCCCTGCAAACCGAGAACTTCGACCGGCGTCGCGGGCGGCGCTTCGTCAATTGTTTCTCCTCTGTCGCTGAACATCGCCCGAACTTTTCCGTAATACTGACCGACGATAAACGGGTCGCCGACGCGCAAAGTTCCCTGCTGCACCAGAACGGTCGCAACCGAACCGCGTCCTTTGTCGAGTTTCGCTTCCAGCACTACGCCCGAAGCGCGTCGCGTCGGACTCGCTTTCAATTCTAAAATATCTGCGGTGAGCAAAACCGTTTCGAGCAATGTATCCAGATTTTCGCGCCGTTTCGCTGAAACCGGAACCATTTCAATATCGCCGCCCCAGTCAATCGGCTGCAAGCCTAAACCGGCAAGCCCTTGTTTAACTTTATCAGGATTCGCGTCCGGCTTATCAATTTTGTTGATAGCGACGATAATCGGAACGTTTGCCGCTCTCGAATGTTCTACGGCTTCGACTGTTTGCGGCATCACGCCGTCGTCAGCCGCGACGACCAAAATCACTACGTCCGTCGCTTTCGCTCCGCGCGAACGCATCATCGTAAACGCTTCGTGACCCGGTGTATCGAGAAAAACAACGCGCCGCTGTTCGGTCGGATTATCGGGATTGGCAACAAACACCGAGTAAGCGCCGATGTGCTGCGTGATTCCGCCCGCTTCGCCTTCGGCGACGTTTTCCGAACGAATAGAATCGAGCAAGCTGGTTTTGCCGTGATCAACGTGCCCCATAACCGTGACTACCGGCGGGCGAATTTCTTCAATATCGTCGGAATCTGCGGCGATTAATTCCTCGAACTCCTGTTCGATAACCATTTCTTCAAACGGCACGAAACTAACGTCATAACCGAAGTTGACGCCCAAATCCTTCGCCATTTTTTCGCCGACCGGCTGGTTGAGCGTAGCGAAAACTCCGCGTTTAACCAAAAGTTGTACAATATCGCGCGGCGTCACACCGAGAGCTTCGGCGAATTCGCGCACGGTCGCGCCTTCAGTCAAACGAATAGGCTTTAAGCCGCCCGTATCTTTTTTTCCGACCTGATCGAGAATCCGTTCTTCGATAGAACGAAAACGCGGCGCTTCAAGTTCTCTTTCCGAGAACCGATTGCCTCGCTCGTCAAAGGTTTTGCCGCCCGGTTTTTTTCCGCTGGAACGTCCCGGTTTACGGCGACTGTCGGTCGGCGGCGTGTAAACGATTTGCGGTTTCGCGCTTTCGCCCGGCGTTCCGCGAAACTCGGGTTTGCGACCGCCTTTACGATCATCTCTGCCATCTCTGCGCCCCTTGCCATCAGCATCACGGGCTTTTTCGGGATCGAGCTTGCCGGTTTTCGTCGGAGCTTCGCTGACGACGCGCTCGCCCGGCTTAATGCCTTTCTGCAAAGCGTCTTTCGTTAAAGTTAACTGCTTGACCTGTGTTCCTGTCGGACGGAAAACACGCGGAGCGTTGACGACTTTCGGCGGTTCGGGCGTCGCTACCGCAACCGGCGTTTCTACAGGTTCGGCAACGGTTTCCTCCTGAACCGGCGGAATTTCTACCGGCGCTTCTGCTTCGATTTGTTCCGGCGCGGGTTCTTCAACTGAAGGCGTTTGTTCAATGATCGGCGGTTCGGTCTGTTGTTCCTCTTTCGGCTTGACAACAATCCTTTTCTTTAATTGTCTAACTTGCGGCGATGTGGATTTTCCGTCTTCGACGGCGGGTGCTTCGATTACTTGCGGAGACGCAACTATCTCATCCTGCGGTTGTTCCGTCGGCATTGAAATAACTTCTTCTTCTTCCGCGGCTGCCGGAGTTTCTTCCTTTTTAGCCTTTATAACTTTGATTGTTCTTTTCGGCGCAGTTTCCACTTTCGGGAAATACTTATTTCTGACTTTTTCGGCTATTTCGACACTGACCGAGTTTGAAGGCACGTCGACATCAGCGCCCTCACGTTTTAAATCTTCGATGATGCGCTTTGTATCCTGTTTGAGGTCTCGTGCCAAGTCGTAAATCCGAACTTTTTTAGCTATCGGCATATTTTATCTAAATTTCTAATGGATTTATTAAATCCTTTCCGCCTGACCGGAGTTTTTCCGGTTGTTTTTACTTACTATCTTCTTCTGTGTTTTCGTCGGCTGCTTCTTCCGTTTCATTTTCGGAAGAAGCGCCTTCGTTTTCGTTATCGTCATTGCCGCTCTGCGCGTCGCGAGCTTCAATGACGGCATTTGCCGACGAGAGAATCGTTTCCGCTTCGTCGAGACTTATATCTAAAATATCAACCAAATCATCAATCGTCGTAGCAGCTAAAGCATCAACCGTTTCGACTCCCTTTTCAGCCAAAGTCTCGGCTTGAGAAGCCGATAATCCGTGCAAATCTCTGAGCGAAACTTCTTCGCCCGCTGCGGCAGCCTGTCCCATCTGTTGAGAAATTTCTCGTTTTAAAACATCTTCGCTGATGATGTCTATATCCCAACCGACGAGCCGGGTCGCCAAACGCACGTTTTGCCCTTTTTTACCGATTGCCAGGCTGAGCTGATCTTCGGTCACGATAACCGCCATTTTGCGATTGTTTATATCGGTGATTCGTACCTGCGAAACCTTCGCCGGCGAAAGCGCGTTGGCGGCAAAAACCGAAGGCTCGTCCGACCATTCGATAATGTCAATTTTTTCTCCGCGCAGTTCCTTGATAATCGCCTGAACGCGCGAACCTTTCATTCCGACGCAGGCGCCGACCGGATCAACGTCTTTTTCGTTTGACGCGACCGCGATTTTCGCTCTGTCGCCCGGTTCTCGAACAGCTGATTTAATAACGACCGTATCGTCGTAAATTTCCGGCACTTCCATTTCAAAAAGCCGTTTCAGCAAATCCGCCGAAGCGCGTGAAACTTTTATTTGCTGTCCTTTCTGTTCTTTTGTTACATCTTGAATGACGACGCGAATGCGTTCCCCCTGATTCCAGACTTCGCCGCGCGCCTGCTCTTTTTTCGGCAGAATCGCTTCGAGATTATTGCCCAAGTCAACGATTATATCGCCGCGCTCGAAGCGTTTAACCGTGCCGTTTATCAATTCGCCTTTGCGGTCAATGTATTCGTCATACACCTTTTCGCGCATCGCTTCGCGCACTTTTTGAACGAGAATCTGTTTGGCAGTCTGAGCGGCAATGCGCCCGAGTTCTTCGGTCGGCAAAGGAATAAGAAGCATATCGCCGACTTCGATCTCGTCTCCGGCAAGTTCCTGCGCTTCGACGAGCGAAAGTTCGGTCGAAGGATTCTCGACTTCTTCAACGACGGTTTTCTGCGCTGAAATCTCGATTGAACCTTCTTCGTTATTCCACTCGACTTCGATGCTTTCGCCGGTTTTGTCCTGCGTTTTAAACTGCTTGCGCGCCGCCGCTTTCACGGCATCCTTCATCGCCTCGATGACCATTGCCCGGTCGAGTCCCTGTTCACTGCACAACGCTTCGATGCTTTGTCCGATAGATGTCATAAATTTAAATGGTAAGTGGTAAGCGCTAAGTGATAAGTTTTTTGCTTTTACTGAGCGCTTACCACTTACCGTTCACCACTTCTCTTTAACTCTTCTTCTAAATCAATTTCCAGGTTCGCTTTAGCGACGGCAATATACGGAAAACGAACTTCGCCGCTTGTCTTGTCTTCAAAAACTATTTCTTCGCCTTCGACTCGCAAAATTCGTCCGCGAAAATTTTTCTGATTGTTAATCGGCACGTTCGTTTTGACTTTCGCTAAATTGCCGCTGTATTTTTCAAAATCCTTTAAGCTGTAAAGTTCCCGCTCCAAACCGGGAGACGAAACTTCCAAGGTATAAGCCGAGCCGATATAATCTTCCGCATCGAGAACGGCTTCGACCTGCCGCGAAACCGTCGAACAATCCTGATGCGTCACGCCGCCCGATTTATCAATATAAACTCGCACAACCGGATTCCGTTTTGGACCGAGAATCTCTGTGTGAACGAGTTCCAGGTTATTTTCTTCCGTTATACGAGCTGCGACAGCTCGAATTTGCTCGTCAATCGTGTGTGTGCTCATTGTTATAAACCAAAATAAAAAGTGGGCGCGAAACCCACCAGACACGTTCCCACGCATTGCAGGAAACGAATATCTTACACGAAAAGGCAGATAATTGGCAAGCGAACTATTCGATGCGCATATTCCGTTTCGCGATTGCCGAAATTTTGCCGAACTTCGGTTGAAAATCAATTGTCGAGACGCAAATCGAAGGCTAAACGCGCCGCTCCCAAAATTCCCGCGTCGTCGCCGAGTTCGGCGCGAACGATTTTGACGCTTTCCGCCGGTTCCTTAAAAGCACGGGCGAAAATTTGCTCTCGAGCGTGCTCTATAAATAAATCCCATCCGGCAGCCGCGCCCCCGCCGATCACAATAATTTCAGGATTCAAGACATTGACCAAATCAGCGAGCGCTATTCCTAAATAAAAACCCATCCGGCGAAAAACTTCCAGAGCAAGCTCATCGCCGTCCTTTCCCGCCTCGTAAACTTTGAGTGAAGTAAGATCAAAATTTCTCGCTAAAACGGATTTCGGGTATTGATTTTCAAGTTCGTGGGCGATGCGGACAACGGCTGTCGCGGATGAATACTGTTCGACGCAGCCGCGACTGCCGCAGCCGCAAGGCGCGCCGAACGGTTCGACGCAGATGTGCCCGATCTCTCCGGCTGTGCCGTTTTTTCCGCGCAGAATCTTGCCGTTTAAAGTGATTCCTCCGCCGACGCCGGTTCCGAGCGTGACGCAAATCGAATCATTGTAACCGCGCGAAGCGCCGAGCCAATTTTCGCCGATAGCCGCCGAATTGGCGTCATTTTCCAAAACCACGGGTAGATTCAACTCGCGCTCGATTGCTTTTGAAAAATTCGCCCCGTCCAGCGCCGGAAGATTCGGCGCTTTCAAAATTACTCCGTTTGCCGAATCTATCGTCGCCGGCGCAGCGACTCCGACGGCTAATAATCTTCCGGTATTTTCTACCGATTTTCGACATTCTCGTGCAGCTTCGCTTATTGCGCGAAAAATATCATCGGCACTTTCGGATTTGGGAGTTTCATATTTCGTGCGACACAAAATGCTGCCGTTTGAATCAATCGCCGCGACTCTCAAATTCGTGCCGCCCAGATCGGTCGCTAAAACAATTTCATTCATTTTATTTGTAATTTTATTTATAATTGAAAAAGCGTAAGCTCGAAAGCAAACGCTCAAATCGTTCAGAAAAATACTGGAAAAACTTAAATTAGAGAAAAAATTAAAGAAACACAGAAAATAAAAATCGAGTTTTTATAAATCCTTTCTGCCGAACATATCAACTGCGACGGCGGCGACGAGAATCGTTCCCTTGATCAATTCCTGCATAAAATCGCGAACATTGAGCAATGACATTCCGTTATCGAGACTCGACATAATCAGCGCGCCGAGACACGCGCCGAAAACCGTGCCGCGTCCGCCCATTAGACTCGCGCCGCCGATGACGCAAGCCGCAATCGCATCCAATTCCTTTAAAACTCCCGCATCCGGCGAAGCGCTGCCGACTCGCGCGGTGAAAATCAGCGCCGCGATTCCGGTCAATGCTCCCATCAATGCGAAAACTTTGACGATGTTGACTTTATTATTAATTCCCGAAAGCCGGGCTGCGTCCGAGTTTCCGCCGATGGCGTAAAGATAACGTCCGAAAGTCGTGTTATTTGTAATGAAAAAACCGACGAGCGCGATAACGAGAAAAATAAGAACCGGAATCGGCACCCCGGCGTAGGAATTCATCACGAATATAAAAACGACGATTGCGCCAATCGGCAGTAACGCTTCGGCTAAAATTCTGGTTAAGTTCGCATCTCCCAAACCGTATTCTTTCTGCGTTCGGGCTTTTCTGAAAGCCAGAAACAGAACCGCCGCAATTCCAATCGCCGCCAGAATCCAGCCGATTTGCGGCGCGACGTAATTTTGTCCGATAGATTTAAATGTTCCATCGGTTATCGGTATTGTTTCGCTTTGGGATATTCCTTTGATCGCGCCGCGCCACGCCAGAAGTCCGCCTAAAGTTACAATAAAAGCCGGAATATTCAGATACGCGACGAGAACGCCGTGAAAAAGCCCGATTGCTACGGCGACGGCAATCGCCGCTAAAATTGCCGGCGCGAGACCGTAGCCCCAACTCGTCAACAAAACCGCGCTGACGCCGCCCGCCAAACCCAAAACTGAACCGACCGACAAATCTATATTTCCCGAAACGATCACCATCAGCATTCCGACGGCGAGAATTCCAGTTACGGAAGTTTGCAGCATCAAATTCGATAAATTTCTATAACTGAGGAAAATGCCGCCGGTTTGCCAGTGAAAAAAAAGCCAAATCAAAATCAGCGCGCCGATCATCGTGTATGCGCGAAGCGACGACGTTTGCAGCTTAAAGCCGTTTTCTTTAATTTCTTTAATTTCGTTCATATTTTGTGTTTACAACTTATTGATAACCGGTCGCCGCCGCCATAACTTTTTCGGGCGTCGCTTCTGTTTTGGAAAATTCGCCGGTTAATTTGCCTTCGTGCAAAACCAAAATGCGGTCTGACAAGCCTAAAACTTCCGGCAACTCCGATGAAACCATTACGATTGCCAGTCCTTCTTTCGCCAATTTGTTGATTTCCGCGTAAATTTCCTGTTTCGCGCCGACATCAATACCGCGCGTCGGTTCGTCGAGAAATAGAATCTTCGGTTTCGTCAAAAGCCATTTTCCGAGCACTACCTTTTGCTGGTTGCCGCCCGAAAGAGTTCCGGCGACAGTCAAAATCGAGCTTGCTTTAACCCTTAATGAATTCGCCGCCGCCTTCGCCGCAACGGTTTCGCGCGAGCGATGCGTTAAAAACTCACCGGAAACCTGTTTCAAACCGGCGAGCGTCATATTGTCCAAAATCGTCTGTTCCAGAATCAAACCGAAACGCTTGCGATCTTCCGTGACGAAGCCGACGCCGTTTTTTATCGCATCGGACGGCGTATTTATCGAGACTTTTTTGCCCTCGATAAAGGTCTCGCCCGACGTTTTTCCGAACCACGCTCCGAAAATTGCCATTAAAAGCTCGCTCCTGCCCGCCCCCATCAAACCGGCAATCCCTAGAACTTCACCCTTTCGGACGTTGAAAGAAATATTATCAACCGTCTTTTTGTTCGGATTATCGAGATCGTATGCGTCTAAGTTTTTGACTTCAAGCGCGATTTCGCCGAATTCGTGCTCGGTTTTCGGGAAAATGTCGCCGACTTCACGTCCGACCATCAGTGAAATTACTTTTTCGTTGTTTAAATCCTGCGTCGCGTGAGTTCCGACTGTTTTTCCGTCGCGCAGAACGGTTATTCGGTCGCTCATCGCAAAAACTTCGTCAAGTTTATGAGAAATATAAATCATTCCGACGCCGCGAGTTTTTAATTTTCGCAGTATTTCAAACAGCGTTTCGACCTCGGTTTCGGTGAGCGCCGCCGTCGGCTCGTCTAAAACGAGAATGCGCGCGTTTTGCGACAGAGCTTTGGCGATTTCAACGAGCTGCTGTTGTCCGATTCCGAGATTTCCGACCGGCGTGCGCGGATTAATCGGCAGATGCAATTCTTTAAGCATTTCCGCCGATTTTCGATAAAGCTCAGCCCAATTTATCACGCCGAAGCGCGACGGCTCGCGCCCGAGAAAGATATTTTCGCTGACGGTTAATTCTTTAACGAGCGAAAGTTCTTGAAAAATAATAGCGATTCCGGCGGCTTCGGCTTCTCTGATATTTTGAAACTCTCGCTTTTCGCCGTTAATCACAATTTCACCGCCGTAAGTTCCGACCGGATAAATGCCGGATAAAATCTTCATCAAAGTAGATTTTCCGGCGCCGTTTTCGCCGACGAGCGCGTGAAATTCGCCTTCACGAAGATCGAAAGTTACGCCGTCGAGAGCTTTTACGCCGGGAAACTCTTTGGTAACCGCGCGCATTTCGAGAAGTGGATTCATAAATCTTAAAGTTTACGGGAAGCTGCAGGAAGTTCCAGAAAGTTAAGCAGCAGCAAAAATACAGATGTAAGTCCAGTTATAGGTTATTTTCTTTTGAAACTTCTTAACATTTTTTCTAACTACTTAGAACTTGTTGTAAATTTCTGCAAACTTCCTGTAACTATCTGCAACTATCTGGAACTTCCTGTAACTATCTTAAAGAACTATCTTTTCGGGCGTTGATCCGCCGGAACATTTTTGTAAACGTCTTCAAATTTGGCGTAGCCGTCTTTTACAACTGTATCCATCAATTTGTCTTTATCAACGGCGGTCACTTCGAGCAGTATTGACGGAACATCTTTTTTGATAACGTCATTCGTAAAAGGCTTTGCTTCGGCTAAAGGTTCTTTTTTCGCCAATTTTATCGCCGATTCGACCGCCGTATTGGCAAGCGGAATAATCGGTTTATAAATCGTCATCGTCTGCTTGCCTTCGGCAATGCTCTGCAAAGCATCAATCTGCGCGTCCTGTCCGGTAACTAAAACTTTTCCTGTTAAACCTTGGGTTGCCAGCGCCTGCACAGCACCGCCTGCCGTTCCGTCATTGGAAGCGACAATGGCTGCGACATTGTTATTATTTTGTGTGAGCGCGTTTTCGACGATTTTCAAAGCCTCTTCTTTGCTCCAGCCCTTGGCGTGCTGTTCCGCAACGATTTTGATGTCGCCTCTGTCAATCGCAGGCTGTAAAACCTCCATCTGCGCTTTTTTCATAATCAGCGAATTATTGTCGGTAGCGTCGCCGTAAACCATTACGTAATTTCCTTTCGGAACTTTTGAAAGCGCGTATTCCGCCATTTTTCTGCCGATGATCGGAACTTGATGAGAAATATACAAATCAATTTTGTCGGAATTTATCAAACGGTCGTAACTGATGACCGGCACGCCTTGCGCCTTTGCTTTTTCAACCATCGAAGCCGCTTGTGTCGCATCGTCCGGCGCGATGACCAGAACGTCTATGTTTTTCGTCAGCAAATTATCAACGTCGTTGACTTGTTTTTCCTTGCTGTTATCGGCAACCGTTATTAAACATTCGATGTTTAATTCTTTACATCGCGCCTCAAACGCCTGCCGGTCGCGCTGCCAGCGTTCTTCTTTGACCGTCGCCATTGAAAAACCGATTTTTATTTTACGATTCGGATCGTTATTGTTACTTTGCGGCGAATTGGTTTGCGACGTACTTCCGCCGTTTTGCGGCGCGCTGACGCACGAAGCGATTAGCATAGCGGTAATAAGCAATAATAATGCTTTCAATTTCATTAAAAATTTTTCTCCTTTGGAAAATTTCGGACGAGATTCACCGATTAAAGCAAATATTTCATTTTTCGGCAAAAGAAATCGAAGCCTTTCATCTGAATTTTCTGAATTAAAGCCTTCTTTATTTTGGTTTTTATAAATACGTTTTATAAATATAAGGGATTGATTACGTTTTTTCCTCAAATCAGTGGCAATTTGACGGTAAACAATTTTTCAAACAATTTATAATCTTTCCCGCTTTTTCAAATAAAAATACCGGTTTCGATGAATCCCGCTCCCGGAAAAGACAGTGAAAATTTAATAGACACGCCTGAAAAAAATCTCGCTAAATAACCTTTGAATTCGCCCGCAAGTATGCTATAACTATTTCCCGAAATAAATTTAGTTCTTATCTACAAAGACTAGAAACCTTTATCTTTCAAATTTTACGCTTTTATCCAAGAAATTATTGACATCATTTAATAATTCGTGTAAAAGATTGAAAGGTTTGATTTTTTGAAATTATTGATTTTACGCGATACAAGAGGAGAAATATGAATAGCAAACTGTGGATTCAGAAAGCACTTTCAACGTGCTTGGTTTTTGCCGTAATCGTAACCTACTCAATGGTTACTCTGGCAAACTCGGGGAAAATTGCCGGTGAACTTATCGTTGCCGGACAAAATGTTAATGGCGAAGCGCCTTCCGTTATAGTCAACGGCGAACCGGCAAAAAGCGGTCGTTCGGTTTTTTCGGCAAGCACGATTGCAACACCCGACAATACAAGCGCCATTATTAATTTAGGTAAAATCGGCAAAATTCAACTCGCGCCGAAAACCAACTTAGTTTTATCCTTCAATGAAAAAGGAATTAGCGGCGATTTGCTCTCAGGCAAATTAACCGTCGTCAATGCTGCTGAAAGCGTCAACATCAAAACCGCCGGCGGCGAAACTTTGAAACTCAATGCAGGCGACTCCGCAACTGCGACCGGTAAAGCTCAAGACGATGACAATAACGGTAGCGGCGGCGGCGCTGCATGGGTTCCCTATGCGCTTATCTTAGGCGGCGCGGTCGCGGCTATTATTATTGCGACAGGCGTTGTCGGTGACGACGATAACAACCAGATACAATTAGGCGGCAATTCAACGGTTGTGAGTACGCCCCGTTAATTTTACATCAATCCTTTCTTGATTTAATGCTTTAGAAACGTATAATCACGAAAGGTTTTACTTCATTCATAAGAAGAATCATTAAAGGAACTGATTCAGGAGGATATTTATAAAATGCTCGGCAAAAATGGGATTCGTAAATCTATCACAGTATTAACTGCCGTCGCTGTTTGGTGCGTGTATTCAATGGTTGCTTTCGCAGCCGCGCCGGATGTGACGGGTGTAATTTCGGTAACCGGAAACGTTACCGTTAACGGGCAACCGGCGGTAACAAATTCGACGGTTGTTTCAGGCAGCACAATTGTAACGGGCGCAAATTCAAGCGCAGTTATCAATTTAGGCAAAATCGGCAGAGTTGAGCTTGCGGCTGATTCAAATATGACATTGAAATTTGCCGACACAAATATTGTCGGTATTCTTTCATCAGGTAAAGCTCGCGTCTCCAATACTTCGGGTATTGCGACAACTATTACTACAAAAGATTCGGCTATTATTGCCGATGCCGGACAGGCTAATAGTTTTGCGGTCGAAGTTGAATGTTCGCATACTCACGTTGATACCATTTCAGGTTTAGTAACGATGAGAAGCGGTAACAATGACAAGCAAGTCGCGGCTGGAACCGATGCGACAGCCGGAAATCTTTCGCAAACGGGTTGTCAGCCTTGCTTGCGTCCGAATTCAGCTCCGCCGGTCGCTACGCTCGGTTTAGGCGCATTACCGATTGCTTTGATTCTGCTCGCTGCAGCAGGTGCTGTTGGAACGGCTATTCTTATCGGCAGCAATAATGAAACGACAAATACGCCTGAAACTCCGATTATCGTTAGCTCGAATCGATAATTAATCATCGTTGCTAACTTTGAAAACCTATAATTGGACTAAATCTGCGGGTCATATTTTTAAAAATGTGACCCGCAAAACTTTGTCTGTATTTGTGAAATATTGAACAATTATCATAACAATTTATAAATAAAGGACTTTTTGAATTATCTATGCATATTACAGTTATTGGAACGGGGTACGTTGGTTTAGTGACAGGCGCTTGCTTCGCTGAGTTTGGAGTTGAAGTCACCTGCGTTGACGTAGATGAAACTAAAATTGAAAACTTAAAAAAAGGTATTATTCCCATTTACGAACCGGGTTTGGATGCTATTGTAGAGAAAAACTCGAAAGCCGGGCGGCTTCATTTTACGACTGATATAAAATCTGCGGTCGAACAGGCTTTGGTCGTTTTCTTAGCCGTCGGAACTCCGCCAAAGGAAGACGGCTCGCCGAATATGAGTTTTTACCAGCAGGCGGCAAAGGATGTTGCCGAAGCGATGAACGGTTACAAAGTTCTCGTGACGAAATCAACTGTTCCGGTCGGCACAGGAAAATGGCTTAAAGAATTCGTTCATCAACATCAGAAAATAAAAACCAATTTCGGCGTCGCATCGAACCCGGAATTTTTGCGTGAAGGCGCTGCTATTGATGATTTTATGCGCCCCGACCGGGTTGTTATCGGCAGCAACGAAGAAGACGCGATAGCGATTATGAAAGACCTTTATCGCCCGCTTTATCTGATTGAAACGCCGGTTGTCATTACTTCGCTCGAAGCAGCCGAACTGATTAAATACGCGGCGAACGCTTTTCTCGCTACAAAAATTACCTTTATTAACGAAATTGCGAATTTGTGCGACGCAATCGGCTGCGACGTTCACGACGTTGCACGAGGTATGGGAATGGATAATCGCATCGGCAGAAAATTTTTACACCCCGGACCGGGTTACGGAGGTTCTTGTTTCCCGAAAGATACGCGCGCACTCACGACCGTCGCGGATCAATTCGGCGTGGAAACTTTGATAGTAGACGCTGTTATTGAAGCAAACGAGCGGCAGCGGCAAGCGATGATTCCGAAAATCGAAAAATTAATCGGTGATTTCAGCAACAAACAAATCGGCGTCTTAGGACTCTCGTTCAAACCGCAAACCGACGATATGCGTGAATCACCGGCTGTAGACATTATAAAAGCGATGCAGGAACGCGGAGCAAATATCAAGGCTTATGATCCGGTAGCGATGGAAGAAGCCAAACATTGTCTGGAAAACGTTGAATTCGCGACTGACGAATACGATGTAATAGACGGCGCCGACGCTCTGGTTATTATTACCGAGTGGAACGAGTTTCGGGCACTAGATATGGAGAAAGTCAAAAGCCTTCTAAAATCTCCGAAGATCGCTGATTTGCGAAATATTTACGAACCCGAAGATATGCGTGAATTAGGGTTCGAGTATGTCGGCGTAGGACGTTAAAATACTTTCAGTGTATGTTTGGTCCGAGAAGTGCTGACAAATTATTTATAATATGAAAACAGAGAGATTCCTTGTGACCGGAGGAGCGGGATTTATCGGTTCAAATCTGGCTGATGAATTGATCAAACAAGGCGGAAAGGTCAAAATTTTAGATAATTTCATCACCGGTTTTCAGGAAAATTTGGATGAAATAAGCGGCGATTTCGACTTGATTCGCGGCGACTTGAATGACAGCGAAGCGTTAAAGAAAGCCGTTGAAGACGTAGATATTATTTTTCACGAAGCTGCGCTGCCGAGCGTTCCGCGGTCTGTGGAAAATCCTTTGGAAACCCACGAAGCGTGCGTCAACGGCACCTTGAATCTTTTGCTTGCGGCGAAAGAAGCGAAAGTACGCCGCGTAATTTATGCCGCCTCAAGCTCGGCTTACGGAGATCAACCGACTCTTCCGAAGATTGAAACGATGCGTCCGGAGCCGCTTTCGCCTTACGCGGCGGCAAAGCTGATGGGCGAATATTATTGTCAGGTTTTCAATAAGGTTTACGGACTGGAGACAATCTGTCTTCGCTATTTTAACGTTTTCGGACCGCGGCAGAATCCTTCTTCGATGTATTCGGGCGTGATTTCCAGATTCATTGACGCTTTGATGAAAAACGAAACGCCGGTTATCTACGGCGACGGCGAACAATCGAGAGATTTCACATATGTTGCGAATGTCGTTGACGCCAATATCAAAGCAGCGCAAACAGAAAAAGGAATCGGAGAGGTAATGAATGCCGCCAACGGCGAGAGAATTTCATTGAACGAGCTTTTGGAAGTTCTCAAAGAAATCACGGGTAAACCGGATGTAAAAGCCGCTTATCAACCGGAACGAAGAGGCGACGTAAAGCATTCACAATCATCGAATGCGCTAGCCGTCGAGATGCTCGGATATAAGAAACTTGTCGGTTTGGAAGAAGGCTTGCGAAAAACGATTGATTGGTGGAAGTCGAGCCGTTTT
>DASVQY010000015.1:0-42298 GCA_036388895.1 Pyrinomonadaceae bacterium | reverse complement strand
CAGTTCCAAGACCAAACGGGAAAGCATAATAGCTGCCGTCTTCACTTCTAAGAATGTACCAGGTGCCATTTGAAGGTCGATAAAAAGCAAAATCCCATTTACCGTCTCCGGTGTAATCGCCAGGCGTCATTACGTCGGTTGATGTGCCGAATTGAGATGCGTTATTGCCGCCGTCACTGCTTCTTAAATACCACCATTCACCGTTTGAAGGTCGGAAAATGGAAAAGTCTGATTTATTGTCGCCGTCAAAATCAAACGGAGCCGTTGATGGCAACGATGATACTCCGTTAGCGCTGCACCCAGCAGCGAGACCTGCATTGGTGATAAAGGTAGGAAAACTGCCGTTCGCAGGCGGAGGACCAGAGATATTATTAGCCGTGGTATATGAGCCTGCATTAAGCACAACAACATCACCGTTTGATATAGGCACGAGAGGATTTCTAAGTGCGTAAATGTCATTCGGTGTAAGGACTCCAGCAGAAGAGTTTGAACCTGTTTTATTAATTAACTGGGCAGATCCGCCATTGATTGAAAAGCTCATCGTTCCGCTGACAACCTGATCGCCACCAACCGAAGGAAAACTGCCCGCTCCATCAAAAACAAAAATAGGACCGTTAGTGCAGTTTGGATTATTTATAGTGTATGTAACAGATTGTTGGAGCGTGATTGTCAGGGGGGTTCCATTGGCGCCGCTGAACGTTAGATTAGCTTGCCCGTGTACAACGGGAATATAGATTGCTAATACAATAATAGCTGCAATAATAAATTGTAATTTCAGTTTCATTCATTTCTCCTAATCTAATAGTTATCTCTATAAGCAATTCGCTTTTTCTAAGAAACAAGCAAATTGTGAATATTCAAACAAAAGTGTCTCAAAGAGACTTTTAGGAGACGAAAGTGTTAAAGCATTTTGCCGGCAAACAAAAACTTAATTTCTACGCCACAAAGTTTCGTACCCGTATTCACTGCATTTTAGAAACGGATTATCAGTTCGTTTAGGCTCCATCGCCATCTCGCGCCGTCTAAATGTGACGTAAAGGAATTCACCGTCAGTTTCGCAAAGTTCAGCACCGCACTTGATATTTGTTCCGGGAAGGCGTTCTTTGCATCTTACCGGCTTGCGCGGCTTTTGAGGTTTTCTGAATGGAATGTTGCGACGTAACATTTTTTCGATTAACTTAAACTTTAATAAAAGCTTTTGCGTTTGAATCAGCATCTATTTTGGTCCCCTTGCCAAAATAGTTAATAATCGCCTTGTTGCTGCTGTGGGAGACAGTTTATAAGGCGGTTTTTTTTATTTGTTTTTCTTTAACAACTGAAAAACACGCCCCAATGATAAAGACGGTGGCAAAGCGAGCAGTAATTTAGATAAGGTTCATCTAGCAACGATCAGAAGATTAAAAATGAAATTTCGCCTTTATGATTGTCGCCATACATTTGCGACAAGGGTTTTGGACAGCGGGATTGATCTTTTAACGCTCGCGGCAATGTTAGGACATTCAAGTCTTGATCAGGTTATGCGTTACGCACATCCGTCTGAAACCAGAAAGAATGACGCTATTAAACAAATGCAGAAAAAAAGAAGCAAAAGCAGTCTAAGTCTGTAAAATCACGACAAAAGGTTACACTATTAGATACAGTCTATTATTAGAGAATCTTGAGACATCAGCTAACCGTTGAAACGAAACAAGATAATCAATTAAGATCAGTTTAGGTTTATGTCAACCGAAAATATCGAAAAATTTATCAACTTTTTTTCCCAGAGCCTCGCGAAAGAGACTTTTGTAAAATTGACTCTCGGTCGTTATAAAGGCGCGGACGCGCATTTGCAAAAACTATTAATTCGCTTAATCGAAACCAAAAAAGGAACGAGGCTTTTTTTTCTGTACCGGCAAGACACGCGCGATACGGCGAAAAATTATGAATTCGACGAAGGCGTTAATATTATTCGCGGAATTTTAGGCACGGATTTTCTCAGCGGTCATTTGTTTACGACCGAAAACGATTTTCAGCTCGAAGTCGGTAAAAAAGGAAAATCGCGTTTGAATGTCGCGAAACCGACCTTTAAGGAAAAGCCTTCGCTCGAACACAATCGAGAGAAGACTGTCCAGATTGATCCGAACAGCTTTTATCTGAAAGCGCTCGGCATAGCGACAGACAAAGGCGAAATTCGCGACAAACAGCAGGACAAATGGCGGCAAATCAATAAATTCGTTGAAACTTTGGGAAATCTTTTCGAGAAATCAAATTTGAAAGACCGAAAAGAACTTAACATCGTTGATATGGGTTCGGGCAAGGGTTACCTCACTTTTGCGACTTACGATTATTTCGTAAATGTGCGCGGAATCAAAGCTAAAGTTACCGGCGTTGACACGAAAAAGGAACTCGTCGGACTCTGCAACGACATCGCCAAAGCGAGCGAGTTCGAGAATCTGCTTTTTGTCGAAGGCTATATAGGTAATTATGACATCGAAAACGCAGACATTTTAATAGCGCTTCACGCCTGCAACACGGCGACGGACGACGCGATATTTAAAGGAATAAAAGCCGGAGCCGATTTAAT
Source organism: Pyrinomonadaceae bacterium (assembly GCA_036388895.1). Classification (GTDB taxonomy): domain Bacteria; phylum Acidobacteriota; class Blastocatellia; order Pyrinomonadales; family Pyrinomonadaceae; genus SXVE01. Next base: position 39,735 of record DASVQY010000015.1, on the reverse strand, counting down.
CGTCGTCGCGCCGTGCTGTCACCAGGAAATTCGCCCGCAGATTAAGCCGCCGGAAATGCTGAAAAACATTTTGAAACACGGCGTTATGCTCGAACGCGAAGCCGAATCAATCACCGACGGTCTTCGTTCTCTGCTTCTGGAAAAAAGCGGATACGCGACGAAGCTTTTCGAGTTCGTCGGAACGGAACACACGCCGAAAAACAATATGATCGTCGGAACTAAATCGAATAAAAATGCCGATGCCGCTAATTTTGAAAAGCAGATTCAATCAATTAAAGATTTTTACGGCATCGAAGAACAAAGACTGGAAAATCTTCTTCGAGAGAATCAAACCGAAACCGAAGGTTAATCGAAGCGGCGAACCTTTCGACTTGCTTTTTCATCTGAATGACACTTATTATTACAGTTTGCTCTTTTAACGCATTAACAAATATAGGAGACCATTTAAAACAATGAAACCTGAAATTCATCCGAACTACAACGAAATCTCGGTTGTTTGCGCTTGCGGAAACAACTTCAAAACACGCTCGACAACCAAAGACGATTTGCATATTGAAATCTGCTCGGAATGTCATCCGTTTTTTACCGGTAAACAAAAATTGATTGACACAGCCGGACGCGTTGACCGCTTTAACAAACGTTATGCCCGCAGCGCGCAGGAAGCTAAATAAAATACTTAACGCTTTGAAATTAACCAATTTCAGACATTAGCCGATAAAATTTAACGCCGATGCTTTAGTGCGCCGCTCGCTCGTAGTGTAAAACTTTTACGCCGCGCGATGCGTACAAAAAAGTCGGCGTTATTTTTATCTGCACTCTGCAATTTTCCGTTGATTAGGCATCTTTAAAGGTAAGGCTGAAATCCGAATTCAGTGATACAAAATAATATGAAAAAATCTTTATCTTTATTTTTTAGTATGCAGCGCGATTTGATTGTCGGCGGTCAAGCCGTGATGGAAGGCGTGATGATGCGAACTCCTTCGGCTTACGCGATTGCCTGCCGCAAAAAAGACGGCTCAATCATTCATACGGCAGAGAAATTGCCGAAACTGAGCGACAAATATAAATGGCTCAATCTGCCCGTTCTACGCGGCGGTGCGACTTTGATTCAATCAATGGCGCTCGGCATAAAGGCTTTGAACTTTTCAGCGCGCATCTATGAAGAAGATTTAGAAGCGGAAAAGGAAAAAGTAAAGGCAAAACAGTTTGAAACGCAGCCCGTCTACGTCGAAGGCACTTCGGATGAAAATTTCACGAAAGCGCCCGCGAAAGTGACCATGCCGGAAAAATCGAAAGCGAAAAGATCTTCGCAATCGGTTAGCGCGGTCGGCTCGATTATCTTTGCATTGGCGTTTAACATTCTGCTTTTCGTCGTCGCGCCGCTCGTTTTGACGAACGTTTTATTCATTTTACTCGGCTGGGCGCAAGCGCCCGCGCTGGCTGCCGACGCTGGGTTCTGGCAAACGGCGAAAGCATACGTTTGGGAAATCAAACCGGATTCGTGGATTGCGTTCAACTTGATAGACGGGCTTGTGCGAATGTTTTTCTTTATTACGATGATTGTTTCGATGTCGTATCAGAAAGATATTCGCCGCGTTTTCGAGTATCACGGAGCTGAGCATAAAACGGTTTTCAACTGGGAAAAAGGTCTGGATTTGACGGTTGGTAATGCGAAATCGCAACGGCGACAGCATCCGCGCTGCGGCACGTCGTTTTTGATGGTCGTGATGCTCGTGGCAATCGTTTTGTTTTCGGTTATTAAATTTGACGCGATGGTGATGAACCTTGTCGTGAGAATCGCGCTGATGCCGCTTGTCGCCGGTCTTTCGTATGAAATAATTCGGTACGCGGCGAAGAACGAGGGCGGTTTGGTTTTCAAATTTATGACGACGCCCGGTCTCTGGCTGCAAAACATTACGACGCAGGAACCGGACGACGAGCAGCTCGAGGTTGCGATTGTTTCATTAAAAGAATCTCTGAAACTGGAACCGTCAGAAGTCGAAACCGCGCCCGTATTTGAAAGAGAGTTGGAAGTCGTCGTTTGATTACAAAAGAAATTTTATGTTGGAAAAACTTGCACAAATTGAACAAAATTACGAAGAAATAACCGAACAGCTTTCTTCGCCCGATATAATGTCGGATATTTCAGCTTACACAAAGCTGATGAAACAGCATCGCAGTTTGGGCGAAATCGTCGAAAAATACCGCGAAGCAAAAAAAATGAACGAAGATTTGGCTGGCGCGCGCGAAGTTCTCGAATTGTCCGACGACGCTGAAATGCGCGAACTCGCCGAACTAGAAATCGCTGACATCGAAGCGAACCTCGAAAAAGCCAACGAAGATTTGAAAGTTCTGCTTTTGCCGAAAGATCCGAACGACGAGAAAAACGTCATTTTGGAAATTCGCGCCGGAACCGGCGGCGACGAAGCGACGCTTTTCGCGGCGGAAGTTTTGCGAATGTACGCGCGTTACGCCGAGCGTCAAGGATGGAAAATGGATATTATGGACATGTCCGACACGGGCGTCGGCGGCATCAAAGACGCCGTGGCGATGATCGAAGGCGATAAGGTTTATTCAAAACTCCGTTACGAATCGGGCGTCCACCGCGTTCAGCGCGTGCCGCAGACCGAAACTCAAGGGCGAGTTCACACGTCCGCGATTACGGTCGCGGTTTTGCCGGAAGCCGAAGAAGTTGACGTGCAGATCAATCAAAACGATTTGCGCATTGATACGTTCTGCTCGTCGGGTCCGGGTGGTCAATCGGTTAACACGACATATTCGGCAGTTCGCCTGACGCATCTGCCGACCGGCGTGGTCGTTTCGATGCAGGACGAAAAATCGCAGATAAAAAATCGCGAAAAAGCTATGCGTGTTTTACGCGCTCGTTTGCAGGAAATTGAGGAACAAAAAGTTCACGACGCACAATCCGCCGAGCGTAAATCGCAGGTCGGAAGCGGCGACCGTTCGGAAAAAATCCGCACGTATAATTTCAAGGAAAATCGCGTGACCGATCACCGTATCGGTTTAACGGTGCATCAACTCAATTTGGTAATGGAAGGACAGCTCGACGAGTTTATTGACGCTTTAACGACACATTACCAAACAGAAAAATTGAAAGCCGAAACCGTAGCCGCTTAAGATAGTTTATTGGGTTCGTTGAGTTCGTTGAGTTCATTGAGTAAAAGATTTTTTTTCTTCTAACTCAACGAATTCAACGAATTCAACGAACTCAACGAACTCAAACAGATGCCTGTTACCAGACTTTATCTAATCCGACACGGACAATCTGCTGGAAATGCCGAAGGGCGCTTCGGCGGGCATTCCCCGACGCCGCTTTCTGAACTCGGATCAGAACAAGCAAAACTCACCGCGCAGGCGCTCGCTAAAGAAAAAATACAGGCAATTTATTCGAGCGATTTGTTTCGCGCCGTTCAAACCGCCGAACCGCTCGCCAAGCGCTTGAATTTACCGATTATAAAAACTTCTGCTTTTCGCGAACGACACGTCGGCGTTCTGGAAGGATTGACTTTTGACGAATCAAAAGCGGCTTTTCCGAAAGATTATTACGCCCTTGTGAACAGAAATGTCCACCACGTCATCACAAAAGGCGAAAGCTATAATCATTTGCTGCACCGCGCGACGGGAGCTTTAAAAGAAATTTTGCGCGTCCGTCAAGGCGAAAAAATCGCGGTTTTTTCGCACACCGGCGCGATTTGTTTTTTAACGCTTTACCTGCTCGGTGCAATCACACCGCGAACAAAAACAACGCCCTGGCTCGTCACATCGAATTGCGGCATTAATCGTTTTGAAATTCGCGGTCGAAACAACCTTCGAGTTTTAGCTCTTAACGACACGCGCCATCTGCATAATATAACTGGCAATGACTCTTTTGCCGCGAGGTAGATGATAAGGAAGATTTTCCTTTCTCATCTATTCTTCATCCTGCCGAAGTTTTTCCAAAACCGAAAAATCCTCGAGCGTCGTAACGTCACCGGCGACCGTTCCGCTCGACGCCAATTCCCGCAAGAGGCGGCGCATGATTTTGCCCGAGCGGGTTTTCGGCAAAGTATCCGTGAAACGAATATCGTCGGGTTTGGCGAGCGCACCGATTTCCTTTGCGACGTGCGCGCGCAATTCGTTTTTCAAAAGTTCGCTTCCCTTTCTTCCACCTTCTAAAGACACGAATGCGGCAATCGCCTGACCTTTCAATTCGTCCGGGCGACCGACGACGGCAGCTTCGGCGACGGCTTCGTGCGAGACGAGTGCGCTTTCGATTTCCGCCGTACCGAGCCGATGCCCCGAAACGTTTATCACGTCGTCAACTCTGCCCATAATCCAGAAATAACCGCGTTCGTCGCGTCGCGCGCCGTCGCCTGCGAAATAAACCCCGGGAATGTCCGACCAGTATTGCTTTTTGTATCTTTCGTCGTCGCCCCAAATCGTTCGCAGCATCGAAGGAAACGGCTTTGTCACGACCAGATAACCGCCTTCGTTCGTACCGACCGATGCGCCGTCACGAGTACGAATATCGAGCATAATTCCCGGAAAAGGTCGCGTTGCGGTTCCGGGAACAGTCGGCGTCGCGCCCGGAATCGGCGAAATCATAATCGCGCCGGTTTCGGTCTGCCACCACGTATCAACAATCGGGCATCGGCGTTTGCCGATTATCGCGTGATACCACATCCATGCTTCCGGGTTGATCGGTTCGCCGACCGTTCCCAAAAGTCTCAAACTCGACAAATCGTGTTTAAGCGGATATTGCTCGCCCCATTTGATAAAAGCACGAATCGCCGTCGGCGCGGTGTAAAAAATATTTACTTTGTGACGCTCGATAATTCGCCAGAAACGGTCGAAGTCCGGGTAATTCGGCGCGCCTTCATAAATCAAAACGGTCGCGCCGTTCGCCAGAGGTCCGTACACGACATAAGAATGCCCGGTCACCCAGCCGATGTCCGCCGTGCACCAATACGTGTCTTCGTCTTTTAAATCGAAAACCCACTTCGTCGTGATAAAAGTCTGCGTTAAATAACCGCCGGTCGTGTGCAAAATGCCTTTCGGCTTTCCGGTCGTGCCCGATGTATAGAGAATATAAAGCGGATGTTCCGAATCCAACTCTTCCGCCGGGCAATCGTCGCTGACTGTTTCCATCAATTCGTGCCACCAGTAATCGCGCCCGACGCTCATATTGATTTTCGATTTCGTGCGCTGGTAAACGATCACGTTTTCGACCGAAGGAGTGTGCTCGACGGCTCGGTCAACCGTTTCTTTTAATTTTATTTCGCTTCCGCGCCGGTAACCGCCGTCTGCCGTTACGATCAATTTACACTGCCCGTCGTTCACGCGGTCACGAATCGCATCCGCCGAAAAACCGCCGAAAATAACCGTGTGCGTCGCTCCGATTCGCGCGCAGGCGAGCATCGCAATCGCAAGTTCCGGTACGAGCGGCATATAAAGCGCGACTCTGTCGCCGGTTTTAATGCCTACCTTTTTCAGCACGTTGGCGAATTTACAAACCTGCCGGTGAAGCTGTTGATAAGTCAAAGTCCGCACTTCGCCCGGTTCGCCTTCCCATATAATCGCCGCTTTATTTTTCCGCCAAGTTTCCAGATGCCGGTCGAGGCAATTATACGAAGCGTTTATTTTCCCGCCGACAAACCATTTCGCGTGCGGTTCGTTCCATTCCAAAATCGTGTCCCATTTTTTGAACCAGTGCAGATTTTCGGCAACCGAAGCCCAGAATTCTTCGGGATTTTTAGCGGCTTCGTCGTAGATGCGTTCGTATTCCTCGAAACTTTTGATATGCGACTGCTCGGCAAATTCGGCGGGCGGCGGAAAAACTCTGGCTTCCGTTAAAGTGGATTCGATTGAACTGCGATTATTTTCTGACATTATTATTTCTCCGTAATTATAATAAAGCGCGAGCGGCGCGCAGTTTTTGATTACCAAATTAAGATTACAAAATTCAGATTTAGATTATTGAATTCAAGGCGGATTTCTTTCAAGTACGAACTTAAAGTTTTTACAAACCATAAAGCCGGCTATGCAATCAAATATGTAATTCAGGTTTCAGAAAACAGGTTTGAGCAAAGGGTGAGTTATGATTTTCAATTACATTGACATTCTTCTCGTATTAATCATTCTACTAAGCGCAATAGGCGGCTGGCGGCGCGGTTTTATTTTGGGATTATTGTATTTAACGCGCTGGATTCTAAGTTTTCTGGCGGCTTTATACTTTTATCAGCCGTTCGCCGTTTGGCTCGAATTGATTACCGGCTGGTCTGAAACATGGAATAACCCGTTCGCTTTTATTTTAATCTTCATCGTCGCGGGCGTGTTTATCCAGTTGCTCGGCAATGCTCTTCTCAAGCGCATTTCAAAAGAAACGCACGAGCACCGCATTAATCGTCTTTTCGGAGTTATTCCCGGCGCGGCGTGCGGTTTGATCACGGCGGCAATCGTGTCGGCTTTGCTTTTGTCAATGCCTTTTTCCGACGGTATCTACGAAACCACACGCGAAAGCCGAGTTGCAAATCGGCTTGCCGTTTACACCGAAGAAGTAGAAAATGCCCTTTATCCGATTTTCGATAAAGCCGTCGAGCGAACCTTAAACCGAATTACAATCAAACCGGAATCGAACGAACGCATCGAATTGCCGTTCAAGGTTGAGAATTATCGCCCGCGTCCCGATTTGGAAGCCGAAATGCTCGAACTCGTCAACCGCGAACGCATCGCTCAGAGACTTAAACCGCTCGATCCAGACCCGGAAATGACCGAAGTCGCCCGCCGACATTCAGCCGATATGTTCAGCCGCGGATATTTTTCGCATAATACGCCCGAAAACAAAACTCCGTTCGACCGAATGCGCGAAGCCGAAGTGCGTTTTAGAACCGCCGGCGAAAATCTCGCTCTCGCGCCGACGCTGCAAATCGCGCACACCGGATTAATGAATTCGCCCGGACATCGCGCGAATATATTGGAACCGAAATTCGGTCGTCTCGGAATCGGCATTCTCGACGGCGGGAAACGCGGATTAATGGTCACGCAAAACTTTCGCAATTAAATTTTAAATTTAAGGTTGAATTTACAAATACTATTACATTTTCCTACTGCATTTGTTATGCAATAAAAAAGGCTAGAGCATAAGCCCTAGCCAGAATACCAATCAATCTTTCAATTTTAGAAAGAATAGCGCAAAACAAATTGCATACGTCTCGGAATTCCCTTAATGTCCGTAAATTCACCCGTGTTATTGGACAAACTAGCCGGAGCCCCAAAAGGATCAGCCGGAACAAAACTGAATGCCGAAAGACTTCCTTCGTCGAGATATTGATGATTGAAAACATTGAACACTTCCCAACGGAATTGAAGTTTATGATTTTCATTCCATGGCATATTGAATGTTTTACCCAAGTTCATATCAAGCTGAGAGAAAGGATTTCCGCGAAAGACATTTCGGTCTCCGGTTTCACCGGGGCGCGGCGGGCGAACTGAATTCGTCAACTGCGTTAAATCGGAAAAAATGTTTGCATCTTGTCCGTTTTCTCCACGATTCGGCGAAGTTTGAATAGGCGCAATTCTCACAGCACGCGAACGAATCTGCCAGTTTGTCGCCCAACCGGAAAGATCAATCAAATTACTGAACGGCAAACCCGAGTTCCAGCGGAAAATACCGCCCAACTGCCATCCGCCGAGTAATCCGTCGGCAACCGGATGTAAATCACTAAAGTATTTACGTCCTTTTCCGAAAGGTAATTGCCAGATTCCATTAGCATTGATGACGTGCCGCGTATCAAAATCGGAAAACGAATAGCTATCCTGCTGACGAATAGCGTTGAGAATGAAAGCAGACCCGTAAGCAGTACTGGTTTGCAGACCCGAGGCGTCGTCCATTGATTTTGAATACGTGTAGTTGAAGTCAAATAAGAAGCTTTCGCCCAAACGCTGGCGAACCGACAAACTTCCGCCGTGATAATCGGATTTTCCGACGGTGCTGAAAGCCGTAAATGCGCCGTATTGCGGTTGGTAGAACAAATTGCTCCAACGACCATTGGCAAAATCGTCATCAAGCAGAAGCTGTAGATAAGTCCAGTCGCCGAAGGCGTAGTTGTTGTGAATACTGTAGGCTGCGCGCGTCGAATTAGGCTGCGCGCCGAGACCGAATACAGGACCTAAAGAAGAATTAAGCCCCGGGAAAAGATTTTCAAAATAAGGAATCGGTGCAATACTACTCGTTGGCTTTCCCGAATAATAAGCGTCGTAAAGTAGTCCGGCAGCCGTATACCAATCCATTCCCGAAACCGGATCAACAAGATTGTTCAAAGCCATAATGTCGCGCTGAACGAGCAAATTACGCGCTTTGCGACCAACATAAGAGGCTTCGATGTAGAGACCTTTCGGCAGTTTGCGTCCGTAAGTAAAGTTCCAACTGTAGTTGATCGGCGAAACCAGTTTAGAGTCTAAAGACAACTCGATGCGCGTGTCTTCATCAGCCGGAGTCTGAAACCGATCGGTGAGCGGCGACATACCCGGCAAATTATTGATTCGCTGTCCGAATCCGGTAAATAAGGGTCCCAAGCTGGTTGTTACATTGTATGTGTTGGGAGCGATAGTATCGGAGGTTAAAAATCCGAGCGTGCTTAAACCGTTAAAAGTAACGGCTAATTGCTGACCGAAATAGTCATTTGTGATGGCAAACCCACCGCGAAACACCGATTCGTTATTGGCTCCAAAAAGTTTGCTCAAAAAGCCTGATTTGAAGTTTGGCGACCAAGCAGCTGAAATACGCGGCTGAAAGTTGTTTTTGTCAAGACTGTAAAAACCAGGCGCGTCATTTTTCGGACCGGCAAGCTCAAAATTAAGAATCTGATTGTAAGGAATTCCGCTTGCGGCACCTAACAAACGACTATCAAAATAATCGCTAAGGGGAATACTGGGACGAATTTGATAACCACCAGTTTCATATACCGGACGGCTCAAAGAATAGCGAAGTCCCATATTCAAGGTAAAACTAGGACGAATCTTCCACGAATCCTGTACATATGCGTCGTATTCTTCTGTCGCAAAGTTACGATCAATTACTGTTCCTTGAGGCAATAAATTGCCTTGCAAATCATAATTGTAGTATGCCGTATACTCGCTGTATCTTCCGATTAAAGCGGCAACGGCTGCTTGATAATCCAAATTAGTATTGGTTATGGCAAAACCGTTTGGGTTGCTGTTAGTACGAACAAGCGGATTTAACAGCGAGCGCCCCGAACCGGAATAATACGAAGGATTTATAGTTCCTACGTCATATGCCGGAGATGAATCACTTCTTTTGTTACGAATAAGTCTGACATTTCCGCCAAACTGCACCGTATGATTACCGACCGTCCAGGTAAAATCATCGGTAAAATTTTGCACCGGAGTTACTCTGCTCAAAGAATATTCAAAGTTTAACGGAGAATAAACGAACCGGAAGCTAATCGCATTTTCAGTAGCATCTCCGCCGCGCGTATAAGCCTGGCGAGTTAATCCGTAACGAAAAACATTGACTTTGTTGCTGCCTAACGTCCACGTGTGACCTACGGCAACGCCCGTATTATGATCCCAATCCGATGCGGCAGGCGTATCGGGAAAAGCCGGAGCATTAACAGACACATCATGTTGCTTGTTTCCGCGAACAAACAATTGCTGATTATTGTTAATATTCCAGTCTAACCTTAATACATGGGTATTTTGTTCATAAGTCGTCGGCGCGTTAAAACGATAACCCGATGTATTTAAACCGTCGCCCGCGCTCGGATCGTTTGCGGGATAACGCGCAGCGGCGGCGGCAAGAACGGCAAGGGCAGCTGGATTCTGTCTGGCAGTGGGGAAAAATGTATTAAATTGTGTGGGCGAGACCGAGACAACGTTGCCATTGCTTTCTCTTAATCTAAGTATTCCCTGCCCTAAACTCGGTAAAGGCACAATGCTGGTCGTAGGCACTTCAATCTTTTGCCGCCAACCTTCATAGGAATAGAAAAAGAACAAATTGTCTTTGATAATCGGACCGCCAATAGCTCCGCCGAACACATCACGGTTGATATTCGGGCGCGGCGATCTTTCCTCCCCGACGCTGGCGAATCCGGCAATTACCTGCGGATCGGTGGCAACAAAACGTCCGGAACGATTATTAAAAAAATTGTTTGCCGAACCGACTGTTCGGCGCGGAAGCCAAAAAGCGGCACCGAAAAAATCGTTACTACCGCTTCTTGTCAAAAGCGATATTTGAGCTCCTGATGAACGACCTTGATCCGCGTTGGCATTCGTCGTCGTAACGCGAAATTCTTCAACCGATTCAGCGGTTGCGCGCAGAACTGAAAAAAATGCTGTTCCTAATTGCTGATCATTTACGTCAACGCCATCAAGCGTTATATTTGCCTGATCGCTGCGTCCGCCGTTTACATATCCTTCGCGGGTAACACCCGGTTGAAGACTCAACAAACCGGCTATGTTTCTTGAATCAGTTGGAAGCTGTTGAATTTGGACAGGTTGAAAATTGTGACCGATAGCCGCATCTGTCGTATTGACTTGTGCGTCAAGCGTATCACTGGTAACAGTAACAATTTCCGAAACGTCTCCGATTACAAGAGCAAGATCAACTCGGGTAGAGTTAGAAATCAGAGCCTGTACATTTGACTGCACAGATTTTTTGAAGCCTGATTTTTCGACCTCGACGTTGTAAGTACCGGGCTGAATACCGGCAAAAGTGTAAACACCGCTTTCGGAAGTTTGAGTAGTTCGTCTAAATCCTCTTTCTTGGTTGCTTAAAGTAACCGTCGCGCCCGCTACGGCAGCACCCTGCGCATCGGCAACAGTACCCGTAATTTCAGCTACGTCTGTTTGCGCATATACCCCGTTAGCCGCTGTAATTAATAAAACTGTGAGCGCAGTCAAAAAGACTTTAGTTTTTAAAATGCTAAACCTCATTGGTCCTCCTTTATTTTTTTAAATAAAAATCACCTGAAGAGTAAAACAATAACAATTAACGCATTTTTCGTTCCACTAGCGAAAAGAAAATAAAAGTTGGACAAAAACTACGAAACGGAACAAAAATGTGCAAAAACTGGCGTAAATGTTAACAAATTCTCTTTTTGATTCACAAAAACGATTGTTGAATTTAACATAAATTCATTTTTTCGGTTGAATCATCTATTTTTTTGTATCTTTGTTAAAATTCAGCAGAGAATAAATTACTTTTGCAGCCGTTGCGCCAGTTCCGACCGCGCTGCTGACGGTCAGCGCGAGCGGATTGGCGGCGTCGCCGACGGCAAAGATTCCTTTCACCGAAGTTTCGCAGTTGCCGTCTGTTTTTATGTAGCCGTCGGCGTCGAGATCAATTTTTCCGCGCAAAATATCAGTGTTGGGTTCGACTCCGATGCGAATCAAAACGGCTTGAACGGGCAAACTGCGCAATTCTCCGGTTCGCAAATTCTCGATCTCGACCGTATTTATTGTTTCGTTTCCGGCAAATCGCCGAACGACTGTTTCGGTGAAAATTTCTATTTTTTGATTACGCAAAACTTTTTCGAGAAACTCCTTTCTGCCGCGAAAGTTTTCTCGCCGGTGAACGAGAAAAATCTTGTTTGCCGCTTCTGCTAAGATTAAAGCGTTTTCGAGCGCCGCATCGCCGCCGCCGATGACTAAAACTTCTTTTCCGGCAGTGAAAGCGGCATCTTTTTTGCCCGATTCGATAATGCCTTTTCCGGCAAAAGCATTTTCGCCTTCTACGCCTAATTTGCGGCGACGGACGCCGGTTGCAATTATTAAAGCTTGCGCCGAAAACTCTTCGCCGTTTTCGAGCGTAACGGCTTTGTTTGCTAAATCCGCCGCTGAAACTTTCGCACTCAGACGTTTTAAGAAGCGGCGTTTTTCAATCTGCCGGGTGAAACAATCGCGCAATTCGCGCCCGTTTGCCGCTTCAACGCCGAGATGATTTTCAATCGCGTTGTAGACCCAAAGCAACTGACCGCCTAATTCCGCTTTTTCTTCCAGAAGCAAAGTCGAAAGCCCCAATTCGTCGCACCATAAAGCGGCGGAAAGACCGGCTGCGCCGCCGCCGATAATGATTACGTCGAAGTGTTTTTCTCTTTCGTTCATATTTCTTTTCACAAGACGAATCTCTGCTGATTACGATTTCAGCGTACCTCGAAAATATTTTAATTTTTCGATTTTCGAGCTGAAAACAACATCTTTGAAATTGCTACTTTTTGTCAATAAAGCCTGTCAAATTTTGTCACTTCATTAATATCTCATTAAATTTCATTTTACCTTAAATTTAGCTGAAACCTCGAATTTTACTGATTAAAAATGCATTTACAGGCGATTGCGAATCTACCTTATGCCTGGCACCGGGCTTGCTATCAATCTAACTTCGGAATCAGGTATCTGCTGAACTGCCGCTTAATCTTTCACAAAACAGATTGTAAAAACCTTCTTTCTTCAAAGCTATGAGATTGGAATTTGAGTCGAGTCCTTCAACGCTTTCATTTAATGAAATCGAGATTTTCGGTAATTTCGGCGGCGACGTTTCATCTGCGCAGGCGTCACTGCATTCGGGCATCAAAGCCGCTCGCGCGGGCAATCTGAATGAAGCGCGTCAAATGCTTCTAAGCGCCGCCGAAATTGAACCGCACAGCGAAAGCGTCTGGCTGTGCCTCGCCTCGATCAGCGAATACCCGGAAGAATTGCTTTTTTTTCTCGGCAATGTTCTGGAAATTAATCCGACGAACGAGCGCGCGCTTGAATTGATGAAAGAAACGAAAGCCAAGCTTGCCGCGAATTTCCTGCAACGGGGCATTGATGCCGTGGAATCGTGCCGAAACGATTTCGCCAGGCAAAGCTTTTATCAAGCCGCCGCTTATGACGCCCGAAACGAATCAGCCTGGCTGTGGCTGGCTTTTTCATCTAATTCCGCCGAAGAAAAGCGCACATTTTTGGACAAAGTTCTCAATATCAATCCGAAAAACGAAGCGGCTCAAAAAGCGCTCGATGAAATAAACGGCGAAACGGCGCAAACGCTTTTGTTGAAAGCGGTCGCCGTTTACGCTGACGACCGGACGGCGGCGAATGAATTGCTCGCCGAAGCGCTGCGCATATCGCCGCGTTTGACGGACGCTTGGCTTCTGAAGTCGCATCTGAGCGACAATTTCGCTGAAAAAATCAAATGTTATGAAAAAATCCTCGAATTCGATCACGCTCACGAAGCCGCGATTGCCGGTTTGAGTTCGTTGAAAGCATTCATGAAAAATGTCGCTGTTTCGACCGAATCAAGCACGACTGAAAAGGAAGAAACAAAAGCCGAACCGAATTTCTTTCATTCCGAAGAATTACACGAAGAAAAAACGAAGCCTGATTTAAGCCTCGAAGAAAACGATTGGTCTGTTCTCGAAGATGATACTTTCGCCGACGAAGACATCCGCGCCGAACAATTTTCCCCCGCCGAAGAAGATTTATCAAACGAAAGCGAAACAGTAGCGAATGAGGCTGATCAAAAAGCCTTTTTTGAACTCGAATCCTATTCGGAAGAAAATTTTATCGCTGATAATGATGCCGTTTCTATTATCGGCGAAACGGAGCAATGGGAAAATAACAGCTCAGAAAATAACTTTTATAAGGAAGAAAACATGCTCGAACTAGAAAATAATCACACTGAAAACAAACACTCAAACGAATTAAATTTAACGGACGAAGTTTTCCTCGAAGAATCGGATTTGATGGAAATCGAAAACTTCGCAGGCGAAGCCGAAGAAAATGAATTTTCCAGCGAGTCAACTCTGAAAATCTCACCGAGATTTCAGCTCGAATTTTTCGACTGCCCGTTTTGTGCCTTTGAAAACGATGTTCAAGCGTTCGCCTGCCAAAATTGCCGCGCCGTGCTTTCGCTGTCGGATTTGGAAATGCTGCTCGGCAATCAGAATTCCGATGCGGAAATGCTCAGCTGCGCCGTCGAGCGAATGGAAGCGGACACCGACGTTATCAGTCTGAGCGAAAACGAATTGCTTTATCTCGGCATCGGTCATATAAATTTGAAAAACTTCCGGCGCGGATTTTCCTATCTGCAGCAAGCTTCGCAGGCGAATCCCAACGACGTGCTTTTAAGCTCGCAGGTCAACGCACTGGCGATCCGTCTCGAAGAAATCGAAAGACAGGAAGAGGCGCATGACTCGCAATTAAAAGGCAGAAAAATTCTCGTCGTTGACGACAGCCCGACGGTGCGCAAATTGATTTCCGGGAAACTGGAAAAAAGCGGTCACGAAGTAGTCTGCGCGGTTGACGGGATGGACGCGCTCGCCAAATTAAACGAAATCGAGCCGGATTTGATTCTGCTCGATATTACGATGCCGCGGATGGACGGTTATCAGGTCTGCAAACTCATCCGCAGCAATCCGCTGACAAAAGAAATTCCGGTTGTGATGATTTCGGGCAAAGACGGATTCTTCGACAAAGTTCGCGGTCGGATGGCTGGAACGACCGGTTACATTACGAAACCTTTCGGACCGGAAACCTTGATGAAAGCGCTCGACGTTTACATTAAAAACGACGGCGAAAACGTTTTTTCCGATGAGGAATTTCCCGTTTCAATCGAAGCGTAAGAAACACGAAAATGAATGATTTCGTTCAGGAAAAACCAATCGGAGCGCGTTCGATTCCGCCGATTGGTTTTTCCGATTCCGTTAATCTGCTCGAAATTAACGAGGACTCCGAACAAGCCGACGGCGAAAAGTTTCTCGTTTTCTATCTGAACGAGCAGCTTTACGGCATTTCGGCTCACAACGTAGCGGAGGTTACGCAGCCGGTTCCAATTGCGGCGCTGCCCGACTCGCCCGAATGGCTTTTGGGAATCGGCAATCTGCGCGGCGAAATTATGGCGGTTGCCGATCTGCCAGCGATTATCGGCGAAAAATCGAAACCGGCGTCTTCGAAAACAAAGTTAATTGTTTTGAACACCCATAAATACGATACGGCAATTGCATTTTCCGCAGATAAATTGTGCGAAATAGCGGCTTTGAACGAAAAAGCCCGCTCAGCGCTTCGAGAAAACGAATCGCCTTACGTTTACGCACAGCTCTCGTATCAATCGAAAATCGTGCGTCTCATTGATTGCGCCAAACTGCTCAAGTCGCTCGCAGGCTCGGATTAATTTTTCATCCTACGGTTTAGAAGAAAATTATGGCTAGACGTTCCGCCAACTCGCTGCTAAACTCGCTCAGAGGCAAAATCTGGCTGGCGACGAGCGCGCTGGCGTTTTTTATCTGCACTTTCGGCTTGATTTCTTACCTGATCGTTTCATTTTTTACAAACGATACTTTTTACGCGGTTTTCATTCCGTTTCTGGTTTTATCGTGCACGGTGATGATTTTCGGCTGGTGGCTTTCCAACGAAGTGGTCAGCCCGATTGAAAAGGTTTCGCTGCTGGCGAAAAGTCTGGAAAGAAGCTCACTGGTCAGTTTGCCGAAAACGACCGGCTCGACCGAAACCGACCAATTGCTCGAAACGCTGCATCGAAACAGCCAGCAGTTGCAGACAATCGTCGGATTAATGGAAACGGTCGCTGCGGGAAATACGAACGTCGCGCTCACACCGCTCGAAAATTCCGACCGTCTCAGCGCCTCGTTTCAGAAATTGCTCGCCAAAGTTTCCGAATCAATTTACGCCAAACAGGAATTGAGCAAACTCGAAACGGCGGTCACGCAACTCGCCGCAGATGTCGCAGACGTTCGCAAAGGCTCGCTCGGCGGCGATATTTCGTGCGATTTTCCGCAAACGCGCGATATTTCCGAAACCATTAAATTTCTGATTCGCCGACTCAACGAGATTACGAGACAAGTCGGACAAGACACGAATCAGGCGCAAACGACAGCCGGCAAAGCCGAAAAAACAATCCGCTCGATAGTTCACACGGACGAAAACTCAATTCAGAAGCTGCATCAAGCGGCGCATGCACTAAAACAACAGTCCGACGCTGACAAATTTTCTCAGGAATTTTCCGTTTCGGTTTCAATCGTCAACGGCGCAATCGAAAAAGCGCGCAAAGGAAAGCTCGTGGCGCGGGAAATCTCTAACTCGACGAATATTCTTCGCGACCAGTTGCAGGAAGTTCTAAAAAGAACCGGAAATCTCGGAGAATGCTCTTCGGAAATTACTAAAATTGCCAAAACCGTCGAAGATCTAGCCAGACGAACGAACCTGATCGCGCTTAACGCTTCGATTCAAGCGGTCGAAAACACCGATAAAAATTTCAGCTTTTCCGTTCTGGCGGAAGAAGTTGAACGTCTTTCCGCGCGCGCTGGAAGCACGAACAATGAAATCTCTTCGCTGAACAAATCAATTACGGCGGAAATCGCGGAAATCGAAAATTCCTTGAAAACTTCCGTTCGAGAAACGGCGAATCTTTCAAAAACTGCGGCGGAAAACGGAAATTTACTAAACGAACTCGAAAAGGACGCCGAAGGTTTTCTAAATTCGCATTCAAAACTCGTTACGCGTTTTTCCGAACAATCCGTCGAAAATCAAAAATCGCTGCAAGTTTTTCTCGAATCAATCGGCGGGCGAGAAAAAGCGCTCGAAAAATTGAAACAAACGGAAACGGACATCAGCGGTCTTTTCGGTTTGTTGGAAAATTTGCGGAACTCGACAAAGAATTTCACTTCTCACGCGCCGACGAACGAAACCGAAATCGCGGCTCCGATCAATACGCCGCGGGAAACGGCTTACGCCGATTTGATTGTGGATTACGATGAGGTTATTTCCGTTTGAAGTTTTAGGAAAAGAAAATGCTGAACAATCCGATTTGGAATTTAATAACAAAACTTTTCTCACTGCTGGCTGTAATTTTCCTTGTGCTCGGCGCGGCGCTCGTCGGCGCCGCTTATTTCGATTTAACAGACAATAAGGCAGCCGGAGTTCTCACGGTTTTTTTCGCCGTCGCGTTAGCCGTTTTCTCGCTGGCGGCGACTAATTACTCAAATATGAAACTAAGCGGCGAAATCAAGGAAGCGGCGGAAATCGCGCACCAAATTTCGCTCGGCGAGCCGTTCAAAGAAGAAACGCAAAGCGAATTGCTCGATTCGCTCGGCGATATTTCCGCTTATTTGCAGGAAAAATCGGCGATTGCCAGACAAATCGCGGCGGGCGATTTAACGGCGCGAGTTCGTCTTCGTTCAGACGCCGACGTTTTCGGACGCGCGTTTCAAGAAATGATTGACAAATTATGCACCCTCGTTCAAACCGAAGACGAACGCGACCGTTTGGAGTATTCGATCAGAAAACTTTTGACCGAAGTTTCCGAAGTCGCCGCCGGAGATCTGACCGTTCAGGCGGAAGTTTCACAGGAAATGACCGGAGCGATTGCCGGAGCTTTTAACTTGATGACGCGCGAGCTTCGCTCGTTAATCAGACAGGTTAAAGACGTAACGTTTCAGGTCAGCGTTTCCGCCAACGCGATAAATGACACGACCGAACAATTAACGACCGGAAGCGAAGTTCAGAGCGCGCAAATCACACGAACGACTTCGGCGATTTCGAGTATGGCTCTTCAAATCCAGGAAGTTTCGGAAAACGCTTCGCTTTCGGCGCAGGTCGCGGGCGACAGCCTTGGCAGCGCCCGTTACGGCACGAAAGCCGTGCAGGACAACATCAACGCGATGAACCAAATTCGCAGGCAGGTGCAGGAAACCGCAAAGCGAATCAAAAAACTCGGCGAACGCTCACAGGAAATCAGCCTTATCGTCGGGTTGCTCGATGATCTTTCCGACCGAACGAGTCTTCTGGCTTTAAATGCCTCGCTGCAAGCGTCCGCCGCCGGAGAATCGGGCGCGGGATTTGCCGTCGTCGCCGAGGAAGTAGAACGGCTCGCCGAACGCTCTAACCGTCTGACGCAGCAAATTGCACAGCTCGCCCAGACAATCCAGAGCGAAACCAAAGATGTCGTCGCGTCAATGGAAGAAACGATTCATCAGGTCGTCGTCGGCTCGGCTTTAGCCGACAAAGCCGGACAAGCGTTAATCGAAATCGAGCAGGTTTCCGGACGGCTCGCCGAGCTTTTGCAGTCAATTTCGGAATCCGCCAAAGAACAGGCGAAAAGCTCGGAAGAAATTTCCGGAGCGATGGAAAACATCTCGAAAATAACCGAACAGGTGCAAACCGGAACAAAACGTGCGGCTGATTCGGTGAAAACGCTCGTCAAACTTTCCGAACAGCTTCGCGGTTCGGTCGCCCCGTTCAAATTGCCGAACGATAGAAATTTTCCTAAATCACCGACGCCGAATGTAAATGCGTTTTTGAATTAAACTCTGAAATCCGGAAGATAATTTTTTCACAGAAATTGAAAAAGCAAAAATCCCGGATAAAAGCCAGCGTGCCGGAAAATGATCTGCCGATGCGCAAAAATCTGCGGCAAAAATAAATCGAAAATCCGTAATCTAAAATCCGAAATCAAGTGGTTGATCCCGAAGTTTTACAAATTTTTATCGAAGAAGTCGAAAGCCTTCTGCCGGCAATTCGCGGCGGCATTCTTGTCGGCTTGCAAAGCGAAACGGCAGCGGCAGGCGAGCTGGAGACTTCACTGCTGAAAATCGGCACGATAAAAAACGCGGCGTTCGCCATCGGGTTTAAGGAACTAGGCGTAGCGGCGGCTAAACTCGAATCTGATTTTTCGTTGATTGTCGCCGAGCGACAAGCGCTGACAGAAGAAGATTCGCGAACTTTGCTCGACCAAATATCGGCAATCGAAGCCCTACTGCTCAGAGAACGTTTGAACGCCGATGATTTTCCGATTGATTTTAACGATTTTATCGAAGAATCTTTTGAAAAGTTGTGTGTCACCGCGTCATCGAAGAAAGTTGAAGCAACAAACGGGCAAATACCAGAGAATCTTTCGGCTGAAAACAACTTTAAAATCGCAGAAAACGATTTTGAAACAGAAGAAGATACTTTTGAAATTGACGAGGAAATGCTCGAAATTTTCGCGCTCGAAGCCGAAGATCTTCTGCGAAGTATCAACGTCAACCTCGAAATACTCGCGCAGACGCCCGCAAACCGTGAAGCCCTACTGGAAATTCGCCGCAACGCCCACACCTTCAAAGGTTCGGCGGGAATCGTCGGATTGAAAAAACCCTCTGAACTCGCGCACCGCGTCGAAGATTTGCTCGATTATATGGCGGAGCACGAAATTGCCGGAAACCGCGAAATCTTTGAAATTCTTTTAGCTTCGACCGATTGTTTGAGCGCGATGACCAGCGGCGAGAAATCCGCGCGGCTGTCGACAAAGATTGCCGAAATTTACAAAGATTTCGATTGCCTTATGAACGCGCTCGCCGCCCCGAAAGTTGATGTTCCGGCTGTCGAAACCCAACCGGTAGAAGCGAAATCGCCGGCGGTGAAAACCGTTTCCGAAAACGAAATCGAACAAAATACCGATTCGAATCAAAAAGCTCAAACGCAAAACTCGAAATCCGTGGTTCGAGTTTCGCTTGAAAAACTCGATGATTTAGTGAAAATCGTTCACGGATTAGTCATCAGTCGTTCGGTTTTCGAGCGTCGCCTCGGTGAACTCGACCGTCAAATCGAAGAGCTGCATCACACGACCAACCGTTTGCAGCGCTCGACTGCCAAGCTCGAAACCAATTTTGAAGCGAACATGCTCGTCAACGAGAGTTCGAGATTTAAGTTTCAAAGCTTAAAGTTCAAACTTCAAAACTCGAAATTTGAAATCGCTGATTTTAATACGAGCGACGATTCTCCGCCGGAATTCGACTCGCTCGAATTCGACCGCTACACCGATTTTCATCAATCCGCGCGCGAGCTCGCTGAATCGGCGAGTGACGCTTTCGCCATCAACACCGCGCTCGACGGCTTGCGCGGAAATCTCGAAATGCTTTTCGACTCGCAGCGCCGTCTGGTCGAAGAAATGCAGGACAAACTCTTGCGCATCAGAATGGTTAATTTCGGGACGCTTTCGGCTCGTTTGATGCGAACGGCGCGCGTCACCTGCGAGGAGGAAAACAAACAAGTCGAACTGAATATCGAAGGTGAGGAATTAGATATTGATACGCAGGTTCTCGATTCGCTGATCGAGCCGCTACTTCATCTTTTGAGAAACGCGGTCGCGCACGGCATCGAGCTGCCGGAAACGCGCCGCCTTTTGGGAAAACCCGAAAAAGGCGCGATTAACGTTCGCATCGCTAACGAAGAAATGCACGTTATACTGACGATTTCCGATGACGGACGCGGAATTTCGGCTCCGGCTTTAAAGAGCAAAGCCGTGCAAAACGGTATAATCAGTCGAGAACGCGCCGCTTCAATGACCGACGAAGAGGCTTACGAATTAATTTTTCTGCCCGGTTTAACGACCGCCGAAAAGCTCAGTCAAACGTCGGGACGCGGCGTCGGAATGAATATCATCAAAACCGCCGTCGAACGGCAGCAGGGAACGATTTCGATTTTTTCCGAAGCGCAGAAAGGAACTACCTTTACGCTTCGCCTGCCGATGGCTTTAGCCGTAACGCGGGCACTGCTCGTCAAAGCGGGAGAGCAGACTTTCGCCTTTCCGCTGGGCATAGTCAAACAGATCACCGAAATTTCCGGCGCTCTGCTTGAAAAAGCCAAATGCGAAAATAAATTGCAGTTCGGAAGTTATAAATACGAACTCGTGCACTTAAACGAACTTCTTGATTTGCCTTTTAAAGCGTCGAGTCGGGAAACAGAACGAATTTTACTGCTCAATATCTCGGACGTTCCGCGCGCTTTGCTCGTTGACGAGATTATCAAACCCGAAGAAATCGTTATCAAACCGCTCGGTTCGCCTTTGCAAAATATGCCTAATCTAATCGGCGCAGCAATTCTCGGCGACGGTCGAATCGCGCCGGTACTGGATTTGTTTTACCTGTTCAACCAGAAAGTCCAAAGTCCAAAGTCCAAAGTCCAAAGTCCATTGGAAATTCAAAGTTCAAAGTCCAAAGTTCAAAGTCCGTTTCTTGAAGTCCAAAATCCAAAATCTAAAATCCAAAATGTTCTGATAGTTGACGACAGTCCGAGCGTGCGGCATTTGACCTCGAATATTATTAAGAATGCAGGTTTCGGCGTGGCGGTCGCTAAAGACGGGCTCGAAGCGTTAGAGATTTTGCAAGCGTCGAAAGAATTGCCGGACATAATTTTAACCGACGTTGAAATGCCGCGAATGGACGGTTACGAATTGCTTACTTCGCTGAAAAGAAACGCGGAACTGCAATCTATTCCGGTTATAATGATTACTTCGCGCGCGGGCGAAAAACATCGCCGAAAGGCTCTGGATTTAGGCGTTTCCGAGTATTTGACAAAACCTTTTGAAGATTCGATTTTACTGGGAAAAATCAGAACGCTGACGAAAGTCTTCTGAAATAAATTTTAATTTTTCGATGCGCTAGCGACGTAACTTTTGTTCGAGCAATTCAGGTTCGAACGAATGAAATCATTCGCGTTCGTAAAAATGTCTTTTACGTATCGGCTCGGGTATTCGTGACCGAAATCGTAAAAATATCCTTTCGCCTGAAAGCCTCTTTTCCCGGCTTCGTCATAAACGGCTTTGCCGCCGTAAACGGGCGTCAGATGCTTCATTCCGAGATAAAAACCTTTTTCATACGGCACAATACCGTCTTCCCTGCCGTGAACAATCATAACGGGGACTTTGTCGCCGCCCGAAAGATAAGACAAATCATAAAGCGCGCCGGAAAGACTGATTACTCCGCGAATCTTTTCGCGCCGCGCAAGTCCGCCGTATTCTTTCAACAAATCCTTTGATACTTCTTCTTCGTCGAGATAAGCCGCGTGCAGAACGGTTATCGCGCCCGCGCTCGTTCCGATGAGAAAAATGTTTTCGGTATCAACGCCCAATTTTTCGGCGTTTTCGTGAATGTATTTGATCGCGTCGCGCACGTCCTGCGCCGCTTTGTAATGCGTTTCTTTTAATACTTCGTCTTTAATTTTCGGAATATTAAAATCGAAAGGCGAAGTCAGACGATATTGAACCGAAACGGTCGCGTATCCGCGCGGCGTAAAATTCGGCGTCAAAACTCTCTCGCTGTATTTGAGGAAACACGGCTCGAACGGGCAAAAATCAACGAATCCGCCGCCGTGAACGCCGATTATCACCGGTCTTTTTTTATTCAGCGAATTATCAACCGGACGCGTTAAAGCTATTTGAAGTTCCTTTTGCTTTCCCTTTTCGCTCGTATATCTTTTATAAACATACTTTTCGACTTCGCTTGCCGACGAAACCTGCGTCGAATTCTGACAAACCGTCTGCGAATAAACTGTCAAATTCGCGCAAAATATCGAAAACATGAGGACTATAAAAATTCTTTTCATTTCTGTGAATAATTTTAGGTTTCTATTTTATAGAACAAAATTGTAAACCAACACGCCGGAAACTTTCACCGGTTTACCGTCCAGAAGCGTCGGGCTGAATTTTGATTGATAAGACGCTACTTCGCTTGCCCGCTGCAATTCTCCAGCTCCGCTGATAGCACAGGCGAAAATTACTTTTCCCGTTTCATCAATCAAAACTCTTACGGAAACGGCTCCGCTCGCGCGTTTTTCTCTCGCTTCGTACGGATACGCCGGTTTGTGCAGATAAAGGGCTTTTCCGTTGACGATTCCGCCTTTTACAGTTTTGAATTTATCATCACTATCGGCATTCGCCGTCGGATAAAATCTTTCACGAAGCTGTTTTTGTTCGTCATCACGCTTTAGCTTCGATAAAGTGCAGGAAGCGTTATCGTAGGCTTCCTGCGAATCATCATCAATCTTGCCGGTCTTTTTGGTTTTAATATCGAGCGCCCGCAACAGAAGCGGCGCGGCTTTTTCATAATCGCCCTTTAACTGATAGATTTGCGACAATTTCACCAACGAATTCGCCGTCTCAGCCGAATCTTTACCGTTTACCTTTTCACGCAGTTCAACGGCGCGCAGAAACTTTTTTTCAGCTCCTGTAATGTCGCTGTTCATCGCTTCGTAAACGGCGACGGCTTCAAGCAGTTCGGCAAACGTTTTTTCGTCGTTCGGCGAAAGCGGCTGATTTTTCTCGTAAATTTCAAATGCGTTTTCAAACGCTTTTTCCGCTTCTTTGGGCTTTTCGCGCTGAAGCTGGACGTAAGCCAGATTGCGCCACGCCTGCGCGACCGAAATATGATGTTTGCCGAGTTCTTTTTCACGAATGGAAATCGCTTTTTCGGCTAACGGAAGAGCTTCGTCATATTTTTTTTGCTGAAACAATTTAACGACTTCGCCGCTTAATTTTTGAGCCTCTATCAAAGCCGGTGAAGTATTTGCCGTTTGAGCGGAAAACGATAAGGCACAGATAGAAATTAAAATAAATAACATTAAAACTTTCATTGAGATTTTTCTTCTTATTTCCCCTTTTTTCCTTTTCTATCCCTTTCTATTTTCTATTTTTTATTTTTTCGGCGGATTTGCCGGACGAATTTCGATTTTGCTCGGCAGAGCGCGTTCGTTCATATTGAGCAAGTCAATTACTGTTTGAGCGATATCTTCAGGTTGGAGTTGCCAGGATTGATCGGGCGAAGGCGTGTCGCCGCCGAAATATGTGTTGACGGAACCGGGACAAATCGCCGTAACCTTTATTTTATGCTCGCGCACTTCCTGCATTAACGCTTCGGTAAAACCGTTAAGACCGAATTTTGAAGCGTTGTAAGCCGCCATTCGCGGATGCGCGTTTTGTCCGGCGAGGCTCGAGATGTTGATGATGTAACCGCCACCGCGCGAGCGCATCAGCGGAATGGCGTAATGACAAGCGTAAAAAACGCCGAAAAGATTGGTTTCGAGCGTTTGCTCGAACTCCGCCGCCGACATTTCTTCGACGGTTTTGCCGATGATGCCGATTCCGGCGTTGTTCACCAGAATATCAACGCCGCCGAAAATTCTCACGCATTCGTCGAGCATCATCTGAACCTGCGTTTCGCTGCGAACGTCGCAAATTTCGCCGTCAACCTTTCCGAAAGCCGAAAGTTTTTCGAGCGCTTGTTTCAACTCCGCCTTGTCGCGGGCGCAGATGAAAACATTCGCGCCCGTTTTCAGCAGACTTTCGGCTATTGCGTAGCCGATGCCTTTGCTTCCGCCGGTAACGACGGCTATTTTGTCTTTCATAATTTATTGAGTTTTTCTTCGTTCAAACTTTAGCTTCGGCGATTCTTTACGCGCCAATTCCTTCCAAACAATCGTCACTGCACCGTCTTTGTCTTGCCGGACGACGCGAAACGCCAGAGTTAAATCAATTCTTTTGTCGCCGGCGAGCAAATCAAAGCGGTAGCCGCGGTAAGAACGAACAATATTGCCTTTGTATGCGATGACGCGCAACGCGTAAGTCGTATTTTCTCTAACGGGAACGATTTTTCTGTATTCGTACTCGCCGAATTTTACGCCTTTCGCCATTTGCATAAATTGCTTCTGCGCTTCTTTATTTAGCACATTCGGCTCGTATTCGTTCAAAAATTTCAAACCTTTGCTTGCCGTAGTAAGGTTTTCGAGCGAAACGTCGCCGAGCTCGGTCAAAATGCCCTGCGATAAAATTCCATCGCTGATTAAATGATTATTCTTCAACCGTATGTCGGCTAAAATCTCCTGCGTGTGTTCCTGTTCGCGAAACGAATAAAACGAACTTTCGGGAATTGCGTTCAAACAGGTTTCGGTCGCTTTAATTACCAAAGTGTTCGCCTCGCACTCCAGATCGGGCAAAAGCCGGAACATTCCGGTTCCCGGTTGTCCGAGCAGACGAGTATATGATTTTGCATCCTGGTCGCTTGGCAAAAGAAGCTTTTTTTGCTCTTTCGTTGGCTTTCTGCGGATTGGAAAGTAACCTTGGTTTCCGAGCGTGAATTTCGCAGTTTTTTTCTCTTCGATTCTCGCCTGGGCGCAAATTTGGTTCGTAAAAATCAACAACAAACAACTGCAAAATATAAAAACCCGGAACTGCATTTCTGTTTCCTCTTAAATTAAAAAATCATTGAGAAAGTTTCGCTTTCAAAATTTCATTAACGATTTTCGGATTCGCTTTGCCTTGTGAAGCCTTCATTGTTTGACCGACAAAAAAGCCGAAAAGTTTTTCGTTTCCGCCGCGATATGCATTTACTTGATTTTGATTCTTTTCGATTATTTCGTCAACGATTTTTTCAATCGCGCCGGCGTCGGAAATTTGTTCGAAGCCTTTGTCTACGATAACTTCGGCAGAAGTTTTTCCCGTTTGAAACATCTCGACTAAAACCTCTTTCGCCTGATTGTTGTTGATTTTTCCGGCGTCTAAAGTTTTTACGAGTTCGGCTAAATTTTCCGGCGAAACCGGCGAATCGGAAACGGGCATATTTGAATTATTCAATTCGCGAGTTAGTTCGCCCAAAATGTAATTTGCCGTGACGCGCGGATTGCTCGACGCTTTTGCCGCCGCTTCGTAGAACGCGGCTAAATCCTTTTCCGAAACGAGCTGCGAAGCGTCGTTGTAGGAAAGCTCGTACTCGCTTATAAAACGGTCGCGCATCGCGTCGGGAAGCTCGGGCATTTCGCTTTTTACGCGCTCGATATACTCGCTCGAAACTTTTAACGGCTGCAAATCCGGTTCGGGAAAATAACGGTAATCGTGAGCGTCTTCTTTCGAGCGCATCACGCGAGTTCGATTGTTTTTTTCGTCCCAGAGACGCGTTTCCTGATTGACCGGTTCGCCCGCTTCGTGCGCCGCGATTTGCCGCTCGATTTCGTATTCGATGGCTTTTTGCATAAAGCGAACCGAATTCAAATTTTTAAGCTCGACTTTATTTCTGAACTTTTCTTCGCCGATTCTGCGGACGGAAACGTTCGCTTCGCAGCGCAGATTTCCTTTTTCCATATCCGCGTCCGACGCGCCAACCCATTGCAGAACTCTTCGGACGTGATTGACATAATCGTAAGCTTGCCACGAAGAACGAAAATCCGGCGCGGTGACAATTTCGCCCAGAGGCGTTCCGGCGCGGTTCAGATCAACGTAAGAATATTTATCAACTTCCGGCAGTCCTTCGTGCACGTTTTTTCCGGCGTCTTCTTCCAAGTGCATTCGCTCGATGCGAATCGTCATCGGCTTCCATTCGACGGCGCGACCTTGTTCGTCGCGCTCGCTCGTCATAATCGTCAGTTCGCCGTTCGATGAAAAAGGCTTGTCGTACTGCGAGATTTGATAACCTTTCGGCAAATCCGGGTAAAAATAGTTCTTTCGCGAAAAAATCGAAGTTTCGTTAATATTCAAACCTAATGCCAATGCTGCTTTCGCGCCCAAATCAACGACCCGACGGTTTAAAACGGGCAATGCTCCCGGAAGTCCCAGACAGACGGGACAAGTATTAGCGTTCGGCTCATCGCCGAAACTTGCCGCGCACGCGCAAAAAATCTTTGTTTCCGTCGCGAGCTGCGCGTGGATTTCCATACCGATAATCGCTTCCCAACCTTCTTTCATAAATTTTCTTCAGATAAAACAGATAAAAATAAAATTCTTTTATAAAAACAAAACGCGGATTGATAGAAATATCTTAATCCGCGTCGCTTAAAATTCAAAATTTCACCAAGCTTGTTTAATTAATCTTCACGCCCGCTCGTTTCGCTTTCTCCTGCAAAAGACGCCATTCGGCATAAAGCCCGGCTCGCTGCTGTTCGAGAAGACGGAGCTGATTTACGAGTTCGTCCTGCGTGTAATCGTATCTATCAGCGATGACCGGCGCGTAATAACCGAATACGGGCTGACGGCGGTAATCGTACCGATAATTGCCGTAATTTCCGTACCGGCTGCGCAATCTGCCGTTTCCGACGCCGATGTTGACGCGAATACCGCTGCCGTTGCGGATTTGATTACGCCCGTAAAAATTTTCGTTCAAGGGAAATGGTTGAACACTTCCGTAAACCGAGCGCGGATTCGGCGTGTAAACTCTTCCGCCGAAAAAGACTCTGCCCGTTGCGTCCCCGCGCCAGACACTATTGGATTGACCGCCGCGCGCATAACCGAACGGAGCGACACCGCCGGTGAAGTAACTTGTCGGCGGCTGATTTGCCGGAAACAACGAGCGAACGTAATTTATCTGCGCTTCGACCGAAGCGATTTCTGCGCGCAGAACGTCCGCCTGCTCCGTGTAATCGCTTTCGTTTTGAAGTCTCTTTTCCCGCTGACGAACTATCGCCTGCTCGTTCGCCGCACGGCTTTGCTCGCGCTGACGCTGTAATTCTTCGGGCGACGGAAATCCTAATTTCTCGTAATTGTCGCGATATTCGCGCTCGCTTTGAAGGCGTTTTTGGCGATATTTTTCTAAATCAGCGTTAGTAACTGTTTTTGTCGCTCTTCGGGTTTGAGCCGAAACCGGAGCCAAAACAAAGAAACTTAAAACCAAGATAAACAGCAATCTTTTTTTCATAGCTTTTCCACCTTTTATTTTTTATTCAGTATAACATCATTTTCGATGCCTTTGTTAAACAAAAGTTCGAATGAATTCGTTTAAATGTTTTCGAGAATAACGAACGGCAAATTTCGCATCCGAAATCTTTATTTGCTAAAATGATTTCAGCTTTATAAAGCAATAAAAAAATATGAAGGTTTTACTCGCAGACGAATTCGGTTTTTGTTTCGGCGTCGAACGCGCCGTTGAAATGGTTGAAGAAGCGCTCGAAGATGGCGACACGGTGCGCACTTTGGGTCCGCTCATCCACAACGAACAGGAAATGCAGCGTTTAGGCACGCGCGGGGTTTCGACGATCAGCGAGCCGATTCAAATAAAGCGCGGCGAAACCGCCGTTATACGAGCGCACGGCGTTACGCCGCAAGTTCAGCGCGAGCTTGAATCGAAAGCGTCGAAAGTAGTTGACGCGACTTGTCCGTTTGTAACACGCGTGCAAAAACTCGCGGCGCGAGCGGCAGCACAGGATCGTCACGTAATCGTTGTGGGAAATCCGGATCACCCGGAAATGATCGGCGTTCACGGTTATGCGCCAGAACACGCCTTTGTTGTGAACAACGCCGCCGAAATCGAAAAACTTCCGCGTTTGAAAAGCCCGCTCGTCGTTTCGCAAACGACAATCAAACTTCAAACTTTTTTAGAAGCGGCTGAAGCGGTGAAATCAAAAACCGACGACGAAGTTCAGGTCGTTAACACGATTTGCTCGGCGACGCGCGACCGGCAGGACGCGGCGCGCGCTTTGGCGGGCGAAGTTGACGCCTTTTACATAATCGGCGGGCGCCATTCGTCGAACAGCCGCAAACTGCTGACCGTTTGCAAGGAGCAGTGCGAAAAAAGTTTTTTGATCGAAACTAAAGATGAAATAAATCCGGCGGATTTAATCGGCGTTGAAACAGTCGGCGTAACGGCTGGCGCTTCGACGCCGAATTGGTTGATTGAACAGGTAACAAAACATCTCGAAAAAATCGGCGAAAAATTAAAGACCGAAGCGCAATTGAATTAGTTTAAGTTTTACAGATTTTGAATCTTTACAGAAAAAGCCGAATGATTTTAAGAAAGTCATTCGGCTTTTTATTTGTTTTCGCGTCGAAAATTAATTTACGGATTCGACGAATCTCGGCATTGAAATAGATTGATTCAGATAAACGCCGAACTCGGTTCCCGATTTGACCTCGGCTTCTTCGCCTTTGGTAAATCTTTCTCCGGCGAGACCGCCGAGACCGCCCAAGATAGCGCCGACCGCCGCGCCTTTTCCGCCGCCGATCAAACCGCCTAAAATTGCGCCGCCGCCCGCGCCGCCGCCGATAAAGATTAATTTATCGTTTTTTCTGTCGTCGCCCGATGCCGTTCCTTCGTTATCGCTTTTCGCATTTTTAGTATTCAAATCAGTCAAGGAACCGTTGATCGCGCGCGTCGCGCCATTGGGCAATCTCACTGAAACGAAGCTGACGCTGATTTGTCCCGGATCGCCGCCTTTTTTTGCTTGGACAACCGTATCAACGCGACCGTTGACGGTGCTTCCGACCGGAATCACGACGACGCCCGTATTTGAATAAACAGGTTCGGTAACCGTCGCCGTAAATCTATCGCCGACTCTCGCCGTTTTTGAACTGATCGTTCCGTTCATACGGGCGCGAAGCGTCGTGCCGGAATCAACGCGGTAAAGATTTGCGGCTGGTTTTACGACCGTTTTCTTAACCGTTGTGCGCCGCGCGACCGGTTTTCGCTTTTGCGCGAACGTATCAACCGAGCCGAATACGAAAATCATTCCCAAAATCATCGTCAAGATGCTGAAATTAAATATTTTTTTCATTTTCTCCCAAGTCCTCTCTGTTTATTTGAAACCAAGTTGAAAAATCACAAATCTTAGCCGCTGTTATGACGATTTACCTGTATTAACAGTTGTCCGAAATTAATTCAGGTATATTACTTCGGGAAAAGGCTTAATTTTCATTAGCGAGAAAATAACAAACAATTTTCAAAAAATCCTTGAAAATCCGTTTTATTAAACATATATTCAAAACAATTAAAACTTTGCTTTTTTTAACGGCTTGACTCGAAAGCCCGTGCATTTTTGGTATGCGAGTTGCTTTATTGTAAGGAAATTAATTTAAAGGATCGTAAGGGGTCGCAAACGATGCAGATTTTCCAACAAACATTTCTTCTTTTCGCGCTCAATCTGATTGATGCCGTTTTGACTATTTACTGGGTTCGCAACGGATTCGCAACCGAAGGCAATCAGTTAATGGCGACGCTTCTCGACATCGGCGATTTGCCTTTTTTAGCCGTCAAGGTCGCAATCGGCGCAACGGCGGCAGTCGTTCTGTGGCGCTGGGGAAATTTGCGCCTGGCAAGATACGGTTTAACGCTGGCTTTAACGATTTATATCGGTTTGATGGGAGTCCATCTGTTTACCGGACTTTCCGCTGTCGGATTGCTTTCGGAAAACCTTGTTCAAGATTTAGGTTCGTGGTCAAATAACTTTTTCGCTTTGTTTATCTAATTTTGTTGCCGGTAAATTTTTCGGCATTTTACTATTAGAGGCTTCTTGTTTCGATGAAACAGGAAGCCTTATTTTTTCGTAATTAGATACACAACGCACGTTTTGCTGTTACGCATCATAACTGGTGAAAAAATAAATACATAATAGGAAGTTAAAATTATGGCAAAAAAATCGGTATATCAATTATCAGCGCGACAAATTTTGTTTTTAGCATTTGCTTCGGCGCTAATTGCCGTCGGCGCAATGGCTGCTCTTTTGAATTTCGGCAGCATTTTAGAACTGAGAGAAACCGCGAGCATCGCTTCTGCAGAAGACGCACCGCGAGGCATTTCCGAGCCTTCCGCCGTCAGCGACGAGCAAAACAGCATAGAGGTTTACAAAACGCTCTCGCCGGGCGTGGCTTTTATCACGACCAGCTCGCAAATGGTCAATTATTACGGCGAAGAGATGGAACGCGAAAGCGGCAACGGCTCGGGTTCGGTCATTGACAATCAGGGACATATTTTGACGAATTATCACGTCGTTGAAGGCGCGTCGAAGCTTAAGGTGAGTTTCGGCGGCGATAAAGTTTATCCGGCGAGATTCATCGGCGGCGACCCCGATACGGATTTGGCAGTTATAAAGATTGATCCGCCGGCGACCGGGCTGACAGTCGTTCCGCTCGGCGATTCCGACAGGCTTTCGGTCGGGCAAAAAGTTCTGGCAATCGGCAACCCGTTCGGCTTGGACAGAACTCTGACTACCGGCGTGATTTCCGGTTTGCAGCGCCCGATCAGAGCGAGAAACGGTCGCCCGATTGACGCGGCGATTCAAACCGATGCTTCGATTAATCCGGGTAATTCGGGCGGTCCTCTACTGGATAAATACGGTCGAATGATCGGTATCAATTCGCAGATTCTTTCGCGTTCGGGCGGTTCGGTCGGCGTCGGATTTGCGATTCCGGTAAATACGGCGAAACGAGTGGTTCCGCAGCTTATTCAGAGCGGCGCCGTCATTCGTCCGAAATTGGGCGCTTCGCTGCCGAGCGTGGCTGATTTGGCAGAACGCGGTTATCCTTTGCCGGTTCGTCAAGGATTAGTTGTTTATCAAGTTGTTCCGAACGGTTCGGCGCAGCGGGCTGGCTTGCGCGGAATTTCTCAGGAAGGCGACCTCGGAGACATTATTCTTTCGGTTGATAATCAGAAAATGAACAGTATAGATGATCTCTACCGGCTTCTCGACAAAAAACAAATAGGAGAGACGGTTCAAGTAGAAGTTTATCGCTCGGGCAAAACAATGAGCGTTCCGTTGAAATTATTGCCTAATCCGCAGCAAACATTACAGACAAATCGTCGGTTACAGGAAGAAGAGTAATTTCTTAAGGAAGGGAAATCCGATTGAAAGCAGCAAGCCGAAATTCGGACTTGCTGCTTTTTTTTGTTTGTTTTTTAACTTATTCTAAAAATCAACTTATGAGCGAACTCAACGATTTCTACAACGATGGTTTCGGCTGGATTTGCAAACATTGCGAGCGCGAAATCGAAGCGCAAAAATCGGAAAACGAAGAAAACGAAAAAGATCAAAAGCGCTCGCGGCTGCTGCGCGAAGGCGAATCCGAAAGCAAAAATCCGAAGTTCTCCAACAAAGCGCTGGCGAAATGGG
The DNA here is from genome assembly GCA_036388895.1 of Pyrinomonadaceae bacterium. Taxonomy (GTDB): domain Bacteria; phylum Acidobacteriota; class Blastocatellia; order Pyrinomonadales; family Pyrinomonadaceae; genus SXVE01. Next base: position 8,112 of record DASVQY010000015.1, on the reverse strand, counting down.
CTGACCCGGCGCAGCGAACGCTTGTTTGTCCGCGCTGCGGAATAACGGAATCGGTTGATAAGTTTTAATGAGGCGCTTGAATTATCACCGCGCGTCTCATACGAATTAATTTACGGCTGTGTTAAATTACAAGTAATGCTTGAAAAAGAACTTGAAACTGCCGTTGCGCTGGCTCGCGCGGCGAGCGAGAAAATTTTGGAATTTTATGCTCTCGAAATCATCGCTCAAGAAAAGCTCGGCGCCGACAATTACACCGAACCGGTAACGATTGCCGACATTACGGCTAGCCGAATAATCGTTGACGGCTTGGAGAAAATTTTCCCTGACGATGCGATTTTATCCGAAGAAGAATCCGACGATGCGGAAAATCGTCTTTTTGGCAAAAGAGTCTGGATTATTGACCCGATTGACGGAACCTGGGGTTTTATCAAAAAAGACGGAGATTTCGGCGTGCAAATCGGTTTGACCGAAAACGGCGAAGTAATCGTCGGCGTCGTTTACATACCGGTTCACGATGTTTTGTATTTTGCGGCGAAAGGACAGGGCGCTTTTCGCATAACTGCTGGTGCGACGCCCGAAAGATTGCAGGTTTCCGATAAAACCAATCTTACCGAAATGAATCTGGCTTCGAGCCGTAATCATCGAAGCCCGCGAATGTACCGCATTATCGAAGATTTCGGCGTCCGGCAGGAAATTCAGCGCGGTTCGGTCGGATTGAAAATAGGTTTGATCGTTGACCGCGTTTGCGATTTATACGTTCATCTGAGCGCTCGCACGAAATTCTGGGACACATGCGCGCCGCAGATCATTCTCGAAGAAGCGGGCGGACGAATGACCGATTTATTCGGCTACCGGCTGCGTTACGATATTTCCGACGTGCAGAATCACAACGGCATTTTAGCGACGAACGGAGCGGCTCACGAAGAGATTTTGCTCAAATTAAAACCTTTATTAAGCGAATTCGGTCGTTTGCGGGTGAAAGCGAAAACAAATTGATTTTCCTTTCTTAGAAGAAAAATTCTATGGCGAAAGATACAAAAAGCCCTTTTGATAAATTAACCGTTTACGACGAAGAATCAGGAGAATTGAACGTCGTTATCGAAACGCCGAAAGGAAGCCGCAACAAATATTCGTATGACGAAAAACTCGGAATTTTTGTTCTAAAAGGCACGCTGACGCTCGGGCATTCGTTTCCCTTCGATTTCGGTTTTATACCGCAGACGCTCGGCGGCGACGGCGACCCGCTCGATGTTTTGGTTTTAATGGACGAACCGGCTTTTGCCGGATGCCTTGTTCAAACTCGTCTTATCGGCGTCATCGAAGCCGAACAAACCGAACTCGACGGTAAAAAGGAACGCAACGACCGCCTGATCGCCGTTACCGCACATTCAAAGACGCACTCCGAAATAAAATCCATCAACGATCTGAACGAAACTTTGGTCAATCAAATCGAACATTTTTTTGTTTCCTACAACGAAGCGAAAGGAAAGAAATTCGAGTTGCTCGGTCGTTTCGGCGCGGTTAAAGCGAAAAGAATTGTCGAAGAAGGAATCGAACTTGCGAAAAAATAATTTTTCTCGAAGAAAAGCAGAAATTTAGGTTTTTAGCAAAGAATTAAAGAGTTTATTTGCAAAAGAACTTGCCGATTTAAAGCAAAAAACGAAAAGAATTTACATTTTTTGCTGATCTCGCGCCTTAAACTCAAAAAATCAACTTTTTCTTTTTGCATTTTTGAATTCTGTAATTATAATAACTGTAATTTCGATGTCGGCTGCACCCTGTAGCCAGCACGAAACAAGAGGGAACGGAGTGGGAGACGTTCCCTTTCTTATTTTAAATATCCTTACATTAAATATCCCTGCATTGTTTGTTATTGCAGACGAAATCAGCGAGCTTCTGTAATCGAATCGAAAATTTATTATTTACCTTGCTCTTTTTTCTTCTCAATTTTCTTTATCAAATTCGTCGCGTGGTTTCGTGAAATTAAAGGAATTCTTTCGTCGTTGCTCAATTCCTTTAATAAAGGAATCATTTGCGCCGCGTCCGAGATTTCGTTTCGGCGAATCAGCGCATCGAGCGAATCGAGCAATTTCGGAGCTTCGAGCGGCTGATTTTCGCGCGCCAAATTTACATCGAAAACCCATATAAACTGCTGTCCGATTTTTCTGTATTCATCCGCCAGCGTTTTCGCGTCCGCATTTGTCGTGTAATTGTATTTCGTTTCTCTTTCGCGCCCGTTTCTTTTTACTTTTATCTTGATATTGCCGAGATGCGAATAATCTTTTTCGTATTGATAATTTTCGTTTGAATCGAGAAAATTCAGCGCGGAAAAAGCGCTTTTTATTCTTTCCAGTGATGCCGCCGAAATTTGAATCGGGTCGGAAACAGGCTCGTCCAAACCTTTTTTCAAAAACGAAATCTTTCCCTTTCCGTCTTCGTCGTGTTCGATTGTGATTTGCGAAAGAAGAAAATCCGGCTGCGAAAATTCATAAAAATAATTCGGCTGAGCGTCGTTTTTGGCAGCTGCCGGAAGCGGGTTCGTTTTCGTTATTTGATTTTCGCCGTTAACTTGATTATTTGTGGTTTCGGGACGCCCGTTTTTCTTTGACGGCGGTTTTACCGTCGGCGCTTCCACCGTCGGAATTTCTACAGAATTTTCCGTCTCGGCGGGTTGGATTTTTTGCGGTTCAATCGTTTTTTTCGGTTTGCGCGATTTGCTTTGCGCCGAAACGAAAACCGATACGGTAAAAAGCAATATTAGAAACAAGGAAATTTTTATTTTTTTTGACATTTTTAGATGTTGACAGGCGTGTGCCTTTCTCTTTGCACAATTATTTTCTTAATTTATCAGCAAAAACAAAGGTTTGATGTCTTTTTGCGGCTGAAAGTTCGTAAACGGGAGAATTCAAAAAATAAATACTTGTTTTCTATTCAAACTTAACCGAAACCACTTTTGAAACGCCCGCTTCCTGCATCGTCACGCCGTAAAGCGCGCGCGCCGCTTCCATCGTTCGTTTGTTGTGCGTGATTACAATGAATTGAGTTTTTTCCGACATTGCGGCGATTTTATTGACGAATCTGCCGACGTTCGCATCGTCGAGCGGCGCGTCAACTTCGTCGAGGAGACAAAACGGCGCGGGGCGGTATTTGAATATCGCCATTACGAGCGCAATCGCCGTCATCGCTTTTTCGCCGCCGGATAATAAAAGTATATTTTGCAGACGTTTGCCGGGCGGCTGCGCGACGATTTCGATTCCCGCTTCGAGAACGTCTTCGGCTTCGAGCAGCGTCATTTCCCCGCGCCCGCCGCCGAAAAGCTCTTGAAAAAATTCGATAAAATTTGCGTTAATGGCGGCAAAAGCCTGTTTGAATTTTTCTCTCGAACGCTCTTTTATCTCGCGCAAAGCCGCCTCGGCAGCCGAAATTCCATCAATAATATCCTGCCGCTGCGCCGTTAAAAACGATAACCTTTCTTCGGCTTCGCTTAATTCTTCAACCGCGAGCATATTAATTGCGCCGTAGTTTTCCAGCTTTTCGCGCAAATCTTCAGCTTGCGTCCGCGCCGCGTCCAAATCGAAATCATCTTCCGTTTCCGCGTTTTCGACGAGTTCGACTAAAGACAAACTTAATTCATATGAGCACTTTTCATTCAAATTTCGCAGCTTCGTGATCGCTTCGGTCTGCCGAATTTCTAAGGCGGCGCGTTCGTTTCGGGCTTCGGCAGATTTTTTATTCAGCTCGGCGAGTTTCGCGCTCATCGCATCGGCGTTTTCGCGCGCGGCTCTCAAATCTTCGGCGGCTTTCCCTAAATCATTTTGTTCTCGCTCCTGCTCGCTTTCGGCTGAAGCGATTTTGCGTTCGATTTCAATGATAGATTCGCTTAATTTTTTCTGCGCGGCTTCCGATTCGAGAATCTCCATTCTTTGGCGCGACAAACGTGTTTCGAGTTCTTTTTCTTCCACTTCGACGCGCCTTAAAGCATTCTGAGCCGAACGACGGCGCTCGCCGGAAGTCGCCGCAAGAGTTCTTTTTTCGTTCAAGATCGCGTTTTCGGATTCGGCTTTCGCCCGCGCTTCGCTCAGATTTTTTGAAATATCTTCGAGCTTTTGCGCCGCTTCCGTTCTCGCCCGTTCGGCTTTTTGCGCGTTAACTTCAGCTTCCGCCGTTTTTTGTTTTAACTGTGCTAATTCTTTCTCGATTTGATTCGTCTCGTCGGCGACAACTTTTTGATGACGTTCGGCGCGCTCGATTTCCTGCCGGACGGTTTTTTGCTGTATTTCCAGACCGAGCAAATCGCGTTCGTTTTTGACAATCAGCGATTGCAAATCAACGATTTTTTCTTCTTTTTCAGCTAATATTTTCCGCGCATTTTCCGTTTCGATTTCAGCTTTTTCGATTTCTGCTCCGATTTCTCGGGCGGATTTTTCCAGTTCGCGCAACTCGCGTTTGAAAGCCAGAAGCGAATTATTTTTCTCGTTCGCGTTCGCTTTTCCGCCGACGAACAAACGACCGGCGATTAACAAATCACCGGCGTAATCAACGAAAATCCCGTCGTTTTTCGCCGTAATCTCATCGAAATTTTCGACCAGACGCGCCGCCATTTCGCGCGGGAAAATCTCGTTTAGCGTCTCGTTAAAATCATCGGAAAGCCCCAGAAAATTGGCGATTCTCGAATTTCGATTCGCTGGTTCCGTCTTTGGACTTTGGTCTTTGGACTTTGGTCTTTGGACTACCACAGAGATTCTTCCAATGTTGTTTTCGTTCAAAAATGCAATCGTTTTTCGCGCGTCGTTTTCCGATTCGACCAAAACGCTCTGCAAATAAACGCCGAAAAGACTTTCGACGGCTTTTTCCGCGCGTTCGTCAACCGTTAATTTGTCTGCCAGAACGCCGGCGAATTTAACGCCGATTTTTGCTTCGGCGGCAAAAAGTTTCTGCACTTGCGGCGCGTAAACGGCGCGTTTTTCTTCGAGCTCCTGCAATGTTTCGAGCCGATTTTTTTTGCGCGAAAATTCGTTTCGCAAATTTTTGGCATTTTCTTCGGTTTTTCGCAGATCATTGCGCGCTTCGACCGCCGCCGCGAGAAACGTTTGTTTTTCAACGTGCAAAGTTTCGAGTTTGGCTTTCTCCGTCTCAATTTTTTGCGCCAGATTTTCGGCTTCCGTTCGGTGTTCGTCGCGATTTTCTTCGGCTCTGACGCTTTCGCGCTGCAATCCCTCGGCTCGTTCTTTTAATCTTTCGAGATTATTTTCAAGCTGACGACCGATTTCACCGAAACGTTCGACAGCCGCTGTGTGCCGCAAAAGCTCTGCGCGTTCTTTTTCTAATTCGGCTTCTATTTCTCGCAGTTTAAACGTTTTTTCGTGATATCTTTTCTCGGCTTCGCGCAAGGCAATCTCGTTTTTTTCGGCTTCCGCTCGATCATCCCGTTCTTCTTTACGCAATTTTTCAAGTTCATTTACAAGCAATTGCAGACGCTGTTCGACTGATTCAATTTCTCCCTTCAAAACAGCGGAGCGTTTTTCCAGATTGACGATTTGCTCTTGCTGATAGCGTTGTTCCCGGCTCGCGCGGTCGCGGTCGAGCGCGTTTTCCGATTGTTTCTGACGCAGATCGGCGAGTTTTTCCTCGGCGGAACGCGCTTCCGTTGTCGCTTTTCTAAACGCTTCGTCTTTTTCGGCGACTTCGGCAAAAAGCTTTCGCTCGTTAGCCACCGCTTCGGCGAGTTTGATTTCCAATTCATCAACTAGGAGCGATAATTGCCGTCCTTCCGCCGTGAAAAGCTGTTTCAAAAGAACGCGAAATTCTTCGCGCATTATTTTATAACGCCGTGTTTTTGCCGCTTGCCGGCGCAGCGAATTTACTTGTTTATCAACTTCGGAAACAATGTCCGAAATCCGGTTCAAATTCGTTTTCGCGGATTCGAGACGCGTCTCGGCGGCGCGTTGTCGGGTGCGAAACTTTGAAATTCCGGCGGCTTCTTCGATTAAGTTTCGGCGGTCTGAAGGCTTTGCCGAAAGAATTTGTCCGATTCGTCCCTGCTCAATAATGGCGTAATGCGCGCCGGAAAGTCCGGTTCCTGCGAATAAATCCTGTATGTCGCGCAAGCGGCAAGTCTTGCCGTTGAGCAGGTATTCGCTTTCGCCCGACAGATACAAACGCCGCGTTACGGCGATGGCTTCGCCGGGCGCGTAATTCAGCGCGAAACTTCTCGAACGCCAGTGCCTTTTCGTTTTCGCTTTCGTTTGAACAGTTTGAATTGAACCGACTTGCGCGGCTTGAGCTTTTTCGACTTCTTCGACCTGAAAACCGTTATTATTAGTTGAGAGTTGAGTGTTAAGTGTTGAATGTTGGGAAAACCCGGCTTCAGAATTTAGTTCCGACGTTTCATATTCGTCAATTTGAACGGCATTTTCGTCCAAATCGCCCAATGCTTCGTCAATTTCGCTTAAATCTTCTTCGTCATTGAAAAAAGTGTCTTCACTTTTAACCAGATGCAGAACGACTTCCGCCATTCCGCTCGGCTTGCGATTTTTCGTGCCCTGAAAAACAACGTCCTTCATTTCCGAACCACGCAGAGCTTTCGCCCTTTGTTCGCCCAAAACCCAGGCGATTGATTCGGATACGTTCGATTTTCCGCAGCCGTTCGGACCGACAACGGCGGTTATTCCGTTTCCGGTAAAAACAATTTCGGTATAATCGGCAAAAGATTTAAAGCCGGTGATTTCCAGGCGCTGAAGTTTGAACATTACACAGTGCTTCCGGGGAAAGAAAACACTATATTTTGTTGTTTTTGCCGATTTAAGTCAAACGGGAATCAATTACGAATTACGAGTTGCGAGAAATATACAGCAAATTAAACTTCTCAGAACTTTTCGTTATTTTAATGCCGGAAATTAAAACTCAAAGCTAATTCGTAATTGATTATAATTCTTCGTTATTCAGATTTCGCAAACCTTGTTTTTCGGCGCGCTCGTTGTCGAGGTCGGTTAATACTTCGAGCAAAAAATTAGTGTTGCTGGTAACGCTGATGACAATCGAAAATTCGTTTTCCGAGGTGGAAAATTCAAAAGTTCCGCTGTTAATTTCGATAATTTCCCGAAAAGCGGTCACGCCGTTGTGCCCGCTGCATTCGGCGTCAACGATTTTGCCTTCGTTAAACGAAATACTCGCAAAATGAACATCGGACTTTACGACGAGCAGCCCGGTCATCCTGGAATTTTCGATTACCTGAACCGCATCGAAAATACTGACGAACGCGAGATTTCCGGCGAAAGTAACGTCGGTTCGGACTTTTTGCGGCGTTTTATCGCGATCAACGGCGAAATCCGGTCGCCGTGCGCGGCGAATCGCTTCGAGTCCCGGCGCGACCGAAATGCGCGGATCAAGCAGCTTCGCTTCCTGAAGCCGGTCGTAAGCCAAATCGAAATCTTCGCGCGCGATGTAAAGACTAACCAGCGCGAGACAATGTCGCGCCGCCTCGGTCAGATTTTTTTGCGAAATACAAATATCGCGCATTTTCTCGCGCAAAGTAATTGAGCGCGGACTCCGCTCGATTGATTCGCGAAGCAGCGCAAACGCTTTTTCCGGCGAGCGATATTTAACAAATAAATCGGCATCAAGCAAAACCGATTCGATTGAAACTTCCGTAAACGGAACTCCGAGCGTTTTTTCTACAACTTCATTCATAATTTAAAGATGTTTTGCAAGAAAGCAAATGAGGCTTTACGAGAGCAAACTTCCGCCGCTGAACAAACTTGTTCAACACTTCAAATTTAACATAACAAGGGCGGATTAGTCATCTATTTTTTCCCGATAAAAAAACGGAGTCGGTCTTTTTTTCAAAGACCGACTCCGCCGAAAGATGATAAATACCGGCTTAGAAATCAAACCTGACGCCTAAACGAATTTGACGCTGACGCAAAGTTCGTTGCGGGACTAAAAACGTTTCGCGAAATGCCGCGGTCGTGACGTTATCAAAATTAATAAAGTCGGAAGAAAAGCTAAATACCGTGGCGTTGAAAACATTGTCAATTTCCACGCTCGGTCGCAATCTAAAACGTTCGGTAAAGCGAAATTCGCGGCTGACGTTCACATCAAAAATGAATTGCG
>DASVQY010000014.1:0-41865 GCA_036388895.1 Pyrinomonadaceae bacterium | reverse complement strand
GATGAATGTAGCATTGTCATCGAAAGGCAGTACGGCTTTTGCGTCGTCAACCATCTCCGGCAGCTCGCCTTCGATAGCAATCGATGGAGTGAGAAACTGGGCAGCAACCGGAGCGTGGAAAGACGATACGCCGGGCACTTACCCGGACGTTCTGGAAGTCAGTTTCAACTCATCGAGAACGATCAATGAGATTGATGTGTATGCAGTGAAGGAAGATTACTGGAATGCGGTTGATCCAAACGCAAATGAGATGTTTGCGACCTACGGCATCACGGACTTTCAGGTGCAGTACTGGACGGGATCGAGTTGGCAGACAGTTCCCGGCGGAAGCATTACAAACAACAACAAAGTGATCACAAAGCTGACGTTTGCGCCGGTAACGACGAACAGAATCAGAGTAGTCGTCAACAACGCGCAATCGAATTACAGTAGAATTGTCGAACTCGAAGCCTGGGGTTATTAGTTTTCTGGTTACGATTGCCTATTCTCTGATAATTTGAATTGTCAATTATAAATTGTAAAAAGCCGTTTGTTATTAAAACTTGCGGCTTTTTTTGTCGGATAGGTAAAAAAACAAACAATTTTGCTTTCGGAGCAGATCGTTCCAATTACTAAATATCATAAAGTAATTTGTAAAACTTGTTATCAAGAATAAAACAGAATTGTTTAATAAATCTCATTTATAATTCACTTCATTTATTTGCGCTTTTAGCCTATTTGTCAACGGGTTTTCTATTTTTCTCGAAAATCAAATCGTAAACCTATGCGCCCGAAGCGCGGCGCGGCGACCGTTCTGTTTGGCGTTAAACCGACATCGAAGCGATTGTTGAAAATATTTTCAACTGCTGCGAAAATTTCAAATTTATTAAATTTATAAGATGCAAATGCGTCTAATGTGAAAAAGGGATGCAAGCGCAAACTATTTAAATCATCTTCATACTGCGAGCTGGAAATTCTGCCCTGCAGGCTAAATAATAATTTTTCCTGCGGGCGATAAACGGTCTGAAAAGTTAATTGCTGACCGGGAATTTGCGGCAAGAATTTCCCGATTAAATCAGGATTGTTCGGAAATCCCGTGACGCGCGAATCAACCAGCAAATAACTCGTCGAAAACCGCAGATTTCGTATCGGCGCATACTCGGCGTCGAATTCAAATCCGCGCGAGCGAGTTTCGCCGACGTTTTGGCGCTGACGCGTGATTAAATTTGGCGCGTTCGTAAAAGTTATCGAAACGATTGGACGCGAGATTTCCGCGACGAAAAAATTTCCGCGTAAATTTAATTTTCGTGAAAAGCCGGTGAAATTTACGCCGGTTTCAAACGTATCGGCGCGTTCCGACTTTAAATTTTCGTTTGCCAGCGTTAAAACGTTGCCGACGCGAAAGGCTCGGTAAAGTTCGTTCAGTGTTGGCGCGCGAAAAGATTTGCTGTAAGCGGCGACGGCGGAAAAATTCCGATTGATTTGATAAAGCGCTGCAAAACGCGGGCTGAAACTATTCTCGTTTCGGTCTGAAAAATTTGTGACCGTTGATAAATTGGTCGAAAGATTTCTGTTGGCGGAAAGCGCAGCGAAATTTTTCCAAACATCGAATCGCCCGCCGATACTTACATTTAATTTTTTTGTGACGCGCCAAACGTCCTGCGCGAAAACGGAAAAAGTTCGATCTCGCCCGCCGGAGCCGACGAGTGACGATGAGCGGTTATTGGCGAAAATCGTTTCGTCGCTAAATCCTCGAACTTCTCGAAACTCAAACGAGCCGGAAACGACGTGAACGCCGAAAACTTTTGACCAGAATAAATTTGCGCCGAACGCTTGCGACGGAACGCGCTGGATGCGGGAAAGCGTTTCGGCGCTTCGATTGTTTGAAATCGCGGAAAACGTTTGATCGTAAACTTGTTTTTCGAAGAAGGCGCGAAGCTGAAAAGCGCCGGTTTTTTCATTTGCGAAATCTGCGCCGCCCGCGATTTGCCGAAAATACGTTCTGTTATTCGTCAGGCTGGTTCCGTTGTCGCGGCGTTCAGCAAATAAATTTCCGCGCAGGAAAATTCGCGCGTTTTCATTGTAATTTCGCCCGATGGTCAAAATCGCATTGTTGCGGCGGCTGTTCGCTTGCGTATCAACCGCGCCGCGCTGGTCTTCGGCAGTCGGAATGTAACCGGCGGTTTGAAACGTTTCAGCCGCTAAATCGAAACTCCAATCTTTGGCGTTGTAAGCAGTGAAAACGCTGGCGTCGAAAGTATTTTGCGTTCCGGCGGAAGTTTGAAAGCGAAAAATTGGTTCGTTCGCTTTCGCTTTGCTCGAAATTAAATTTACGGCTCCGCTTAAAGCCGCGTTGCCGTAAAACGCGCTCGCTCCGCCGCGCAGAACTTCTGCTTGCTCGACGGCGATGTTCGGAACGCGGCTCCAATACGTCCAGCCGCCGAAAGCGTCGTTGAGCGATAATCCGTCGAACAAAACCCCCGCGCGGCTCGCTCCGCTTCCAGAAAGCCCGCGCAAATTCGCGCCCTGCGTCGTCGGATTGGAAGTTCTGCTCGAGCTGCGGCGAAACAACGTAAATCCGGCGATTTGCCGCAATCTGTCATCAACAGTTTGCGCAGCAGTCGTTTCCAATGTTTCTCGATCTAAAACGACGACGCTCGCCGGAGTTTCCGAAAGACGCGATTCGGTGCGCGTGATTGAAACCGTAACTTCTTCGCTTAAATTGTGCGGTTGCAAAACGATTATCAAAGGAGATGAAAAATCAATTTCTTTTATAGATTTTTCGTAATCTGCGAAATTGCTCGCTTCGATTATTAATTTCGGATTTTCTCCGTTTGCAGTTATTGAAAATTTACCTGCGGCATCGGTTTGTGTTTGAGCGATGATTTTATTTTGAACTGAAACAGAAACGTCGGCGTTTACTACCGGTGCGTTTTGCGTGTCGGTGACGTTTCCCGAAATCGTTTGTCCGCAGATCGGCGAAATGAAACAAAGAACGTAGAAAAATAAGCGTAAAGGCGCTAAATTGCGAAAACGCAAAAAGTAAACCGGATTGAAACGAATTCGGTTTAAATAATAAATCTTCAAAATTTCAGTGTTCATCGCGGTTACAAATATCTGCTTTGATGCAAAACCGAAGTGCAACCGCGAATTATTTTACCTGCGACCTTCTGACAGCTAATTTATCAATTCTATCGGTTTTCACTTCGTAACCGATTCCCGCTTTTTCCGGCGCGATGATGGTTCCGTTCGCTGTAACTTCGACCGCCGGTTCGATGATGTCTTCCTGCCAGTAGCGCTTCGACGCGGAAACGTCGCCGGGAAGTGTAAAGCCTTCGAGCGTTGACATCACGATATTGTGCGCTCTGCCGATTCCCGATTCGAGCATTCCGCCGCACCAGATCGGAATATTTGCGTTTCTGCACAAATTTTCTATTGCCCGCGCTTGAGCGTGCCCGCCGACGCGACCAAGCTTGACGTTGATGATTTTGCCGGCTTTCATCTCAATCGCTTTGCGCGCGTCGTCGGGCGAGCGGATGGATTCGTCGAGACAAATCGGCGTTTTTATTTCGCTTTGCAGCTTCGCGTGATCGTATATGTCGTCGTAAGCGAGCGGCTGCTCGAACATCATTAAATTAAATTCATCCATTCTTTTGAACAAATCAATATCGTCGAGCGAATAAGCCGAATTCGCGTCGCCCATCAAAAGAATGTCGCCGAATTTTTCACGAACCTGCCGGACGACATCGTAATCCCAATGCGAAGCGATTTTGATTTTTATGCGCTGGTAACCGGCATCGAGTTCGGTTTGAATTTTATCGAAAAGCTGTTCGATTGAATCCTGAATGCCGATGGAAACGCCGCAGGCGATTTCGTTTCGCACTCCGCCGAGATGTTTCCACAAAGGAACGTTCGATTTTTTCGCTTCCAAGTCCCACGCGGCTGTCTCAATCGCCGCTTTTGCCATACGATTGCCGCGAACGCGCTTCATCAAATCCCAAACGCCCGAAGCCGATTCGACTTCTTTTCCGATGACCATCGGAGCGAGTATTTTTTCGAGCGTGACCCAGGCGGAATCCGTCCATTCTTCGCAGTAAGAAGGCGTTTCGCCGCAAGTTACTTCGCCCCATCCTTCGTTGTTCTGATCGTCAACGACGCGCGTTAAAATTATTCGACGTTCGTAAGTTCTGCCAAAGCTCGTTTCAAAAAAATGAACGAGCGGCAAGTTGATTTCGACGAGTTCAATCTGTTTAATTTTCAGCATAAAAAAAACAGATTAGAGAACAATGCGCCGAAATGCAAAAGCATTTTTTCCGTCGTTTAATTAATAATTTCAAACTGCACGAATTGCGTCGCAATCTTGCGCTTTTCTTTCGCCAGATTATCCATCACGACGATTTGCAAAACGTAATCGTCCGGCTGCATTGTCGCTCCCAGATTCAGCGAACCTCCGACGTTAATTTTTGCGCCGCCGCTTTGATTCGGCGGTGGAATTGGCTGCGGTTTGCCTTCAAAAAACAATTTGCCGTCGCGGAAAACTCTGATTTGATACGTCAGATTCGTTTTTTTCGACGCGTCGAGTTTGGCGTTGAAGACTTCGGTTCCGTAATTCAAAACGGTTCCGCGCTTGAATTGTCTTAAAGCTGTATCATTCAGCGGATTGCTTTTCCGGTCGTTAACAGGAGTTTTCCCCTGCGCTATTTGCTGCCAATCTTCGAGAGTCATACTTTCCAGAACGATGCCGGAGAGCGTCAAACGTTCCTTTTTGAGATTCGGAACTTCGACGAACTGATTCGCCGAACCGACTTTTTCCGTCGCTTTGTCCAAAAGCGCGACGCGCAGTTGATAAGCGCCCGGTTTCTTTATCGGGAACGTGAAATCGTAAACGAAACCGCTTTTCAAAAATTGCTCGTAAACATCTTTTTTTACTGTAATCGTGTAAGTTTTGCTGATTTGATCAACCGGCACGCCGTTGTCGCCGAAACCGATGGCGAGAATATCGAAAGCGACTTTTTTAGAACCATCGGGTTCGTCCGTGAACTTTAAATCCTGCGCGTTTATGTGCAGAAACGAACGAATAAACGAATTGTTCTGCACGCTGCTGCCGAAAAGCGCATTCAGCCGCAGAGCGATGTCGTTTACGGCAAACGGCGAAATCAAAGCGTTCGTGATGCGCTGCCCGGCAGTTAAATTTGAATCCGGTTTTGCAATTTGCTCATCGCTGACGCCGAAAAATCCGCTGCGATAACGGACTCTCGTGCCGGGACGGGTGACTTTTATATCGAGTTTGTTGAAACGGCGCGTTTTCGGATCGAAGGTTTCATCGTCCGGCTGATAACCGATTAAATAATAACTCTGATCGTTGAGCATACGCCGGATTCCGCCGCTCAAATCGTTGTTGTTGATGATGGAAATACCGCCGGTTTGCTTCGCCAGATAAACCAAACCGTCCTGCGTATCGAAAAGCTCGTTTTTGCGGTCGGATAGAGATTGTTCGATTTGATCCGCGCTTCTTCCGGCTGTATTGTCGGCGGCGGTCAGACCGAGCGTTTGAAGCCCGCGCGCGTCCATCGTGTAAATGACGACCGAAGCGCGATTCGCCTGATCTACAAGACGGCGCAAAGATTCCAAAACCCGCGTCGAATCAACAAAGCCGCTTTCATCTTTAGTGTAAAGCTTGAAGCCGTCCGACATCAGCATAATGGATTTTCGTCCGGGCAATTCCTGCATTCCGCGAACGATGTAATTGATCGCGCCGAGCGTTCCGGTCGCAAACAGGCTTTGCCGAAAATCGTTTGATGCCGTTTCGCGCGCCTTTTCGCGGTCGGCTTCTTCGCGCTGCTCCTCGGCGCTTAAAAGCGGATTTGCCGGCGGCAGCGATTCGAGCGGAGCAAACGCGCCGATTCCTCCTCCGCCCGCCGGATTCCAGCGCACTTTTTCAATCGCCGCGTAAAGCTGACGTTTATCGGTTGTAAATTGCTGAAGCGCGCCGATGCCCGCGCCCGTGCGAATAATCGCGACCAAATCGCCGGGCAGCATCTGCTCGTCAACAAATTTTTTCAGTGCCTGCCGAACGAAATGCGTGCTTTCAAACGACAAAGTTAAATCGTCAACGACGAGCGCGATTGTGCGGCGCACTTGTTCGGGTCGGACGGGCGTCGCGGGTTGCGGAGCGGCGACGTTTCCTTTTGTTGCGGCGGGCGTTTCATTCTCGGTTTTGACGTTTGAGACGAACGAAAAATTCGAGATTTTTTGTTTTACTCCGTTTTCGTAAATTTCGATTTCTTCGGGTTTTAAATCGCTGACGATTTTGCCGTTTTTGTCCGTAACGGTAACGTCTATTTGTATTAACGACGTCGAAATTTTTACAATGTCGTCATCGGTCGGCGGCGTGGGCGAAGGTTTTACTGTTTGAGAATAAAGGCTTGAGACGAGAATAAAAACAAACGCCGTCGTGAGAAAAAACAATTTCATTATCAACTTTCTCCAAAATAAAAAAATCTTTGTTATCATATATCTTAACAGTATTTAAGGAAAGAGTTTTTTCCTCCGCCGATCGTGGCAAAACGCCCGTCACATTTCGCATCAAAAATTCGGAGCATTCATCAATGTCAAAACTTCAAAATAATCGTTATTATCGCCATTCAATTTACACAATCTTCATTTTCGCCCTCGGATTTTTATTAGTTCCCTTCACGGCGAGCTGTTCGGCGGTCGTTCGTCAAATGAGCGAAGACGACGCGCTGAAACTGATCCGGCAACTGACAAAGGACGGGAAATTGCCGCCCGAATCAGCCGTCACGGACATTGAAAATCGTTACGCGAACACGCGAACCGGCGCGCTGGCGAAACTTTTGCGGGCGAGAATCAGGTTTGAAAATAACGATTACGAAGGCGCGGCGCAAATCTTGAATTCCAACGTTTTTCGCGACAAAACCGTGCTCGGTGATTACGCTTTGTGGCTTCGCGGGCGCGCTTTGCAGCAAAGTGGAAAACACGCCGAGGCGATGAATGTTTTTTCATCTTTGGTTAAAGAGTTTCCGAATTCGATTCGCGCGCGAGAAGCTAAACTGCTCTGGGCGAACTCGTCTATGCAGTCGGGACAAGCCGGGCAAATTCCGAATTTTTTGAAGGATTTGACCGACAAGAACCAGCCGGACGCGCTCTTGCTCGCGGCGAAATCGTTCGAAGCGCAGGGAAACCAGCAAAACGCCGTAAATTTTTACCGCAAAATTTATTTTTACGGCGCGGGATCGGACGCGGCGAAAGAAGCGGAAACGAAGCTGACAGCGCTCAATCAGCCTTTGACGCCGCAAACAGCGGAAGAAATTCTGACGCGGGCGGAGAAACTTTTCAGCGCGAAAAAATACTCGGAAGCGCAGACGGCTTACAGCAATTTGATAATAAGCTACCCGAACGCGGTGACGCCGCAGATTTACCTGAAACGCTTGATTTCATTCGTCAATCTGCGTCAGTGGAACGATGCCCAGAGCGCGCTTAATTTGATTCCGCAAACCGCTGACGAAAAGTCCGAAGCCTTTTATCAGCTCGCCGTCGGTTATGCTAAAGCCCGGCAATGGGCGCAGGCGCGAACGACCGTTGAAGAAATGCGCCGAACGTTTCCGAAAAGCGATACAACGCCGAAAGCTTTGATTGACGTCGGAATGGCGGCGCGAGACGCGAGAAATAAACCGGACGAAACTTATTTTTTGAGAAGCGCCGTTTCAGCTTATCCGAACGCGGTTGACGTAGCCGGAGCGCAGTTTGAACTCGCCTGGCTCGAACACGAAAGCTCGAATTTCGCCGCGTCTTCGCAAATGCTCGTCGAACACCTCGCGCGCTACGTTGACGAAGATACGACTTATCGCGGAAAAGCGGGTTATTGGGCGGCTAGAGATTCGGAACGGGCAGGAAAAATCGCTGAGGCGTGCGCTTTGTATGACGGAGTAATGCACCGCTACGCGGCGAACTGGTACGGTTATCTCGCTTCGCAGAGATTAAGCGCTTTGCGCACGCAGGGAAAATGTCAAAGCGTTCCGAATTTCCCTGCCGGCTCGCTCGTGCCGCAAGCGATTGCGAATTTAAAAACAATCACTGTCGCGCCGGAAACCGCTACCGCGAAAGAACTCGAACGCGCCGAAAAGAGCGAAGAACTCGGCACGGTCGGGCTTTTCGATTGGGCGATTGACGAGCTCGCCGAGGCGCAGAAAACCGCCGCGAACAGCCCGAAAATAAATCTGGCGCTGGCAAGATATCATCGTTTCAAAGGCGATAACGTCAGCGCTCTTTTAGCGCTGGCGAAAAGCTATCCCGATTATTCGCAGATGAACCCGGAAGAAATGGGCACTGAAGAATGGGACATTTTTTATCCTTTGACGAACTGGAAGGATATTAAATACTGGGCGAAACAGCGCAATCTCGATCCGTATCAAGTCGCCGGTTTGATTCGTCAGGAATCGGTCTTCAACCCGCGGGCGAAATCGGGCGCGAACGCTTACGGCTTGATGCAGCTTCTCATTCCGACGGCGCGAATGATGGCGAAAAAATACGGTTCAACCGCTTCGATTGATGCATTATCACTTTTTCAACCCGCGCTCAATATCGAACTCGGAACGGCTTATATGCGCGATCAGCTCGAAAAATACGGACGCATCGAATATATGGCGGTCGCTTACAACGCCGGTCCCGGTCGCGTCGTTCAATGGCGAAGCACTCTGCCGTTTGAGATTGACGAATACGTCGAAGCGATTCCGTTTCGCGAAACCAGAGGCTACGTTCAAGGCGTGATTCGCAATGCGGCGCAATACCGCAGGCTTTACGACGAAAACGGAAATTTCAAACCGAACGTCGGAACGCGGGCTTTGCGCGGCGAGATTGACGCGAAACCGCGCGATCAATTCGCTCAGGAATTTCCCGAAGTAAAATTAAGCGGAAACGGCACCGGCGAGTAAACCGCTCGTAAAAACAATTAAAAAGATTCTGAAAAGATGTCGGTAAATTTTGATTTGCAGAAGCTTTTCAGAATCTTTTTTTGTTCGTTTTCTTAACGGTTTCTTGCGCCTCACAAAACAACCCGTTTAATTATTTTCTTTTGTTGCGTTTTTTGAAAACTAAAAAATACAAAAACAAACTTGTATCTGCTAAACTCTCAACACCGGCGCGTTGACGAATTTTTTGTAATTCATTACAAATCCAACCGTTTGTCACGGCGCAAAGATTTACGAAGTTCAATCCAAACAAAAAGGTGAAATTGAGAAAAAATGAGCGAATTTGAAGAAAATCCGAGAACTCCCGCCCCCGACCGATACGAACGCGAACTGAAAACCGATTTGGACGACGAAACGCCCGATCAGCCGAAAGGAATGCCGCTGCACACAAAGATTTTGATCGGCTTGCTCGTCGGCGTCATCGGCGGTTTGATCGTCAACTGGACGCTCGGCGGCGATAATCCGCGCGTCGTTTCGATTGTCGAGAATTTTACGCGACCAATCGGACAATTATTTTTGAATCTTTTGCTGATGATCGTCGTGCCGCTGGTTTTTTCTTCGCTCGTCGTCGGCGTGGCAGGCATCGGCGATATTCGCAAGCTCGGTCGCATCGGGCTGAAATCTTTCGCTTACACGCTCGTTATTTCGGCGATTTCCGTAGTTATCGGTCTGGGGCTGGCAAATACTATTCGCCCGGGCGAACGCATCGCGCCGGACATCGCCGCGCAGCTCCAGGCAAAATTCAGCAGCGGCGCAAAAACGAATATCGAATCACAGCAAGCCGCCGATAAAGCCGCAAAAGCCGACACGCCTTTGATGTCGGTCGTCAAAACCATCGTTCCGAGCAACGTGTTCAATTCGATTTCCGGCGCGACTCCGAATATGCTGCACATAATGTTTTTCGCGCTTATCGTCGGCATTGCGATTACGCTGCTTCCCGCTCCCGTCTCCGCGCCGTTCATCGGGTTTATGGAATCGGTTTTCGCCATTACTTCAAAGATAATTGACATCATAATGAAGTTCGCGCCGTATGCGGTCGCGTGTCTGCTTTTCAATAACATCGCGCAGTTCGGATTAGACCTTTTGCAATCGCTGGCGTGGTTCGTGATGACGGTTCTGCTCGGATTGGGCTTGCATTTTTTCGGCGTTTACTCGCTTTCGATTTATTTTCTGTCGAGAATCAACCCGCTCGAATTTTTCCGCCGCGTCCGCACCGTTATCGTCACCGCTTTTTCGACGAGCTCGTCGAACGCGACTTTGCCGACCGCGCTTCGAGTTTCCGAAGAAAATCTGGGCGTTCCGAAGGAAATCAACAGTTTCGTTTTAACCGTCGGCGCGACCGCAAACCAGAATGGCACGGCGCTTTACGAAGGCGTTACGGTTTTATTTCTGGCGCAGCTCGCGGGCGTTGAATTAACGCTCGGGCTGCAATTGATGGTCGTTTATCTGGCGATTTTGGGCGGCATCGGAACAGCCGGAGTTCCTTCGGGTTCGATTCCGTTCATCATCGGAATCCTGGCGATGATCGGCATTGATCCGGCGCTGATCGCCGTTATCTTGGGCGTTGACCGAATTTTGGATATGTGCCGCACGACTCTAAACGTCGTCGGCGACATCACGGCGGCGACGTTCGTGGCGCGTTCCGAAGGTTTCGAGCTTCTGCAAAACACGAAAAATGTTTGAAGGAGCGGCGGAATCAGTTAAAATTGCGATAGGGGTAATGTCTCAATGACAACGACAATGCCGCAACCCGTTCGATTGCGTTTCACGTTGGACGAATATTATAAAATGATCGAACTCGGAATTCTTAAAGATTACGAGCGAGCAGAGATTGTCGAAGGAGAATTGATAAAAAAAATTACTGTCGGAAACCGTCACGCCGCAGTAGTAGATTTATTAAATAGAATCTTTGTAAAAAATGTTTCGGATGATATCTTGGTGCGAATTCAGAACCCGACTCGCCTGTCTGATTTCAATGAACCGGATTTGGTTTTAGCAGATTTGACCAAATTCAACGGCAAACGTCATCCGCGACCGACGGAAATTTTGCTGGTCATCGAAGTATCCGATTCTACTTTGAAATACGACCGCGATGTAAAAATCCCGCTTTATGCCGAAGCGGAATTCCCGGAGGTTTGGATTGTTAATCTGATGAACGAAATCATCGAAGTTCACACGAAACCGAGCGTCGGGCTTTATCAATCGGTCAAAATTTACAAGCGCGGCGAAACGATTAAAACCGAGTATCTGCCGAATTTAATCTTGAAGGTTGACGAGCTTTTGAGTTGGCAGTTAAAGGACAAGGAGGTTTTTAAAATAAAAAAATGTTTCCGATTGGCGACGACAACAGCGACCGGACTATTACGCCGTATGTAAATTACCTTTTTATTGCGATCAACATTCTGGTTTTCGTGTTTTTGCAGGGCATCGGCGGCAATGACGCCTTTTCTTACGCTTTCTCGCTGGTTCCGCGCGAGATTACGACCGGAATTGACCTTTCGGGAACGCAGATTGTTCGGGACGCGCTCGGAAATACGGGACGCGTCGAGCTTTACCCGACGCCTCTGCCCGTGTATTTCAATTTTTTAAGCTCGATGTTTATGCACGGCGATTTGATGCATATATTCGGCAATATGCTGTTTTTATGGGTTTTCGGCGACAATCTCGAAGATCGCCTCGGGCACATTCGTTATCTTGCATTTTATCTGGTTTGCGGATTCGCCGCCGCATTCGCGCAAATTGTAATGGATACGGATTCGATAATCCCGATGCTCGGCGCTTCGGGCGCGATCAGCGGCGTTCTCGGCGGTTATCTGCTGCTTTTTCCGCGCCGCCGCGTTCGCGCCATTGTGTTCAATTTCCTGACCGAAGTTCCCGCTTTCGTCGCGCTCGGCATCTGGATCGTTTTCCAGATTATTCAAGGCTATTTTTCCCCTCCGGGAACCGGCGGCGTAGCTTACGCGGCGCACATCGGCGGATTTTTCGCCGGCGTCGTTTTAATTAAAATTTTTGCGATTGGAACAAACAAAAACGTAAACCGTGTTAATTCCCAATCTTTATAAAGAAAACTCAAACGCAGTAGATAATGGGAAATGAACGTTCAGATAAGTTGAATGTTCATTCTCCATTATCTATTTCCGATTGTTTTAATTTGTAAACTCCGACTTCGACTCTTTCGGCGAAACCTTCTTCAACCAGCGCGCGATTGGCAAGTCCCGCTTCTTTTCGCGTTATTCCGAGTGCTTTGGCTAATTCGCCGCGATAAGTCATTCCGCCCATCTGCAAAAACGCGCGGGCGATTTCCTTTAAGCCTTCTTCGCGTGTAATACTTTTCGCCAATTCTTTCGGGAAACGTGCTTCGGCTAACGTCCAGATATACATAAACGTTGGTTTATAAAGAACTTCCTGCGGAATGACCTTCATCGCTCGCTGCAATTGATCGAGCGTTTTCGTCAAAACCGCGCGGCTTTCGATTTTTGCTTCCGAGCGCAAATCGGCGTTTCCCATTTCCCATTCTTTTCGCAGAACTCGCAAAATTCTATTCGCTTCCGGCGAAAAAATTTCCTTTTCTCTTTTTTTCGGCACGCCCCAAACAGCGTTGAAACACGGAATTAAACGCGGAGCGACGAACATCGCGCGTCCCTTTACGAGCTTTCCATAATAAACCTTTCCGCGCATCATTAATTCGTCCTTCAGCGTCCACGCCAAATCCATTTCGTAATCTTTCTGCACGTTTTTCGGCGAATGCGCGTCGCGCCTGCCGCACACGGCGATATAAGCTGACGGCAGATTCGTGCGCGAATCAGTGAGAGCGAGACAAAAACCCAAATCTTCGACCATCGCTTCCAATTGCAGCGCGTTTTCAATTCGAAGCGTTTCCTCGCGCCGCCATTTTCGGTCGCGGAACTGTTCTACTTCTTCTGGCAGATTTTTCATAAAAACAAACAGCAAATAAAAAAAGAATAAACAAGATTTGCAAGATAAAAAAGTTATCCTGCGCCTCTTGTTTATCCTAATTTCAAAATGCCGTTGAAATTATCGAAGCGGCGAAGATGCTTGAACGGTAATCGTTGAGCCTTGTTTCAGTTCCAACTCTTCTTTGCCGAGCACGAGAACCGAACCGGCGCCCGCGCTGCCGCCGATGATCGCGCCGATTGCCGCGCCTTTTCCGCCGCCCGCAATCGCGCCGATAATCGCGCCCAATCCGGCGCCGATTCCGCCGCGCTTGACGGTTTCGGTCGTTTGATTGTCGCCTTTTGCCGCGCCTTCGGCATCAACCCTCACGCTTTTTCCGTTTTGATCGGTCACGCTTTGCAGAAATCCGGCGAAATCGTAGGTTTGTCCGTTTCGCAAAGTGATTCGCTCGAAATTAAACGTCACCTGCGAGCGACCGGAGACCTGACCGGAGCGCGTCATGCCGGAAATGTAACCTTCGATTGTCGCGCCGCGAAATTGATTCGGAGCCTGCACGGTCATCCGAAAACGGTCACCTGATTGCGAAGCTTTCGTGTTGATTTCGTTTTCCAGAATTCCGGTGATAATCGTTCCGTTCGGCACGATATAATCGCCGCGCCGCACCGTTGAAGTCGTCGGATAATTGTTGTTCGGATAATTATTCGAGCCATACCGATCGTTTTGGTCGCTGCTCGAATACGCTTCGTCATCAGCCGAAGCATCACCCCTTTGGCTCGTCGTTTGATTCGTATTTTGAGTTCCGTTAATTCCGAGCCGGGCAATATTGTCAGACTTTTGATAAATGCTGTCGGCGAATACGGTTTGATTAAGATAATCGGTCGTGATGCGGCGCGTGACTTTCAAACTTCTGCCGCCGTCAATTGAAGTAAATGTAACAGTGTAGTCCGTTTCGCCGCCGAGACTCGAAACTGTCAGTTCCTGACCGCGAAGCGCCGCTCGAACGCGAATCGTTCTGCCGTTCGCCGTTTCGTTTCGCGTTGTTCCGTCGGCGACAAACGAGATAGGCGAAGCGTTTGAAGACGCTAAAATCACCTGATTGCCGCGAACGTCAATTGCGATTTGTTCGGGCGACTGCAGTTTTTCTTCCAAATCGCGCCGCTGCGAACCGTTTGCAATATTGCTGTCAGCGATAATATCGCCCGTATTTTCGCTTCTCAAAGCGTCAAGTCGGTAAGTTCCCGTCAATCCGAAACCGTTTGAAACATTTCCGCTCGTCGTTTGCGGATAATTGTTCGTTGAACGATTATTGTTCGGATAATCGGAGTTTCCGCCGCTGCGATTGCCGGTAATGTTATACGCGGCGGCAAGCCGGTCGAGCAGCGAGCGAACGTTCGTCCATTCATTTTCGATGCGGCGATTTTGCGGATTCAGATTCAAATAATTATCAATATTTCGAGCCGCATCCAAAATGCGTGAAACATCGTCTCTGTTTTCGCGCCGCCGGTCGAGGTTCGTTTCAAAACTGTTGATTCTGTCGTTCAAGCCGCGCAGATTTGTTTCGATTTCTATAACTTCGTCTCGATCCGCCGAATTGCTTCTGAGCTGATACGTCAAATTATATTGAAAATCATCAATTTTTGATCGCAGACTGCGTATAATATCACGGACTTCCCGTTCATTACGCCTCTGCGCGTTTGTTTGAACGGTGAAACCGGAAATTAATAAAATAACGACAAAATACGCCGAAAAAACTCTTTTGTAACTGCTCATTATTATCTCCTCGTTTGAAAACAATCGGTTAGAACCGAAACAGACGTTTCACACCGGTTTGAAGCATATTTTATGCCAAAAGGTTGTTCCGGCGAAAGGCGCGGGAAAATATCGAATAATCTGTGTTAGAATTTCGGCAAAATTGTTCTCAAAACAACGTTCTATCAAAGGATTCTTAAAATGGCAGAAAATACATACAAAGCAGTAATTCAATATGCGGGCGACGAATTTTTAATCGGCACGACTCCGAGCGGACACGCTCAAGCAATTGATACGAAAGGAGAAAGGAAGTCCGCGCCGTCTCCAATGGAAATGCTTCTCGTCTCTGTCGGGGCTTGTACGGCGGTTGACGTGGTTTCGATTTTGCAAAAGAAAAGGCAGCAAGTTACCGAATACAAGGTCGAAGTAACCGGAGAACGGCGCGAAGAAATGCCGCGCGCTTTTACAAAATTCCATATTCACCATATCGTGTATGGACGCGGCATTTCAGAAGCGGCGGTCGCGCATGCGATTGAACTTTCTGATACGAAATATTGTTCGGTTGCCGCGACGGTTCGACCGACGGCGGAAATTACGACGAGTTACGAAATCGTCGAAGTTTAAGAAGCTTGCGAATTAAAACCAATATGAACGTAAAAAGCAAAACAAAGTTGGCGTGTTTCGCGGTTATTTTATTTTTTATCGGAAGCGCTGGCGCCGCATCAGCGCAGTCGGCTGACGCGCCGGAGCAAGCGGCGAAAAGTTTTTATCAGTGGTACACAAAAGAACTTTTCCGCGAAGGCGGCAATCCGATCAAAAATCGAAAAACGGTTTTGAAATCAGTTTCAAAACGCCTCGGCAAATGGCTTTATTCGCGGGCTTATGAAGAATACGGCGCCGATTATATTATTGACGCGCAGGATTACGACAATAGCTGGCAAGTTTCGACAACGAAAGCTGTCATAAAAGGAAATACGGCGTCATTGAAAATTTTATTAAAATCAACAAGACCGAAAAACGAAGGCTTTTCGCGAACCCTGCCCGTCAAAATGGTCAGAGAAAACGGCGAGTGGAAAATTGACAGCGTAAATAATCGAAGTTTATCGGCTGATTAAATCAAGGAGAAACCTGTATGAGAAAAATCATCGTTTCTTTATTTTGCATTTTATCGCTTTGCACGCTGGTTTTCGCGCAAGGCGATGCGAATGCCGAGAGAAATCAAGGCTGGAAAGTTTTTGACCGAAAAGGTTGGGAAAAATTCGATTTTGCGAAAAGCAAAATCACGCGGGCACAGCTCTTAAAATTAAAAACCGACGGCGCGGTCAACGAACTCGCGCTTTTGCGCGGCATTGTCTTCGGCAAACGCGGTCGAATTTTTAAAGAGAAAGACATTCAAGGATATCTCGAAAAACAAACCTGGTATAAACCGGATACGAATTTTACGAACGCGGTTTTGACCAAAACCGAGCGCGAAAACCTTGACTTGATTCGTTTAGCCGAAGCCGAACGTCACGAGGTCGTCGAACCGGGCGATTTGCGTCTGTGGCAAACAAAGGAGATTCCCGACGAAAAAATTTATTCGGAAACCGCCGCCGGATGGCGCATTTTAATCGCCGAAGTAGAAGCGATTCACGGCAAGCGTTTCGACGATGAACCTTGGCTGCAAAAGTATTTTGAAGAAAGATACTGGTACAAACCGAATCCGAATTATTCGCCGTCGGTTTTAAACACAGTCGAGCGCAAAAATCTGGAAAAGTTAATCGCTAAACGCGTCGAGAATCAAAGCGGAGCCGTGTCTCTCGGCGATATGGATAAGTTTCAGGAAGCGCCTTTGACCGAAGAACTTTTAAAGGGTTTATCGCTCAATGATTTGCGCCTCGTTCGCAATGAATTTTGGGCGCGTCGGGGTCGCAAATTCGTTACGCCCGGATTCAAGCAGTACTTCGAATGGCGCGATTGGTATAAGCCTTTGAAGGATCAATCAAAAGTTAAACTGAATGAAATCGAAGAACAAAACGTCAAGCTCATCGAATCGGTCGAAGCGAAGATGCGCGAAAAAATCGCGACCGAGCCGATAACCGAAGAAATGCTCTTCGGTTTGTTCGTCGAAGATTTGCGTGTTTTACGAAATGAAATATACGCGCGGCGCGGTCGCGTTTTCAAAGACCCGCAGCTGCAAAAATATTTCATTACGCAAGCCTGGTATCAACCGAATCCTGAATTCAAAGACGAGCAGCTTTCGGAAATCGAAGCAAAAAATCTGGCGATTATTCGCATTGCCGAGCAAAACGCGATAAGCAAGTTCTCGGAATTCGAGGGCTGATAAAGCCAAAATTTAAGTTCCGCGTGTCGGAACTTTCGAAATGAGAAAACGCCGCCATGAAAAAGCGGCGTTTTCTCATTTTAAATACAAGATTATTTAAATTCATATTGAAAATTTCGACAATAAATCAATTTTTCGGAACGAAAATATTTTCACGTACAAATGCCTGACGTTTTTCGCCTTTTGCGTTATCGGAAATTTGGACGTTTATTTTTCGGGACAGATTATCGCTTTTTTGACCGGGCGGAATCGTCGAGTTATATGTAAAAATATAATTTGAACGAAGTTCAGTAACAAGCGACTTTAGAGCTGCAATAATTTCATTTTTGCCGCTTTTTCTTTGAAGATCATATTTTACACCGCCTGTTCGGAAGAAAATTTCATCGGCGAATTTCGCTGCCTTTTTAGGTTTCAACGGTGCGTCTGCCGCATAAGAAAGCATAAAAACCTGTATATCCGAGTTGTCAAAAAGGGCAAGCAATTCCTTATTTTTATAGTAACTATCGCGATCTTCTCCATCGGAAATAATAAACAAAGCATACTTTTTTGATTTGTTCTTTTTCTCGCGTTCAAGCAATTTTTCGGCAGATAGAAAAACAGCGTCAATAACTGCTGACTGACCCGCTTCTACATACAGGGTATCCAATGCTTCATTTAGTTGTTCTTTGTCGGATGTCCAGTCCTGAATGACTTGAATTTTATCGCTGTCAACGAAGCGAATGATAAAAGCTTCGTCTGTTTGTTTCAAATTAGCAATCAGCGTTTTCGACTGGGAGATGACTTGTTCCAGCGATTTCCGCATAGAGCCTGTATTGTCAATCACTAACCCGATATTTAAAGTCGACGGTGTTTTTGTGAAGGAAGTTATTTTTTGCTCGATACCATTTTCAAAAACTTTAACATCCTCGATTTTTACATCATCAGCAAACTGATTTGCTGAATCCAAAACCATCAAATTTATTTTAACTATTCGAGTTTCTTCTTGCTTATTAGTTTGCTTTGAAGAATTTTCCTGGGGAAAAGCGTAACTAATGAAAACAGAGAGCAAAAATAAAAGAAAAGCAGTGCGGAGAAATTGCATTTGGGTGACCTCGGAAGTTGGTTGTGAAGAAAACTGGTTCAATAATAACATAAGATCAAAAACTTTAAGATTTTTTTGAATTCGCGATCTTTAAAGCACTTGGCTTTCATCAGTAATTACCGCTAAAATCTTTTTGCTTCTAAATTACTGAAAAGGTGTTGAATGAAAAGAATTATAAACATCTGCTTTTTTATTTTATTTTGTCTCGCGTTAAACATCTCCGCGCAGATTCCGGTCGCGACTCTCATTCAAATTTCCAAAGCCGAAGACGAATTGCGGTTTGATAAAACGCTCGAAGATTTGATGAAAAACGCTGACGCGAAAATCAGAACGCGCGCCGCGCTCGCCGCAGGCAGAATCGGCGACGAAAAAGCCATTGCCTCATTAACAAACCTTTTGGAAAAAGATTCATCGGCGGAAGTTCGCGCGATGGCGGCTTTCGCTCTCGGCGAAATCGAATCTATCAAAGCCGCGGATGCGATTATCAAAGCATTGAAAACTCAAAATATTGTTGATTCGATTCGCGCCCGCGCGGTTGAAGCGGCGGGAAAAATTGCGGCGGCGAATGCGAAAGACGAAAAAGCCAAAGCTCTGAGCGAAGCGATTTCAGATGTTTTGGAAACGGAAGAACGGCGCGCCAAACAGCAAAACCGAGAAACGGTTCTGCTAGGCTTGACGGCAGTTTTGCGCGCAAAACCCGAAGAAGCCGGCTTTATCGTCGCCAAATTTCTGACAAACCTCGACGCGAGAGTTCGCGCCGACGCGGCAAACACGCTGACGCGAATGCGCGCTAAAAATGCGAATGAGGCACTGCGTTCGATGCTTTTATCGGACAGCGACCCGATTGCCCGCGCGAATGCGGCTCGCGCTCTCGGCGCGGCGGAAGATAAAGAATCTTTTGATATTTTGCAGGAAACGGCTGCAACCGACGACGATTCACGCGTGCGCGTTTCGGCTATTCGAAGTTTGGGAAGTTTGAAGGATGCGAAAGCCGCCGGTAAATTATTGGAACGCGGCGAAAAACTATTGTCGGATTATAAAAAATCGAAATTCGCGAATCCTGTCGAGAAAAGCGAATTGCTTGAAATCGCTTCAACTTTAGGCAGAATCATGCCGAATTCAAACGACGAAAGAGCAGTTAAGTTTCTCGATAATTTTCGTCAAGCCGATAAATTTCGCTCGCCTGAAACCGAAATCGCTTTCGCTCAAGTCGCGCCTAAAATCTACGTCAACTCGGCAACTTTCAACGCACCTAGAGACACCGGCTTCGGTTTAGGATTCTACAACGCCGCAGGCGCGGCATATTACGCAGATCAATACGCGCAAGGATTGGGCGCTTTTGCTCAAGGATTGGGCGAAATTGCGAACAATAAAGCTGCCGATAACGAAACCGTCGAGAAAGCTCGTGAAAAAATAAAATATTTAAGCGCGGCAATTCCCGTCGCCGTCGTTCTCTTAAACCCGGAAGCGCTTTTGAAGCTCGACAAAGATTCTGCCAAAGATGTTTCTTCCGAACAGCGATTGAAATTAAAAGAAGAAAGCCGAAATTTTAACGTTTTGAAAAGGCATTTGATTAACGGCTTTCCCGAAGTTTTGCGCGCCATGTCAAAACTTAAAACCCAAAATTACGAAAAGGAAATTGCAGGTTTTCTGCTGAACAAGCCGGTCGTAGTCGGAACCGCTCAGGACGGGACAAAAACCGCCTTTGTTTTCGATGAAACCGAGAGCGAAAAAAAAGAAGCGCCGTATCAACTGCTTCATCGAGACCCAATTGTCCGGGCGACGGCGGCGGAATTAGTCGGCGAAATAGAAGATGTCCGGTTCACGCCCGCTCTGCGTTCGGCTTACGAGTATTCCGTCGCCGAAGATACGGAAATCAACGACGCGCAACTGGCGATTTTAGACGCGCTCGAAAAGCAGTACAAAAATTTGCAGAAAAAAGGCGCTCCGACTTCTCCCGTTTTACAACAATTCAAAGTCGCGCTCGAGTCCCCGGATTACCTTGTGCGGAGAAAAGCGATTTCGTTTCTCAAATCCAACGGATTAGCCGGAGAGATTCCGGCGAGCTTTGAAGCGGTCAATTTTCCCTCCGCAACCGATAAAAGCGGCGCTCCAAATAAATTCAAAACCGTGAGAGCCGATTACGTTCGCGCCGTTTCGCGTCAAAACGGCAGCGTAAAAGCCGTTTTGACGACCGAAAAAGGAAATTTCACGATTGATTTGACGCCGGAAGACGCGCCTTTAACGGTTGATAATTTTATTCGTTTGGCAAAATCGAATTATTTTAACGGCTTGACGGTTCATCGCGTCGTGCCGAATTTCGTGATGCAGGACGGCGACCCGCGCGGCGACGGAAACGGCGGTCCGGGCTGGCAGATTCGCTGCGAAATAAATATGCTGCCGTACGAGCGCGGCGCAGTCGGAATGGCGCTTTCGGGCAAAGATACGGGCGGTTCGCAATGGTTCGTCACGCATTCGCCGCAGCCGCACCTCGACGGCGGCTATACGGTTTTCGGTCGCGTGAACGAAACCGATATGAAAATAGTAGATTCTATCGTGCGCGGCGATAAAATTTTGAAAGTACGGATAATTGAAAACGCGGCAAACAAACCGATTACAAACGACAAACAAAATATGAAAAGAAAACCGTAGAATCCCTGCGATAATGTTGTAAATTCAAGGCAAAACTCCGAGTACGGATGGATTTCCCGTTCTTTTCACATTATGTCAGCAGCCGTTAAAAATTAATTTATAATGATGCTTGCGGAAGATTAGATATTTTCGCCCGTTTATTTTTTACAAATATCTTCTCGATGTTGTGATAAAATATCTTTCAAATTTCCAGAAAAATCGCCTTTAAAGATTAAATTCGGAGAAAAAATGACTAAAGACGAATTATCACAAACCATAAATCAATCTATTAAAGAATTAGGATTCGCCAGAATCGCTCGCGCGGCTATTCTCGATGTTTTTTCATCGGGCAATCCGGTTTCGTTTGATATTCACGATGAGTTAAAAGAATTTGCCGCCGGACAAGGCTTTGAATTTCAAAACGAAGGGGAAGATTTTATAGTATTTCGTCCGTCAAATAATGAATAAATAAAAACTTCGATCTCCCGGCGGCTTGTTAAACATTTTCCCCAGCGAAGTTGTAAATGATATGAAACGACAGAATCTTCGATTTATTCTAAACATATTCGGGATGTTGACGACCGCCGTCGTTATCGCCGTATTAATAGATTGTTATCATTTTTCGTGGACGGGATTTTTGTTTAATAAAGCGGGTTTGTGCGAATACAAAACAATCTCGACGCCCGTTAAAGACGGTTTTCCGCAAAAATTGACCTATGATTTCGATCCGCAATATATCGCCAAAGAAATGCTCAAAAATCCGAATTATGAAGTTAGCGGATATTACAACAATCGCGGCGCTGTCGTTACCAGAAAATTCGGAGATATAAGTTATCAAATCAGTTTTCAAAATTCTCGCGGCAGTTACGAAGGCTTTAATCTCAACACCTCAAAAAACAATGAAAAATATTCATTTCCCTCAGTCAGCGGAGAAAACTGTGCCGTTCCGAATCATAAATTAAAGCAAAACGTTTTTTTAATGATAGACGATCTGCCTTTGACCGACTCGCAAAAAGACGAGATGAAAAAGTATGTCAGCGTCGCTTCCGCCTTTCGCGGAAATTTCTGGTAATTAAAGAAATTCTTATTACTAAGCTATCGCGTGTAAAATTGCTTCTACAGAAAAACGAAAACCTTGCAAATCCCAATTTTCTTCTTATATCCGAATTTTATCCGAAAAATTTCTGATTTTCTTAAAGACTTATTGTCTAAAATACGGTAGTTTTACAGAGACACCAAAGAAGCCGTAAAAAGAAATCGGACATTTTAATTTTATTTGTAACGTTACTCAACCGAAATGGTAAGTGATGCGATCTCTCTAATTTTTACCGAATTCTACCAAAAATTTCAGACTTTATTATTTTGTAAATGAACAGATTTTTAGTTTGTTAATCTTTGCTTCTTTGACGTCACCGAAATTTTCAAATCAAGGCGGGAAAATCTTAAAAACAAAAAAAACTTTATTCTTATGAAAAAATCTACCCAATATCTCGTTGTACTGGTTTGTCTGACCACACTAAATTTATTTTTCATTCAATCAGCAAGTATTCGAGCGCAAGGATCGAACATTTTGGCAACGCTCAACTTCGACCCGAAAGTTGACGGCTACGGATTTGAAAACTACGTCAACAAAGATCGCAATTTTCAAAACGATTTGACCGCTGACGATATGATCCGTTTATTCGGAGCAAAAGCCGTATGCATTAGCGGAGATAATGCCCAAAACTGCGTTTTGAAAGCAGCAGCCGACGAGTGGCGCAAAAAACAGATCGAAGGAATGAACGGCGGGCATTGCGAAGGAATGGCTTCGACCATTTTGCGTATGAAATACGGAAGACCGTTCAAAACCAGAGACGGAACGGCTCAGAGCTTTCAGCCGACGGCAACGCGCCCTTTCGACTTGAAGCTCGATGAAGGTTTAGGGAACTACATCGCTTATTATTTTATTACGCAAACGTTCGACGAAGTAGCTACCCCGACACAGGCAACGGGAGCGCGAGGACCTGTCGCCGTCGTCAATCTGCTTATTGATGCGATGAAAACCGGCAGTGAAATTTATACGCTCGGCTTTTACAAATATGACCGCACGTCAGGTAAGAAAAGCGACGGTCACGCCATCACGCCGACAGCGGTTGAGGATATCGGCAATGCGTTTAGAATTCACGTTTACGACAACAACTATCCGGGCGAAACGCGTTATGTCGTTGTTGAAAAAGAAGGAAAACAAACCTGGAAGTATGTAACCTCGACCAATCCGAACGAACCCGCTGCTGAATATGCCGGCGACATTGATACCAAAACGCTCGAACTGACGCCTAATTCGTCGCGCGAGAAATCATGCTATGAAGCACCTTTTGCCGGAGCGAATGCCGAAAAACAATGCATTATTTCGGCGGCTTCGTTCGCAAAAGCGACAACACTCGACTTTTATGAAAGTCCTGCCGCCAAATCGAGAATCAAATTGCGGTTCGGCGACAGAGCCGAATTTTTCCTCGACAACGACGGCGATATGCTGGTCATGACGCCCGACGGAAAGCGTCAGGGATACGACCCCGTTACTAACAAATTTTATGAGGAAATTCCCAGAGCGGCTTCCAACTTGATTCTCGGCGGACGCGGCAAAAATCTGCCTGATTATAGAATTCCGTTTAATGCCAATGGAGAACCTTATACGGTTACATTTTCGGGCAAAAATCTGAAAGAAGAAAGTATGACGGATTTCACCTACTCGGCGCCGGGCTTTACCGTCGGGTTCGAAGACATTCTGCTTGACCCTGTTGAAACTTTAACGACGACGATTTCGCCCGATGGCGAGACGATTACATTTACATCGAGCGCCGACGGGGAAACGCCGGGCATCTATTTCACCTTCGATACTCTGGACGATTCCGGCGCAAGCTACATCGCCAGAATTGACGGTGCTCAAATCGAAGCCGGTAAAACTCTGACCGCCCAATTCGATTTTGACAATCTCAAACTCTTCTTCAAAGACAATGACGGCAACCAGGACGAATACGACATCGAGCTTGTACGCATCAATCAAGACGGCAGCCGCCAAAATCTTTCGAAGAAAATCAATCAAGGCGGAGGAGACAATTTTGAGCTTAATGTTCACGATTGGGACGGGGGAAATTCGCTTTGCGTCAAACAAGATGAGGACAACGACGGATTCGGCGACGAAGAATGTAATCCGTAATATCGACAGTTAAGGTTAAATGACCGAAAGATGGGTCTAAGCAGATTCGCATTTCTTTGGGAAAGTCTACTTGAAAGAAGAAATGCTAATTTTCAATTTATAAGGTAAACGAGGAAAATATATTATGAAAAAGGTTATCAATGCGGCAATGTTAACGTTCGCCGTTCTGTTTCTGGTATTGGGTGCACAGGCACAAACTGCTGCGACAGCGCCGACGCCCGAAAGAATTGATTTGTCAAAGGAAGGAGATTTGAAAGCGATTCAATTCTCATTAAAATTGTCTGAAACGAAAAAGTTTGTCATTCAACTGCCTAAAGACAAATATTTGTGGGTTTATTTTGCCGACCCGAGTCTCGACAACGCAACCAATCCGCTAAAACAAGTGGATTCGTCACAAACGAGTTTTGCCGGAGTGAACGGAAGCAGGCAAGGCGATTCGGGCGGTATAGCCGCGGGTTTCATTTGGGAGCTCACGGGCGCTTCAGATAAAAAGATATTTACGAGTTCGAACGTTATAAAAGTTGACAGCCCGCAAATTCCGGCTGATGGAGAATATTATCTGACTATAAATTGCACGACGGGAGTCTGCAATAACTGGCTGCGTATAAAAGTGGATAAAACTGCCGCCGCACAGACAGCAACCGTGGATTTTCCCTAATGTAACTTGAAGATAAGATAACAATAAATAAAAACTGCCGACAGAATTGAAGTCTGTCGGCAGTTTTTATTTTAGAAACAAATGTTAATTTACAAATTTGAAATCTGATTTTTATAAATATGTATCAAAGCTTAGCTTTCTTTCAATGCTCTGTGAACAGGTAAAAATGAAAAACAGCAGATAATCTTTTCTGCAAGTGCTTCTTAAATGATATTCTGTTTGTGTCGCAAAAGCCTTTTTGACACGTTATTTTGTAGAGAGATTGTAAATAAGTTTTTTGTTCAGAAATTGACAAGAAATTTTTATCAAGTGTTTGGATAATAAGAGTAAAAACCTTCCACGGACAATAAAAGATTTGCCGCACTTTGTTCGTTTTGTTCTTTTCAGTTTCAGTGAAAGTTCGGAAAGCAAAGTTTTTCTTTGTATATCGCCTGCTCCCTAATATTCGTTAATTATGAAAGAAGTTCAAAACCGTCCGCGTCTGGAAACTTTGAGAGAAGAACGCAGACAAATCGAAATCGAGGAAGGTCTCGAAAATCTTTCTCACTACCTCGACGGATTTTTTCGCATTCCGGGAACGGGCTGGCGTTTCGGTCTCGACGCGCTCATCGGTTTGATTCCGAACGTCGGCGATACGCTCACATCTTTTGCTTCTTTTTATATCTTGATTGCCGGCGTGCGCTACGGTGTGCCGAAAATTACGCTTTTGCGAATGGCTTTTAACATCGGACTTGATTATCTCGTCGGAACAATTCCCTTTATCGGCGACGCGTTCGATTTCGTTTGGAAGGCAAATAAGCAAAACTTGGATTTGATCCGGGAAAGGGGAACCGGAAAAGGCACGGGCACGACCGGCGATTATATTTTTGTGTTTGCGGTTATCGCTATTTTAATTGCCCTTTTAATCGGTTCGATTTTGCTGAGTTTGTATATTATCGGAACAATTTTCAGAAGCATCTGGGATTTATTTAATTTTTAAGCAGGTCGTTAAAAATGAGTATTAATAAAACACGAAGCGCAAATTAGAATTAACGGCAAATTATAAAACAGATTAAATTAAAGAAATTAAATCCGGAGTTGTTTCGTAAAAATTCGCTTAGATTGCGGTTGATTAAAAGCTTTTATCAGCGGGGATCAACGAATACATAACAGCGTCGTGCGGGCGGTTATGTAATAAAATACGATTTCGCAGAATGCCTTCTTTTTTGGCTCCAGCTTTTTCAGCGACTCTTTGACTTGCCACATTTTCGACTGCAGCGAGAATTTCAATTCGATTTAATCCTAAATCTTCAAAGCCGAATTCCGACGCTAAAAGCGTCGCCGCCGTCGCAATGCCGCGTCCGGTTTGGCTGCTACGCACCCAATAACCGAGATTGGCGAAATTGTTCCTGCGGTTTATTTGATTTAATCCGACGCCGCCCAGATACAAATCGTTTCTAACGTCAAAAATGGCAAAGCCAAAGCCGGTCTTTTCATTCCAGGCGGTTTCGCTGGACAGGATAAAAGACCGGCTTTCTTCGATAGTGTAGTTCGGATGACACCATGACAGCCAGTTAAACATTTCGTTAACCGATTCGCTGGCGGCTTCAAAGAGCGAGGTAACATCTTCGGCGCAGTAACGCCGAATTTTTACAACGCCATTTGATAATTCGGTTCTCACTCTCTAATTTTATAAATGCAAGCGTATGACGACACAGAACATCCAAAAATCTTTTACCGCTTCCGTTCGGCATTGAAAATTAAGCGGCGACTTCGCTCGTTGCCGGAAACATTTTTTCGAGTGCGGTTGTCAGAACGCCGATGCCGAATTCGCCCGCCGCGCGAGTTTTCAGTTTGCCTTCCGCATCGAACAGATAATAAACCGGAACCCAGCCTTGCTCGTTAAGAAAAGCTTCTTTTAGTTTGTGTTTGTTATCAATCGCGCAAACGTCGTCAATGCAGTGTTCGGCGACCATCGCTTTGACTTTTTCGATGTTCGTATCGGCTTCGTAGCGCGGCATATGTATCGCAACGGTGCGCAAGCCTTTATCTTTATATTTATTTTTTAATTCCTGTAATTTCGGCATATTGTCTTTGCAGATGCCGCAGCTCGTCGCCCAGAAATGAACGAGCGTCGGCGAACCTTTTACGTAATCGTCGGCTGTGTCCTGCAATTCGTTCAGCCATTCGGTCGCGCCTTCAAATGTCGGAATCGCGTCCCCGATTCTCATTGGCATAGTTTTTCTACCTCTCTTATAAAAGATTTATAAACTTTGTATATGATTAAGCCTTTTATATCGAATTCTCAAAAACGCGACATAAAAGGCTTCGATTGTAATCAAGCAACTTAAATACGTTGCGCTTCAACTGTTACTCACTGTAAACCGGCTTGCTTTTGATAAAAAATAAGATTCGAGTCGGCTAAAACTTACAAATTCAGTGAACTCGGCAAGCCGTTCAAACTCTTAAACTTTCAAATTTTCCTGTCCCGGTGTCCAATCAGCCGAGCAAAGTCCGCCGGTTTGCAAGCCCTGCAAAACGCGAAGCGTTTCGTCAACTGAACGTCCGATATTTAAATCGTGAACAACCGCATATTGCAAAATGCCTTCCGGATTGATGATATACAAACCGCGAAGCGCGATGCCTTCTTCTTCAACCAGGATGTTGAATTTTGAAGCGAGTCTGCCGCCAACGTCCGAAGCGAGCGGATACTGCAAATCGGCGACGCCGTTTTGATCGCGCGGCGTTTTTATCCACGCGCGGTGCGAGTGAACCGAATCAGTCGAAATCCCGATAACTTCCGCGCCGATGCCGTTAAGCTCGTCAATTCTGTCTGAAAAAGCCGTCAGTTCGGTCGGACAGACGAATGTGAAATCGAGCGGGTAAAACAATAAAATCAGCCATTTGCCTTTGTAATCGGAAAGTTTGACGTTTTCCGCCAGTGTTTCCATATTCTTGGTCGAAGGCATATTGAAATCCGGCGCCGGCTGACCGACTTTTGCGATTGTCGTCGTATTAGCGTTTTCTGTTGCAGTTCCTGTTGCTGTTGCCATATAAAAATTTATCTCCTTCTATTTTTTTAGTCGTATTTTAAGTATTGCTGCATTCGGGACATAACCCGCGCAAAGTAAGCTCTAAAGATTCGGGTTTGAATTTAGAAAATTGAGCCGCCAGCCGCACAAGCTCCTCGGGAAGCTCGAGTTCCATATCAACCAGCTTTCCGCATTTCGTGCAAAGCGCGTGATCGTGCCGCGCAGTCATCGCGTCGAAACGGCTCGCGCCGTTGCCGAAACTGATTTCGCCGATGTGACCGCTCTCTTTCAAGTAACGCAGCGAATTGTAAACGGTCGCAAACGAAATCGTCGGCAAAAGCTGTTTCGCTTTATCGAAAACTTCGTTCGCCGTCAGGTGCCCGCGCTCGTCACGAATGACCTGCAAAATAACTTCGCGCTGCCGGGTCAAACCTAAATCTTTAATGTTTTCTTTACTGCTCATTATGTTTTTGAATTAGATTTAGAATAATTCTAATTCTAAGAAATGTCAAATGTTTGATAAGATCAAAAACTCGATGAAATTTTATTTTTATTTATTCTCGCCGTTTACAATTAATTTTCGTCTCGCTTGTATGTGCAAACCGTCGCGTTTCGACGAAACTTCAATGTTGCGTTCTTCCGCCGATTCGACTTCGCTCAGAGGACGTTTCGGAATGTAAGTGACGACGTAGCTCGAATCAATAACTCGCGCGACGAGCGCGGTTTTTTCGAGCATTTCGTCTTTTGTTTCGGGCAGAATAAATTCTCCGTTCGTATTTTCGGCTAAATTCGACAGAGCTTTTTCGCTGTTTTGCAAATCCTGTTTTCTTTCGCGCAGTTTTTTCAGCATTGCGCGGTCGAGATTGATTGTCGGACCGATTTTCGGCGCTGTCGCAATGTCGCGTGCTCCGTTCGGAAGAGTTGCGGCAATTTCAGGCGGCATCGCACTGGGCGGCGGAGTTTTTGAAATACCTTTTGCGCGCGGCGCGATGTCGGTCGTTTCCATTCTCGTATAGCTGATAACGTGAACGTTTATATCGGTCGAGAGCAATCGGCGCATTGCGGCATTTTTTTCAACTTCCGTCGCGGTGCTGTCGGTTCCGTCGGTGATCAGAACGAGATGTTTATTGTCGAGCGGATTTTTCTGCAAAAATTCGGTGGCTAAATTCAAGGCGTTGACGAAAGCCGAACGCTTTCCGAAATTTGTCTTTTTGTCGAGAATATTCAATACAGCCGCTTTATCGTTTGTCCACTCGGCGATGATTTCCGCGCGGTCGTGATACTGCAAAACTGCCACCGAGTCGCCCGTTCTTAAAGCATTGACGATGCTTTTCGCGGTTTTGCGCGTTTGATTGATACTTTTGACTTGACGCATTTCGCCGCCCGTGTCCATCACGATTAAGACCTTTGCCGGAATGCGCCGAACGCTGCTCGCTTGATGCAGAACATTATTTTCCGTGATCACCAAATCTTCCTTTTTTACGTCCGGCGCAAATTTTCCTTCGTCGTTAAAAGCCAGAACGTTGAGTTTGATTTCCTCGGTGAAAACTTTTTCCGTGTCATCGTCTTTCGGCGGAGTAGGTTTTGGCTGAGTCTGGCGCGCCGCTTGAGCGAAACCGCTTATTGTCAGAAAAAGAAAAATGACGAGAACCGGCAGAAAATTTTTTGTTCGCATCGAAAGCATAAAACCTCTCGTAAAGTGTGATTAATACGGTTTTATGATGCCGCGTCGAAAGAAATATATGCTTTTTTAAGCACGATCTTTTGTAAAGAATTGTTAAAAAACTTTGGAGTCAAGATAAAAATAACCTAATGCGGCAACCGAAGATTTCTTATACAACGGCAGCCGGTAAGCTGCAGCATTTTCATAAAATGCTTTCGGCGAGCGCCGTTTGTCTGTTTTCAAGAAACCAGCGAACGAATTTCGGAATTCCTTCTTCGATTTCGGTCTGCGGATTATAACCAAGCAGATTTTTCG
Source organism: Pyrinomonadaceae bacterium (assembly GCA_036388895.1). GTDB lineage: Bacteria > Acidobacteriota > Blastocatellia > Pyrinomonadales > Pyrinomonadaceae > SXVE01. The sequence goes on along the minus strand of DASVQY010000014.1, from coordinate 12,357 downwards.
CTTTTGAGATATCGGCGAACGTTACAGGAACATCGCCAGGCTGCATTTCACATCTTTCGACAATTGCTTGAACGCCGAGGTTTTCTTCTAAAAGCTCGATTATGTATTTCAATTCAATCGTTCGCGATTCGCCAATATTAAATATTTCGTGACCTGGTTTTCGGTAATCTATCGCCGCGCGAATGCCCTGAACCGCATCGTCAATAAAAGTGTAATCGCGCCGCGTCAAACCGTCGCCGAAAACCGGAACAGACAGGTTTTCCACTATGAGTCGCGAAAATTTATGAATCGCCAGATCGGGTCGCTGACGCGCACCGTAGACCGTAAAAAATCGAAGGCAAACTGTGCGAATATCGTATAGATGCGAATATGTGTGACACAGCAATTCGCCCGCCGCTTTGGTCGCCGCATACGGCGAAATCGGTTTCGAGATTTTATCTTCTTCCGAGAAAGGAATTTTGCAGTTTATACCGTAAATGCTCGACGAGGAACCGAAAACAAATTGTTCGACATTGTATTCTTTTGCCAATTCCAAAAGATTCAGAGTGCCGTCAACGTTTGTTTGAACGTAAATTGCTGAATTCTCGACCGAAGGACGGACGCCCGCGCGAGCAGCCAAATGCACGATTGCGTCGAAGTTTTCAGCAGCAAAAATGCGCCGCAGGCTTTCGCGACAGCAAATATCGGCTTTATAAAGAGAGAAATCCGGCGAATTCAAATGCTTGCGAATATTGTCGTATTTAATTTGAGGCGAATAAAAATCATTGAAATTATCAACGACGGATACGCGCCAGATGCCCTCTGAAAGCAAATGGTCAACTAAATGGGAACCGATAAATCCTGCTCCGCCCGTTACTAAAATCTGTTTTTTCACGATTCGTTCGGAAGAGTATTAAATCTTTTATTGGCTAGAAAATACCACGTTTGTTCTTCTCCGGGCAAAAATACTAATTCAAAAATCTTTGCCGGGCATAAAAGCGATGAACGATTTCTTCTAAAAAGCCTTCGTACGTGAAAGTCTGTAAATCGTAGTCCGGTTTGAGTTTATACATTATCGGAAGAGCGACGCGCCAGCTCATCCAGAGTCTTTGCCGTTCAGTTAAATCCCAGCGCCGGCGCAAAAAACTTTCGACGACCTCGATTTCGCCTTCGGTCAACAAATTAATATCCGCCCGGAAATCCGTCCGCTTCTGTACGCGGCGGAAAGCGGCGTCGCTGATCGGATTGGAAAAAGTTTCGGCGAAACTCGGCGCTTCGTCGGTTCGCTCCCGCACAACAACCGTTCCGGCGAACATATCGCCGACGCGCTGGTCGCGGCTGCTCAAAAATATAGAGATCAGTCCTATAGAATAAACCGGCAAAATAAATCCGGGCACAGCGTCGAAAATCCGCAAAAGATTGCGCGCGATTGCTTCCCAAAGCGTAATCGGACGCCCGTCTTCGCGGATGACGCGCAATTTTAACAATCTTTTGCCGGGCGTTTGCCCGTTCCAGAGCCATTCAAAAAAAATAAAATAACCGGCGAAAATCAAAAAGAGCACAATAATCAGAATTGCGACTGTCCATTTCGGCATTTCATCAAAAAACTGCGTCGGCGAATCGCTCAGCGTTCTTGCTCCGGCGCCGGTCAAGCTGAAAAATGCCCACGCAATAATAAAAATCGAAAGATATTGAATAAAATGATCGAGTGCGACCGCTAAAAAACGATTGCCTATTGACGCCAGCGCGAATGCGAGCGGCACCCGTTCGGGCGTTTCGATAATAAGGGTTTCTTCGGTTTCGATAAACATTAGAGAACAAGTTCAACATTTAAGGCTCAAAGTCGGATTTTCGTTTTTTCTTTGAATCTTGAACTTTGAACTTATTTTCATCCAAACGCGGCGCTTTTGTAAAACGATTTTTATGCTTGTCAATCCGTTTAAGCGTTTCTATACTTGAAGATGGCAATTACGCTTTGTTTGAGGTGAAAAATTTTGCAGCCTAAAGTTCATCAGGGACGACTAAACGCGGAAGGCTTTCGCTTTGCGATTGTCGCTTCGCGCTGGAATGATTTTTTGACATCGAAACTCGTCGAAGGCGCGCTCGACGCGCTCGAAAGACTCGGCGCTGATGAATCGGCGGTAGAAATTTACAAAGTTCCGGGATCGTATGAATTGCCTTTAACGGCTTTAAAGGTCGCGCAAACCGGTGAATACGATGCAGTTATCGGCATCGGCACGGTCATTCGCGGCGAAACGCCGCATTTTGATTACGTCGCGGGCGAAGCGGCAAAAGGTTTGTCTCAGGCTTCGATGCAGACCGGAGTGCCGGTTTTATTCGGCGTTGTGACGACCGACACTCTCGAACAAGCGATTAACCGCGCGGGCGTTAAAGCCGGAAACAAAGGTTTTGAAGTTGCAATGTCGGCGGTCGAAATCGTTAACTTATATAAAGGAATGGACAGCGGAGAGAAACAACCACAAAACAAAGAAAAGGTGTTTCCGCACGTCGTTTGATAAGTATGGGAACACGACGTAAAGCGCGCGAATGCGCTCTGCAAATGCTATTTGCGGCAGATGTCGGTAAAACGTCAGAACGCGTTTTGACGGGCAATTACTGGAACGAACTCGGCGAAACCGCTCTCGACGAGAAAACGCAGGAGTTCGCCAATAATCTGGCGCTTGGAACGCTTCGTGAACTCAAAACCATTGACGAAAGGATAAAAACACGCGCCGAACACTGGCGTATCGAACGGATGGCGATTGTTGATCGCAATGTTCTGCGACTTGCGGTTTACGAATTTTTATACGAAGAAACGCCGCACACCGTTATCATCAACGAAGCGCTCGAAATTGCCCGCCGCTTTTCCACCTTTGAAGCCACACAGTTTATCAACGGCATTCTCGACGCCATCAAACACGATTTAGAAAAAACTTCCGACAATGACTCGCTCGATGCAAACGGAAAATCCCGCGTTTCATCCGCGCAAGCCGAATGAATGATTTACAGAAACATTTTCTCGCCGAATCAATCAATAAACTGACGCTTTTACGTCGTGACATTTCCGACGAATTTTCCGAAGAAACGCGGAGCGAAGCCTTTCGCACGTTTCATACAATAAAAGGCACGGCGCAAACTTTCGGGCTTTCCGCGGCGGGAACCTTGGCGCACACGCTCGAAAATCTGCTCGCCGACGGAAAAAACAATTCGATTTCAAGCGAGGATTTACAGAAGATTTTGCCCGAAGGAATCGAAATTCTCGTAAACTCGCTCGAAAAAACGGATTTTCAAATTCCTGAACATTTCAAAAGTAAACTTGTAAAATTTACAGCCGCGCTCGAAACGACGAATTCACAGCACGATTTCTCGAAAAGCATTCCCGATGAATTTTCCGTTTTGCTTTCCGCGCAAGAAAAAGCCTCTTTAAACGATTCAGCGACGAGCGGAAACCATTTCTTCGTTTTGGAAATCGGTTTCGAGACAAATAATTTCGGCGAAAACTTCAAATCTTTCCGCGAAGAATTATCGAAAAAAGGAAAGATAATCGCCGCGCTTCCAAGCCGAAAATTTGCGTCCGAAGGCAAAATCGGCTTTCAGATTGTTTTTGCGGCTTCGGAAGATTTTGAAGAAATAAACGATAAGTTTCCGGTTGATATTGTTTATCAAAATTTGCGGAATGTTTCATTTAATTTGTCGAATGTTTTGTCGCACGTCGCCGCGCACGGAAAAACGGCGGCTGAAAAGCTCGGTAAAATTGTGGAATTCGAGTTCGATATAAAAGCCGAAAGCGTCTCAGACGAACACCTCAAAATAATTTTCGATACTTTTATTCACCTTGTAAGAAATGCTGTTGACCACGCCGTAGAAAAGACGGGAAAAATTACGCTCGGCGTAAAAAGAACGAAAAACGCTCTGCTTCTAACAGTTTCCGACGACGGGAAAGGTCTCGATTTGGAAAAAATCAAGTCAAAAGCCGCCGTGAAGAATTTGATCGAGAGCGATGAAATTTTGTCTGAAACCGAGATTTCAAATTTGGTTTTTCTGCCCGAATTTTCGACTGCCGAAAATATAACCGAAATTTCCGGTCGCGGCGTGGGTTTGGACGCTGTGAAAAATACAGTCGAAAACGCGGGCGGGCAAATCGGCATCAAAAGCGAAAGCGGACGAGGAACAAGTTTCGAGATTTTTTTGCCTTTGCAAACTTAACCCGCAAAGAAAATGAAGCAATCATCAACACAAATTTACGCGAACTTTTACGCGTCTCAAAGTCGTCTGGAGTCTTCGTTTGAACTGATTTCTTATCGGCTAAAGCTTCCACGACTTCTAAGTTTCTGTGTTCTGTTGCTTCTCTTTACTTCTCCGCTTTTCGCGCAGGATTTACCTGACAAAATTCGCGGTTATAAAGTTCATAAAGCCGAAATCTCGGTTAAAGCTGACAGAAATAAAAATGAAGCGAAAGCCGATTTCGAGGCGTTCGTCAAAATCGGCGATCCGCAGATTGCCGAAATTTCTCTAGCAGGCGTTACCATTGAAATTCCGGCTGAAATTTCCGGCTTGCAGCAAAGCGGACAAGTTGATTTTCTCACTTTTCACGATTTTCGGGTTAATGATTTGCCCGTCGAAATCGAGGAATATAAAGAGTCTTTTTCTTTCGCGAAAAATCAACCGGTAGTTTTGCCGAAACCCGCCAGAATCTTTCTCGGCGCGGCGCAGACGCTGCGCGGCGCTTTTCGGGAAATAAAAGATTCGAAGGAAGAATGGAGCGTAACGGGCAGAGTTTTCGTTTTCGGGAAATTTAAGAAATTCGGCTTTAACTTCAAGCGAGTCGTTCCGGTCGAAATAAATATAAAGATAAAAAATCCTCTGCGGCAGAGCGATTCTCGTAAACCCGATCAATCATAAAAATTGAGCCGAGGGTTTGCATTTGCAGACCGGTTGAATTTTCAAAGATTTTCTACCTTAAAATAAACAAAAAATAAACAAAGATCGAGCTTCGTTTCTGCCTTTATATTTTTCTTTCTATTTTGTTTCTATTTTGTCTCTATTTTGTCGTTCGCCGATATTTTTTTAGCGCGGCTTATGTTTTATCCGCTTTTGCGATAAAATCAAATTTTAACCCGTAATTAATAAAAAGAGGTTACAAAACAAGTGAGTGAAAAAGTGACGAATTTATCCGAATATATCACCGAAAATTTCGGCGCAAACGCTTCTTACGTCGAAGGTTTATTAAATCGCTTTCAATCAGACCCGAATCTGGTTGATGAATCGTGGCGAACGTTTTTCAGCGAGCTTTTAAACGGAAACTCGCCGACGGAAGGCGCTAACGGGCAAAGCGCGGCGCAGACGACATCAGAAAAAGTCACCGCCGACAAATCCAACGGTTCGGCAGCAACGCAAGCTGCCCAAGCCGCCCAAACTCAGACTGTCAAAGCACCGCCGACCGTTTCAGTCGGCGAAGGAACGGAAGTCAAAACGATCAGCGGCGCGTCGAAAAAAATCGTCGAGAATATGGAACAAAGCTTGACGGTTCCGACGGCAACTTCCGTGCGCAGCGTTCCGGTTAAAGTTCTCGAAGAAAATCGCCGGATTATCAACGACCATTTGCAATCGCGCGGACGCGGAAAAGTTTCCTTCACGCATATAATCGCCTGGGCGATTATTAAAGCCGTCAAAGAATATCCGCAAATGAATAACGGTTACGGTTTGATTGACGACAAGCCTTCACGCCTGCAAAACGAATCGGTCAATCTCGGAATCGCCATTGATATCGAGAAAAAAGACGGCTCGCGCAATTTGCTCGTACCTAATATTAAAGGCGGAAACGCGATGAATTTCGCCGAATTTTTCGCCGCATACAACGAAACGGTGAAACGCGCGCGCGACGGAAAGTTGGAAATCGCGGACTTTCAAGGCACGACCGTTTCGCTGACGAATCCGGGAACGCTCGGTACGGTTTCCTCGAATCCGCGCCTGATGGCGGGACAAAGCGCGATTATCGCGACCGGCGCGATTGAATATCCGGCGGAATATCAAGCGATGACCGCCGCTGCGCTTTCGCAGCTCGGTATCAGCAAAATCGTCACTTTGACTTCGACTTACGATCACCGTGTCATTCAAGGCGCGGAAAGCGGTTTGTTTCTGGCGAAAATTCACGAATTTTTGATCGGCAAAAACGAGTTCTACGACGAGATTTTCCGCGATCTGGAAATCAATTACGCGCCGCTGCGTTGGGCGGAAGATTACAATCCGTCACTTTTCGGCTCGGACCATTTGCGCGAGCAAACCGTTAAACAGGCGAAAGTCTTGGAACTAATTAACGCATATCGCACGCGCGGGCATCTTCTTGCGGACATTGATCCGCTCAATATGACGGCGCATCACGCCTCGGAACTCGATCTGGAAAATTTCGGTTTGACGGTTTGGGATTTAGACCGCGAGTTTATCACGGGCGGTCTGCACGGAAAGGAAGTTTCCACCTTAAGGGAAATTCTCTGGGTTTTGCGCCGCGCTTACTGCGGCAAAGTCGGCATCGAATACCGACACATTCAAAGCAAAGAAGAAAAACAATGGATTCGCGAGCAAATTCGCCAGCAATTCGTTGACACGAAACCGCTCGCGGCGGAAACGAAAAAAGAACTTTTGCGCAAACTCATCGAAGCCGAGCAGTTCGAGCAGTTTCTGCATAAAAAATATCTCGGACAAAAACGTTTTTCGCTCGAAGGCTGCGAAACGGTGATTCCGATGCTCGACCAATTGGTCGAAGGCGCTTCTGAACGCGGCGTCGAAGAAATTTTTATGGGAATGGCGCACCGCGGTCGGCTGAACGTGTTGTCGAATATCGTCGGCGACGCGGAAAAAGGCGATATGGCAGAAAGAATTTTCACGGTTTTTGAAGGAACTTCGCACCCGTCGTTTCCAGCTGACGAAGGCGACGTGAAATATCATCAGGGCGCAATCGGCGTTAAAAAAACCAAAGCCGGACGCGACATTCGCATTCAACTGTCGTCGAACCCTTCGCATCTGGAATTCGTCAATCCGGTCGTCGAAGGAATGGCGCGAGCGCGTCAGGACGAGTTTCGTAACGGTCAGCAAAGAACGCGCGAGGAAGTTATAGATAGAGTTTTGCCGGTTTTAATGCACGGTGACGCGGCGTTTGCCGGTCAGGGCGTTGTGATGGAAACTTTGCAGTTGGCGAATTTGAAAGGTTATCGCACGGGCGGAACGATTCATCTCGTCATTAACAATCAAATCGGGTTTACGACTTCGCCGGAAGCGTCGAGAAGCTCGATTTATTCGACAGACGCGGCGCAAATCACGCAAACGCCGATTTTTCACATCAATGGCGACGACCCGGAAGCTGCTTTTCGCGTTATTCAAATCGCGCTCGATTACCGCCAGCAGTTTGACAAAGATGTTGTTCTGGATCTGGTCGGCTTCCGCCGTCTCGGACACAACGAAGGCGACGAGCCGAGCTACACGCAGCCTTTGATGTACGCCCGCGTCAAAGCGCATCCGGGAACTCGTTACCTCTACGCGCAGCAGTTGATTCGTGAAAACGTCATTTCCGAAGACGATTTGAAAGCGATGACCGATAAAGTCGTCGAAAAATACGAAGGAATTTTAGCCCGGGCAAAACAAATCGCCAGCGAAAAACCGAAACGCGCCGAACTTCCGCCGTCAGTTGTGGAAGAAGATGGTTCGCGTGTTTTGGAAACTCCGATTTCCAGAGACGTTCTGCAAACGGTTTCGGAAAAAGTTTCGCTCGTACCAGAAGGTTTTCACGTCAATCCGAAAATGGTCGGGCAGCTCGCTCGGCGCGCGAAAATGGGAGCCGGTGAGACTCCGATGGATTGGGGTTTTGCCGAAGCAATTGCCATCGGTTCGCTTGTCACGGAAGGTTTCGCCGTTCGTCTCAGCGGTCAGGATTCGGGACGCGGCACGTTCAGCCAGCGTCACGCTTCGATGTACGACACGCAGACCGGCGAGCGCTGGTCGCCGCTGACCGAGCTTCGCAACTCGGAAAATCCGAAAGCGCGTTTTTACGTTTTCGACAGCAGTTTGTCGGAAATGGGCGTTCTCGGCTTCGAATACGGTTATTCAGTGATCGCCGAAGATGATTTGGTGATGTGGGAAGCGCAGTTCGGCGATTTCGCTAACGGCGCGCAAGTCATTATTGACCAGTACATTTCTTCGTCGGAAGACAAGTGGCAGCAGAGATGCCGCCTCGTGATGCTTCTGCCGCACGGTTACGAAGGTCAGGGACCGGAACATTCATCCGCTCGACTCGAAAGATATTTGCAGCTTTGCGCGGAAAATAATATGCAGGTTTGTTACCCGACGACCCCGGCGCAGTATTTTCATCTTCTCCGCCGTCAGGTCAAACAGGAAATCGTTCGCCCCCTGATCGTTATGACGCCGAAAAGTCTGCTTCGTCTTCCGGCAGCGAGTTCGACGATTGAAGATTTAACGAACGGCGGATTTCAGCCGGTAATTGACGACGCGAAAATCACTGATAAAACAAAGGTCAGACGCGTTGTCGTTTGTTCCGGCAAGGTTTTTTACGATTTGGATGCCGGGAGAACTGACGCGAACGATAATCGCACGGCGATTGTTCGGCTCGAACAGTTTTATCCGTTTCCAGCCGAAAAACTGCGCGAAGTTTTCGCGTCATATCCAAATGCAACGGAAATTTTCTGGACGCAGGAAGAACCGCAAAATATGGGCGGTTGGTTTTTCGTTCAGAACAGAATCAGCGAAATTCTGCCCGAAAACATTGAATTGAAATACGTCGGCAGAGAAGCTTCGGCGTCCCCGGCGACGGGTTCTTACGCAATTCATGAACTTGAGCAAAAACAAATTGTTGACCAATCTTTAATTAAAGATTCAGAGGAAATCTCGGCTGCTAGTGAACCGGAAGTTTCAAGAAATATAGCTCCGGCAAGTTCTTAACAGAACAAAATTAAAACTGGCAATGTCTCTTTAGATTGATCAGTAAACCAAGTAAAAGCAATAGAGTCGCTTATATTTATAGCTGGCTCTATTGCTTTTTTAGTCGAATTATAAAAATTCGGTTGTGTTTTAAGTTCATCTAAGAAAGAAGTTTTCCCAATTTGCCAAATTCGTTGAAGAATATAATCTGTAATATACCGTTAGATTTACACATAAATTTACAACAAGGGGAATTATTTATGAAATACAGACAGTTGGGAAGCAGCGATTTACAAGTTTCGGAAATCAGTTTGGGCTCGTGGCTGACGTATTCGGGCGGCGTCGAGCGCGAAAAAGCCGAAGCGTGTGTGGAAAAGGCATTTGAAGTCGGCATTAATTTTATTGACACAGCGAATGTTTACGGTAAAGGCGCATCAGAAACTTTTCTCGGGGAAGTCTTAAGCTCTCGTCCGCGCGATTCTTATGTTCTGGCAACAAAACTTTATTTTCCGATGAGCGAAACCGACAGTGGTTTGTCGTGTGAGCAGATTCACAAACAGCTTAATGACTCGCTTCGCCGGCTAAGGACAGATTATGTCGATTTGTATCAATGTCATCGTTACGACGAAAATACGCCGCTCGAAGAAACGATGCAGGCTTTAACCGAAGTCGTGCGCGAAGGAAAAGTGCGTTATATCGGTTTTAGCGAATGGAATGCCGAACAAATCAAAGCCGCAATTGAACTGACCGGAGTTGAAAAATTCGTTTCGAGCCAGCCGCAATACTCGATGTTGTGGCGCGACCCGGAAAGCGAGGTTTTTCCTCTATGCGCGGCAAACGGCATCGGGCAAATCGTCTGGTCGCCGCTCGGTCAGGGAGTTTTGACCGGAAAATACAAAGCCGGGCAGCCCATTCCGAAAGATTCACGCGCCGCCAGCGACACGATGAACGTTTTTATCGGTCGTTTGCTGACCGAAGAAATCCTTGCTGCTGTCGAAAAACTGCGTCCCCTAGCGGCAGTGGAAAATCTTTCAATGGCGCAATTGGCTCTCGCCTGGGTTTTGCGAGACGAGCGTGTTTCTTCCGCAATTATCGGCGCGAGTCGTCCCGAACAAGTCGCCGACAATGCGGCGGCTTCCAGCGTGCAGCTTTCCGAAGAAATCTTAAAAGCGATTGATGAAATTTTATCGGGCGTTTCGAGATCGGAGACGTAATTGTTTGTTTACGGCTAATTGAATACTTATTTGGTAGACTAGCGGTTACAAAGTTGAAAGGTTTCGTGAGAATTCAGCTTTGAACCGCTTTTTTTAATTCAGAAAAAAGCTGCGCCAAATCGTTTAACTGGTAATGCGCGTTGAGTCCGCTCGGGTTAGGCAAAAGCCAGATTTTCGCTTCGCCGATTTTTTCATTCTGCAATCCGAGCTTGGCTTTCGGCAAAGAAAAGGCGGTGCGATACGCGCCGATTCCTAAAACGGCTAAATACTGCGGCTTGTATTTATCAATCTTTTTTATCAAAGTTTTTCCGCCTTCGATGTATTCCTGTGTCGTCAACTCATCGGCGCGGGCGGTCGTGCGTTTGCAAAAACACGTAATGCCGTATCCGTTTTCGAGCAGTTCGTGTTCCTCGGACGGGTGTAGCACGCGATCAGTAAAACCGGCGAGGTGAAGCGTTTTCCAGAAACGATTTCCCGGTTTAGCGAAATGAAAACCGGTCGCGCCCGACCACATTCCTGGATTGATGCCGCAAAATAAAACCTTCAAATTATAATCAATTAAATCTTCGGTCGTGCGATTCACAGCGTCGCGCAAATCTTCTTTTGTCGGTTTGAAGTTTTTCATCAATTTAATAATACAAAATTGCCTTTAAATTTTTTTACGCCCTGCGCCGATAATTCCCCAGATTGCTTTTGTGCGTAAAATGTATCATAATAACATTGGTAATCCTTTTCTCTTCCGTTGGTGAATTAGATTATAAGCGTTCGAAGTTTAAAGTATCGGATCAAGCGGATGACGCGCCGAAGATAGAGATTTGTCCGATTAACTTTTATATCAAACAAAAGCGAACATATTTCGCGATTAAGATTAATCGTCAAAAGACCGGGAGTGAGTCACCGCCTGATCCAGGTGGAAACATGCCCTCAATAAAATTTTTGCAGAGAAATTTTCGACGGCGATGAGTTTTTATCCTTTTTGCCATTGAAATTCAAGATAAATTTGGAGAATTAAGTTATGAAAAATCAAAAATATACGGTCGGCGAAACGCTGGCTATGTTGTGTTCGGGCTGCGACGTTGAACAAAGTCACACGGTCGAAGCGACAAGTAAACAGGGACAGATTACAAGAGCAGTCTGTCAAATTTGCTCGACTTCAAGCACGTTTAGCCGCGGCGTAAAAACTTCGGTCGCGATGGGGAAATCGAAAACTGCATCGCCGTATGACAGAACGCGCAAATACCGCAAAGGGCAAGCGATGCTGCATTCGATGTTCGGAGAGGGCGAAGTGACGGCAGTTATCGAACCGCAGAAAATTGACGTTTTATTCGGCGACCGAACCCGGCGCTTGATTCACGCGCAGGCTTAGTTTTCTAAGTTTATTTAACGTAAAAAGGCGGCTTAATAAAATATAAGCCGCCTTTTTCGTGTGTAAAAATTTAAATTTATCTTCTTCCGCCGCGCAAAATAACGCCTAAAACCAAACCGACCGCCGCCGAAATAAGCAGAGCCTGTCCCGGCTTCTGACGAGCGTATTCTTTCGCTTCCTCGACCAGCTCTTTCGGGTCTTTGTTTTGCAATTCTTTGAATTTGTCGTTCGCCTGAGCGAATTTTTCACCGGCAAAATCTCTCGCTTTCATCGCTGCATCCTGAAGGCGCTGTCCGTATTCCTGCGCCTGTCCGCGAAAATCATTCATAGTATTCATATTATTGTTATAAGTTTCGTTCGTTTCGTCCGTTTCATCCATTTTAATCAATCCTTGCTGTTCCTGATTTTCCATATTTTCCATTTATTAAAATCTCCTTTCAGTAAATTAGCTTGTTACTTTCGAAAATACATTAACGCTTTATTTGCTTTGACATTATTCGGATGTCTTTGACGCGTTAATAGTTGATACGAATTTTACCACGAACGGTTCAAAGCAATTTACAAAAAATTAATGCCGCTGCCGTTGACAAAAAACATCTGCGGTGAGAAAGTAAGTAAGCACTTACTTATAGTTTTTGGAGCACCCGTTGGAGAAAAATTTAGAAACAACAGTTACGCGTATGACGGGCGACGTGCGCCGTCAGCAGATTTTACAGATAGCGATGCGCCTTTTTTCGGGAAAAGGATTCAGCGGAACAACGACAAAGGAAATCGCAAATTTAGCGGGCATTTCCGAAGCGACCGTTTTCAAGCATTTTTCTAACAAAGACGATCTTTATTCGGCAATTCTCGATCACAAAGCCTGTAATC
>DASVQY010000013.1:0-4308 GCA_036388895.1 Pyrinomonadaceae bacterium | reverse complement strand
CGAGTTGCCCAAAATCAATTACGAATTTCAAATTACGAATTACGGAATATTTTAAAATCAGAATATAAATTCCGACATTCGTAATTCGTAATTATTAATTCGTAATTGTTATTTAACGTCAACCGATGCGCCCGCTTCGGTCAATTTGGTTTTGATCGCTTCGGCTTCGTCTTTCGAAACGCCTTCTTTGACCGGCTTCGGCGCGCCGTCAACCAAATCTTTGGCTTCTTTCAATCCCAAAGCGGTGATCTCGCGGACGACTTTAATGACGTTGATTTTGGCTGCTCCCGCAGCGGTTAAAATAACGTCAAATTCGGTTTGTTCTTCCGCTGCCGGTGGCGCGCCGGCACCATCACCGCCGCCTGCTGCCGGAGCTGCCGCGACTGCCGCTGCCGCTGCCGAAACGCCGAAAGTTTCTTCGATGTCTTTGACGAGCTGAGCGGCGTCAAGCAATGTCATAGATTTTAAAGCATCAATAATTTCTTCTCTGGATACTGCCATTTTTCTAAATCTCCTTAATTTTACGGTTTCTAAGTTTGTTTTTTGGTTGCTGTTTTTCTGTTTGCAGCCGTACTAACTCAATGGGACATTTCGTTTCTTTGCTTGCATCTCAAATACTCGAAACCTCCGAAACCGAAAGCGACCTGACTTGTCGCTTCGCTCGTTTTCCATCTTGAGCGCCCGACCTGAAGAAATTTTCGATTGCCGAAAGCAATAATCGGCAATCAAAAATCAAAAATTTATTATTCGCCCTGTTTTTGCTCTGCAACTTGATTGACGACAACTGCCAAGTTGCGCGGAACGGCGTTGATGACCGTTGCCAGGCGCTGCGCCTGGGCGTTGATCAAAAACATAATTTTAGCGATTAACTCTTCTTTTGAAGGCAAATTCGCTAGTGATTCTACTTGCTTAAGATCAACAACTTTGCCTTCGACGATGCCGACTTTGAAGTTGAAAATGTCGCCGTTGTCTTTGACGATTTTCGACAAAGTTTTCGATAATTGAACCGGATCGCCTTCGGAAAAAGCGATTGCCGAGACGCCTTTAAAATATTCGGTCGCGCCTTCAAAAGGCGTGCCTTCGATGGCTTTGATTGCCAGCTTGTTTTTGACGACCTTGTATTTCGCACCCGCATCACGCAGTTGATTGCGTAATTCCTGGTCTTTGGCAACCGTCAATTTGTTAAATCCGATGACCAACGCCGCGTTCGAGTTTTGAAATTGCTCCGTGAGGGCGTTCAGGTCTTCTTGTTTTTGTTTTCTTGTTTTCATTTCTTCTTAATCGCTCCTCACTTCTTATCTGCCGTATGCGAGTTCGTCGAGCAAAACGCCCGGACCCATCGTTGCGGCTAAATTAACTTTTTTGACGTAACGACCTTTCGCCGTTGACGGCTTGGCTTTGATAACCGCGTCAATCAAAATGCGCGCATTGTCTTTTAATTTATCGTTATCGAAGGAAACTTTGCCGACCGGAACGTGAATCACGCCGGTTTTATCAACGCGATACTCGACTTTACCAGCCTTTGTTTCTTCGATTGCGGTGCGTACGTCGTTTGTCACAGTTCCGGTTTTCGGATTCGGCATCAAGCCGCGAGGTCCGAGAACTTTACCCAAAGCGCCGACGAGACGCATCATATCCGGCGTCGCAATCACGGCGTCGAAATCAACCCAGCCGCCTTTAATGCGGTTGACGATTTCCTCGCCGCCGACTTCATCCGCTCCGGCTTCCTGCGCTTCGCGCACTTTGTCGCCCTGCGTAATGACAACGATTTTTTTCGCTTTGCCGCCAAGTCCGTGCGGCAAAACAACCGTTCCGCGAACCATCTGATCCGCTTTGCGCGGATCAACTCCGAGCCACATCGTCAATTCGACGGTTTCATCGAATTTGGCAAACGCGATTTCTTTGACTTTCGCAATGCCTTCTTCCATTGTGTGGCGTTTGTGCGGCTCGACTTTTTCCAGAGCCGCTCTAAATTTTTTTCCGTGTTTTCTCATAATTTTAGGTTTTAACGAATTCCGAAGAATTCTCCCTTTCTTTAAAATTTATTATTCAATCGTTAATCCCATACTTTTCGCCGTGCCTTCAATTGTTTTGACCGCCGATTCCAAATTTGTCGTATTCAAATCCGGCATCTTTGTTCTGGCGATTTCTTCAATTTGAGCGCGCGAAATAGTGCCGCTTTTTTCCCGATTCGGTTTGCCCGAACCTTTCGGAATGCCGGACGCTTTCCGCAAAAGGTCAGCCGCCGGCGGAGTTTTCGTTTCAAACGTAAATGAACGGTCGCCATAGACCGTGATCACGACCGGGATTTTCATATCCGGGTCCATTTGCGCGGTTTTAGCGTTGAACTGTTTGCAAAACTCCATAATGTTGACGCCGTGCTGACCGAGCGCCGGACCGATGGGCGGAGCCGGATTGGCTTTGCCCGCCGGAACCTGCAATTTGATATATCCTGTAATTTTCTTAGCCATACGATTTCGATTCACGATTTTGGCTGACCTCGAAAAAAGTCAGCCAAAAATGTCCTCTGTTTTTTTTAAAATTAAAACTTTTATTCTTCTTCCGCAAACGTCACTTTTTCAACGTCGAGGAAGTTTAATTCAACCGGAGTCGAGCGTCCGAAAATCGTCACTGTCACTTTCAGCGTTGATTTTTCTTCGTTTACTTCTTCGACTTTTCCGGTGAAACTGGCGAAGGGTCCCGATTTAATTCGGACTACCTCGCCGATTGCATAAGTAAATTTCGGTTTCGGTTTTTCCGCAGCGACTTCGACGTTGTGAACGATCTGATCAACTTCTTCCTGCGTCAGCGGAGTCGGATTATGCCCGCCGATAAAGCCCGTTACCTTCGGCGTTGATTTAATAACGTGAAAAACGTTGTCGGGAATTCGCCCGCGTTCTTCGTCGCATTCGATTTCGACCAGAACATAGCCCGGATAAAACATCCGGCGCGATTCGATGCGCTTGCTTCCGCGCATTTCGACAACCGTTTCCATCGGCACCAGGACGTTCGTAATCTGTTCGCGAAGCTCCATATCTCGGATACGAGCATTCAAACTTTCAAGAACCTTATTTTCGTGTCCCGAATAAGTGTGGAGAAAAAACCACTGTTTCATTGTTCAAAGACCTCAAACGCCCACTGCCTTGTTAACCAGCCATTCGATTCCCTGTAGAATATAAACCCAAGTCCAGTCAACTAAAAACAAAAAGATTGCGAAGAAAATGACGTTAATAATGACGATCAGCGTCGTCCCCTGCACGTCTTCGCGCGAAGGATACGAGACACGGTTCAGCTCTTCGCGAGTTTCCTGAACAAATTGCCCGACGCCGCCTTTTTCGTCCGATTTAATTGTGTCAACAGCTTCCGCCACTGAAGTAACTCCTCTACTTAAATAAAAATGGCAGGGGTATCAGGACTCGAACCCGAACCTTCGGTTTTGGAGACCGCGATGCTAACCATTGACACCATACCCCTCTGGCGAAAGAGAAATCTTGTCTCTCTTACTTGTTTTCTTTATGCGACGTATGTTTGCGACAGTTGTTACAAAACTTATTAAACTCCAAACGATCTGGAGTAGTCTTTTTGTTTTTCGTCGTCACATAATTGCGATGCTTACAAACCGTGCATTGCAGCGTAACATTATCTCTCGGCATTTCTCTATAAATGATAACGAGTAATTAGCGATAAGTAAAAACCGATTACTAATTACCCGTTATATCTTTAACTTAACTATTCAACGATTTCGGTAACAGTACCCGCTCCGACTGTTCTTCCGCCTTCTCTGATAGCAAAACGCAAGCCTTTTTCCATTGCAATCGGAGCGATCAATTCGATCTCCATTTGAATGTTATCTCCCGGCATCACCATTTCTACTCCTGCGGGAAGATGCGCAACTCCCGTCACATCCGTTGTTCTAAAATAGAATTGCGGTCTGTATCCGGTGAAAAAAGGAGTGTGTCTGCCGCCTTCTTCTTTCGTTAAAACATAAGCTTCAGCCTTGAATTTCGTATGCGGAGTAATCGAACCCGGTTTTGCAATCACTTGTCCGCGTTCGATGTCTTTTCTGTCAACGCCTCTTAAGAGCAGTCCGACGTTATCTCCGGCGACGCCTTCATCCAGAAGTTTCTTGAACATTTCAACGCCCGTGACAACCGTACTTCTCGTGTCGCGGATTCCAATGATTTCCACCGTTTCGTTCACCTTTACGATTCCGCGTTCAATTCTGCCTGTGGCAACTGTTCCGCGTCCCTGAATCGTGAAAATATCTTCGACCGGCATCAGGAAAGGTTTATCGGTTTCACGAGCCGG
>DASVQY010000012.1:0-2310 GCA_036388895.1 Pyrinomonadaceae bacterium | reverse complement strand
CAGCTTTGTCGAAGACGGTAATTTAACGCAGTATATTTACGTCTTGCGAAAGGTTTTGGGACAAGCGCCGAACGGACAATCCTACATTGAAACGGTTCCGAAACAAGGCTACAGATTTACTCTCCAGCCGCACCAGATTTCCGTAAAGAAGTATCCTCTTTTAGACTTACCTGTCGAAACGGACGGCTCTTTGTCTGGCAAAAACAATGGTTTCGTTAATTTACACTCGGAAGAAATAAGTTACCTTTCAATCGGCGAACTCGAACGATCAGCACCGCCTGATTTAATAGAAAACAGCGAAATTGTCCCGAGTTTGTACGAAACTGGCAAATCACCCGAAACGGTAGAGAAAATCGAGGAAAAAACCGCACACGGAAAACGACGCTTTTCGTTGAAGGCTAAAGTCATTGTTCTCGTTTTATTTTTGCTGTTCGCATCGGCAGTTGCAGCGCCCGTAATTTATTATTTTCGTTCTGAAAAGCCGCAGCAAACAAGCGCCGGGGTAGTCAAATCAATCGCCGTGCTTCCGTTTAAACCGATTGGCGGAGAAATTGACCGGGAAAAATTCGGACTCGGAATTGCGGATTCAATAATTACGCAGCTCAGTCAATTACACGAAATAGAAGTGCGTCCGACGAGCGCCGTTTTCAGCTATACCGACCAACCTTCGACAAATCCGGTTGAGACCGGCGAAGAATTGGGCGTTGACGCAGTTTTGGAAGGGACAGTTCAGCAAGAAGGCGGCAGAGTACGCGTTTCGGTTCAATTGATTCAGGTTTCCCAGGGCAAACCTCTCTGGAGCGAAACTTTCAATGAAAATATGTCCGACATTTTCGCCTTCCAAGATTTGATTTCAAGAAAGGTCGTCACCGCTCTTTCTATCAGATTAACGCCTCAGCAGGAACGAGTTTTCAATGAATCGGGAACGACCAATCCTGAAGCATTTCAGGATTATCAAATGGGAATTTATTTCTGGAACCGGCGCACAAAAGAAGATTTATTCAAAGCGGTCGAATATTTTCAGCAGGCAATCGGGCACGATCCTAATTACGCAGAGGCTTATGCCGGGCTTGCCGACACTTTCAGTATGCTCGCTTTTTACGGCTTTGCAAACGTCCGGGAAATGAACGAAAAAGCCCGTACCGCCGCGCAAAAAGCTCTCTCCATTAACGAATCGCTGGGCGTAGCGTATGCGGCGCTGGCTAACACGGAAATTATAGAAAACAATTTCACAAAAGCTAAAGAATTGCTCGAACGCGCCATAACCCTTTCGCCTTACAACGCATCTGCGCATCAACGTTACGGCTTTGTTTTGCTCGTTTTGGGACAACTCGACGAAACCGTCCGCGAGATGCGTCTGGCGCAAAAATATGATCCGCTTTCGCCGGCGATTAATAAAGCTTTGTGCAACGCTTTAATCTCGAAGCGAAATTTTTCAGAAGCGATTGAATATTGTGAAAGAGCCGTCGAGCTTTCCCCGGAAACTCCCGGAAATCGTCCTTCTCTGGCTTTCGCTTATTTTCACAACGGAAGGTTTAATGAAGCGGTAAATCAGATCAATCTGGAATTAAAATCCGGCGCGGCGGCAAGCTCTGTAATCGGCACATTGGCTTATTTTTACGCTAAATCCGGGCGCGCCGAAGAAGCTAAAAAAATTTACGAGCAGTTGAAGCGCGAATACAAAAACGATCAATGGTTAGCCGTTGATTTAACAATCGTCGGTTACACACTCGGCAAAAAGGACGAAGCATTTTCTTATTTCAAAAAGATGCTCGAGCTGAATGACACAAATCCTTCGATGCGCGTAATCGTCGCTTTCGATCCGACTCTCGACGAAATCAGAGCCGACCCTCGTTTCGCTTCTATAATTCCACGGTACCGGTAAATCTTTAAGGTACTTCATAAAATTCGCATCTTTTCACCGTATTTTCGACTTTGCATAAAAAAATTTTGAATCGCGCAATTTTTTTTGAAATATATTGTCACAAAAGCGCATCGGACGGTGTTTTCTAATTAGCGAAGAACAATTAATTGTTATTTATCCGATAATACGAATAAAAGTTTCGCTGCAATCAGCTTTAAAGTCAGTAAAAACCGATAAACAGAAACGGAAACCATATGGCAGTAAGTGAGAGCATTTGTTACGATTTTTTTGAATTTCGCCTTGACGTTGATAATCAGCAGCTATTAAAAAACGGTCAGCCCGTTCAATTAACGCACAAGGCTTTCCAGATTCTGCTCATGCTTGTCCAAAATTCTGGACAAATAACCAAAAAAGAAGACATTTTCTCCGAATTGTGGACTGACAGC
>DASVQY010000011.1:0-56201 GCA_036388895.1 Pyrinomonadaceae bacterium | reverse complement strand
TTTTTGCGTGTTGTCAATGCTGGAAAGATACCACCAATCACCGGTCGAAGGACGAAAGATGCCGAGATCGGTGCGTCCGTCACCGTCGAAATCGGCGGGAGCGAGAACGTCGCCGGTCGTGCCGAAAGTTTGTTCGGCGACAGTCGAACTGGAGATAAAGAACTCGAACCAGCGATTTGTTGAAGGACGATAAATCGAAACATCAGCTCGCCCGTCTCCGTCAAAATCGAAAGGAACGGATTTCGCTATTTGGAAAACAGTAAACGTCTGTCCGCCAAGATTTATGGTTGCTCTTCGTCCCGCGCCGCCGTTAGCCGCAACGGTAAATTCCACGCTTCCGCTGCCCGTTCCCGTGGGCGGCGTTGTTATTGTTATCCAAGGCGCGGTACTGGCTGCAGTCCATACGCATCCGTCGCTTCCCGAAAAATTAAAGCTTCCGCCGCCGCCGCTTGCCGGGATGACAATCGAAGCGGTTGAGAGCGAAAACGCGCATCCGTTCGCTTGATTAACGGTAAAGGTTTGACCTCCGGCGGTAATCGTTCCCGTTCGAGCGGGTCCTGTATTAGGCTGCACCGCAAAGTTTATCGCGGCGGTTCCTGTTCCGGCGGTATTGGAAGTAATTGATATCCACGACACATTACTCTGAGCCGTCCAGGAACAAACCGGCGCTGTATTGAGATTAAAACTGCCCGTTCCGCCGCCGGAAGCGACGTTTACACTCGAAGCGCTTAAAGAGTATGAACAGCCGGAAGCCTGTGTAACGGTGAAAGTTTGACCGTTTACATTTATCGTTCCCGTGCGCTGCAATCCCGCGTTCGGTTGAACGGTAAAAGAAACAGTTCCGTTTCCTGTTCCGCTTGCGCCGGATGTAATCGTTATCCAGGGCACAGTCGCGGCGGCACTCCAGGCGCAACCCGCGCTTGTCGTAACGCTTAAACTGCCGGTTCCGCCCGCTGCCGAAAAACTCACGCCGTCGGACTCAAGCGTAAAGACGCAGCCGGCTGTTTGCGTAACCGTGAGGGTTTGTCCGGCTATTGTTATCGTCCCTGTTCTGGTTGCTCCGCCGTTAGCGGCGACCGAGAAATTAATTGTGCCGTTTCCGCTAAGTTCTCCGGTTGAAAAAACTGTGATCCACGGAGCATTACTCGAAGCCGACCAGATGCAGCCGACGCCGCTGGTAACGTTTATAGTTCCGCCGCCGCCCGTGTCGCCAAAAGTGAGAGGCGTGGTTGTGACGACGAAATTACAGCCGTTCGCCTGGCTGACGGTAAACAGTTGATCGCCGACGGTAATGGTTCCGACCCGCGCGATTCCCGTATTAGCTCTCACCGAAAAAGAAACCGTACCGTTTCCTGAGCCATTACTGTTGGATGTAACGCTGATCCAGGAAACATTGCTTGTCGCCGTCCAGGAACAACCGTTTCCCGAAGTTACGTTGAAACTGCCGTTCGCTCCGCTCGCCGGAACATTGGTGTTCGGCGGAGATAGAATATAGGTGCAGCCGGACAATTGATTGACTGTAAAAGTCTGCCCGGCGATTGTCACCGTTCCGGTTCTCGCAACGCTCGTATTCGGCTGAACGGAAAGCGTCACCGTTCCGTTCCCGGTACCGGTCGCGCCGTTGACAACGGTAATCCAGCTCGCATTGCTCGCCGCAGTCCACATACAGCCGGATTCGACATTTACGGTTATGTTTCCGCCCGCCGCACTAATCTGCTGCTCGGTCGGGCTGAAAGTGCTGCAAACGGTTTCGGATTCAACAGCGCCGATATCAATTGTGCCGCCGACAACGCGCGGCAGTCCCCGCTGATCCGTTGTTAGGGCAGCCGGCGGATTGTTTGTCGGACACGTTGCGGTGACGACGCAGTTGTTCCCGGAATCGAAAGCCGGGCTTCCCGGCAGAAGCATACGCGTGTCGGTCGGTCCGCCGTTGTTTTGCAGCGGTCCGAGCAACGGGTTAATCGGATTATCAACGGTTCCGACTTTGTCGCCGTTGACGCCGTTGACGAAGACGTTGAAACCGCCGCTTTTACCGATCAGATTATTGCCGCCTGAAACGGGCTGCGATTGAAAAAGATCGGCGCCGGTGCCGTTGTTGTTGGCGACAATCGTATTGCGCAGAAAAGCGCCGAAAACGGCGATTCCCAAACCTTTGTTATTGCTGACCGTGACGTTGTTCAATCGCGCGTCGAGCCAGTTAGTTATACCAGCCCCGTCATTATCGCTGATGGTCGAATTAGCGATGTTCGCGAAACTGCCGTTGTAAATTCCTTCGCCTTCGAGGTTGTTGCTGACAGTCGAGTTCAGAATTGTAAGCGATCCGCTGTTGTGAATGCCCGCGCCGGATTGAGAAGCGTTGTCTCTGACTGTCACAGCCGTCAGATTCAAAGTGTTTCCGGCGGTGTTTCGGATGCCGCCGCCGTTATCGGCTCTGCCGTTTGCGACGGTTATTCCGCTGATGTTTGCCGTCACGCCCGAACCCGAAATATTGAAAACGCGAAAGTTCGACGTTCCGGCAGCCGCGCTTCTGCGCACGGTCAAATTTCTCGCTCCGAGTCCGGTTATCGTGATATTGCCGCTGACGGAAAGCTCCCCGAGCGTCAAATTGATGACTGCGGGAGCGGTAAGATCAAAAGTAATAGTATCGTTTCCCGCCAAAGCGTTGGCTTCCTGAACCGCCGCGCGCAAAGTGCAGCTTCCTGCGGCATCCGCGCACGCGCCGTTGCCTGGAGCGGCGTCATTTGAATCTGCGCTGCTGTTTACTGAAAACGTCGCTTCCGGCGATAAATCATCGGTTGAACGGACTGCTTTGTTGCCCGCCGCGATTGTTCGCTTGAAATTGTCTCCGGCGAAAAAATTCGCTGTTTGATTCGTCAAAAGGCTGCTGAATATATTTTCGCCCGATGAATCGCTCGAAGCGTTAATGTTCTCTTCTTTATATTTATTATATCTATTGCCCGATGAAGCCGACGAATTGATCGTTCCGAATGAAAACGACACGAACGCGAGCAGCAAAGCGAAAAGAACTAAAAATGAAAAGTTAAATTTTGCACGAGAATTGATAATTCTGAACATAAAATTTTATATGATTGCTAGTTTTATAACTTGGCGGTGTATGGAATGGTAAAACTAATCAAAATTTAGGATTGATGAATTAGCTTAGAATCCCGGTCAAAGGTTTTACCTGCTTTTGCAGAAAGAAAATAAATTGTGTTTTTAAAGTTAAGCGAACCTGCTGTAAGTGCTTATACTTATATCTTATTCGTCGGCAATTTGTCAAAAGATTATTCAGACAATCAATCGGAAAATACGCGATTTCGATAATTGATTTAGTTTATTCAAACGAAAATAAAAAAACTTGATCCGACAGCAATCAAACGCTTTTTGTCCGTTCAAAATCGCAAACAAAATTTTCTCTTATTTTTGTTGAAAAATCATACAGGTTAAAGTCGGTTTCGCGCTTTATCAAAGCGTATTTTCGCAAATGCCCGGTTTCGATTGTTTTGACATTTTCAAGCGCTGCAATTATGCTCTTTTCTTTTTGTCTCGATGAGCCGAAGTCTTGAAAATTCAACAACAGATGCGCATTCGCCAATCGGCATTTTTGATTCAGGCGTCGGCGGATTAACCGTCTACCGGGCTTTGCACAACCGTCTGCCGAATGAGCGATTCGTTTATCTCGGCGACACGGCGCGGGTTCCTTACGGCACGAAATCGCTCGCCACGGTTGAGCGCTACGCGATTGAAAATTCGCGTTTTCTCGCTTCTCGCGGAGTAAAACTTCTCGTCGTCGCCTGCAATACGGCGTCGGCGCTCGCGCTTCCGAAAATCCGCGCGCAAATCGGCATTGATGTTGTCGGCGTAATCGGTCCGGGCGCGAGAAAAGCAGTTGAAATTACCCGAAATATCGAAAATCCGCGCATTGCCGTAATTGCCACCGAAGCGACCGTTTCGAGCAACGCCTACGCCGATTCGATCAAGCGGGAATCGGAAAAACCGGAAGTCGTGCAAACCGCTTGCCCTTTGTTCGTCCCGCTCGCCGAAGAAGATTGGACGCGCGAAGCGGAAACCTTTTCAATTGCCCGAAAATATCTGCATAAAATCGTCGAGTTCGCGCCGCACGCTTTGGTTTTAGGCTGCACACATTACCCGATTTTGCACGAGGTGATTCAGCAAACCGTCGGAAACAGTGTTACACTCATTGATTCCGGCGAAGCGGCTGCCGAAGAAGTCGAAAAAATTCTGCGTAACAAAGGTTTATCGAATGCGGAACCGGTTTCTTACAAACAAGAACGCAGCTTGTGCGACGATTTAGATCATTTTTACGTCACGGACGCGGCAGAAAGATTCGCCCGCGTCGCCGAAAGATTTTTAGGAGTTAAGCCCGCAAAACTCGAAGCAGTCGAAGTTTTCGGAGCAGACAGACTTGATTGACAGTTGAAAACTGATAACGAGCAGCAGCAAATCAGAAAACTACCCGTTATCAGTTTTCGACTGTCCGCTAAACAAATGAGTTATACAAGAATTGACAACCGTACTTTAGATCAAATCAGAAGTACCAAAATAACGCCGAACATTTCTCCTTACGCCGAAGGCTCGGCGCTGATCGAAGTCGGCGGAACGAAAGTTATCTGTACGGCGACGGTCGAAGAACGCGTTCCGCCTTTTCTTCGCAACAAAGGAACCGGCTGGGTAACGGCGGAGTATGCGATGCTGCCGCGCGCGACAAACACTCGAACGCAGCGCGAAACTCTGCGACCGTCGGGCAGAACGCAGGAAATTCAGCGCCTTATTGGAAGAAGCTTGCGCGCCGTCGTAGACACGAAAACTTTGGGTGAACGCCAGATTTTTATTGACTGCGACGTGATTCAAGCCGACGGCGGAACGCGCTGCGCTTCGATTACAGGCGCTTATGTCGCGCTCGGTTTAGCCTGCCGGAAATTGGTTAAAAAGGGAACGCTGAAAAACTCGCCGATTCTCTCGGAAGTCGCCGCCGTCAGCGTCGGGATTGTCGAAAACACGCCGATTCTCGATTTATGCTACGCCGAAGATTCGACCGCCGAAGTTGATATGAACATCGTCTGCACCGGCGCCGGACGATTTATCGAAATTCAAGGAACAGCCGAACGGGAACCGTTCACGCGCGAACAAATGAACAATATGCTCGCGCTTGCCGAAGCTGGCATAACGCAGCTTTTTGCAATACAACGAAATGCGTTAAACGGATAATTTATGGGGCTCGATTTAGTTGAATTGGTAATGCGTTTCGAGGAAGAATTTGAAACAGACATTCCCGATCAAGCGGCGGGCACGCTTTTCACTGCGGGTGACACAATTGATTATTTAATGACGAAACCGGAAGTCAGAAATAAATATTTGACGCGCGAAGCCGTTGCTCGGAAAGTCTGGCTGATTATTGAAGACGAAATCGGCATAGACGTTTCTGAATACAATGAAAAATCGCGTTTTATTGAAGATATGCACATTGATTAAAATTTACGAAGATTAAAATATGAGCGAAAAACAATTTGCAGGTAAATCGGCAATCGTGACTGGCGCGACGCGCGGCATCGGCAAAGCGATAGTTTTAGAAATGGCGCAGCGCGGTGCGAACGTCGCTTTTAATTACGCGAAAAGCGCCGACGAAGCTGAAAAATTAAAGACGGAAATCGAAAATTTGGGCGTGAAATGTTTCGCAGCGCAGTGCGATGTGGCAAATACTGAAGCGTCAGTCGATTTCGTCAAACAAGTGACGGCGGAATTCGGAACCGTCAGTTTTCTAGTAAACAACGCCGGAATCACGCGCGATCAGTTGATTATGCGGATGAAGGAAGACGACTGGGATTCGGTGATTGACACGAATTTGAAAGGCGCTTGGAATTTTTCTAAAGCCGTTCTGCGTCCGATGATGAAAGCGGAATCGGGAGGCTCGATACTGAATATTTCTTCAATATCCGGCGTTGTTGGAATGCTCGGACAATCGAATTATTCGGCGTCGAAAGCCGGAATGATCGGGCTGACGAAATCGCTGGCGAAAGAAATCGCCAGCCGAAATATTACGGTCAACGCGCTGGCGCTCGGATTAATCGAAACAGATATGTCGGGCGAGATGAACGAAGAACACCGGAAGAAGATTTTAGAGATGATCCCGCTCGGGCGGCTCGGAAACGTGCGGGAAGTCGCGGAAATCGCGTGTTTTATGCTGTCCGATTCGGCTCGTTACATCACCGGACAGGTAATTCAGCCCGACGGCGGACTTGCTATGTAACTCAATTTCGGATTTTGAATGAAAATACCGGCAATCCAAAATCTAAAATCCAAAATCTAAAATTGATATGTCTCTGCAGTACGAAAAAGAAGCGGAAGTTGATGAGATTGCCGACGAACAAAATGAAAATGTTCAGCGCGCGACGCCGGTTTTTCCTTTGTATTCTATTGTTTTAATCGTTTGTTTGATCGCTGTTTCGATTTGCCAATTTTTGATTGACGGGCAGGAAGGTGTTTTTTTCGGCGGCGAAAATTCTATTCTACTTGCCGGATTTGATAAGCAGCTGTTTATCGCCGGACAATACTGGCGAATGTTGACCGGAACCGTTTTGCACGGCGGTCTTATTCATCTCGCTTTTAATTGTTACGCGCTTTACATTCTCGGAAAGCTAATCGAAGTGCTTTCAAACCGGGCGCATCTGGCGATTGTTTTTCTGTTGGCTGCTGTCGGCGGCAGTTTTATGAGCTTGTATTTTTTGCCCGAAGGAAGATCGGTCGGCGCTTCGGGCGGAATCATCGGATTTCTCGGATATCTGACCGTTTACGGTTTCAAACGCAGAAAACTTTTGCCTGACGCTTTTTTGAAAAACATGCTTTTCAATGTGGCGTTTATCGCGTTTGTCGGAGTTTTCGTTCTTCCGAACGTAGATAATTTCGGGCATCTCGGCGGACTTTTAACCGGCGCCGTTTACGGTTTTCTTCAAATTCCCGGAGATGTTTATAAAGACCCGCGCGAAATCGGAAGCCTCACGGAAATTTCGGGTGTCGTCGCGCTCGGAATCGTTATAGCCACAACCATTTTCAGCATTTTAGTCTTATTGAAAATCTTATAAACAATAATTCTTATCCCTTCGCTTTTTCCTTTTACGAGAATGCCCCGAGTCAGAGTTCATCAACACGTTAATCCGTTGGCTCCATATTATCGCTTTACGCCGAAGCCTTTGGAAATAGAGAAGATTTTCGCTCGCCCGGAATTGCCCTTGCATCTCGACATCGGCTGCGCGCGCGGCAGATTTATTTTGAAAATGGCTGAATCTGAGCCGAATTGCAATTACATCGGCGTCGAAATTCGCGAACCGCTCGTCGAAGAAGCCAATCGCATCGCCAGTGAAAAAAATCTCGAAAACCTTAGTTACGAATTTTGCAATGCAATGATTGCGCTCGATGTATTACTCAAAAATTTGCCGGCTGATCTTCTGCAAACCGTAACTATTCAATTTCCCGACCCGTGGTTTAAGAAAAAACACGCCAAGCGCCGAATGGTCAACGTCGATCTTGTTGAAACGGTCGTCAGACATTTAGCAGAAAGCGGTAAAATCTTTGTGCAGACCGACATTGAATTTCTGGCTGAGGAAATGTTTGATTTGTTTAGAGAAAATGCAGATTTGCGTGAAATCAAAATCAAAGAAAATCCCTTTCCGGTGAAAACAGAGCGGGAAGCGGCAGTCGAAGAAAAAGATTTGCCGGTTTTTCGCGCGATGTTTGTAAAAGCGGATAATCGTGTCAGGTAAGTGCAGTAACAAATCTATTTTTAACGCGATCTTTTCTCTTTCTGGAACTTTTTCACAAGCATATCGCGCCGCATTTTCGGCAGATGGTCAATAAAAAGTTTGCCGTCGCAGTGATCTGTTTCGTGCAAAAAGCAGCGTGCCGCGTAGCCCTCGGCTTCGCGCTCGAACCATTCGCCTTTTTCGTTTTGCGCTTTTAATCGAACTTTGTTCGGGCGAACGACGACTGCCGGAAATTTGCCGACCGAAAGACAGCCCTCCTGACCGGATTGTTCGCCTTCGGTCGAGACGATTTCGGGATTTGCCGCGATGAGTTTGATGCCTTCGCAGTCCATCACGAAAAGACGTAGATTCAAACCGATTTGCGGCGCGGCAAGCCCGACACCTTCCGCGTCGTACATCGTTTCATACATATCGGCGCAGAGTGCTTCCAATTCTTCGTCGAATGCAGTAACCGGCTTGCCGACTTCCGCGAGCACTTTTTCAGGATACTCAGTGATTTTTCTAATAGCCATAATTCAATAGTGAATGACAAATTATGAATGGTGAATTGAAAAACAGAGTTTGCTTCATTAAGCATTTATAATTCGTCATTCATAATTCATTAACTATTGCCCCCGATATCGCTCATATTGCCGCGCACGCGCGAGCTGCGGCGAAATTCCGGCTTTGTGTTAAAGCCTTTTTCTTCGCGCTGTATACATTGCCAGCAAACGTTGTTTTCTTCGTTGTCGGGCGAAAGGAAAGTATTGTAATGTTCGACTTCGCGGTCGCACATCGCGCATTTCACAATCGGTTTTTCGGTTATTTTCGGGTCGTATGATTCAATCATTACTGTTTTTTCCTTCACAAAAATTCTTTGTTTCGATAATAGTGTAATTCGCTTTAATACAATTTTCCAAAAGCTGCTGCAACTCTTTGACCGAAAAAATATCAACGCTCCGTCGGCAAACGATATATTTTTATGCCGCCTTTAGAATAGACAACCGGATACGGATAATCGGTTTCAGTTATAAAATATTCCGCCTTGTATTTTTCCGCTAACGAATCAATCTTTTCCTTGCTTATCTGGAAATAAAACTTCGCTAATTCTTCTTCTTCCCGAAATCCGTTTTCAGGCTCGGCTTTTCCGATCAGATCGTTCAGGCGATTTTGCCATTCGCCAACGTCCGCAATTACCGGTTTGCGGTAATTGACAACTTCCGCCCGCTCCGAAAGATACCAAAAATCGTAGCGCCATGGTGGAGCGAGCACGATAATATCTTTCGGCGTGTTATTCCTCAACCAGACGAATGCGTCCGCCGTATCGTCCGGCGTTTGAATCCACGCTTCATACGTCGTTTTTGACTGCTCAAAGCCTCGCGTCGGAATCCTTACCCAGAGCGACAAAATGATAATCGGCAGCAGCGCAGCGATTTGCAAAGTTTTACGAAGAAGATTTTCATAAAAAGCACGGCTCAAATAAAGGAAAAAAAACAGCGGAATAAAAACGGCGAAAAGACGCGTCGGCGTGTATTTCATTATTTCATACAGATTGAAAGCGCGCGCCGCGATTCCAAACATGAAAAAAACGCCGAGCAAAGTTAGAAAAGCAATTAAAAAGTCAGGCGGTTTGGCGTTTTTGATTTGGAAATGAATTACTAAGCAAAAAGCCATTAAAGCGCACGTTAAAAGAGTTTCGCTTCTCGACCAGGAAAACGGGTCGAAGTGATGCGGAAATTTGACGAGCTGAAAATATTTCAAATTTTCGCTCGTCGGCTCAATGCTTTCGGCGCGCATTTTCAGCAAAGGAATCGCGCCGACGAGCGAAAACGTGCCGGTAATTGCGACAATTTTTAAGATTTGTCGAAAGTTTCGCCGACAAATTAAAAGCGCCGGAATTGCCGCAGCCATACCCCATAAACCGATTACCGGATGAAAGGCGAAGGCGAGTCCGAGCAAAGTCGCAGCCAAAACATCGCGCTCGCCGCAAAAAAAGTCCAGAGCGAATATCAGGCAGATGTACGCGACGCATTTCGCCTCGAATCCGCCGAACATCCATTCGCCGGCGACGATTGATTGCCCGATGTAAAGCCACAAAAAAATCGAAACCGAAATCGTCCAAAGTGGTATTTTCCATCGTTTTCCCAGTTTCATCAGAGCGAAAAGCAAAATTGACCAACACGCGATTCTTCCGAACCAGCCGACCGTTTCTATTGAAAGAAACAACGTCGGCAAACCGAAAATATGATCGAAAAGCCAGTATTCGTTCGTCGGCGTCGAAAAAGTGATGTCGCGCGCCAGATAATCCGGATCGTAAACTTTTCTCAAACGCAGAAGGTAGCTGTATTCGTTGCTGTACGGAACGGGCTTGCCGACAAACAAAAAAACGGCGCCGAGCAGCGCGAAAAACTGAAAATAGAAATTCTCTTTTAGGTTTTTCAAAAACGTCGTTTCTTTCATTGAAATAAGCGCTGCCGCTTCGTATTTACATCGCTGTGTTCCGGCAGTGCGAGCCCGCCCGGACTAACCGGATTTCCTTTTCAGTTTGTTTTCAAATCATTCTTTCATTTTATAAAAAGAACCTCTGCCGCCCGGCGCGTAAAGAGTGTAGTTTTTATTGATCGTGTTTATGAAATTCGGACTTTGCCTTCCGATCATCCGAAGAAATCTTGTTTCGATAAAAACGTATTTCGGTGGCTTGAGAGCCATTTCGCGGTCGAGCCTCGCCCACTCGAATTCGGTGAACATATCCGACATCGCGCCGTTGCTCGAAAAAACCGGCGGCGTGCCGGAAAGATAATAATATAGCGGATTGGAAACAACGAAAATCGAGGCTTTCGGATTTTCCGCCTGTAAAAATGCGGTGTCGGCGGAGATTGATTCGTAATCGGAGACGGCATCGCCGGTCACTCCGAATTGCCTGTCTTCGATTTTAATTTGCGTGATCTGGTTGGATTGACGGATTTTATGCGCCAATCTGCGCGCCGTCGGAACGAAAAAAAGCGCGACGGCGCACGTAAGAAGTATGTATGCCGAAGTTCTGCGGCGGTTTTTCAGACCGGTTTTTGTTTCCTCATAAAACCGTTCCAAACATTTCGTCGCGAGAATTCCCAAAGGGATCATCAGCAAAGAATAATGATAAGCCCACCACGAAAGTTTTTGAGCGAGAATAATGGCAAAGCCGGCAATAACCCAGACGAACAAGCCCGAAAACAAAAATTCTTCGCGCCGAAGAGTAAAATTTCCCCCTCGTCGCCCGCCGAATAAAGATTTGAGGTTAAGAAGCAGCAAAATCAGCGTAAGCGCGATGACGGGAAAATACGATTTGAAAAACCATTCCAACCCGTCTTTCAGATAACCGCTCCGGTTTTCCATTTCGGTAACCGTTTTGATGGCGTTATACGGGTAAACGAACGTCGTGTACCATAAATCGCCGAGCGCGTCGTTTGCCGCGAAATAAAATACGACCGCCGCGATTGGAATTATCAAACCGAGCAGAATCAATCCGCACGCCGACAAAATCCGTTTCGCTTTCGGCTCGAATAATCGAAAGCTGAATACGAATAATAAAATCCAAAACGCGAAAATCAGCGGCGCAAACAGCAATTTAAAGGTCAGGACGATTCCGCCGAACAATCCCGACAAAAACAAAAAACTTTTCTTTTCGGGATTTTCCAGAAACTTCTGACAAAACCACAAAGACGCGAAAAGCGGAAAACCCACCAGCGCTTCGACCTGTGTGAAATGCACGCTTCCCGAAACCGTATAATAAATACCTATCGTAAAAAGCGGCGTTAGAGCGGCAAATAAAGGATTTACGAAATATTTTTTAAGACTGACAAGCAATACCAGACAAAAGCATAACCAGTATAAAAACTCGAAAAGATGAATTCCGATTTCCGTAAATCCAAACGATTTGCCCGCAATCAAAAAAAAGACGAAAATCGCCGGTTGTTTGATGTCCCAGACATCTCTGTACAAAATCGCGCCGTTATCAATCGCCTTTGAATAAATTAAAAACAGAGCCTGATCGCCTGAAAAGCCGTCGCTCAGGCTTAACGCGGCGATCACCCCGACGATTAAAAGCGCCAGAGCCGAAAACACATAATAACTGTATTTACCGAAAAATGTTCGATACTCGTCTTTGATTGCTCGTTACCTCTAAAATACTTGAAAACAACGATTTCCCTGATTCTGCGGTTTGTGTTTTTTATGATTTTTCCAGATACGCCTCTGTTTTTTTGCGCGTTCGCCAGTAAACGTCTTCCATAAAAATATGCGAAAACTCGCCGTTGCGCCCGACGCTCAGAAGATTTTCGATGTTTGTCGAGCGTTCAAAGTTTTGCCGTTCGGCTTCGTACTCGTTTAAATAAATAGGATACGCTATCGGCGTTCGCAAAACATTGCATCCGAGATAACGTTCGCGCACGTCGGGAATGATTTGCGACATATTTTTCAAACACAATTCGCTGATTGTTTCGTCGTCCATCGTCCAAAACTCGTCGTCTTTTTCGCAGCCGATGTCAACGGTAACCAGGGTTTTACCTTCGGGCGCGAGCCAGGGCATCGAAATCGGTGCTTCGGTCAGGCGGAAAAACGGAAACTGTTTTTCGGGAAACCACAACACCGTGTCGGGCAACAAATTTCGACCTTTGAAGCGCATATTTATAAAAGTCATCGGACGATAGCGAAACTTTGAAAATTCGCGCAGCGAATCGGTTCCTTCAACGAGCTTGCTCAAAATATTTGCGGGCGCAGTGCTGATAACGGCGGAAACTTCCACCGTTTCGCCCTTCGCACGAATTGCCTTTACCTTTTCGTTTTCCACGATAATCGCTTCAACCGGAGATTCAAGTTTTATTTTATCCTGCAAGCCTTCCGCCAGTTTTTCGCACAATGTCGAAACGCCTTTTTTCGGATAGACATGATAAACACTCGCCTTTTCCGGCATTTC
Organism: Pyrinomonadaceae bacterium; assembly: GCA_036388895.1. Taxonomy (GTDB): domain Bacteria; phylum Acidobacteriota; class Blastocatellia; order Pyrinomonadales; family Pyrinomonadaceae; genus SXVE01. The sequence continues at coordinate 43,490 of DASVQY010000011.1, read as the reverse complement.
ACGATTATATCCGCAGGCAACGGCGCGCCGGGTCAAACGGCTCGCCGCTTTTAGATACAAGGTTTTTCCGATGCTTCCGGGCAGACTTTCGCCGACGGCGGCGGATAAATCTTCTGCGTCAGCGCCCGACCACGCTTCGATCAGCGGCAATGCGACTTCATCGGCAAGCGCGGCGCCGTAGCTTTTGCGAAACCATTCCGCTGCCGATTTCGACTCGTGTCCGTTGCTCAGCGATTTTAATTTGCTTTTAATTCCGCTCACAGTCATTCGCGGAATTTTTATTAATCCGAAAGGGTATTTATAAATTTTCCCGCCGAGCCAAACCGTTTCGCCGTAGTATTTTACCGTATAACATTCCGCGCCGACGCCGATTGCGTCAGCCAAACGGTTGGTAATAAAATGCGCGCCGAAATCGTAGCTGAAGCCTTCCTCATCCTTAAAGCTTGCTGCAAGACCGGCGATTTTCTTGCCCGCTTCGTAAAGCACGAACGGCACATTTTTATCGTTTAAATAATTCGCTGCCGTCAAACCGGCGAGTCCCGCTCCTATTATTGCTATCGGCTTTTTATTTTGCATATTTTTCTCACCGAACTTAACGAAACGACTTTTTTGATTTATTTCGCTTTACGATGTCTGCGATTCCGCTTGAAATCCGCGGGCTTCGCGGATCATCGTTTTCTTTTCTTTGACCGATGCGGCGTGTTGACGCATATTTACGACTTCAAACTCACTCGCGTAAGTTTCCAGAATTTCGCCGACGAACTCCAGCTTACTCTCGATAGGCAAATTCATCGCCGGGAAAAATTTTAATTCCAGGACATCTTCGCCTGAAAGAAAATCGAGCGGATGAAGCAAAAGCGATGGCTGAACGCCCGCCAATTTGCACATCTTTAGAGCCGTTTTCCAGTAAGCGAGCGCCGCCGGACGCGAAAACGTCGAAAGATAAATCACGTAGCTTGCATGAATCGGCGTTTTGAAAAAGGGAAGCGTCGTGACCGGAATTTCAACAAGCGATTTTTCGCCGATGCTCCATTTATAAGGTTTCAGCGATTGAAAACCGTCGGAAAATTTACCGAACAGTTTTTTGCGTTTTTCACGTTCTTCTTCGCTCATTTCAGGCGATTTGAAAAAGTAATAAGCTCTAGCCAGAGGCGCGATGTAAGTCGGCAGGGTCGAACAATCGTATTCGTAATTTCTTTCCGCCAAAACTTCCAGAACCGTCGGCGACAATGAATATCCCGGACCGCGAAAACCGATTGTTCGTTGACCGGTTACATTTTCGAGCGCTTCTTCGGTTTTTTCAAATTCTTCGACGAGCTGCTGTTTTGAATAGAGATGCAGCCACGGCTCATGTTTGAAGCTGTGATTTCCGATTTCGTGTTTCGCTTCGGAAATTTGCCCGATCGCATCAAAATTTTCTTCGCGTGCGGCGTCCTGTCCGACAATAAAATAAGTAATTTTCAGATTTCTTTCTTTCAGAAATTCGAGCGAACGCGGTACGATTACGTCGAGATAAGTCGGAAAACTTTCCCAACCCGCATCGCCGTGCGTTTTCATATAAGACCATTTATTGTCGAGGTCGAGCGAAAGGCTCGCAATATTTTTATTCATTTTATTTTCAGCCAAATCATCCACAAAATCAGCGTTCCGCGCATTGTCCAGGCGATTGTCCGAATCCAGTTTGTCAACACAAGTTTTTTCACCAAATCATCTTCAAAACCGCCCGCTAATTTTCCGTGAATTGGCGATTGCACGAAAAGCGTCGAAATCCAAATTGTCAAAATCAGCGCGAATCCGAACCAGAAATAGCGACGATCAATCGAACCGGTCGCAACGAAAACAAAATAAATTCCCGTCAGAAGTTCCGTTAACATTACCGGCGCGACGACGTAAGTTATGCGTGACATATGCAGATTTTGATATGCCGCATAACCTTCCGCACCAACACTTGGAAACAGCGGATAATGAACAATCTGAATCGTCCAAATTAAACCGACCAGAAATAGAGTTGCGCCCGCGTGAATCAGAAAAATGAGTTCGTTCATCAGTTTAATTGTAAACCGACAGTGGGAAAAAGCTCATTTTTGCAGATAATTTTCAAAGAATTTTTCGGCGAGCATGACCGTTTCGTTGACGTTCAAGGTGCCGTTTGTAATCTGCGAGGAATTTACGATGAAAACATTTTCGAGGGAGGTTTTTACGTTTGGAACATTCGCCGAATAATTTAGCGTCGGGAGCGGAAAAACCTGTCGAACGCGCGATACTTTAAATGCTTTTACATCTTCGCGCGAGAAATGCGGATACATTTTCTCTAAAGCAGATAAGAAAATCTCTTCAATTTCCGCGTCCGTTTTATCAAACAATTCGTCATTAGGCGCCACATATTTCGGTAAATAAACGAGCGCATTTCCCTCGAATTCTCGTTTATCAACGAGCGCCGACATTTCGATAATTCCCGTAAAGGGCGTTTCGTCCGTAATGTTTGTGACGTAAAAATCAGAAAGAGATTTTTTCATCAAAACCGATGCGCAAACGATACCTTGATATTTTATATTTTCGAGTTTCGTTTTCTCGGTTTCAGTTAATTGCGGGCAAATTTTTGCCGCGAGGGTTGACGGACAAGTTAGTATGACGGAATCGAATTGGTTTTTGGTTTTTGGTTTTTGGTTTTTGGCGATCATTTCTGCGACTGCGATGTTTTCGCCGCCGATTTTTAATCTGTGCGCATCTGTATTTATCTGTGAATAAATTTCTTCTTCTTCGCGTCTTTGCGCCTTTGCAGGAAAAATTTCAATTATGCCGTCGTTCGGTTTTTCGATTCTTTCAACTTTTTCATTCAAACGAATCTCAACGCCCTTTTCGCGCAAATGCTCGCCGAATTTTTCCAAAACACGCGCATAACCGCCGCGCACGTAACCGAACATCTCGCGTTTCAAACCCGAATTTCGCGCCGCATACATTCGCTGAATCGTCGCCCAGATAAACGCGGCGGAAGTTTCTTTATATGCTTCACCGAGCTTCGCTTTCAAAAGCGGCTTCCACATTTTTTCAAATGTTCGCTTGCCCGAAAATTTCGTTAGCCAATCTTCGACCGAAATTTTTTCGAGTGCTTTCCACTCTTTCACACGCGACGCATAAAAAATCGTCGCGCCCAAACGAAATTTGCTGATTAAATCGAGCGGCGGAAACTGCAAGAATTCAAGTGTATTTGACATCGAAACCAGTTTGCCGTCGGTGTAAAATCCGGTTTTCGTTTCAACCCATTCAAACTCATCGCCCAAACCGATTTCTTCGACAATTTTTCGCGTGTAAGCGTCCGACAAAAGCGTGACGTGATAATGTTTGTCCCAAACGACATCGCCAATTTGCCAAGCGCTTGCCAACCCGCCGATTTCCGACGCGGATTCGTAAACGGTAACTTTCACGCCCGTTTCAGCAAGCCGCAAAGCGAGCGTCAAGCCAAGAAAACCGCTTCCGATGATTGCAATTTTTCGTGCTGTTTCAGACATTATTTAGCTATTTTAATTTAGCTGTTTTACCAAATATTCTGTGTATAAAATTAAATACACTAAAAACTGCAAAGTAATTTAACGCGAGTCCAATCAAGCCAAAGAAAATATCTGAACTTACATTTGGCGGAAAGAATGCGTTGAGAAAACTAAAAGGAAACCCTAAACCACTGAGATTTAATAGAAAAGGTTCAGCCCGGCTACTTAAAATTACAAAAATTACAAAAGAGAAAAATATGATGGCTGATGTAACAAGAGCAATATTGCTGAACTTTTTAGAAAATAAATAGTAAATTCCTACACAACTTAAAATTGGAGGAATAAACAGAAAAGCTAAGAATAAAAGTATTGCCCACCCTTCAAAATGTATTTCACTCATCATAAAGTTATTTTTCCTTGACGGTTAAACTTTTAATCTCATATTCCAAACCGCAAGCCGAACATTTCGCTTCAAATTCTTCCGCGTCTTCCGTTGAAAACCGGTGGAAAAGCTGACCGCATTTGCAGACCGCGCCGATGCTTCGCGTCGGACTTCCTATAACGAGATGAAAATCGGGAACGCTTTTTGTAACGACCGAACCCATTCCGACCATAGCCCAGCGTCCGATTTTTAGATCGTTTCCGATGATGCAGCCCGCACCGATTGTCGCGCCTTCACGAACTAAAGTCGGCAAAGTGTGTTCGTCGGGTTCCGAAGGTCGCAGAGACTTTAAATCCGGCATTGTTGCGCGCGGGAAACGGTCATTTGTAAAAGTCGTCGAAGCGGAAATCATTACGCCGTCTTCAATCGCTACGGCTGCGCAAATGTAAACCATCGCGTTGATTTTGACGCGGTTGCCGATTACGACATCGTAAGCGATATAAGTTTTTTCGCCGACGATGCATTCTTCGCCGATCTGCGCGCCGTGGCGAATATGCACATTGTCCCAGACGCTTGTTCCTTTGCCGATTTTTACGTTTTCTTCGATGATTGCTGTCGGATGAATTTTTGGCATTTTATTTGATTATCATAAATTACCGAGTTTATTCAGTAATTCGGGGCGCGTTGTTCGGCTCAAATTTCCGCCTCTGAAGAAATTATCTTCCGTGACTTCAGTTTTCGCGTAACCCGGAAATTCTATGGACAGTAATTCATCAAGAGAATCTCTTTCGGTTTCGCATAAAATCAAACCTTTTAGTTCATTGTCAAAAACATCAATTGAGAAAATCTGATTTTGGAAATTATGATAATAGCGGTTTTTTTTGAGATTGTATCCTTTGAGCGTGTTGAGCAGATGACACTCGGCTTCGGATAAAATCATTGTGGTTATCATCTGAAAATAAGGAGAATCGGACTCGTATTTTTTCGTCAGCTTAATCAGACGGCGGTCTATATCCGAATCAATCAAAGTTCTAAGCCTAAGCCTTGAATCCTTTAAATACTTGTCTTGGAGATTCTTTGAATACGGCTCGACAAAGTTTTCCCAACCCGAGTCGGATGAGACAAGAAACCTTCTTTCGTATTCGATTCGAGAATATTTTGTCGCTTCCGCATTCATTTATTTTTTTTATTTTGCTGCTGTTTCAACTCTTTCAACAACTTTCTGCCAGAGATTTTGATTCAGCGATTTGTATGCCGCTTCGATGACCTCAACCGAGGCGAGCGCGTCTTCGGGTTTAATCAAAAGTTCTTCTTTGCCTAGAATTGCATTACGAAAATTTTCGATTTTAGAGCGAAAAGCCTGAACTTTGTCGTAGCCTTTGCCGAAAACTGTCCAATCGGGCGACGAATTGAGTTTGTATTTCGATTCGCGCCAGCCGATGTGAAGCGTTCCGTTTGTGCCGTAAACGCTGATGAAATTCGGCAATTCCTTGTTAATTCCCCAGGTTAAATCAACGCTCGCCGCAACGCCGTTTTTTGTTTTAGCGAGCAGTTTAACGTTCTCGTCAACGCTTAGATTTTGCGTCCCGCTCGTTTCGAGCGCCAGAACTTCCTCAATTGCGCCTAAAAAATAACGAATAATGTCAACCGAATGCGTGCCGTTGTCCATTAAAACGCCGCCGCCGCTGATTGCGAAATCCGAATTCCAGCGTTTTGACATATCAACTTTTGCCGTAAAAGCGTTTTCAAACTGCACGATGTCGCCCAAAACGCCCGAAGCGATCAACGATTTCGCTTTGATAACGTCTTCGACATAGCGGAATTTTGAAGCCATCGTAAATTTCACGCCTGTTTTTTTCGCACATTCGATCATCGCTCGCGCTTCGGCAACCGACAAACACAAAGGTTTTTCGCACAAAACGTGTTTGCCGAGATTCATAAAAAACATCGCGATTTCCGGATGCGAATTCGGCGGGGTCGAAACGATTACGGCGTCGAAATCCGAGTTTTCAGCTAAAGTTTTGTAATCGGCAAAACTTTTCGCGGCGAAAGGTTCGGCGAAAGCGTCGGCAGATTCTTTACGAACGTCTGCTACCGCGACAAGCTCGCAACAATCGCTGGTTTGAAAAGCCTGAGCGTAGGTTTGGGCGATTCCGCCCGTTCCGATGAGTGCAAATTTTAGTTTTTCCATAAGATTTTTTGACATAGAGAACACATAGTTCACAGAGAAATTTCCGGCTTATTAACAATTTTTTGTTTTTCTCGGTGTTCTTTGTGTTCTCTGTGACTAAATTTATTTTCTGACTTTTTCAACTGCTTCGCGGATTGACGAAGCGAGAAATTCGATGTGTTTTTCTTCGTATTTTTCGTTGATCGGCAGAACGAGAACGTCGTGCAAGCCTTTCAGAGTGCCGGGAAATTTTTCGTCGCTGTAATCAACGGCTTCGGGACGCGCTAAATTAAACGGGTAATGCGAATCGCCGAACGTATTTTGCTCGCGGAAAATCTGGCATTTGTAAGCCGGTTTGACGACGTAGCGCGGCGCTGAAGCGACATCGTAAGTTTTGAGCGCTTTTGCGAGTCCGACAGAACCATCTTCGATTTTCGCGTCGTCAACGCGCAGGCAGTATTTCCAGTAAGTCATTGTCGCGCCAGCCGCGGGTTTGTAAGATTCGATGCCATCAATGTCCGCGATTTTTTCGTCTAAAAGTCGCGCCATTCGTTGGCGCTGCTCAACGGAATAATTCAGTTTTTTAAGTTGCTCGTAAGCGACAGCCGCCTGCAGCTCGGTCATCCGGTAATTGAGCGACGCGAAATAATGATCTGGATTCGCATCGCCGTAGCCCCACGCTTTGTTGATGAAAAGGTACATTCGGCGCGCTAAATCGTCGTCGTCGGTTACGACGATGCCGCCTTCGCCGGTCGTCATCTGTTTGCCTTGCTGGAACGAGAACGCGCCGATTTTTCCGATTGTGCCGACGTGTTTTCCATCAATCGTCGCGAGAAAACTCTGCGCCGTATCTTCGATTACGGGAGTGCCGCGCCGGTTTGCGAGTTCCATAATCTCGCGCATCTCGCACGGATTTCCGAAAAGATGCGTGACGATAATCGCCTTTGTTTTTTCCGACAAAACCTTTTCGATGGTTTCAGCCGTAACATTTAATGTTTTCGGATCAACGTCGGCGAAAACCGGAATCGCGCCTTGAAAAATAATCGGCGTCAACGCGCCCATATCGGTTATCGAGGTCGTAATGATTTCGTCGCCCGGATTTGGATTTATCGCGGCAATCGCCGTATGAACGGCAGCCGAGCCGGAATTGCAGGCGTAAGCGTATTTCACGCCGAGTTTTTCGGCAAAATCAGCTTCGAGCATTTTGCCGTATTTTCCTTTTGTCGTAATCAAAACGCCGCTGTTTAAGACTTCCGTTACGGCGGCGATTTCTTCAGCTCCGAAAGTTCTCCCCGAAGCGTCCTGGTCGGACGGCAGTTTGATCGTTTCCTGTTGTGCTGTTGGTGTCATATTTTTAGTTATTTTTAGTTGTAATAAATAAAATTGATTGTGGATTTTAATTGAAAACCAAATAAATAACAATTTAATTTATTTGGTGTTATCGGCGTTTGTCAGAAGCTAATTTCACTTCTTTAGAAACAACTTCAAGATTCTCTTTTTGTAAAGAAGTTTTAATTTCCGCGTCTTTCCCGAAAAAACGAATTTTTGAGAGTTTTGAGATTAGTTTCAAGTGCCCGAAAATAGTCCGCACGGTTTTCATTTTTGAAAATCCGAACAAACGAACTTCCAGAACGGCGGGAAATTCGACGATTTTTCCGCCCTGTAAATCCAGTCTGCCGAGCATTTCGGCAACGCCTAAAAACCCTTTTTCTTCGATTGGCAAATCTATCACCGAACTGCGCCGGTAAACGCGAAAACAGCTCGTATAAGTATCGAGTTTCGAGTGTAGAACGCGGCGGTATAGAAAAGATGCTCCTTTCGATAAAAAAAGACGCCAGCCGGGAACGTTTCGCACGCCGCCCGCCTGGTGGTATGGCGAAGCGGTCACTAAATCAACCGTTACCGTCAAAAGCGGAAGCATTCGCACAAGCTCATGCGGGTCATACGTGCAATCGCAGTCCATCGAACAGACGATTTCCGTTTTCGCTTCGCGTAAACCGGTCATAATTCCGGCAGCGACGCCTTTGTTCGTTTCGTGCGGCACGATTTTTACATTTTCCTTTTTTCCGAAAAGCTCGTTCAGCTTTCCGAGCGTGTTATCTTTGCTGCAATCGTCAATAAAAATAAATTCGGGCTGATAACCGTTCTCTGACAAATCGCTTTCAACGCTGCGCAGCGTATTCGCCAGATAAGGCAGCGTCGGTTCTTCGTTATAACAGGGAATCACGACGGAGATTTTGGATTTTGGATTTTGGATTTTGGATTTTGTCGTTTCAATCGTCACGTTTTGATCTCGTAATTCGTAATTCGTAATTCGTAATTCGTTTTTTAATCCAAGATATTCCGCCGCTTCGACGAAATTATAAAGCGATAAATTCTCCCGTAAAATCCATTCCATTTTGTCGAGCTTGCGGTAGTGACGAATGCGGTTGTAAGAAGAAGCGGCGCTGATGCGCGGCTGTTCCGGGTCGAGCTCCCAGACGTGAAAATAAAAAACAAACGGGTCTTTGTAACGATCCGTCCAATCTTTGACGGCTTTTCGCATCAATGTATAAGGAAACTGGCGAAAATAATTGCCGCCGGAAATCGGCAGAAGACCTAAACCTAAATTTCGCGTCGAATAAGGAAATTCCCAGACGGCTTTGCCGTTCGTGTGAATTTGATGCGCGAATCTTTTCGCTTTCGCGTCTTTTTGCGCGGGCAGAAACGACGCGTCGTAAACGAAGCCTTCTTCGGCTAAAGCGTCGAAAATCCACGAATCTTTTTCGTAATTCAATTTTTCGGCGGAGCGGTAACCGATAATTTTTTGTCCGCCAGCGTCTTCTAAAATGCGATTGGTTTTCCGCAAATCTTTGCGAAATTCTTCGTTGGTCAGGTTTTTCAAGCTGCGGTGATAAAATCCGCGACTGGCGACTTCGTGCCCTCGGCGAACGATTTCACGAACGAGCTTCGGATTCTGCTCGCCGATCCAGCCGAGAACGAAAAAAGTCGCTTTGGCGTTGTATTCGTCGAGCAAATCCAGAGTTTTCAAGGTGTTGCGTTCGTAACGCGGCTCGAAATTCGTCCAATTTCGCTGCTGAATCAAGTTGCCGAACGCGCCGACGTGAAAATAATCTTCGACCAGAACGGTCAAAAGATGTTTTTTGGTTGTCGCGTTTTGAGTCATAAAAAAAATGAAGTCAGCCGATAATTACACGAATAGCAGGAATAAAATCCAAATAAATTATTTTAATGAATAAATGGTAAAAGTCTTTTCATTGTATTTTATTGTATTTTCTTATTTCGTTATATTTGTGAAATTTGTGGCGTAAGTTTTTTTCGTTACGGCGGAAAATTCTTTTTCCAGAATTTCTACGATTCGTTTTGCCGCGCGACCGTCGCCGAAAGGATTTTCGATTGATTTTACCGAATCAATCCACGTTTCATTAAGATAGTTTTCTTCGAGCATTTTCGCCAGAGAATTATCGCCGACAAGCCGCGCGACGCCGGATTCGACGGCTTCCGGTCGCTCGGTATTTTCCCGAAGAATCAACACCGGTTTTCCCAGACTCGGCGCTTCTTCCTGTACGCCGCCCGAATCGGAAACGATCAGCCAAGCGTTTTTCATCAAACCGACGAATTCGACGTAATCGAGCGGTTCGAGCAGATAAACTCTCTCTGTATTTTTCAAGATTCGGTTCGTTGCTTCCCGAACGTTCGGGTTCGGGTGAACCGGAAAAATTAAGCACACATCGGAATGTCTACGAACAAAATCGCGCAAATCCATTAAATTTTCGCGCATCGCCGCGCCGAAACTTTCGCGGCGATGCGTCGTCAGTAAAATACGCTTAAAATTTTCTGTTTTCCCGATTAACGTGTTAATTCTTTCGCTCAGCGGAAAATTGTTCAAGATATATTGAAGCGAGTCAACTACCGTGTTTCCCGTTTGGTAGATTTGTTTTTCCGGCACGTATTCTTTGCGCAGATTTTCGCAGTTTCTCTTTGTCGCCGCAAAATGAAACGTCGCCGTTTGCGAGATTAAACGCCGGTTCATTTCTTCGGGAAACGGACTGTGCGGATTGTTTGAGCGAAGTCCGGCTTCGACGTGCCCGACCGCGATCTTGCGATTGAACGCGGCGAACGCTCCGGTGAAAGCCGTCGTCGTGTCGCCTTGGACTAAAATGCAATCGGGCTTTTCCCGTTCAAAAATTTCTTCGAGCCCGTTTAAAACTTTAGCGCAAACCGAATTCGGAGTTTGATTTCCGGTCATTACGCGCAAATCGTAATCGGTTTCTATATCGAAAATTCTTAAAAAAGGCGCGAGCAAATTTGTATGCTGACCGGATGACAAAACGCAGGTTTCAAAACCGCGCCGCTTTTTTAATTCGTGAATTACGGGTGCGAGTTTTATTGCTTCCGGGCGGGTTCCGAAAAGGACGAAAATTTTAATTCTATTCGGCATTTCAATGGCGGGAAAATGAAGTAAGGGCGGTAAGCCGAAAAAATTATAACCGATTTTGCCGAAAAATAGCTAGAAAAAAATTTAAAGGCGAAAAGTGAGAAATGAAAGGTGGGAAGTGAAAACTGAGAATTGATAAACGAAACTCACTCTCAGTTCTCGATTTTCACTTCCCGTTTTATTATTCGGGTTGACCTTTGCAGCCGGGAGCGAAAAGCGCGGGTTGTTTGGTGCTGATAATCGGGTAGTTTTCCGCTTCGGCGTTTATTTCCAGCCAGTTCATATATTCCGGCGGAATGGACATATCGGAGAAAATCGCCTCGACCGGACATTCCGGCAAACAGGCGTCGCAATCAATACAGGTATCGGGGTTGATCAACAATTTGTCGGGCAGTTCGTGAAACGCTTCGACGGGACAAACCGCCGCGCAGTCTGTGTATTTACATTCGACACACGGTTCGGTAACAATATAAGTCATTAAACAAAAATCTCCTTGGCTGATTCGCTTCCTTAAATCAAAATAAAACCGTAATATTCGTAAGCATAACTTGTCAAATCGGGATAAACAAGTGATAGAATGCCTTGATTATTAAAACTTTATTTTTGCACAAACTTTAAGGAAACCGGATGAAAAACACCAAAGCGGATCACGAATTATCTCTGGATTTTTTGCGCGTATGCGAAGCGGCGGCTATCGAGTCAGCCAAAACGATGGGGCAAGGCGACCGTAAACACAGCGATCACGTCGCGGTCGAAGCGATGCGAAAAGTTATGGACACGGTACCGATGCGCGGGCGAATCGTCATCGGTGAAGGCGAGCGCGACGAAGCACCGATGCTTTATATCGGCGAAGAAGTCGGCGGCGGAATATTTTCTAAAGAAGCGCGCTCTGAATTTCCCGAAGTTGACATCGCCGTTGACCCGCTCGAAGGCACGAATCTGTGCGCGCTCGGCGCGAACAACGCCATTGCCGTTTTAGCGGCTGCCGAACGTGGCGGACTGCTGAACGCGCCCGATATTTATATGGACAAAATCGTCGTCGGTCCTTCGTGTCGCGGCTCGGTTGATATTGACGCACCGGTGAAAGATAACTTGAAAAACATCGCCCGCCGACTCGGACGCGACGTTGACGATTTAACCGTGATTTGTCTTGAACGCTCGCGTCACAGGCAGCTCGTGCAGGAAGTTCGCGAAGCGGGCGCGCGGATTCGTCTGATTTCCGACGGCGATCTTTCGGCGGGAATTTCGGCGGCTGTTGCCGGAACGAACATTCACGCGCTGATGGGCATCGGCGGCGCGCCCGAAGGCGTCATCACGGCGGCGGCGATGAAATGTCTGAACGGCGAAATTCAAGCCCGGCTCGTATTCGACCCGGAAAGATTGGGCGTTGATAAATCGAAAGTTCCGCCGAAGGAAGAGGTAATGGAACGGCTCCAGTCCATGGGCATCAGCGATCCCGATAAAATTTACGACACGAACGATTTAGCGCCGGGCAAGAAGATTATTTTCGCGGCGACCGGCGTAACCGACGGCGCGCTCTTAAGAGGCGTTCGCTTTTTCGGCGCGGGCAAACGAACGCACTCGGTTGTGATGACGACCGAATCGAAAAGCATCCGTTTCGTGGACACGGTGCACGTCGAAGGCGGTCCCGACGCAGTGATCAGATTTTAATTTTGTATAGCCGCGAACAAGCAGGAAAGTCACGAAGAAGAATAATAGCGCACAAATAAAAAATTGAATAAAAAAATGAATCAGAAGTGATTTATTGATTTTTCCTTTTTCGTGTTTTTTCGTGTTTGTTGGCGGCTAAATTTTTTATGCCTGAAGCAATCGAAAATTACACTTCGCAATTTGCTTTGCCGCGAATGCGCCGTCAGGCTTGGACGGTCTGGAGCGTTTCTTTTCTGGTTGTTTTCGTGTGGCTTTTTTTTATTTTACTGGCGCCGCTCGCCGAAGTCAATAATTTTACAGGCATTTCTGATCCGATTTATAAGTTTTTCGGTTACGTCTGTCATCAAATTCCCGCCCGTTCATTTCACATCGCCGAGCATCAATTTGCCGTCTGCTCGCGATGCTTCGGCGTTTATTTCGGACTGTTCGCCGGTTTTGTCGTTTATCCTTTTTTTCGGAAAATTGAGGAGACCGAGCCGCTGCCGCGTTTCTGGCTTTTTTTGGCGATGGTGCCAATCGGCATAGATTGGACGCTCGGCGTTTTCGGCATTTGGGAAAACACGCATTTTTCGCGGTTCGCGACCGGGATGATTTTAGGCGCGGCATGCGCGATTTATATTATTCCCGCTTTGGTCGAGCTTTTTCGGCTTTTGGCGAGTAAACGGCGGGTGAAAACAGGTAAATAAAAAAACGAATAAAATGTAAAAAGGCTGTCGCGCGACAGCCTCTAATTATTTAAATTTATCTGTAGATAATAATTTTTGATACGTTATTTGGCAGTGCGCTAATACTTCTGCCGCGCACTCCGCGATTAAGTAAATGATATTTTAATAAATTGTCGGCTCGTTTTCAAGTTCGCTTTTTACTTTTAATAAAGTTTAGATGATGATGCCTAAATGAAGCAATTATTGGGATTACCGAGTTTAGTGAAAGATTTTTGTTGACGAAAGCCTTTTCGCGGATTACTTTGAAGAGTGATGTTTCGTTGACTAATCGAAAAATTAAAGGCAAAATTGGAAAACATTAATAAATAAAATGAGTTTTAATCAATCCAGCGCGACCGAAAGAGCAAAACGCGATTTAGCACAGCGCACGGGCGTATCAAACGAAAATATCGAAACCGTTTCCGTCGAGGAAACAGAGTTTCCCGATATGTCGCTCGGCGCGCCTGCCGACGGCGAAATGTCGGCGCAGATGATGTCGAGCGGGTGGCGCATAAACTTGCGCGCGGACGGCAAGAATTACGAATATCGCGCCGATAAATATCAAATTCGCTTGTGCGATTTTAAGGGAACAAACTACATCGTCGAATCGTGAAATATTCGGGCGATAAGCCGTTTGAATCGTCTGATCGGAGTAAACGTATGGAAGATAAAGAATTAAAGAAAAAACTTGCGAAAATACCGGACGTAGATAAAAACGGCGACCCGATTTACAAAATTGCCGGAGCAGCGGAAAACAGCGGCGGCAAATCTCGTGAAAAGTCAGGTGAGAAAAAAAGAAGCGAATCGAAATAAATTCGTTTCCGGGAAGTTATTTAGAAAATGTGCAAATTCGGGTGCATAAAATAAGCATCGAAGCATTCGAGTCGCATACAGGAGCTTAGAAAATGAACCGAAATAATTTTTGGATACATTTTGGCATTGCCGTCGTGGTCATTACAATGGCGGCGGTTTTAGGACAAATTCGACGCTGGGAAAACGGTCTTCGGATAAACGTAAAAACCGAAAATCCCAAATCAACGCCGAAGCCGAACGCCATCAAGCGGTCGGTTGAAGAAGGCGAACCGGAAGTCAACGTCAGATTCAAACCGACGGTAAGTTTATCCGACATCAAAAAGCTCGCGGCGAAAAATAATGACCGCGTAGAAGACGAAATCGAATCGGTCAAAGGCTTGGTTTCGATTGACGATCTCGACAATGCCGATGCGAAAACGGTTGCCGCGCAGTATGCGGCAATGACGGATTTGGTTTTATATGCCGAGCCGAACTTCAAAATCGAACTCGACGATCCGACTCAAACCGTTTCGAGCAAAGATTTGCTTTACAGACAGCCGGGCGTTCGTCTGCCGAATGATCCGAAATTTGCCGAGCAGTGGGCTTTGAACAATCAGGGACAAAACGGCGGCAAGGAAAGAGCCGACATAGACGCGCTGAAAGCGTGGATTAAAACTCAGGGCAGCAGCGAAATCGTCGTCGCTGTTTTAGACAGCGGCGTTGATTACACGCACCCGGATTTAGTCGGAAATATCTGGTTCCGTCCCGACAGCGTGCCGCAGTACAAGGACGATGAATTAGGAACTTTCAATGATTTTCGCGGTTTCAACGCCGCCGAAAATTTCAGCGACCCGATGGACGACAACGGACACGGAACGCATTGCGCCGGAATTATCGGTGCTGAAGGCAACAATGATGAAGGCATCGCCGGTATCAACTGGAACGTGGAAATTATGCCGCTCAAATTTATGGGACGCGGCGGTTTCGGTTCGACCAAAGATGCCATTGAAGCAATTAATTACGCGATTGACCGCAAACGTCACGGCGTGAATGTCCGGGTCATTAACGCGAGCTGGGGTTCGACCGCTTATTCCAAAGCTCTCGAAGACGCGATTCGCGCCGCCGGTGAAGAAGGAATTTTATTCGTTGCTGCAGCCGGCAACGCGACGACCGACAACGACAAACGCCCGCATTATCCTTCAAATTACAATCTTCCGAATGTTATCAGCGTTGCAGCGACCGATAAAAACGATGCGCTCACTTCGTTTTCAAATTACGGAGTAAAAACCGTTCACATCGCGGCGCCGGGCAAAGATATTCTTTCGACGTGGCTCAATGACGGTTATCGCGAAGCGTCGGGAACTTCGATGGCGGCTCCGCAAGTTGCCGGAGTTGCGGCATTGATTCTGGCGAACGAGCCGAAACTTTCCGTTGAAAAACTGCGCGAGCGCATTTTGAAATCGGTTGATAAAATTGATTCCCTAAGCGGTAAAGTCGAAAACGGCGGCAGACTTAATGCGGCGAAAGCGTTGGGCAATTAAAAAGTAATTTATAGAAATACGAAAACGGAGTTGGCGATTAGAAAAGTCAGCTCCGTTTTTATGTTTGGTGAAATTTACCAGAACGCGAACTTCTTTTTGGCAATCGGTAAAAAGTATGCGAAAAATTATCTACCAAATGCATTTGTGGCTCGGACTATTTGTTTCGATTCCGGTTTTGGCTTGGGCTTTGAGCGGATTCTTATACGCGCTGCCGAATACGGTCGAAGGCGGAACGGTTGAAAAAATTGATGCCGCGCGGGTGAAAATCGCGCCGACCGAAGCGATGGTTAAAGCCGGTGAGCTTGCCGGAAAAACTTTGCCGACGACGGCTTTGACGCTTTTGATGAAAGATGGCAGACCGGTTTACCAATCAATCGGTGGACTCGGCGCGGATTCTATTTTCGTTGACGCCGAAACCGGAGAAGCGCAAATGAGCGCTCTGCCCGGTTGGAAAACGAGATTTTTCCGCGAGGCGCACTTTTATTTTTTCGCAGGTTCGTGGCAGGTCGCATTGCTGCTGATTTTCTCGGCGCTTGCCGCGCTTTCCGCATTAACAGGAATATATTTAAATTGTTTGCATTGGTTCGGGCGACGGAGAAGATAAATCGGAAATCGCTTTTCTGATTAAATTAAATTCATTTTTGTTCGATCACGCGACAAAATTTACTTGTTTTTCCGCATCTTAATGCTTTAGTCTTTTCAAACAGGAGTTTCGATAAAAATGAAAATATTTCTGGCTTTCGCCACCTTATTGTGCGGTTTCGTTTTCGCTTCGGCGCAGACCGAGCAGGCGCCGATTCAGGAAAAAGAGTTAAATTATAAAAATTGGACTTACAAAAATGTTCGCGGCGACGGCGAAACGAATTTGCGCGATTTCGCAAAAGGGAAAAAACTTGTAATGGTCGTTTATTTCGCGCCCTGGTGCCCGAACTGGAAACACGAAGCGCCGTTCGCACAGAAA
Source organism: Pyrinomonadaceae bacterium (assembly GCA_036388895.1). GTDB lineage: Bacteria > Acidobacteriota > Blastocatellia > Pyrinomonadales > Pyrinomonadaceae > SXVE01. Next base: position 27,343 of record DASVQY010000011.1, on the reverse strand, counting down.
ATGTATGAAAAATACAAAGCGAACGGTTTTGAAGTCATCGGCGTCGGCGAATACGACACGGTCGAAAAGATGAAAGCGCATCTTGACGCTTTCAAACTCACGTTTCCGGTCGTTTACGAATCAGACTCGACCGCCGAAAAGCAGAAAACTTCGCATTACGAATACCGCAAAGCGGTCGGCGACACGCGCAATTGGGGTTCGCCGTGGAACATTTTCATCGAACCCGCTCTTTTAGAAAAAAAGGGCGATATATTGTTAAAAAAAGCCTTTATTGTTAACGGCGAATTGATTGAACCGGAAGCCGAAAAGTTTATTCGCGCGAAATTAGGTTTGCCGGCTGAAGATAAAAAAGAGCAGACCGCCGAAATTAAATCAATTGAGACTTGCGACCCGGAAAAGAAAATTGCCGTTCTGAAACAACCCGAATAATAAAAAAGTAAGCTGGAAAAACTGCACGAGCTTACAAAGCGAAACGATAAATTCACTACGCTAGTTGTTTTTAAGTTTGCGCTTTTATTCGGGAGCCAGGCTTATAAAAAATAAAAGGGACAGATTAATGTCCCTTTTATTTTTGAGTTTTGGGTTTTAATTATCCCCGATCTTCGACCTGCGAGCCGTGGATTTCGCCACGCCAAGCGCCGGTTTCGCTGCCGCGACTTTCAATAAATGTTTTGAATCTTTCCAAATCGCCTTGAACGCGTGAATCTACAAACCCGAGCGCGCTGCCGACGTTTTCAAAAAATCCTTCCGGTTCGTACTCCAAACGAAGCGTTACGCGCGTGCGGTCGGCGCTTTCCGATTGAAAACTGACGGTTCCGGCGTTGTGCGCACCCGTAGTGCTGCGCCACGAAACGCGCTGATCAGGCGTTTGCTCGATAATATCGGCGTTCCATTCGACGTCTTTTCCCGCGATATTGGCACGCCAATGCGTGTTCGCGTCGCCTTGCTGCTGAACAGATTCGACGCCTTCCATAAACTGCGGAAATTCTTCAAATTGCGTCCATTGATTGTATGCCGTGCTTACCGGCACGTCTACAACGATTGATTTTTCGACTGTGTTCATATAAATCTCCCTTTTTCGTTAATTTTTTTATAAACCGTATATTTCACCGGTTCAATTTTTGCCTGAACGGAACCCTGAGAGCGCGAAACTAAAATGCAATCACACGCATTAATAATTTCCGAATCGGCATAATTTATATTAGAACGCAACGCTTAATAAACTGCAATGGAGTTTGAATGAATTAATGAAAAGCTGCGACGGGTTTATAAATGAAAGGTTTTCTTGACCGGCTTTAATGATTTTTTAATATTGCTTTGATCTCACAGCAGCGGCGATTTCAGAAAATAATCAAATTTATTTTATAAAAGTTCTTTTAAGTTTGTTGTCACAAAAACAAAACGCGCGGTGTTTATACATTTGAAACCGCAAATTTCTGCGACAACTAAATACAAAATTTTTGGAGGACTCAGATAAAAATGAAATCTAATACAGTTACAGCGCAATCTTTCCGTTACGTTATATTTTTAATGCTGTTTGTTTTGACCGGTTCAATCGTTTCGGCTCAAAACAAAGCCGAAATCAAAGTAAAAAATAAAGACTTTTGCTCATATAACAATTATTCGAGCGATAATAAAATTTCATACAAAGAAACGCGTGAAGCTACGGTTCCCGCCGGCGGTCTCGTCAACGTTGACGGCAAACGCAACGGCGGCATAAAAGTGAGAGGCGAAAATCGCTCCGACGTGCTGGTTCGCGCTTGCGTTCAAACGCTGGGCGCGACCGATGAGGAAGCGCAGGCGCTCGCCAGAAACATTCGCATTGAAACCGGCTCGACGATTCGGGCGGAAAGCGGCGAAGAATCGAATTGGTCTGTTTCCTACGAAATTCTCGTTCCGCGCTCGACCAATCTGAAACTGACGACGCACAACGGCGGCATCGCCATCAGCTCGGTCGAAGGAACGATAGAATTCGATACGCACAACGGCGGCGTAAGCCTCAGCGACGTTGCCGGCAACGTAAAAGGCAAAACGCAGAACGGCGGAGTTTCCGTTAATTTATCGGGCAATTCGTGGCGCGGAGCCGGTCTTGATGTCGAAACCAGAAACGGCGGCGTCAGCTTATCGCTTCCCGAAACTTACGCGGCGCGCATCGAAACCGAAACGTTAAACGGTGGTTTCAAGAGCGATTTCGCGGCGCTGAATGTGCAAACCGACCCGGAAGAAAGAAGCCGCGTAAAACGCATCAATACGGATTTGAACGGCGGCGGCGCACCGATTCGAGTCGTCACGAGAAACGGCGGCGTTAAGATTAATTCCGTCGGCAAATCGCTTTAATAAATTCAACTTAATAAATTAAAAAAGTCTTCGCTCGTAACAAAAGGCGAAGACTTTTTTAATTTAAATCCGCATTTGCCGACCAGTTGCTCGCGCCGATTTATTTACGGCAAAGCAACTAAAGTGTCGGACAACTTTTCGACGATAGCCAGCAGCATTTTCCCGGAATCGGTAAATTGCCCGCCGCTCGCCAGATTTTCCGCCTGCATACTCATATCGGAAATTCCCTGTATTTGAAAGTTGTAATTTCTGAGCGCCGGTTTCGCCCGGAATTCGCTTTCCAACGCGGCGAGTCCGGCAGTTACGTTCCTGAGACTTTGCAGCACGGCTTTTTTATTCGTATCGTTTAGACTTATCGCCGACTGCGAAAGCTTTTTGGTTTTCGCGTCCCGGTCAATATCTTCGATGCTTTTGGCGATTCCGCCCAAAAGATAAACGAATTTGGTTACGTTTTTTATTTGAGTGGAAACTTTTTCCGCACTCGTTTTAATTTCTGCGGCATTCGCGGTAGCCGTCGCCGCGGCGGTTTTCGTTGCGGTGGACGTGCGTTTTCTCGTCGGCTTGCGCTTTTGCGCCTGCGCTTCCAAAGCGAGACAAAAAACAAACGCCGATAAAACGAACATCATCAATAACTTTTTGGTGTTTTTCATATTGTTTATGCGGGTTAGTAAATTTTCCCGTAAAATTTTATCATAAAAGAGATGCGAAACAGGCTTGTCGAAGTTCGCCGTCTCGGACGCGTTGATTACGATACGGCTTTAGAATTACAAACCGAATTGGAACGCGAAGTGATTGCGCAGCGCGAAAAGGATTATTTTTTGCTGCTCGAACATCCGCATACATACACAATTGGACGGCGCGCGAAATCAAACGGAGTTTTGGCTTCGGCTGAAATTCTGAAAACGCTCGGCGCAAAAGTTTTCGAGACGAATCGCGGCGGCAAAGTCACTTATCACGGAATCGGGCAAATCGTCGGTTATCCGATTATCAGTCTTTCGCCCGAACGCGAAGACGTGCACAGATACGTGCGCGATCTGGAAGAAGTTTTGATTCGCACGCTCGCCGATTTCGGCATCGAAAGTTTTCGTATCGAAAATTTAACCGGAGTGCACACGACCGAAGGAAAAGTCGCTGCCATCGGCGTTCATATCAAACGATGGGTGACGACGCACGGTTTTGCGCTCAACGTAAACACCGACCTGAGTTATTTCAATTGGATTATCGCTTGTGAAGGCGAGCCGGTGACTTCGATGGAAAACCTTCTCGGAAGGGAAGTGCCTTTAATTGAAGTCGAAGATATAATTATAAAAAATTTCAGAGACGTTTTCGATTATGAAAACGTCGAACCCGAAATTCACAAAGGTATATACGAACACATTTATTAATTCGGAATTATTTACAGTAGAAACAAAAATTTTAACGACAAGGAGGATTTGATGAAATTTATAAAATTATCAATTGTGCTGCTCGCGCTGGCTGTATTTTCGTCTTGCGTGACGCGTAAAAATCCGACCGCTGATTACCAGGTAAATCCGGGCGGCTACACCGGCGAGAGAAACTTGCCGGCAAACGCTAACGCCGGAAATCATTACGAAGAAAGAAATCTGCACCAGACGGATAATCACGGCGGCGAAAACGCGCAAGGTTTGAAAGAAGTGCCGCGCCCGCAAAACATCGTGCAAATGATGGCTCAGCGCGGAGCGCAGGACGAAGCGCGACCGACTTTGAGAATAGTTCAACCGACGGCGAATTCGACCGTCGGAAGCTCGATCGTTAAGGTGAAATTAGAGATTTCCGGCGACTTGAAAGGCTATCAGCCGATGAAAGACCCAGCGACCGGAATGGGCAATCACATTCACGTTATTCTCGACAATCAACCGTATGAGGCTTATTACAATCTCAATCAGGAATTCGAACTGCGAAACGTCGCCGACGGCGAACACACGTTACGCGTTTTTCCTTCGCGCCCGTGGCACGAAAGTTATAAAAACGACGGCGCCTTTCAAATGGTGAGATTCACGGTTCGCAACGGCGGCGCTGACACTTCTCGACCGGCAACCACAAACAGCGGGCAAACGATGGCGAACGCCAATCCGTCAGCCGCGACCGAAGGCAAAGATATGCAGCAATCAACGGCGGGCGCGGTTGATCCGACCAAACCGCTTCTAACTTACAGCCGTCCGAAAGGCGAATACAAAGGCGCCGACGCAGACGCGATTATGATTGATTTCTGGCTGTCCAACGCGCGTTTGCAGGGTGACGGCGGAGAGTATCGCGTGCGTTATTCAATTGATAATGGCGAAGCAAGATACATTGACCGCTGGCAACCGGTTTGGCTTTCAGGTTGGACAGGCGGAAAACACAGCGTAAAAGTCGAGCTCGTTGACAAAAACGGCAACGTCGTTGACAACGGCGGTTACAATTCAACGACGCGCGAAATAACAATCATGAAAGACGCTGCTCCGGCGACTTCGCCGCATGCACAAACTAACGAAGGGCATTAGTAAAATAAACAAAAACGGAAAGAGAAAAATTAAAAATGAAAAACGAAAAGTGAGAAACTATCCGCTTTTCGTTTTTCATTAACTTGAAGTCAAACCCGTTTTCTTTTAACCTCACATAATTAAAATTTTTACAAACTTATTTGGAGTCAAAATTTAACATATGCGACGTGATACAACTTCGTGGTATAGCCACAATTTGAATATGGATATGCCGCTTGTGGCTTACGGGCACGCCGGTTATCCGCTTTTGATGTTTCCGACCGCCGCCGCCGATTATCTCGAATACGAAAGATTTTATTTGATTGACGCGATAAAAGATTTTATTGAAAGCGGCAAGATTCGCGCTTACTCGATAAATTCGGTCAATCGTTACAGTTTATTAAACAAAGAATCGCATCCGGCGTGGAAGGTCGAAATGCTTTCGCGTTACGACAGATACATTATGGAAGAAGTTTTGCCGCTGATTCGCAACGAATGCGGAGCGGATGCGAAACCTCTGACGACCGGCGCTTCGCTCGGCGCGCTTCTCGCGGCGAATACTTATTTCAAGCATTCCGACAATTTTCGCGGCACGATTGCGATGAGCGGAAGCTATAACATCTACAATTATCTGGAAAATTATTACGACGACAACGTTTATTTTAATAATCCGATGATGTATCTGAAAAACTTGAACGACGATTATCATCTGCCGCGCCTGCAAAAAGCCGATTCAATCGTCATTGCCACAGGACAAGGCGCGTTTGAAGCGCCGGACAGAAGCCGGGAATTTTCCGCGCTGCTTCATTCCAAAGGCATTCCGCATCTTTTGGACGTTTGGGGACACGACGTAAATCACGATTGGGTCTGGTGGCGCAAAATGCTGCCGTATTATTTGGGAAAATTTTGCAGTAATTAAAATAATAGCCACAAAAGGCACAACAGACACAAAGGGAAACAAAAAACAGGGCAAAGATTTTTCGGACAAAGCGGCGGCTTGAAACAGTAAATTTTTATTGAAAGAATAGCCTGACTTGATCCGATTTTCCGTTAAGTTATTGTTCTAATTAATTTTTTGCGTTTTTTGTGGCTATTTATTTTATAAAGCCGCAAGTTCGCAGACGAGCATTTCGATTTGCAGGCGCGAACCAGCTGTTCCGCCGCCGCCTTTCGAGGTTTTTATGGCTACGTCCGCTTCCGCAATTCTCTGCATAATGCGCGAAAATCTGGCTGAATCGGTGCGCCGCGCCGTCGCCAGAAAATCTTCCTGCTTTCCGTAAGGCAACCGCATAATCCGCGCTACTTCCTTTCGCTCAACGCCTTGATTCATCATTTCTTTGGCTAAAGATAAACGATGAAAATTGTTGGCGATCAACCCGAGAAGCATTAAAGGTTCCGCCCCGTCGTCGAGAATTTTCTTTAACGTATGCAAAGCGCGAGTCTTGTTTTTGGCTAATAATTGGTCGGTTAAATCGAAGTTGGAAATTTCACGCGAGTTCGTGACCAGCGCTTCGACGAGTTCGTAAGTAATCAATTTATCGGGCAGCGCACCGACCGCGAGCTTTTCCATTTCGATTGTGATTTTACGAACGTCGGCGCCGATTAAACCGATTAAATGATTAACCGCTTTTTCGTCAATATCGGCGTCCAAATCTCTGGATTTGTCGCGAATCCATTTTCGCAGATCGTTTTCTTCGAGCGCGGAAAATTCGACGGCAATAGCATTTTCAATCAGCAATTTCGCCATTTTGCGGCGTTTGTCGAGCTCGTCGGCAACGAATATGACGACCGAAGTTTCAGCCGGACGTTTTAGGTATTTACCTAAAATTTCTTCGTAGTCTTCCTTCAGATTGTCTTTCGCTGCGCTCGCAGAGATTTTTACATCGGTAATTTTAATCACGCGACGCGAAGCAATCATCGGCAGTTGCTCGGCGGAAGCGAGCGCGTATTGCAGATTTTCCGGCTGGTTGAGCGAAAATTCGGTTTCGTTAAAATCGCGCAGCGAAGATTCGTCGGGAAAAACAAAATCCGCAATCGTTTTCGCCGCCAGATCGCGCAAATAAGTTTCGGCGCCGAAAAGCATATAAACCGGCGCGATCTCTCTTTTTTTTAGATGATTTCGTAAATCTTCTCTTGAAAGAACTGACATTTTTGATTTTACTTTGCTCTTATTTCTTTTCTTCCCGCACGCCGAAGCCGTTGATTATTGTTGAAACGACAGATTCCGCAAACGCCCGCGCCATACGCTCGACCGCCGGGTCTTCTTCGTTAAAAAACGAGCGCGGGTCTTCGGAAAACTCAAAAGAATCGCGGAAAATAAAGTTTTGATTGTCGTAGAGAATTTTATTGTTTTTCAAGTCTCTGACGGTTACAGCAGAAACAATCGTCACTTCGTAAACGCGGGCGCGACCTTCGCGGTCAAGCAGCACGCCGGAAAACGAAAAATCACGAATCGTGCCTTCGATTGCCGCATCCGCGCCGGTCAAATCTCCCTGAACCTTTAATCCGCGCCCGCGTCGGATGATTTCCTTTATTACGGCTTCGGTAAAACGCGATTCGACGCGGTAACGAAGCCCGCGCGCTTCAAATTGAAATGCGGGAACAGCGATGGTTTTGATGTTTTTCGGCAGCCCCGAATTCGTCACCGGTTTGTAGCATTCGGTGAAACCCGTAACGAAAAGAAAAACGCTGAAAATTACCGCTAAACGAACGTATTTCATATTTTATTTCTTGCCTGCAATAGCATTAACTACCTTTAACGTTTCGCGCGTTTCCTTAACGTCGTGAACGCGAACGATATTCGCGCCGTTCCAGACGGCAATCGCGGCGCTCGCAATGCTGCCATTAATTCTTTCGAGCGGCGAATCCGCGCCGGTAATTTTTCCGATAAACGATTTGCGCGACGCGCCGACGAGCATCGGATATTCTGCAAACTCAGCAACGAGTTTATCAAGTTTTGCGATGAGTTCTAAGTTTTGTTCAAGAGTTTTGCTGAATCCGATGCCGACATCGAGCGCGATTCTTTCGCTTTCGACGCTGAAACTTTTTGCCGTTTCAATGCTTTGATGAAAACCGCTCGAAACTTCCGACAGAATATTTTCAACCGGTTCCAATTTGTGCATCGTCTCAAACGTTCCGCGCAGGTGCATCATAACCAAACCGGTTTTATGTTTCGCGGCGACTTCGGCGATTCGTTCATCGAAACGCAAACCGGAAATATCGTTGATAATCTCGGCGCCGGCTTCAATAGCCTTCTCAGCGACTTCCGATTTGCTCGTATCAATTGAAACGGGAACATCGAAACGTTTTACAATAGCTTCGATGACGGGAGCGACGCGTTGGATTTCTTCATCCGCAGAGATTCTGACGCTGTTCGGTCGGGTGCTTTCGCCGCCGATGTCGAGAAAGTCAGCGCCTTCTTCGATGAATTTTTCAACCCGGCGCAAAGCCTCGTCAATTGAACGAAATTTTCCTCCGTCGGAAAAGCTGTCGGGCGTGACATTCAAAATAGCCATTATCAGCGCTTTTTCGCTGTAATTGATTCGCCTTTCCGAAGTTTGCCAGAATTTCTGCATTTTTTATTTAAGTTTATTACTAATTTCCCCCAAAAGATAAAAGGCATTCCGCTTTTGAAATGCCTTTTAAATAACTTTGAATCTAACTCGGAAAAAGAAACTTCATTTACTCACAGTTTTGTATTTTTCGATCAATTTAATCAATTTGTCGAAGTCCACTGGCTTGACCAGATAATCATCGAAACCCGCCATTTTCGCCTCGCTAACGTCCTCGCTTTGTCCGTAGCCGCTCAAAGCGATCAAGTAAACCGCACGCGTCTTTTCGTTGCGCCTCAAAGTTTCGGCAAACTGCAAACCGTTGACTTTGCCTGGTAAACCTATGTCGCAAACGACAATCTGCGGCTCGAATCGCACGGCTTTATCAAGACCGCTCTCGCCGTCGAGCGCGAAATCAACCGTATAATTATTAATTTCAAGCAGCATTTTAAGCGACTCGGCTGAATCCGGATCGTCTTCGATAATCAAGACGCGATGGGGGGATTTTTCGTTCATAGTTGAGTAAATATATTTTTAACTGTCGCAAGCAATTAACCGCAAAAGGGTTATAGATTAATTGCAGGCAAATAAAACCTTCGTCAAGAAATCAAGACTTTTTATAAAATTTTGTAATCAGTTATAAGGGCTTAACAATTTAATAATAGCAGGAATAAAATAGATTACAAGAGCATTGTCGAAGAATGAGAAATTTATATCTTTAACTAATTAAACAGCTTGCGCCGCCGCGAACGCCGAAGCCCAAGCCCACTGAAAATTGTAACCGCCGAGCCAGCCCGTCACGTCCACGACTTCGCCGACGAAAAAAAGTCCGGGATGCTTTTTCGCCTCCATCGTTTGCGAGGAAAGCTCGTCGGTCGAAACGCCGCCGCGCGTCACTTCGGCTTTTTGATAACCTTCGGTTTCATCGAATTTCACTTGCCAGCGGTTTAAATTTTCGGCTATTCGCTCGCGTTCCTTTTCGCTGATTCGGTTGAGCGGTTTGTTGTTTAAGTTTTCAGCCGTGTAAAGCTCGGCGAAACGATTCGGCAGAAAACGACCGAGAAAATTATCGAGATTTTGTTTGCCAGTTTGATTTTTTTCTAAAATTTCCAGCGCGTCAACATCGGGCAGCAAATCAATCGAGACGGTTTTTTCTTTTCGCCAGTAATTCGAGATTTGCAGAATTGCCGGACCGGAAAGACCGCGATGCGTGAACAGAATATTTTCCCGAAAAGATTGTTTGCCGGTCGAAACGTGGGCGTCAACAGATACGCCGGCGAGCTTGGCAAAACTTTTTGCGTTTTTTGCAAACACGAGCGGAACGAGCGACGGCTGCGGCTCGATTATCTTTAAGCCGAATTGTTTGGCAATTCTGAAACCGAAATCCGTCGCGCCGATTTTCGGAAACGAAAGCCCGCCGGTTGCGATCACCAGACTTTCGCAGAAAAAATTTCCTTGATTGGTTGTCACCGCAAAAGAATCATTAGAAGAAAGATTTTTATTATTGATTGCGCTTTTAACGCTTTCAACCGAACAAACGGTGCGAATCTCGACTTTCGCCCGCGCGCATTCGGCGAGCAGCATTTCGACGATCTGACGCGAGCTTTCGCGGCAGAAAAGCTGACCGAGCTTTTTTTCGTAAAATGCGATGCCGTGTTTTTTTACTAACTCGATGAAATCGTGCGGCGTGTAACGAGCCAGGGCGGATTTTGCGAAATGCGGGTTTTCGGAAATAAAATTTTCGGCTTTTGTGTGAATGTTCGTGAAGTTGCACCGTCCGCCGCCGGAAATCAAAATTTTGCGCCCGACTTGCGCGTTATGTTCGATTACCAGAACTTTGCGCCCGCGTTTTCCGGCTTCAAAGGCGCAGTAAAGTCCGGCTGCGCCCGCGCCGATAATAATTACGTCGAACTTCATTGACTTAAATAACGTGAGCGCAAAATGTTCGTGTGATGACGAACGTGACCGATTATTATGTAGGCGAGAGCTTTGACCGAAACCGGCGAATCGCTTGCCGTTCCGGTGCGGGTCCAGGCTTCTTCAGTTAAATTTCTGAAAAACAAAATGTTAGCCCGGCGCAGCAGAGTGAATTCTTCCATTAAATCAGCAAGTCGCCAATCGTTAAAATTAGCGTTTTCGATGTAACCGTCCTGCTCGAAACCTTCCATCGGCGTTTTATCGGCGCGGGCGATTCGCAGCGCGCGGTAACCGAAAATCTTTTCGCCGTCGCTTAAATGACCGATCAATTCTTTTATCGTCCATTTTCCTTCGGCATAAGCGTGCGCGCCTTTTTCTTCGGAAATTTCGCCGAGCAGATTTTGTAATTCAACCAATTGATTTTCTAATGTCGCGACAACATCGGTTTCATTGACGAGCGAAACGTAAGTTTCGTAATAAGGCGCGTATTCTGTTTTTTCGGGTCGTTGCATCGTGTTTATTTTAACAAAAAATTTCGAGCTAAGTTTTCTAAAATTTCGATTTTCGGTTCATTCAATTTCACGCTTTCGGGTGCGCTTTGTCGTAAACTTCGATAAGTTTTTCCATCGAAACCTGTGTATAGATCTGCGTCGTCGAAAGGCGCGCGTGTCCGAGAAGTTCCTGAATATCGCGCAAATCCGCGCCGGAATCAAGTAAGTGAGTGGCGAAAGAATGTCGCAGGCTGTGCGGCGAAATATCCCGGTGAATGTCGGCGCACAGACGTATGTATTTATCAACCATTCGACCGACGCTGCGCGTTGTGATGCGCGTGCCTTGATAATTAAGAAAAACAGCCTGATCGTCTCTTTCGCCCGGCGGACAGTTGTTTAAAAAAACAGGGCGCGCTTCGTTCAGATAAAACATCAACGCTTGCAGCGACGGCTCGCCGAACGGCAAAATGCGCTGTTTTTTGCGTTTTCCGGTGACGCGCACGAGTTTTTCGCGGAAATCAATGTCTTTCAGATTTAAGTTGACGAGCTCACCGACGCGCACGCCCGTCGCATAAAGAAATTCTAAAATCGCGCGGTCGCGTTTTCCCAAATCCGTTTCCAAATCCGGCGTTTCGATAAAACGCACGGCGTCTTCCATCGAAAGATGCGTCGGCAGCTTGCGCTCGATTTTCGGCGTGGCGACGAGTTTCGCCGGATTCGTATCCTGCACGCCTTCGCGGATGAGGAATTGAAAAAACGTGCGCAGGGAAGCAAGTTTTCGGGCAATCGAAGTTTTCTTTTTGTTCAAACCGTGAAGATTCGCCATCCATTCACGAATCGTCAAATGATCAATTTCCGAGACGGGAACGTCTTTAACTCTGCCTTTTAGAAGCAGGTAATCGCGAAATTGTTCTAAATCGCTCGAATAATTTCGCAAAGTGTGCGTGCTGACGTTGCGTTCGTAACGCAGATGTTGGAGAAACTGGTTTAGATAATCTTCTAACATAGTGGTAAGTGGTAAACGGCAAGCGGTAAGTAAAAGAAAAAAACTACCACTTACCGTTTACCACTTACCGCTTACCGTTGTCTAGGGACGTAATAGCCTTTTCGGGTGCGAATCGTCAAATTCGGGCGCGATTTCACGGAAAGGGAAATAGTGCGAAATTCTCCGCGTTTGTCCGAATCGTTTTCGGGATAATAACTGAGAACGTATTGCTGAGCGAGTTCGGCGGAAATTTGACCGAATGCCTGATCGAGTTCGCGTTCGTCAATCGGCGAGTAAACCGCGCCGCCGGTTTGCGCTGTAATGTCCTGCATTCTGCGTTCTGCCGCAAGAGCGCGAATATTCGCGTTGCCGCCGCGCCGTCCGGTTTGTTTGTAATTTTCAAAATCCTTCGTTTTAACGACGTAAACCTGACAGTTATTAGCTTGCACAGCCTTCATAGTTTCTTCAAACGTCGCGTCGGAAATCGTATCTTCACCGTCGGAAACAATGACGATAACGCGCCTGCCGTCAGCGTCGCGCAAGTAATCTGCCGCTTTGATTATTCCGTCGAGCAGCGCGGTCGCGCCTTGCGGCGTCGGAAAAGTTTCGATTGCGGTTGTCAGCTGCGAAACGTCTTTTGTCAAAGGCTGTTCCAGGCGCGTCCCCGTCGAAACCGAAAAAAGCGCGGCTAAATCTTTCGACGGTCGCAGAACACGTTTGAAAAATCGAACGGCGGCTTTTATCTCGAACTCGCGGGCAATCGTCGCGCTCGAAGAATTGTCGAATAAAAGCGCCAATCGAACCGGCGTTTCCGAGCGTGCAAACTCGCCGATTTCCGCCGTCTGCCCGTCAATTTGAAGCACAAAGTCTTCGATTTTCAAATTGTCCACAACTTGCCCGGCGTTCAAAACAGAAACCGGAATCGGCACGAGCGCCGACTCAACTTTGATAATATCGTCTTCTTGAATTTTCGGCGTTTCCTTTGCGGTCGGCGAAGGGTTGCTGATGACGGTTTGCGTCGGAGTATAAACGACGCTCGGACGCGGAACCTCGGGTTTCGGCGTTTCCGCCGGTTTTACGCGTCCCGATTGTGCGAAGATTGCAGGAACCGACGTGATAAAAAAAATTGTGAGTAAGAGTTTACAATTCATACGGATTAACAATTTCGATGCTCGAAATACAAAATTAGATAGCTCACGGACAATTAATTTCAAATCAGAAAATATCTATTTTTGAACATCGAATCAATTTTCCGTTTAAGGTCTTATAACCTGCTATTCGACTGAATAATTGAATCTTTCTGAAAAATTCACGATGACATTTGCATCTTTATCGGTCGTCTTTTTTATTTCGTTCGGATTGAAATGCTTTATAACCGACAATTACGCCGAAACCGACGACTATTAATCCCATCACGATAAATAAAACTAGGTGAAGCAAACCGCGCCAATTAAAATTCCCTTGAAACAGTTCTCCGATTTGTAAAAAAAATACAAAATAGTTCATACGCTTGCGACAAAATGTTTATCAATTCGATTTAACCATTCATTCCAATCCTCGAGCGCTCGCTCAACTTGGATTTTGTGCCGTTCGCGCTTGTTGCGGTATTTTTTGCGAAGCTCGAGCGGCAATTCTTCGAGCAAGCCGAAAGTAATGTTAACCGGCTGAAAATTTTTCGTTTCGACATTGGAAACATAGCGACAAAGCGCGCCGATTGCGGAATTGGTCGGCGCCGTAATTGTATCGTCATTTCCGGCGACGCGCACCGCGTTCAAGCCTGCAAGCCAACCCGTTCCGACCGATTCGATATAACCTTCGACGCCCGTAATCTGCCCGGCGAAAAACAATTTCGGATTTTTTTTCGTCTGTAAAGTCGTTTGTAAAATCTTCGGCGAATTGATAAAGGTGTTGCGATGAATCTGCCCGAATTGCAAAAACTCGGCGTTTTCCATTCCGGGAATCAAACGCAAAACCCGCGCCTGCTCGCCGTATCTTAAATGATTTTGAAAGCCGACGAGCGAATAAGCGTCAGCCATTAAATTTTCCTGACGAAGCTGAACGGCAGCATAAGGTTCGCGTCCGGTTTTCGGGTCGGACAAACCTTTCGGCTTCATCGGACCGAAACGCAGCGTGTCCACGCCGCGCCTGGCGATTTCTTCAATCGGCAGACACGACTCAAACCAGTGCGTTTCTTCAAAACGTTTGAGCGGAACGGATTTAGCATTTATGAGTTCGTTGTAAAAAGCCTCATACTGCTCTTTATCCATCGGGCAGTTGATGTAATCGTCGCCGCCTTTGCCGTAACGCGCCGCTTTGAAAGCGATTGACATATCAATCGAATCCGCAGCGACAATCGGCGCAATCGCGTCGTAAAAATAAAGTTGATCGTCGCCGGTCATTTTCATTATTTCGAGCGTTAAAGACTCGGAAGTCAGCGGACCCGTAGCGATAATCGTGATTTCTTCGTGCGGAATCGTTTTCACTTCTTCGCGAACGAGTTCGATGTTCGGATGTCGCTCGATTTTTTCCGTAATGTATTCGGCGAACTTGCCCCGATCAACCGCCAGAGCCGCGCCCGCCGGAACTTTCGTCGCGTCCGCCGCCTCCATTACGAGCGACTTTCCGCGCCTGAGTTCTTCTTTCAAAAGATAAGGAGCCGTTCCGATTTCGTCGGATTTCAGCGAATTTGAACAAACGATTTCAGCTAATTTATCGGTTCGGTGCGCAGGCGTCAGCGCAACCGGACGCATTTCGTAAAGTCTTACCTTTTCGCCGCTTTCCGCCGCCTGCCAAGCCGCCTCCGTTCCCGCTAATCCCCCGCCGATAACATTTATTTTCTTCATACCTTTTTAATCGTAATAATTAAAACACAAATAGTGAAGTTTGAGCGTAAACCTTTGTAGGAAGTTTGAGCGTAAACCTTGATAAGCTAAAACATTCTTTGATTGGTTTAATAAGAGCCTTTAACGAAAAATTGTTTTGGTCGTGATAACTTGTTAATAAATGGTAAGAGTAACCGCGGAGCTTGTAATCATGCTTGACATAACCAAGTACGGAAAAGTATATTTTGTAATTCGGCAAAAGATTTTGCCATCCTAGCTCAGCTGATAGAGCATTCGATTCGTAATCGAAAGGTCGTGGGTTTGAATCCCATGGATGGCTCCATTGTTTTCAATAAGTTGCGGGTGCTGTACTGGTACCCGTAACTTATTTTCCCTAATAATTTCCCTAAATATAGTACAGTTATAATTTTTATTGTAAGGAAATCTAGTTGAAGATTAGACTGACTATCAAATAGGCGAATTATACTATGTGCAAACAAATCTTGATTCGACTGTTAATATAAGAGCTGTAAGATTAAACCCTGCCTGCGGAACCAATTTTATCAGGAACTTACGGGCATCAAATGATGTCCGTATTGCTTTATTCACACTTTTGTCCAGGTTTGAAACTTATAGTGGTTTCGAACACCGCAAAATCTGACTCCTTATAAATAAAAGATATTAAGAGTTGAAGATAATAGTTAAGTTCAAATTAACCTTACTTGTATTCAGAAGATACTTGACTGGCAGTCATGAGGTCAACATTGGAAGAGGATGAGTAATTAAAGTTATTAGCTTAAACCGATTGTATTATTTCACGAATTTTAATTAGCTACGTAAAACTCAACCATATACATGGCACGACGAAATCTCAGACCAACAGGAAACAACATAATTGAATATGTTTCCCAAGAACTAGAATTTTTCAAAAAAACCCCATTAAGTAAGTTAGCTTCTATAATTGAAGAAGAAATATCACTAACCAACTTGGCTGTCGAGCGTGGTGAATTTGGGAATGAGGTATTAAACAATTTTGCTAGTAGAGCTAAAGAAGTATTAAAGGTTTTACCGAAAAGCTATAAGGCTCGTTTTGAATTCGACGCTCAACTAACTGACGCAATATCTCAAGAGTGGAATCATCAAAAGCAAGTACTGTCGATGCCCATTTTACCTAAACATGGAGGCAATCACTGGGAACACGGAAAGTTAACACTTCCAATCAAACGGAAACTTGAGCACAGTAATTCTTATGACAGTTCGTTAGCGGTAACAGTAATTAGGTTTCCTGGCGAAGACAATTTAGATTCAATCAATTTACTCGATTATCCTTTTCTATACCACGAACTCGCTCACAATCTGTTTTTCTACAATGACGACCGTTATTTTGCGGATGCATTTAAAAAAAAACTTAATGAATATTTAAGCAAACTTCGTCTTCGGTCGTTTGCGGATCAAGGTTCAGCAAAAGATAAGTCGCTAAAGATGATTGATAAAGTTCAACAAATGTGGAAACCAACGGCTTCGCATCATAATTGGGCTCATGAAATGGCAATGGACTTAGTTAGTTTATGGAGTTGTGGACCGGCATATCTTGCCGCATTTCAAGATGAATTGGAAAATTATCCGAAAGATTGGTTTTATCTCGAACCGAATCATCCACCATACTTAATTAGAGTTGAATCTTTGATAAATGCTGCTCACAAACTTGGCTGGCATAAATACACTGAAGAGGCCGATAGATTATTGTCACAACGAATTCGTCAGTGGCGACAAACAAAACGAAAAGATACAAATACTTTCGTCACTTTGACTCCGGCAGAGTTAATTGAAGATTGTATTTCCTCAGTATTTTCTACTTGTGAAAATTTTGCACTTCCACGTTGCACTAGCGACGATGTTGAGCGTGTTAAAACTAAATTTGCGAAAAATCAAAATTTTGATTTTGGTACCGAACTCATCATTGCCGCTTGGTTTTATCAACAACAAACCGACAATGATGAGTTTACTAGATGGGAACGTAAAACTATTCGTGCGTTGATGAGTAGTCTTACACAGTAACACCTGTGATTTTATACGATCGTGATTGTTGCAACGCTCCAGCATCAGCAACTTGAAGAACCCAAGGCAAACGCATTCCGACATCCGGTTTCGTAAAACACATATCGCTTTGCCATATCAAATCTTGAATAACTTTGTGTGCGTTTGATTTCCCATAAATATCAATAATTCTTATTCGCAAAGGACAAGCCGTTCCTTGAGTCAGATGCTGACTGCCGGTTGTTAAAATCAGCGCCGCATTAGCTTCATCGAAAGGATATAAATATCTTCCGGCAAGCGGATTTACAGCCTTATTTCGTTCACCCCGAAAAATTCTCCAGTTGTCTGCTAATTTCATTACTTCAACCGCTGTCCATACTGAATTTGATGAAACCCAACCACGGCTCTGCAATTCCTGATGTAAAAGCATAAGCGCTTCACGTTCGTTCCACGCATCACCGTCACCGAGAAGTTGTCCGTCACGATAAAAAACAGCCTTTTCAAAATCGAACGGTTTACCCGCCGCATCTAGTTCTGATTTAACAATTTCAAACTGGGTAAGCAATCCGTTATAAAGACTTCGTGTTGGTATTGGTTCGGCTTTTTGGACTTCAATAGGAATACGCTCTGGGCGGAAGATAAGAACATCTTCCGGATCGTTAAAACCATAACCAATACAACTAACAGCATCAGTATTGTGAGTTCCCCCTACATCAAGTCCGACCTGTACGTTATGGCAAAACTTGCTCGTTGGAATGAACGGCAACCAATGATGTTTAACTAACAAATTTAATATACATAATTCATAACGTTGACGAATTTTTCTAGCAAGTCTTAATTCTTTTTGCTCCAGAATTCTAGGTGGAGTATTAATAAACTTCCTCGGTAGAGTATTTTTAAGTTCAATACACTGGGAAGGAACGTCGATTTGTTGCTTTATCTTTTCGTAAACGTCTTGATTGATTCGTGATCCTGGTAGAACAGCAAAAACAGCATCGTAATCATTATTAACAATTTCGCGACGAATGTCCTCGACATTGTGATAGCGCGCGTAATTAAAACGGAAATCAACATTTTGTGATTCCAAAATTAAGTTTAAATCATTGGTCATTCTACGAGCCGCTGCTTCTTCAGCATGATGCGGAAAGGCAAGTAACGGATTAATCGGACGCTGCACTAGAAAACCGTTCCGCCGAATATGATCTGAACGCCTTTTAGTACGATCTTTAAGCTTACCTTCCGACTCAATAGTAGGCGCGGGAATTATGTCAGTCCGGTTACTACCGCTTCGAACTCGAACTGCCGGCGGAAAAACGAATTCTTTATTAAGCCAACTAGTTTTGAATGGCAATTCTGCGAGTTGAATTTTCTGACCGAAAATATCTGCTCCATCAATGAAACTTCTAACTCCTCTCATTAATGATTCGCGTTCCGCCGGGGCAATAATCGTTTCCGCGTGATCTTCTCCGGTAATTTGCGAATCGAGTATCAACCTCATTTCGGATAAAGGAATTTCTTCAGCACTACGCTTAAAGGCATTACACCTTATCGATCCGTTCTTCAAACTCATTTGCTCGGAAGAATTCAAGTTGCCGTGCCGAAGAATGATGTCCGGATCTTCCAATTCCAAAGCTTCCATCAACAAAAAATTAGGATTATTGTTGTATCGTAAAACCCTGACATTAACCATCTGATTTTGACGATTCAATTTATTTGTTCGTTTTAATTCTATCTTTTCGGCTAATTCATTTACTCGCCCTTCATTGTAGTAATCGGCAAAAGATAGAGCATCGGTCAGAGTTGTATTGATAGCACATTTAACGACCCAATTATCACCTGACAAAACCCTTACCGCAGTTTCAAATCGACGACTAATGCAAAATTCACCATCTGCATCAGGAATAGGCTCTTGACAAAACTTGTCAAAGTCTTGCCATAAGTTTCCCAAATGTCCGACAGCCTGTTTTCGATTAAATTTGAAATGAGTTTTGAGCCCTTCCTTTAAAATAGCTATTGCTATTTTTTGATTCTTAGGAGACAGGTCGACGGTTTTGGTTTCAATTAACGTAATATTAAAATTACCGAAAGAAAATGATTCGGAAAGTTCCCAAGTTGCAGGAATTACTACTGTTTGCGGGTCAATATCAATAATGAATTTATATCTTCCGCCACACTTCATCTTGTTAGCAAAGTAGTAATCCCACATTACCCTTTTGACTTCTCCTCGATCTAAATGGGATTGTAAGCTTTTATCTTTACGCTCTACTTTATAAATAGACACATCCCAATAAAGCTCTTCCGTGTTGCTTATTTGATAAGCATTAAGAAATTCATCCGGAAGAGCTGAAAGTCGGCTGTTAATAATTTCCTTAAGATCAAAGATGGGTGAAGTAGATGACATTTTTGCTCCTTTTTATTTTTCTTGCTCCTTAGAAAAGTAGTATGCCACTGCTGCTGCACTCAGACTCGCGATAACCGGTAACCACGTTTTGAATTCATCGGAAAGAGCTTGGGCAGCCTCGTGTTTATCGTGCATTTCTAAATACATTTTTCCCGCAAAGTTAACAAGAAAACTCAAACCTAACATCCAAACAAGTGTGATTCCGAGTTTTGAAGCAGTATATGCGCGGTGCTTGCGTTCGTGAAAATCTTTGGTTTCCTCTACACCTTTAACTTCACCACCCTCAATTAAGGGGGATTCATCTTTAATTCGAACAACTGAACCACCCTCGACAACCCCTTCTTCGCCTTGCTTGCTTTCAGTTTGAAATTTTTCTTGCATAATTCTTACTGTTTTACACTGTTTTGTCTGGAACGAGATCCGGAATAACTATTACGCGTTCTTCGTTTGTTTCTGGATTGCGAACAATAACCTCACGAAAACCTTGTCTGGCTTGACTTTGCAATGCACGTGAAACTTGAAGCGAATCTTTCACAGCATTTCCCATTGAAGGATAATGTCCTTGCTCAGTCATCTTTTCAAGACTTTCATAGCTACGTTCATCAAAACTAAAAACCACTCTTTTTGTCTTGTTCATAATTTTCTCCTTAAAAATTTGGATAATTTTCCAATGTCAATGTAACAAAATATAGTCTAATATGTCAATACTTATTATCAGATTTAGTGCTTTTTTTGTGACTTTTTTTACACGTATTCGTCACAAACCCAAGTTCAATTTTTACTTAAAGGGAGTTATTTATAAAACAACATCGAAAGATGTCTTATTAAAGACTGTTGTTAATGCACTTATGGATTTTTTTATCTGTAAAGATGTTTAATTTATATGTAAATATTTAGTGGTTTAAATATTACAAGTATTTGATCTTACTCTATAAAGATGCTGCAATTTGTTTTTCTATTATTAATGAAAATGAAGAAATGCATTTTCAAGAAAATAAAACCTTAGAAATTTTACATTTTGTAAAAAATCATCAAATTAAAAAAGCAGATGTTTCTAAAATCTTAAGTGAAGAAAAAGTAAAAAATTATGATGATAAATTAATGTATATCATAAAATGTAATCTCTTTAAGAACTGGACTACAAGACAAGCAATCAAAGATGCACGTGAAGAATTGAATTTAATCATGTTAATCCTATCTAAAAAGAAGGATTAATCAGGGAAAACAATTATCAATATGGTAGTCAAAAAATTAAGGTAACTTCCAAACAGGATGTTCATGAGAAAAAAATCTGCAAGCAAATAATTGATACTTACTAATTTATTGATAAATCAAAAGAAATAGAAAACAAAATTCGTGATGGAATAGTTTGGTATCTGCAAAACGACCATCCATTTACTGCGCCATTATTTCAAAACGAAATTTTAGATATTATCCTAGGAAGACACGAACTAGTTTCAGAAACAGAGCAAAGAAGAGCAGACAATGGATGCCCTTCCGCAAAAGGCAGAGCGACTTCGGCATCATCAAAAGAATCTTTCCTTGTTATCCAATACGCCCCACTGTTGTGTTAGTGTTCATTATTTATCTTTTGCCAAAGCAGAACTGACAAAATGGCGTTCCGTCACTATCGCGAGAGTATTCAACGCAACAATTCGGACATTCGTCTGTTCCCATATTCTCTTTAGACCAATTAGACCAATTGCTGTTATTATTGTTGCAGTTGAGTTTAGAATGGTCTAAAGACGGTTGAATCTGATTACTTGCTGATGTTTTTTTAGACCACTCTAAACTATTGTCACTATTAGATTTATTAGGCTGGTCTAATTGGTCTAAAGAAACATCTAGGGGAATGGGTAAGCCGTAATTGTTAAAAATCACTGCTAGTCGATGCGAGTCAAAAATAATTGCGGATTTGTTGTAATAATCCGACGCGCGTTTTTTGATTTGTTTTGAGTTTAACCCGAAACTGTTGATTTTTCGTCCTACGTTTCTTTCATTTAAGTGATCACGATCCTTGCGCGAATCGTTTAGCATCGAAACAATTTTTTCAGCTCGTAGCTCTTCGCACAGTTGATTCTCAAGGGGGCGGAGTATTTTCCATTTAGTAATCTCTTTTCCGTTCACTTCTTCGACATCGAAAAGAATTTCATGCAATGCGCAAACAATTTCCCCATCAATTGTTCTTTGTTTTTCTGCGGTTAAAACTTCATCTCGCCCTTTGAGAAGATGTTTGAATTCATATTTCAGCTTTTTGTCTTCAATCAAAGCAAAAAGTGGAATGCTAATCTGAATGGAACGAGGCATTATTCCTGCCTTTCTCAATTCAGATTCGGCTTGATCGAGTTTGGCTTCAAAATCGTGATTAAAATTTCTTAAACGCCACAAAGTGAGTTTGTTTCTAATTCTTTGGGCATCATTCAAAAGATTTTGCGACAACCGTAGAGGTATATCATTTCTGATGGTCCGTTCCATTTGAATTTCAATGCAACGAGAATTGAAGGCGTTCGATGCACTTTGCTTCAGTGATCCAATGATTTTAGGGCAAAAAGCATCAAACATTTCAGTTTTGAAATTTCCATCGCCGGTAGCCACTTGCCTAGGAATCTGCGCAGTTTTTTGAAAGCCGGCATTTAATATTTGAATAATCGCCGCCGCATCATCGGAATTTGCGTTGGAATTAAATTCATCAATAAATAATGTCGGTTTGAATTTATCAACGATTCGGTAAAGGCTTGCTGCGCTCGGTGTGATTAGTGAAAGGCCCCGGTGCGCCGCCATGCAAACCGTCAAACCGAAACGACTTTTTCCGCTACCCGGATCGCCGGTTGGATTCAAATAGGAAAGCTCCAGAACTTTGTCGAAAACATATGTGAAGCGAATGTATTTAGCGGTTAGCTTTAGCTGCAGGGGGTTCAGGTCTAAATAAGTGGAGATATAGATTTCAATGTCAGCATCAAGATCAGCTTCGGTTCCGTACTCAGTTAATTCGTTTGCCAGTTGAATCCCGCCGTCCTTTAAAAAAAGCTCATCTTCTATTGGTTTATACGTTATTCCGTTGGCGTCCGTCACTTCCTGCTCAATCGAATACGAATCGTCTATGCTGTCATAAACGGCAAATCCATTCCGGATTTGTTCAATGATGCGCCCATCTTCTAAAACCTTGAAAGAAGTTTGAACTGTTTCGCCTTTCGGATTGTATTTTGGCAATTCCGGGAGTTTTGAGGCTAAAGTAAGCAATTCGTCCAAAACGTCAATTATTTCCGCTTCGGTAAAATGGGCTTTTAGGTTTTCGACGAACGTTGCGCGCTTAGAGTTCTCAGATAAATTAAAAACGTCCATTGCTAGAACACCGCTTTCGTTTCTGGCAATAACTTTTTGTTTTTTTCCTTCGTTAGAAACTTCTAAAATTAATTTCCCATTGAAAAGTACAGCTGAAATAGATGCTGTTTTTCTTAACTTTAAGTTATAGGTCTCTATCAATAAAGCTTGACTAAGTTCCTCATCTGACATTGAAACAAGGTCATTGCGAAGTATTCCTTTTTTCTGCAATATTCTTCTTACTTCTGCATCGTTATTTTCCTTTAAAAGGGCTTCAGTTTCGGCTTTGACATCGGTAACGATTCCATTTTCAAATTGTTTTTGCGGTTTGCCAGTCATTTACTTTTTACAACCTCTTTTCGGGGATTATTGCTAAACCCGCCGCAATACAATCAAATGCTGCGGTTTGCAAAATGTTTTGACCTGTCGTCATGGCACTTCCAAATTTATTAAAAAATTCACTTTGTATTTGCGAAAAGAGTAAACAACAAAGCAGTGCGGAAAAGGGTTTAATCCGTTATTACGAACTGAATAGTCTGACGCTTGATCACAAATAAACAAAGGTATTTAAGTTTATTTACCGATTGCCGTGTGTTGTTCGCATTTATCCAAAAACGGAAGGAGATGTTTTTCTCTGGAGTAGAGAATTCGATGCCCTATGCGAAAGAAGTTAATTTCTTTATTTTTACGTTTTCGCAAGAGGGTAATTCTAGAGACTCCTAAAAAGGCAGCGGCTTCTTTTTCGTTCATTAATGATTCTTTTATGTCCACTTTTTATACCTTCCCTTTTAATTAATAAGGAATATTCGTTGAAGCCGTACGGGGTTACTGAAGCAGGATTTAAAGCTTTTTACAGAAAATTGCGCGAGCTCACTAAAGTGTTTTAATTCGAAATTGAGAACTATAAGCGATAGATAAAACTATCAAAATGTCGGTTTAATCTATAAAATGTCAGTTAAAACTATCAAAATGTCGGTTTAATCTATCATAATGCCAATTATATTTGCTTGACAGTTAAGTAAAGGTAGTATTAAATTCCTTAAAAGGAACGAACTAGCTAACAGATTAGTTGTTTGGTTCCTTTCAATGGGTTTTTAATCTAGTGGATTAAATAATTCATTATGCTTTAAACTGTCAGGTAACTCATCTTTGTTTTGCCGTACGGTTTCAAAGAACAAAATTGAATAGAGACAAAAATCCCTGTTCAAATGAATAAATAAGAAAATAGTGTTTCAAAGTTTGGTCGCGGAGAAACACTATTTTTCTATTTCTATAGGCGATTTAAATTTCTGTCAAGCATTGGCATTCAATATCATGAGATTATATTCTGACATCACAAAAGATCAGGTGATGTTTTTAATTTCATACAAGCATTAAATCTTTTCTAATCCAATTCTTTCTTTTGAATTTGATCAATTGATGAGCCGAATTGAGAAACCATTTAGCTCATAATCTTCTCCACTTGTAATACTATTTCTTGTTCTGTAATTTATAGTCGTTTTTAGTCTCGGAGTGTGATGGTGTGCATTCAGCTTAAATTATTCATCTCAACTTGATTTCATCTAACGATATATCTGCCGTATCAGTTCTTAAAGGTTTCAGGAATATAACAGAATCATATGCTGACAGAACGAATGAAAAATATTTCTTTAACTGGGTGTGTTTCACAACGATAACATTTAACAATCGTCTCATAGAAACTTCAAGAATTCTTTCGTTTTATCCGTAAGTTCTAGGATGATTTATTTTCTTTACTGCTTCAGTTTGATACTCCGGTTTTGTTTGCGATAAGGACAAACCGTACTTTAAGATTACCGAAACATTATGGACACACCTTACATTTGCAATCTGAATGCTTTAAACGAGTCTCAAAAAGATCGTTACAAAGAGCTAACCGGAATCCTTTATGAATCCAGACAAGCGGTTAAAGAATTAAATGATGGATACGCTTTTCGTTTCAAAGCCGAATCACAATTGATTCTCGATATGGCTGAATTTATCGTTTACGAGAGATTGTGCTGCCCGCTTTTCATTTTCGAGCTGATAGTTGAATCGGACACTAATCGAATGTGGTTAAGTCTTCGCGGACAAAACGGAATAAAGGAATTTATTCGATCTGAATTCAGACTTGAAAACTAGATCCAAAATAATCTCTTATTAACTCCTTAACTGGTTTAGCTATTCATCATTTTTCCAATTTCTCTTATACGAATGGAAAATCACGATGAAAATTAAGTTTTATTAAGGTTTTGATGAATTTTAAGACTGTGATCATTCGTATAAGTATACGAATTTTTTCAGTTTATTTGAAACGTTACGAATTTTGCAAGTGCATAAGAAATAAAGACTTATATAATACTTATACGGTTTTTGCTAGGAAATTGATGGCAATTTCTTCGTCTTATTCGTACTCATTCCCTGATATTTATTAGACCGAAAGTATGGTAAATCAGGTTAACTTCAATAGATAACCTCATTTAGCCGAATTAGCGGCTGTTATTGCTAAAATCTTTCATTGATCAGCGATTTATCGCCTTATTTTCAGTAATAATTTATAACTTTCAAGACAACTGCAACACTTAATTTTGTTCAGGCTTTGTTGCCGAGCTGTAGATACAACTTTGTCGCCAGTTTAGCAATGTTTATGCTATTGAACCTACGCAAATAATCAAGTTCTATTTTCGTCGTAAAGACAAACCAACTCGGGAAAAGTAAGTGTCAATGTAAGTGTTATTATATATTTAGTACCGTAGTGTAGTGGTGTAATATATCTATTCTCAATCCGCAGTAATAAGCATCATCAAAAAGCATTAACTATAAAATCATTAATCAATAATTCCGTTTATTGAGAGAGGTATTATGGGAAAAACATTACACAAGAATGCCCGCACGAGCGAAGAAATACGCCGGGCGATACAAAATAGTAATGAAAGCTTAGTTTGTCTGGCTAAGCGATATGACATCAATCCTAAAACCGTAGCCAAATGGCGAAAGCGAACCACTGTTGAAGATTCTCCAATGGGTCCCCGTCATCCTCATTCAACCGTATTGACTACAGAAGAGGAAGCCGTCATTACAGCTTTCCGCAAACATACGGCATTGCCGCTTGATGATTGTTTACGAGCGCTGAAAACGAGCATTCCTCGTTTGACTCGTTCTGCTCTGCATCGCTGTTTTAAGCGGCATAAAATCAATCGGTTGTCGGATATTACGGGTAACATATCGGTACCGGAAAAATCTGCCTTAAATCCCGCTCAAAACCAGACGGGGTATTTTCAGTTAGACATTGTTGAAGTCCGTTGCGAGCAGAAACAGATTTGTCTGTTCGTTGGGATTGATCACTCATCAAAGTTTGTATATGCCGAATTTCATCCTAATCAAACAAAAGAAAGAATCGGTCAATTCGTTCGTCGCCTAGCTGCTTTCGTGCCATATCAAATTCACGCTTTCGTGGATGATGACGGGACCGATTGGTTGAATCAGTCAAAAGGGAAGCGGGCTATCAAAAGTTTGTTCAATCGGATCAAGATAAAAGGGCTTTAATTAACCGGGATCAAACACAGGCAATATCACAGCTTTCATAATTTAGATATTTAGATAAATACAATGATTTGAGAAATGTTATAAACGCATCTTTCGTGTTTAATTTGAAGGTTTGCGAGAATTATAGTTCAAGATATCTGTACATATCCTCTTCAAGAAATATTTTGAGATCGTCGATGCTTTTTACCGTCTCATTAAAAATCACTCATCGTTGTTTTTGGATACATTGGAAATGTGTTCTAAGGTTCAATGAAACCGGACGTTTTTGTTGTAAAAACAATCAAAAGAAAAGCATCAAATTAACCGTATATTTGTTTATTATAAAACTTGATTTTTTACGTATTCTTTTAATTATGGCAAAAATGGCTAAATTCTACCTTCCAAATCAAAAACAATTGTATGGTGAAACTGAGCGATAGTGTGCTCGCGTTCTAAACCAAAGAGCGAAGCGCACAAGAGAGCAGTAAACACACCCAAAGGGCATACGCCGCATTTCTTAGGATTGCTCTGAATGGATATGTTGGTTTACTTTTTATACAATCCACATATTTAGAGAGGTTCACTCATAAACTTGGAAACAAGTTCTTAATGCTAAAAGATAAATTCTTGTGAAGTATTTAAAAATTGAATTAAAAAAGTGCGGTCAATAAATCGGTTTCCCGCAAGTATCTTATAAAAAGAAATTCCGAGCAATTAAATTTTAATTATAGTTCAACCTAAAAGGAGAAAAAGAATGCGCCTTGTGTCCGCAGTTTCTGAAAATCCGAAAAAGTCCTCCTTTCTATTCCTTCAGTTCATCCATCTTTTACAAGAGCAAATTAACTTTATTTTCTAGCGCTTCAGTGCAAGCCACCGGGCAAGATTTTCTACATAAGTTTTAATATCTCGCAGCGCTTCGGGATTTTGTTTGTAACCATCGCCCGGAGGTTCCTCCACGAAACCCGGACAGCCTTTAGATATATCCCAATTATAATCAACAAAGTGATGAAAACTTGATTCGGCGACGGCGCGACCCAGCCGGTTTCCGTGTTCATCCGTGCCGCTTTCAAAAACTACTATCAGATTGAACGGACGATTTGTCGTGCTGCTTTTTCCGACAGCAATTACCCGTGCCGATTTATCTTCGGACGGCGCGCCGACTCCGCCTTCGTGCGGGTGAGACGGAAAATACTCTATTAAACTTCCGTCAGACTTTTTCAATAGTTCATGAAAAGGTTCGATAAGTTTGATTTGTTGATAATCTCCGTTTGCGCCCGAATGGTAATTGGGAAAATCAATGCTCTTAGTCACCTGATCATCTCGCACATTTCTATCTTCGTCAGGGTCGAAGCTTTTTAAATGAAAATAATGCGCCGCCCCGATTCCGCCCAGGGTGCAAAGCGAAGAACCTAAATCCTGGTGGTCGCGCGTCGATAAAATGCCTCCGCCGCGCTGGCGGAATCTGGTTATTCCTTC
>DASVQY010000010.1:0-24131 GCA_036388895.1 Pyrinomonadaceae bacterium | reverse complement strand
ATTTTGCTCGACGTTTGGCTGCCGGGAATGGACGGGCTGGAAACCTTAAAAAAATTGCGCGAAAGTGGCAACGATGCGTCTGTCGTGATGATTTCCGGACACGGAAACATCGAAACCGCCGTCAATGCGACGAAGCTCGGCGCGTTTGATTTTATCGAAAAGCCGCTCAGTCTGGAAAAAACCGTTCTTACAGTTAGAAACGCGATAAAACAAAGAGAATTAGAGCGTTTTAACGAGCAGCTTTCGGAACAGCTCAATCAGGAATACGAAATGATCGGCGAATCGGTCGCGATGCGCGCGTTAAGAAAACAAATCGCGATTGTCGCGCCGACCGACGGGCGCGTTTTGATTTCCGGCGAATCGGGAACGGGAAAGGAATTGGTCGCCAGAGCGATTCACGCACAATCGAGGCGAAAAAATGCGCCGTTTGTGGAAATAAATTCCGCCGCTATTCCCGAAGACTTGGTCGAAAGCGAGCTTTTCGGACACGCGAAAGGCGCTTTTTCCGGCGCTTTGACGGCGAAAAAAGGAAAGTTCGAGATTGCCGACGGAGCGACGCTTTTTCTCGACGAAATCGGCGATATGTCGCCGCGCGTGCAGGCGAAAATGCTGCGCGTTCTCGAAGAACAAAGGTTTGAGCCAATCGGCAGCAATACGCCGGTAAAAGTTGACGTTCGCGTGATTTCGGCGACGAACAAGCGTTTGGAAGATTTAATCGAAGACGGTGATTTTCGGCACGATTTGTTTTATCGGTTGAATGTCATTCCGTTTCAGGTTCCTCCGCTGCGCGAGCGTCTGGAAGACATTCCGGTTTTGGTCGAACATTTTAACCGAAAATTTTCAACGGATTACGGCAAAAAACCGAAAATTTTCACGGAAAATGCGATGGAAGCGCTTCAAAATTACTGCTGGCTCGGAAATGTGCGCGAATTGAGAAATACTGTCGAGCGCATCGTGATTATGAACGCGAAACAGAAAATTTCGGCTGATGATTTGCCGTTTATGTCCGAAGAAACGCCGCCTTCTTCGAGCTTTCGTTTTCCGTCGTTCAAAGAAGCGACCGAGGCGTATCAGCGCGAATTCATCGTTCGCAAATTAGCCGAAGCCGACGGCAACGTTTCAAAAGCTGCGGAAATGATGGGCGTTGACCGCAGCCATCTGCATCGTCGGATTAAAACATTGAAAATCGCTACGGAAAAACTCGGATAAAATCGGTCAGAAGAAATTTCAGTGATACAAAAAATTTCAGTGATACAAAAAATCCTGCCCGCCGAATTTAATGTTCGCGGGCAATTTTAATCCAGATATTAATGCAGAAGTTAAAGACGAATTTTTACAAATTTTTCCAAGCCTTTTTTGCTTCAGTCAAAGCGAGCGCGGCGATTCCGACATTCGTCGCCGCGCCGACGATACAGTAACCGCACCAGGCTTTTTCTTTGGTCGGCATTTGATAAAAATACCAACCGGCGACGGCGGCTTCGATTGTTGTTTTGGCGGCGATTGCGATTGGAATTAAAGGCTGCTTTTCAGCTCGATTCGCGCCGCCGAAAGCCGCGAGCGGAATATTTGCGGCGAGGCTTGCCAGCGACAAAGTTCCGTCGGGAACTCCTAAAGCATAAGCGGTATCCGAAGAATTGACTTTATCGGAATCGAAACCGTCAATCGGCGGGTCGGGCAGATGTTTGATGATTCCGGTTTGAAACAGCGAAACCGCCGTCATCGCGCTGATTCCTAAAAGCGAAAGTCCGATTACGGCGCGGCGCAGATTTAAGCCGGATTCGCTCGATTCTTGTAATTCGCGCCGCAGTTTCTGCGGTTCTTTGTTTATTTTGTCGGTCAATTTCTTCATAATTTCCCTTTTGTTCGACTGCTTTACTGTTTTTTTCTCAGCGCATTCCAGATAAAAGCCGCTCCGATGATCGCACCGGTTGCCAGCAGTCCGTTGCGGACGTTCGGGCGCGTCGAATAGAAACGATACGGATCGGATTCAAATTGTTCTTCGGAAAATCTGCCTTCGACCGTGTCGAATCCTTCCATCGGCTCGAATAAGTTTCCATCGTAATCGCCGGGATTCGGAATATCGGTTTTTTGCCCGACGAAGCCGACTT
Source organism: Pyrinomonadaceae bacterium (assembly GCA_036388895.1). Lineage (GTDB taxonomy): Bacteria > Acidobacteriota > Blastocatellia > Pyrinomonadales > Pyrinomonadaceae > SXVE01. Next base: position 22,023 of record DASVQY010000010.1, on the reverse strand, counting down.
TTTCGGTAATCCAATCGGTTAATGACGGCGAAAGCCTTTCGGCGCCGACAACGCCTAATCCAGCGCCGCCCGCAATTAAATCTTTAGTCGGATTTTCCGCCGCGTAAAGAATCGCGTCGGCGACTACTTGCGGATGATAAATCGGCGGAACCGGGCGCGGTTTGAACGGCATTTTGTTGCGACCTTTGTCGTAAATCGGCGTGTTTATCGCGGCGGGCAAAATTTGCGTTACCGCAATAGGAATTTCTTTGTGCGCGAATTCGACGCGCAGAGCCTGTAAAAAGCCGTAAATGCCGTGTTTCGACGCTCCGTAAGCCGACTGAAAAGGAACCGTTCGCCACGCTTCGACCGAGGTGATGTGAATCAAAGCGCCGCCGCGTTTTTCAAGATGCGGAAAAGCGGCTTTCGCGCCGTAAATTTGTCCGAGCAGATTTACTTCGATCAATCGCCGGTATTCTTCCGGTTCCGTATCGATAAATGGCGCGAAAAGAAACGCCGCAGCGGAGTGAATCCATGTGTCGAGTCTGCCGTATCTTTCGACTGTTTTTTCGGCGACGGATTTGACTTGTTCGTAATCCGCCGCATCCGCCAGAGCGTAAAAGGCATCGCCGCCGTTTTCTTCGATTTCGGAAACAAGAGATTTTAAGCCTTCCTCGCTGCGCGCGGCGACGCAGACTTTCGCGCCTCTTTTCGCGAATTCCAAAGCCGTCAAACGCCCGATGCCGCTCGACGCGCCGAAAACGACCGCGACCTGCGCGCCAATCGGTTTTAAGTTTATATTCAACCTGATAACCCTCCTTGATTCTTTCTATTTTATTACTATAAGGTTGTTTTTCTCATTTTTACAGCCGAATATTTATATTTGCTGTCTCTGAGTACAAGCGGACTGAATATCTCGTATCGCGTCTTCGTTCGGATTATTGTTTTCGATCACCGTATCGTCTTTTTTGACGACCGTGTTGCCGCTCGCCACTGTTCTGTAAACGACTTTGTAATGATTCGTTTTGCAGTCGGCGATCAGAGAAGAAACGATTATCAAACCTTGTTCGTTGGTGACGGTATGCTGATAAGAAACTTGATCGCCTTTGCGCACTACTTTTGAAATCGTGCCCTTTTTCACGCCGGGCGATTCGGCTGGCTTCGGCGCAGCGCCCGGTTCTTTATCTTCGGTTCCGGGCGCGACCGGAATAACCTTGACCTGCTGTTCCTTTTCGGCAGCCGGTTTAACTTCCTGTTTCGGCTGTGAAGCGCAGGCGCAGAACAACGCTGCGAGCGCAATCGTTAAAATTGATTTCATTTTATAAACTCCTCGTTTAGTTTTATTATTATTGATTCGCATAATCTATAAAATATAAGCGATAAATTATGTCCCCGACTCGTGCAATTTATATTATTCACCAATCTCCCGAAATTCTTAAAGTCTGGCGGGAACTTTCCGAGCACCAAAAACGCGAGGTTCTGAAAGAATGCGAAACGGCTGAAGAAGACGAGATCGAAAAAATCATAGTTGAAGTCTTAGACGGACAGAAAAGATTATTTTAATCGAGAACAACAGTTAAAATAAAATGTCCTTAATGCTCGAACGCAAACGGCTCTGATCCCTAATAATTGAAAATGTTGTGTAAGCAAAAACAGTCTGCCGGACGGGGCTGGAAACCGTCTGCCCACTTTGTCCGAAAGTATCACGATGTATATTAGAAAAGTAGTTTGCCGAATCAAAATCGTTTAAAATGTTCGGCGCGTAATAATTTATCTTGAAAGTTCGAGGCGGTTAAAATCGCCTGTGTTTGTTGCACAGATTAGCTCATATATTCGAAACAAAACTATTATGATAAACAAAGAAGATTTCTTAAAAGACATTTTATTCATTTTAGCCGAAACCTTTGAAGGCTCGCCGGCTGGACAGGGAAGCGCTTATTTAGACCAGGGAATCGGCATTCTTCCGACACTTGAAAAACTTTCGGCGGAAGACGTTTCGCGCTATACGGGCGAAACGACGATAGCGGCGCACACCGAACACGCGAAATTTTATCTCGACCGTTTGTGCGAATTGATGAACGGCGCGGCGGAAAAGGTAAATTGGGAACAAAGCTGGCTGATCGAAACGGTCAACGAAACCGAATGGAATCATCTGCGCGAAGGAATGCGAAAGTCGTACGAAAACGTTTTGCGCTGTTTCGCCGAAATCGAAACGTGGAATCAGAAAAATATCGGCGATGCCGTTGCGATTATCGCTCATTCGGCGTATCATCTTGGCGCAATCAGGCAGATAATGAAATCAACACAAAACACGCAGCACGCTCAGTAAACGAATTGAAATAAATGATTTGAAATAAATGATTTGAAATAAACGATGTGAAGTAAATGAATCGAAGAAGGTTTATACGCGACAGCTTTGTGGCGGCATCGGGCATTTTGCTTTCGTCAAAATTCGCCTCCGCGCAGGTTTCTCCGGCGCCGCGCCGAATTTTAATAATCGGTGCGGGATTGTCGGGATTGGTTTCGGCGTATGAACTCGCGAAACAAGGTCACGATGTCACGATTTTAGAAGCGCGCGAACGCGCGGGCGGACGAGTTTTGACCGTTCGCAATTTCGACGAAAAACTTTACGCGGAAGCAGGAGCGGCGCGCATTCACCGCGACCACAACTTAACTCACAAATACGTCAACGAGTTCGGGCTTTCGCTGCTGCCGTTTTATCCGATTGATCAAAAATTTGTAACTTACGACGAAGGCAGAGCGAAAACGGTCGGTTGGGGAAAATTCACCGACGCGACTTCGGCTGTGATGACGCTCGAAAAACAAAATCACTGGCACAAAATCGGCGGCGGAAACGATTTGCTGCCGCTTGCTTTTGCTCAAAAATTGACCGGCAAAATTTTATACGAATCGCCAATCGTCAAAATCAATCAAACCGGCGGCGAAGTTGTCGTTACTTTTCATCGAAAAAATAAGCTTGAAACATTAAGCGGCGATTATTTGATTTGCGCGATTCCGTTTACAACGCTTTCAAAAATCGAGATTTCGCCGCGTTTGCCCGAAGCGAAATGGAAAATTATCAGTAATCTGAAATACGATTCGGCGGCGCGCGTTTTGATTCAGACAAAACGGCGTTTCTGGCACGATAAAAAACTGAACGGTTTCGCATTCGGCGAAAATTTCGCGGAAGTCTGGAACTCGACTTTCGGACAAAACGGAACGCACGGAATTCTGCAAAGTTATCTTCGCGGCGATTATTCGCTTAATTTAACAAGCCTTTCGGAAACACAAAGATTGGAAACGACTCTTCAAAGTTTGGAAAAATTGTTTCCCGAAATAAAAGCGAATTACGAAAAGGGTTTCAGCAAATGCTGGAGCGAAGATGTTTGGGTAAAAGGCGCGTGGGCGCATACGAAAAAAGAAGAAGTCGAGCCGTTTTTAGTTCCCCAAAACCGCATATACTTTGCCGGAGAACACATTTCCGATTTGGCATCGTGGATGCAGGGCGCCTTACAATCAGGCTTGCGCGTCGTCGAGCAAATAAAAATCAGACAGTAACAAAATTGAAAAACAGACAGTACTAATTAAATAACAATTTTTGAAACAGACAATAAAACAGACAAAGAAACATAAGAAAAAATATGAATAATTTATTTCATCTGGCATTTCCGGTTGTAAATTTAGAAGAATCCCGGCGGTTTTACGGCGAAATCTTAGGCTGCGAAGAAGGCAGAAGTTCAGCCGAATGGATTGATTTCAATCTTTTCGGACATCAAATCGTCGCGCACCTCGCGCCCGAAGCGGCGGGAATCAGGCATCGCAACGAAGTTGACGCCGACCACGTTCCTGTTCCGCATTTCGGCATAGTTTTGCCGATGAACGAATTTCACGCGCTCGCCGAAAGATTAAAAAACAAAGGCGTTAATTTTATCATCGAGCCGAAAGTTCGTTTTCAAGGCGAGGTCGGAGAACAAGCGACGATGTTTTTTCTCGACCCGAGCGGCAACGCGCTCGAATTCAAAGCTTTCGCCGATTTTTCCCAGGTTTTCGCCAAATAAAACGGCAGCCGAAACTGTTCAAATACGAGCGAACCGGAAATAAAAAGTCGTGCGAATTTGATAAATCCGGCGTGTTTTACCTTTTTTTATATTTAAAGTGTTTATGAAATTTGCAGTTTTTTTCTTTTTGCTTTGCATTTGTTTTTCAGCTTTAACGGTAAATGCTCAGAAAAAGCATAGATATATCGCCGTTACGATTGATGATTTACCGGTCGTTTCAACGCGCAAGGATTTGAAAACGCGGCAGGAAATTACGAAAAAATTATTAGCTCACGTTACAAAAGCCAACGTCCCGGCAATCGGTTTCGTTAATGAAAATAAACTTTACGCCAACGGAGATCGCAGTGAGGCGGAAATTGATTTGCTTCGCCGTTGGCTCGACGCCGGACTCGAACTCGGAAATCACACGTTTTCGCATCGAAGCTTGAACAACATCGAGTTGAAGGATTATCAGGACGACATCAAGCGCGGCGAAATTATCACGAAAGAATTGCTCAAAGCGAAAGGAAAACCGGTGCGTTATTTTCGCCACCCGTTTTTGCAAACCGGTTTGAGTATGGAAGTAAAAGACGGTTTGAATCATTTTCTAACGGAAAACAATTACACGATTGCGCCCGTCACGATTGACAACGCCGATTGGATTTTCGCCCGCGCTTATGACAATACTTTCGATAAAAACGATAAAGGGTTGATGAAACAGATCGGTGCGGTTTATGTTCCGTATCTCGAAAGCAAAATGGAATACTGGGAGCGGCAATCGGTGAAATTGTTCGACCGCGAAATCAAACAAATTCTGCTGCTTCACGCGAATTTTATAAATTCAGATTATTTCGACGACATTGCGAAAATGCTCGGAAAACGCGGCTACAAATTTATAACTTTGGACGAGGCGTTAAAGGACGAAGCATATAAAATGCCCGACACTTTCAATCGCCGAGCCGGGATTTCGTGGCTTCACCGCTGGGCGTTGGCAAAGGGAAGAGAAAATGTTCTGCCCGACGAACCGAAAGTTCCTGCGTTCGTGATGAGAGCGGCGGGCGTGGATTCTGAATGAAAAATGCCGAAATCGTAATCATCGGCGGCGGCGTTGTCGGCGCGAGCGTCGCGTATCATTTAACCGAACGCGGCGCGAAAGACGTTTTGATTTTAGAGCGCGAAAATCTTTTGGGAAAAGGTTCTACGGGAAAAGCGACCGGCGGCGTGCGCGCTCAATTTGAAACGGAAATCAATATCAAAATGTCTTTGTATTCGCTCGATTTTTTCGAACGTTTCAAAGATTCGACCGGTTTCGATTGCGGTTACGATCCGCGCGGCTATTTGTTCGTCGCAACCGACGAAGCGCAGCTTGATTTTTTGAGAAAAAGCGTCGAGAGACAAAAATCGCTCGGCTGTAAATCGGTTGAAATCGTTGATACAAAAACAATTTCTCACATCGTAAAGGGCTTGAATTGCTCGGATATTGTCGGCGGAAGTTTTGGTGCACGAGACGGTTTTATAAATCCGCTCGGAGTTTTAGAAGGCTTTGCAAAAAGAGCCCTCGAAAACGGTGCCAAAATAATGAGCGAATCAGAAGTTCTTTCAATCGTGATTGCAAACGGAAAAGTCGCATCTGTTGAAACGAATCGCGGAAAGTTTGATTGCGAAAAGGTCGTTTTGTGCGCGGGCGCTTGGGCGCGAAAATTAGCCGAAACTGCCGGGATTGATTTGCCAATTGAGCCTTTAAAACGTCAAATCGTCTGGGCGAAAAGCGCGATGGATTTTCAGGATGCTTTGCCGATGGTAATTGATTTATCAAACGGTTTTCATTTTCGCCCGGCAAAAGACTCGTTCAACGAAATTCTTTTTGCTTATCCTGACCGAAATGAAACACCGGACTTCAGCACCGATTTTGAAGAATCTTTCATCGCTAAAGTTTACGAGAAGGCAAAACATCGCGCGCCTTTTTTGTGTGAGACGGAAGTTGTTAGAGAAAAATGCCGCGCCGGACTTTACGAAAACACGCCGGATCATCACGCGATTTTAGGCGGCTGTTCTATCGAAGGGCTATATTTTGCGAACGGTTTTTCTGGTCATGGTGTGATGCATTCGCCTGCAACAGGTCGCGCCTTGAGCGAAATTATTCTCGACGGCGAATCAAATTTTCTGGATGTCTCGTGTTTGAGTTTGGAAAGATTTGCAAAAGGCGAATTGCTGCACGAAACCGCTTTTATCTAACAAAGAATCGAAACAGAATAGACAGGAGAAATAGAATGGATAGTAAATAATCCTATCCATTCCGTCATACTGTTTTTGATTTTTGTGGTAAATTTTCAATATGAAAACAGCACTTGTCCATCATCCGATTTATCAAAAACATGATACCGGTTTCGGTCATCCCGAATCGCCGAAGCGATACGAAGTCGTGATGAAGGCGCTCAAAAATGATAAAAAGTTGTGGGAGGATTTAACGGAAGTCACACCGGAAAAAGCCGGGAAAGGAATTATCCAAGCCGCTCATACGAAGGAACATTTCAAACGCGTCGAAGACGCTTTCGAAAACGGAATCGAGCAATTGGACGCCGATACGGTTATTTCGATGAATTCGTTTGATGCTTCACTTTACGGCGTCGGCGGCGCGTGCCGAGCCGTTGATTTGGTGATGAACGGAGAAGCGAAAAATGCCTTTGTAGCTTCTCGCCCGCCCGGGCATCACGCGACGGCTGAAAATGCAATGGGTTTTTGTCTTTTCAACAATATTGCGGTTGCGGCTCGTTACGCGCAGGGAAAATATAAAGAAATCGAGCGCGTCGCAATTGTTGATTGGGACGTGCATCACGGCAACGGGACGCAGGGAATTTTCTTCGATGATCCGAGCGTATATTTCTTTTCAATGCATCAATATCCGTGGTATCCGGGAACCGGTTCGTGGGGCGAAAAAGGTTTCGGGCGCGGCAAAGGCTACACGCTGAACGTTCCGGTCAAAGCGAGAACTTCCGCGCCCGATCAAAAGCGAATGTTTGAATCGGCAATCGGCGATATTCATCGTGATTTCAAACCGGATTTGATTATGATTTCCGCCGGTTTCGATGCTCATTTGACCGACCCGCTCGGACAATTGCGGCTCGAAGATACGGATTTCGTTTCGATGACGAAAACCGTAAAAAATTGGGCGGACGAAGTTTGCGGCGGGCGCGTCGTTTCAATTCTCGAAGGCGGCTACAATCTCGACACTCTCGGCGAATCGGTCAGAAATCACGTCGCCGAATTAAGCAGAAATTAAAACAGTTGCAAAATTACGCAGGGTTTATGATAAACTTTTCGACGACACCCGCTAGAGCTAATTCGGAAAAGGAGAAAAAGCAATGCCGGATATAGAAATTCCATGTGTTCAATGCAAGGAAGTTTTTATTTTTACCGAAAAGGAACAGGATACTTTTTACCAGCGGAATATGATGGCGCCGCAGAGATGTGCGAAATGTCGCTCGAAAAAAGCGGCAATGGGCGAAAACGCGCCGCAGCGTTTTGAAATCGTTTGCGATCATTGCGGCAAACACGATCAAGTTCCGTTTCAACCGAAAGTCGGGCGCACTGTTTTATGTCGCGAATGCCATAACGCCAATAAATCAAAAGTCAGATTCGCCTAAAAGATTTCGTTGAATTTATAGAGTTTATTGAGTTCATTGAGTTAGAAGAAAAAAGAAATTCCTACAACTCAACGAACTCAACGAACTTAACGAACCCAACGAACTCAACGAACTCTATGAACTCTTTAGAAACCGTCAATTACGAATTAAATGAAACGGTTGCGATAATTACGTTGAATCGCCCGGAGGCGCTTAATGCGCTTTCGCTGCAATTGACGAAAGATTTGCGTTCGGCGATTGAAAACGCGATTCGTGATAAAGCGCGCGCGGTTGTTTTGACGGGTGCCGGACGTGCTTTTTGTTCGGGCGGAGATTTGCGCGAGATGCAAATGATGTGGCAAAAAGAAGGCAGAATCGAAGCGTTTCTGGAAGAGCCTTTGAAAGCTCTGCACGATGTAATTACGCTGATTCGTGAAACGCCGATTCCGTTTGTCGCCGCCGTGCAGGGCGTCTGCGCGGGAGCGGGAACGAATTTCGCGCTGGCTTGCGATATTGTTTTTGCGGCAGATACGGCGAGTTTTAACGAAGCGTTTGTGCGAATCGGACTTTCGCCGGATTGCGGCGGCAGCTTTTTTCTTCCGCGCGTGATCGGCGAAAAGCTCGCAGCGGAGCTTTTTATGACCGGCGAAACGGTTTCAGCCGAACGCGCCGCGCAATTCGGAATGATTAATCGCGTCACAACGGCGGACAATTTGATGAGCGAATCATTATTAATGGCGAAAAAACTCGCTCTCGCGCCGACCGGCTCAATCGGGCGAATCAAACGAATGCTGAACGCGAGCTTTTCCAACGATTTACAGCAGCAGCTTGATTTAGAGCACGAATGCCAAATTGAGTCGGGCAAATCAAACGATTTTAAAGAAGGCGTCACCGCATTTTTCGAAAAACGACAGCCGAATTTTACCGGAACTTGAAAATTTATTTTATCGCGTAGGCAAAGCCGTCGGGTTTCGAGCCTGACGGCTTTTTTAGTTCATCGAGTTTACAGAGTTCGTTGAGTTCATTGAGTTAGAAGAAAAAAGAAATTCTTTTACTCAATGAACTCACCGAGCTCAACAAACTCAATGAACTCAATGAACTGTTTATGAATTTGACTTATTCGCAATTGTTAAAAGGAAATCGCAATTTTCGCAATTTATTGTGGGGACAGGTGGTTTCCGAACTCGGCAACTGGTTTAATTTTATCGCCGGATTAGGACTTGTGCGGCTTGTTTCGGATGCTTCGCCGACGGCGGCGGGAATTTTATTCATTTGTCGCATATTGCCGTTTGCGCTTTTCTCGCCGATAGCCGGGACTTTCGTTGACCGATTTTCGCGACGTACCGTGATGATCTGGTCGGATTTGATTCGCGCCGCCGTCGCGTTGATGTTTTTGTTTGTCACGAGCGCGGAAAATCTCTGGATCGCTTACGTTTCGATGTCTTTGCTTTCTGCTCTAGGCGCTTTTTTTGAAGGCGCGAAAAATGCGACGACGCCGAATCTGACCGGAAAAGAAGGCTTGCTGGCGGGAACGGCTTTGATTTTTTCGTCGAGATTTTTGCTGATGGCAATCGGTTCGGCGCTCGGCGGCTGGGCGGCGGCAATTTTCGGCTATCAAGTCGCTTTCGTCATCAATGCCGTTTCGTTTTTGATTTCGGCTTATTCCGTCTGGCTGATTCCCGACGAAGCAACGAGGGAGAAGGTCAATTACGAATTACGAATTACGAATTACGACATTGATAAACCGAAAAGAGCGTCGTTTTTTACTGAATTAAAAGAAGGCTTGCGCTACACAGTCGAAAATCATTTTGCCCTAACGATTCTGATAATGAACGTGATTTGGGCGACCGGCGGCGGCGCGATCAACGTCGTTTTCGAGCGTATGGGCGGAGTGTTTTTTGCCGAAAAGGAAAATTGGAATCCCGACATTGCCGTCGCAATGCTCTGGACGGCGGGCGGTTTCGGTTTGTCTTTCGGAATGATGATCGCGCACCGCACTTCGATTTTTCTCGACCGAAAAAACAATCACAATTCGTTTATCGGCTGGTCGCTGATCATTCACGGAGTTTTGTTTGCCGTCGCGGGCTATATGCCGAGTTTATGGCTTTTCGCGTTTTTCACATTCATTTCGCGCGCGATTGTCGGCGTCGAATACGCGGTTCAGGAAACGATGTTCCAACGCAGTTTGCCCGATTATATTCGCGGGCGAATTTCGACGCTGGATAGAGGCGCGGAATTAACGGTTTTCGGCTTGTCGAGCTATCTGGCGAGCCTTTCGATGTATCAGATTTCGCCGCAGTTTCTCACGGTAATTTCCGGCATTTTGTCGGGCGTTGCGGGCGTCGTCTGGTTTATTCGGCAGGGAAGATCGAATTCCGCGTATCCGCTTGCGGAATCGAAGCTGGAGGCGTCCTGAAAATAATAGGACACAAAATAGAACGCTGATAAAACGGAAAAACGACTTGATACGGATAAAAATAAAGAAATTTAATTTTCTGTGAATGCGCGAATCACACGAAAAAGACAAAACAAGGTAATTTGACTTTTTTCGTGTGATTCGTGTGTTTCGCAGGCAAATTTTCGATTTTGATTTACCCTTCAAACTTTTCCTAAGCGGTAATAATCACCGCTTTAGTGCCGATCAATTCGGAAAAATCCTTTGTGAAAATCGTGTCCACGCGGCGCACGCGCGCCATCGTTTCGACAACTTCCTGCGTCGTTATAAAACCGTCTTCAACGTGCGCTATCGCCCAGTTCTGAATGTGCGAAGCGGTTCGCAGAATTTCCTCTAAAAGGCGCAGATATTGCGATTTGGTTTCGACCAGCGTGCCGAGCCGTCCGGCTTGAGCGAGTTCCATTGTGTTCCAGTAATCATCGCTGCCGCGCAAAAATTCCTCGCGCCAGGCAGTCCAGCCCAAATAATTTTTCTGCGTCAGATTATGTGCTCGCGGAAGACGCAGAAACATCAAATCGGCACGATTTTCAACATCGGCGATGAACTCATAACCGTTTCTGTTTTGACAAACGTTGTTTTGCCCGTTGTTCGGCGAAACCGGAAAAATGCTCCACAAACGGCGGTAAACATTGGAAAGCGGATGGCGCAGCTCGCGCGTGTCTTCGGTAAAAGACAAAACGTAATCGCCGACGCTCATCGCAATCGTCAAAGCGACGGCGCGGGCAATCGGCGACGAGAGACATTCGATATTGTTTCGAACGTTGTCGAACCACCAGGAATCGGTTTCGCCGAACCAGTTTCTCAAGCTTTCATTATTCAAACGATATCGCGGCACGTAAGCGTCTTCTAAAACCGCATTTACAGCTTCGTCCGACAATGTTTCGCCGTTGTTTTGAATTGCGGCGACGGCTTTTGTCCAGCCGGCGAGCGTCAAGTCGTTTGCCAGAACGCGCACATTCCACCGTTTGAGATAAGCGCCGAGATTACCGTCGGAAACAAAAGGAAGCATAACGGACGCGAATTTCAAACGCCGCAAAACGCTCAATTCAAAAGCGAGCCAGCCTTTAGGCGTTATGTTGGATTGGTTGAGCATAGACTGTATGAAAAATTTATACAAGCAAAGCAGAAATTGAGATTTTACCAGTTATTATAAGTGTTTTCGGTCGAAACCGGCTGCTCTTCGCCGAAAAAGTCTTCGGTTTCGTCATCAAATCGCTCTTCGATCAAAGGCTTTTCCGGTTCGGCGAAGGACTGCAATTCGCTCAAATTTTCGAGAGTGAGAAAAATTTTCACTATTTTCGGGTCAAACTCGATGCCCGACCATTCGATTAGATGTTTTTTTGCTTCGGCGGCTGTCATTGCGGCTCTGTACGGTCGCGCGTCCGTTATGGCGCAGAACGTATCGGCGACGCGCAGAATGCGCGAAGCGAGCGGAATTTGGTCGCGTTCGATGGCGTCCGGGTAGCCCGCGCCGTTCCACCATTCGTGATGCCAGCGGACGAGCAATTGAACGGCGCGGCTCAACCCGCGTTTTGCCGCTTCCTGCTCGCCGATAACCGTGTGCCGCTGCATATCGAGGCGCTCGTCTTCGCGCAAAGAACGGTTCGTTTTTATGTAATCCCGGTTCATCAACATCGCGCCGATGTCGTGAACGAGCGCCGCTTGCGTGAGCGCCGCGCGGTCGTGCGAAGCGAAATTAAAGCGTTCGGCGAGCGCGTCAGCGATGACGGCGATGCGCTGCCCGTGCGGGTGCGGGTAACCTTCAAACGCGTCCATTGCCGCCGAAATTTCGAGCAGTCGCCCGTCCTGACGCGATTCGTTTGCAAAAATACTGTCCATAGCTTTTCGGTTCAAAATTCAAGGTTCAAAATTAATCACTAACTTTGAACCTTGAACTTTGAACTAATTTAACTATTTCTTTGGCAAACTGTCGAGCAGAGCGCGTGCTTCCCGGTTAGCGGGATCAATCGTCAAAAATCTCGTCAATTCGCCTTCGGCGCGTTTGAGCAAGTTATAATGAATGAAAAATTCGGCGAGAATAATGCGAAAAGTCGCGTTTGTCGGTTCGAGCTTGACGGCGGTTTGAAGTTCCGACTCGGCTTTGTATCTTTGCGTTTCGTCTTCGGAGAGAACTTTGCCGTAATAAGCGCGGTAACGAGCGACGTTCGGCGCAAGATGCGCGGCGCGCGCCAGAAACGGCAGGGCTTCTTCGTAATTGTTCCTCATTAACAGATTGAAGCCTTCGTCGAAGCTTTCGGCGGCGAAATCGGCTTGCCGGTTTTTGTCAATTTCAGCCGCGCTCGCATTTCGTCCGCCGGTCATCTGTGACAATTCTTTGCGCATTTTAAAGTCGTAAGCGCTGCGCGATTCGGCGTCTCTTAAAGTTTCGTAAGCTTTTGCAATAGTCGCGAAAGCCTTTTGAATACGCTGATGCAATTCGATGTCGGTTTCTTTGTGAAAATGGTCGGGATGAAATTGTTTCGCCAGAGAAAAGTAAGAACGTTTTATTTCCGCAAGCGGGGCTTTCGTTTCGATTGCCAAACTTTCGTAATGATTGCGCGCCTTTTCGGTACGTTCGAGGTAATTCTCCAGAGAGATTTTTTCTTCAACGGGTTTGACTGTTTCCTTGATTTCTTCAATTTTTCGTTCAATTGGCGGCGCAATAATTTCAGGCGTTCCGGCGGGCGAAGGCGTTTTGACGGCTTCTTTTTTCAGAGCCAGGCGCGCGTTTGAAATGGCGGCGACGCGGTGTTCGGTAAAAGCCGGACTCCAGCCGCGGCGAATCAAAAAACCGCCGAGCCACAAAGCGTAAAGCGTCTGCATAGTCGCGTCGGCGGGAAGCGGGCTGTTTTTTTTGACTTCTTCGACGCTCAGCTGCGAATCCTTGAATCTCGATAAAATAAACGCTTCGTGCGATTGAAGGTTGACGTTGTAATCGAGTTCTTTTTTCGGAAGAAAAACTTCCTGCAAGCTCCTAAAGCGGTGAAAAACCGTTTCATTCGAAAGCGAGCGGGCGTATTCGAGCAAAACCTTTGACGAATCAATTTGAAAATGAATGCCTTCTTTAATCCTGATGAGCGGACTGAAAATCCATTCGCCGCTCGTCCATTGAAATGCGTCGCGCAGAATTTCTTCGATTTGACGGGTGAAAAGCCGGTTGATTTCGTCTTTGCCGAATATCTTTTTTTCGATTAAAAATTTGGCGAAGATAAAGTCGTCCGTAAAAATCGATCTTTCCGAAAGCAGATTTTTATCAATCGCATCGTCGCGCAGAAGCATTTCGTAAAGCCGCGCCGAGCGCGAGTTGGAAACCGCGAAAACTATTTCGCCGACGCGGAAATAAACGACGATCTTTTGATTGTCGGTCGTTAAACGCAGCGAACCGTCGAGCCGGGCGTCCGCGATTTCAACGAGAAGTTCGGCAAACGGATGAACTTGAAGATTTCCTTTTAATTCGAGATTGCTCGGCGCTGACATTTGAAGCGAAAAAACAAAAAAAATAAAAATAAGGAGTGTCGGCGAACAGCCGAATTTATGATAGCAAATGCTCGGGTAAAAAGTTAAGCGAAATTTTACCCGAACGAATTTACCGTTTACCATAAAAAAATGCTTTACGATTTTCAGCTCGCCGGAAACCGCGTGCGTTTGTGGCAGCGCGTCGGCGAAAGTTACGAACACGTTTTAATGAAGGCTTTGGGCTACGCGATGTTCGTCGGGCGTTATCCGCATCTGGAAATCGAAACGAAAATCGGGCTTCGCTATAAACCCGATTTAATTGCGCGCGGCGCGGGCGGCGAATACGATTTTTGGGGCGAAGCCGGAGCGAATTCGATCCGCAAAACGCACTGGATTTTGAAACACACGCGAACGGCTAAACTCGTTTTATTTAAAATCGGCTCCAACGTCGAACAATTAATAAAACAGCTGCGCGAAGAGATTCCCGCGAAATATCGCGCCGGAAATAAGCTTGTTTTAATAAATTTCATTTCCGATATCGTCGGTTTGACAGCATCGCGGCAAATTGAGAAAGTTTCTCGTGAATGGTTTTCGGAAACGATAATTTAATTCTTTTGCTTGTAAATTTTTCTGCTTGTAGATACTTTTGTTCTTTTTGTAAAAATGGGAAAACCCGAAATAGATATTCGTGAAGTGACGACCGTCGAAGAGCTTCAGGGCTGCGTGGATTTGCAGCGCGAAGTTTTCGCCGTGCCGGATTTGGAGAATTCTCCGGTGCGGCATTTGATTGTCACGAAAAACGCGGGCGGCTTTACGCTCGCGGCGTTCGACGGCGAAAAAATGGTCGGATTCGTGCTGTCGGTTCCGATGTTCAAAGGCGCGGAACGAGCCTTTTATTCGCATATGACGGCGGTCGCCCGGGAGTATCAAAATTACGGAATCGGCGCGCAATTAAAGTGGGCGCAGCGCGAACGAGCTTTGAACGAAGGCGTCAATTACATCAAGTGGACTTTTCAGCCGGTTCAAGCCAGAAACGCTTTTTTCAATTTAGAACGTCTCGGCGCGACGATTCAGGTTTACGCGCCGAATTTTTACGGCACCGATTACTCGACTTCCGCCGAACAGGACAGCGTGAAAGGCATTGACAGCGATAGATTATTCGCCGATTGGATTTTGGATTCGCCGAAAGTCGTCGCGCTTTCCAAAGGCGAATCTTACGAAGAAAAAGGCGCAGTCGTCAAAACGATCAGCATTCCCGCCGATTGGAATCATTTGGTCGTCGCCGATACGGCGCGAGCCGTCGGCGAACAGGAACGCGTCAAGCGCGAATTTCAAGCGGCGTTCGCCGACGGCTTGATTTGCAAAGGTTTTGAAAGAAACGAGACGGAACCGAAATATTTGCTTTACAGAGAATAATTTTGCCGCAGGTTTCCGCGCGAAACACAGATTTATTGTGATTTTCTTTTCGCTTAAACATCTCGAATCGGCGGCTGAAAATTTATGTCTATTTTCGACATTAATTCCGACATTCGACGCGCCGAGACGCTTTCGTCGGAATTTTACACAAACGAGCGGTATTTTCAAGAATCGAAAGAAAAAATCTTCGCTCGAAGCTGGCAGCTCGTCGGGCATGCCGACGAAAACGCAAATCTCAATCCGCGAATTGTTCTAAAAAATTTTCTCGACGAGCCTGTTTTGATTACGAAAAACGGCGAAGATTACAATTGCTTATCAAATGTCTGCACGCATCGCGGAAAAATTTTAATCGAAAACGATTGTTCTGCGGATTTGATTCGCTGCGGGTATCACGGAAAAAGATTTTCGCTTGACGGCGAATTTCTTTCGATGCCGGAGTTTGAAGCGGCGGAAAATTTTCCGTCGGAAAAAGACAATTTAACGAAAATTCCGTGCGGCTTTTGGAATAAATTCGCGTTCGTTTCATTAAATCCAATCGCGCCGCTCGATGTTTTCATCGCCGAGATGCGCGAAATAGTTCGAGCGCTGAATCTGAAGAACTTGCGATTTATTGCGGCGAAAGATTACACGGTGAAAGCGCACTGGGCTTTGTACTGCGAAAATTACCTCGAAGGCTTTCACATTCCTTTCGTTCATCGCTCGTTGAACGAAGCGATTGATTACGGCTCGTATACGACCGAAACTTTTCGCTTTTCGAGTCTGCAAAAAGCCATTGCGAAAACAGAAGAAGACGCTTTTGATTTACCCGCTTCAAACGAAAAAATCGCGGCGTTTTACTTTTTCATTTTCCCGAATACGATGTTTAATTTTTATCCCTGGGGTTTGTCGGTGAACATCGTTAAACCAATCGAGCCGGATTCGACGACAGTTTCGTATATGACTTACGTTTCCGACGAGACGAAACTGGAAAAAGGCGCGGGCGCGGATTTGAATCGCGTGGAGCTCGAAGATCAAGCCGTCGTTGAATCGGTGCAAAAAGGCATTCGTTCGAGATTTTACGAGCGCGGCAGATATTCGCCGACGCGCGAGCAGGGAACGCATCATTTTCATCGTTTGATTGCCGAATTTATGAAATAATCAACGCAAAAACACGGAAACAAAGCAACTCATTTTTTATCTGTTATTTTTTATCTGTTATTTTTTCTGTGTTAATCTGTCGGTCTGAACTCGATTTTTCTATGAGCAATTTATCTTCAATTTCAAACGATTCGGTTGAAACGGAAATCGAACATTTGCGCCGCGAGATAGATCGGCACAACGAACTTTATTACCAGAAAGCTGCGCCGGAAATCGCGGACGCGGAATTCGACGCGATGCTCGCGCGCTTAAAAATCCTCGAAGAAGAAAACCCCGAACTTATAACGCCCGACAGTCCGACGCAGCGAGTCGGCGGGCGCGCCGAAGGTTTCAAGCCTTTCGTTCACCGCGTGCCGCTGATGTCGCTGGATAATTCGTATGATCTGGACGATTTGCGGGCGTTCGACGAGCGGTGCCGGAGATTGGCTGACGGGCGCGAATTCGATTACGTCGCGGAATTGAAAATTGACGGTCTTTCGGTCGCGCTGCATTATGAAAACGGCGTTTTGACGGCGGGCGCGACGCGCGGCGACGGCAGCGTCGGCGATGATGTTTACGGCAACGTCAAAACGATTCGCACGATTCCGATTCGTCTTAAACCGGATTTTCCGCTGCACACGGAAGTTCGCGGCGAAGTTTTTATGGCGCGTTCCGTGTTCGAGAAAATCAATGCCGAACTTGAAATGCAGGGCGAGAAAACTTTCGCCAATCCGCGCAATTTCGCTGCCGGAACGCTGCGCCAGCTCGACGCCGCAATCGTCGCCTCGCGCCGTCTGGATATGTTTCCCTACGATTTGCTTTCGGGCGCGCAGAAAATGTTTCCGACGCACTGGGAAAATTTCGAATGGCTCGAAGCGAAAGGTTTCAACGTCAATCCGAATCGCGCTTTGTGCAGAAATTTCGATGAGTTGACGGAATTCGTCGGTGCGATGCAGGCGAAACGCGACGCTCTCGATTACGACATTGACGGCGTAGTCGTAAAGGTTAACCAAACTTATCTGCAAGCCGAATTCGGCGCGACGACGAAAGCGCCGCGCTGGGCAATCGCCTACAAATATCCGGCGATGCAGGCGACGACAAAATTGAACGCGATAAACGTGCAGGTCGGCAGAACGGGCGCGCTCACGCCGGTCGCTTATCTCGAACCGGTTACGCTCGCCGGAACCGTCGTTGCGCGCGCGAGTCTGCACAACGAAGACGAAATAAAACGTCTCGACATAAAACTCGGCGATTACGTTCTAATCGAAAAAAGCGGCGAAATAATTCCGCAAGTTTTACAGGTCATCGAATCCAGACGGACGGGCGACGAAATTGAATACGAATTTCCGAAAAATTGTCCGGTTTGCGGTTTTGCCGTCGTACGTCCCGAAGGCGAAGCGGTCACGCGCTGTCCGAACCCGGATTGCCCGGCGAAAATCAAGGCGCGAATTTTGTATTTCGCTTCGCGCAAAGCGATGGACATCGAAGGCTTGGGCGAAATTCTGGTCGAAAAATTGGTTGATTTGGGAATCGTCCGCAACGTGGCGGATTTATACGATTTGCGCGTCGAGCAAATCGCCGAACTTGAAAGAATGGCGGAAAAGAGCGCGACGAACCTTATCAATCAAATCGAAACGTCGAAAACGCGCGGTTTGCAAAGGCTTTTATACGGCATTGACATCCGTCACGTCGGCGAACGCTACGCGAAAATACTGGCGAATCATTTTCGAAACATTGAAAACCTCGCCGCTGCGTCAATCGAAGAACTCGACGCGATTCACGAAATCGGGCAAACGGTCGCCGTTTCGGTTTTCAATTTCTTTGAAAATCCGCGCAATCGGGAACTAATCGAAAGATTAAAATCGGCGGGCGTGAAAACCGAAATTGAGGGCGGCTCAAACCGGCAAAACGACGAAAACTTCGCCGGAAAAACTTTCGTTCTAACCGGAAAGCTCGAAGATTTCACGCGCGACGAAGCGGCGCGATTAATCGAAGAACGCGGCGGACGAGTTTCTTCGTCAGTGAGCAAAAAAACCGATTACGTCGTGGCGGGTGCGGACGCCGGTTCAAAACTGACGAAAGCCGAGAGTTTGGGCGTAAAGGTTTTGGCGGAAGATGATTTTAAGGAATTAGTTTCTTGATTTTCACCTAGAACGAACGGCAGAATTATGATCGAACTTGTCATTCCATACCGCGACCGCAGCATCGGCTCGATGAACGTTCGCCGCGTTTTGCCGTTTCCGAAGCGTCGAGCGGTCGGTCCGTTCGTGTTTGTTGACGATTTCGGTCCGGTTGAGATGGTGCACGACCGCTCGATTGACGTTTTGCCGCATCCGCACATCGGGCTGGCGACCGTTACTTTTTTGTTCGGCGGAAAAATGACGCACCGCGACAGCCTCGGCACGATGCAGATAATTGAGCCGGGCGAGGTAAATTGGATGACTGCCGGACGCGGAGTCGTTCATTCCGAAAGAGTCTCGGACGCGCCGGTTAACGCGGGCGAAAAACTGCTCGGCGTTCAGACGTGGATCGCTTTGCCCGAAAGAGATGAAGAAGCGGCACCGACTTTCGCGCATCACGGCGCCGACGAATTGCCCGCAATCGAAGCCGAAGGCGTGCGCGTGAAAGTGATTTTGGGCGAGATTTTCGGCGCCAAATCGCCGGTCGAAACTTTATCTCATCCGGTTTACGCCGGTTGCCGAATGCAAAATCGAGCTTCGCTTTCGATTCCGGCTTTTATCGAGGAACGCAGCGTGTATGTTTTGTCCGGCGCGATTCTGGTCGGCGAGCAGCGGTTTGAATCGGGTACGATGGTCGTTTTCGAGGCGGGCAAAGAAGCTGTTTTTTCGGCTGTCGGCAAAACGCATTTGATGATAATTGGCGGCGCGCGGCTCGAAAAACCGCGTTTTATGTGGTGGAATTTTGTCTCCACTTCGCGCGAGCGCATCGAACAGGCGAAAAAAGATTGGCGCGAGCAAAATTTTCCGAAGATTCCGGGCGACGATAAAGAATTCGTTCCGCTGCCCGCCGAAAATTATTTTCGCCCTTCGCCGCCGCCTTTATAAAACGGAAAACTTCGGCGAATGAGAATAATTCAGACAGTTCGTTCCGAAAAAGGAAAAATGTATAATACTGCTGATTTCAAAGTTCAAATACGGCGTATTAAAAATGTTTTCTGAAAAAAGAACGCTTAAACGCAAAATTTTAAAGTTTCAATGAAGAATCGAAACAATTAACAAAAATATAAAAACCAATGAATAATTTTTTTAACGCAAATCTGGCGGAAGTTGATCCGATTGTCGCGGAAGCGATAAACAACGAAGTTAAAAGACAGGCGAACGGGTTGGAGCTGATCGCGTCGGAAAATTTCGTGTCTGAGGCGGTTTTGCAGGCGATGGGGTCGGTTTTTACCAACAAGTACGCCGAAGGTTATCCGAAAAAACGTTATTACGGCGGCTGCGAATTCGCTGATGTCGTCGAGCAATTAGCGATTGACCGCGCTAAAGAGATTTTCGGCGCCGAACACGCCAACGTTCAGCCGCATTCGGGCGCGCAGGCGAATATGGCTGTGTTTTTAGCGGCATTGCAGCACGGCGACCGGATTCTAGGAATGAATCTTTCGCACGGCGGGCATTTAACGCACGGGCATCCGATGAACTTTTCCGGTATTAATTTCGCCGTTTCCGATTACGGCGTCAGTCGCGAAACTGAAACGATTGATTACGACGAATTGCAGCGCATCGCCGAAGAAACTCGCCCGAAAATGATCGTTTGCGGCGCTTCGGCATACCCGCGAACGATTGATTTCGCGCGAATCGGAGAAATCGCAAAATCCGTCGAAGCGTTCGTGATGGCTGACATCGCGCACATCGCGGGACTTGTCGCCGTCGGTTTGCATCCGTCGCCCGTTCCGCATTGCGAATTCGTGACGACGACGACGCATAAAACTCTGCGCGGTCCGCGCGGCGGTTTGATTTTGTGCCGCGAAGAATTTGCGAAATTAGTTGACAAAGCCGTTTTCCCGGGTGTGCAGGGCGGACCGCTGGTTCACATTATTTCGGCAAAGGCGGTCGCTTTCGGCGAGGCTTTGCGCGAAGATTTTAAAGCTTACCAGCAGAAGGTTTTGGATAATGCGAAGGTTCTGGCAGACGAGCTTGCCAATCAAGGATTGAGAATTGTTTCCGGCGGAACCGACAATCATCTGATGCTCGTTGACGTTTTCCAAAACGGCAAAGGCATTACGGGAAAAGTTGCGGAAAAAGCTCTCGACGCGGTTCACATTACGGTCAATAAAAATACGATACCGTTTGATACGAATTCGCCGTTTACCGCATCGGGAATTCGCCTGGGCACGCCGGCGCTGACGACGCGCGGAATGGGCGAAGCTGAAATGAAGCAAATCGCGGGCTTGATTGCCGCGATTATTAATGAGCCGGAATCCGAAGAAGTAAAAACGCGGGTTAAAAATGATGTAATCGAGCTTGCTGCGAAATTTCCTTTATACGCGCATCGTTTGAGCGAAGACAGATCAGAGGCGATTTCAGCAAATTAAAAAAGGATCAGCCACGAACAAACGCGAAAGAACACGAAATAAGAAAAATAAAATCCGGCGCTTTGTGATTTCTTTTCGTGAAAATTCGCGTGATTCGTGGCTTAACTTTTCATAAATTTATGAGCAATTTATCCGACATCGGTTTTCCGGTGCAGAGCGAGCAGGACGTTAATCAAGTTATCGAAAATTTGCTGAGCGTCGTCGAGCGGTTTGATTGTCCGGGCGGCGCTTATTATATTTATCGGGATAAGTCCGGCGCGGAAATGTATCTGCAATCTAATTTGCAGGATGAGCTAATCGGCTTCAACCCGCATTTTGCCGGTAAAAGTCGGCGAACTGTTCGCATTACCAGAATCATTGAACGCGATTCATCCGAGCTTGACGGCGGATTCTACGCCTGGGCTAATCCGCACAAAGGTCTCGGCGAGAGCGGAGATTATCCGTTCGTTTTCGACGTGCCGGATTTTCGCGCGAATACAAACACTGAACTGCCGCGCGTTTGCGAAATTCAACTGACGGCTTTCGCTTCAAATGATTTTCGCATCTACGCGGACGAACAGGAATACAAAGATAATCAGGAAAGCGAATTAAAATACGCGGCGAAATCCTTCGTCCCGAGCGGGCTTTTTACGTTCGATGAAGCGGATTCCAGTATTGATTTAAGCACGGTGCGCCCGATTTGTATGTTGAGCGGCGAAGTCAAAGAATACGAATTGAAAATTAACCAGCTGACGAACGAAAAATTTTACAGATTCTGGATTGATACGTTCGGCGGCGAAGCTGATGTCGTCGCCGATCCGAAATTGATAACCAAAGAGCCGCAAACCGGCGGCATCATCAGCGGACAGTTTTGGCTTTCGGGCAGGTTAATTGAAAGTTAAGAAATAGAACACGTATTCGGGCGGATTCCTAAAGAATTTTCGCGGATAAATCTTTACGAATTGTTTGCGAAGAATTTGCGATTTTCCGCCCGAATACGTGTTCTGTTTCTTGAAATTATAATTTTATTAACTGTTCATATCGGCGTCTAAATCCAATTGTTCCAAAACCCGCCGCGCATCTTCGGAATCATATTCGAATGCTTGCTGTTCAATCGCGTTAATGGCGATTTCGGCGTAAACCGCATCGTCGAGAAGCGGAATCAGTGCGGACAGCGGAACAAGCGCTAAAGTTTCGTAAGCGACGGCGCGGATTTGCGGCGAGTCGGTCTGGCGAATGATTTCGGCAATTTCGCCCGCCGAAAAACGGGTCGAAAGCGTGTCGGAGAGCTTGTCGAATTTATCGTAATCGTTTTCTTTGAGAATGCGTTCGGCGAGCTGTATAAAAACTTCCGCCGATCCGGTTTGCGTTTCGAGAACGCGCACGCACGTTTCAGCCAATTCGCGGATT
>DASVQY010000009.1:0-25280 GCA_036388895.1 Pyrinomonadaceae bacterium | reverse complement strand
GTTTTGGACGGCGAGGTTTTAATCACGCGCGGACCGCCCTTCGGAATATTGGACGAAACGCCGGTCGGCGACCGCGCCGGTTGCGAAGAACTGCAAAAGAAGGTCGAAGAAATTAATCCGCGGGCGCACATTTTCGGTCATATTCATCACGGCTACGGAACGACCGAAAAATTCGGCGTAAAGTTCATAAATGCTTCGATTTGCGATGAATTTTATTCGCCAATCAATTCGCCGATTACATTGGATATCTAAAGCTTTAGAAAAAGGGCGGAGAGTAACTTCAACTCTCCGCCCTTTTTCTACTACAGAAGCGTAAATTGATATACACCTTAAAATATTAAGGAACGAAAGCATTAGGAACAGATTTGTCGCCTGTTTGACCGAATGTTTGTATCAGTGTTCCCGAGGTTGTTCTTTGTACAAACCAGGTGTTGTTCGACGGGCGGAAAACGGCTGCGTCCGCTCGTCCGTCGCCGTCGTAATCTCCCGGCGAAGCTATATCGCCCGCCGCTCCGAAAGGAAATGAATAGAAACTCTGATTCTCGCTTCTTAGTACATACCATTCATTCGTCGCCGGACGGAAGAATGCCACATCTGCTTTTCCGTCTCCGGTGAAATCTGCCTGCACCGGTTTGTCCGTATTGACACCGAATTGAAATGCTATGGCTCCCAGACTGCTTCTGTTTATCCACCATTCTCCTTTTGACGGACGATATATGGCAATATCTGCTTTGTTGTCTCCGTCATAATCAGCTACGACGGGAACATCACCTGTTTGTCCGAACGACTGAATAGTTGTTCCGCCCGTTGATTTAGAGATAAACCAGGTGTTTGTAGAAGAACGGAAAACAGCCGGATCGGCTTTTCCGTCAGCATCGAAATCAGCCGGAACGGGAACATCTCCCGAGGCTCCGAACGGGAAGGAATAAAACGAGCTGTCTTCGCTTCTTAAAACAAACCATTCGCCTGTCGAAGGACGCCAAAAGGCAATATCGGTTTTGCCGTCGCCGGTGAAATCAGCCGGAACTAATTTATCTGTTGCGGAACCGAATTGAAAGGCTCCGTTTCCGCCGTTCGAACTTTTCTGGTACCACCATTCTCCGACTGCGGGGCGATAAATCGAAATGTCGGTTTTATTATCGCCGTCGAAATCAAACGGCGAGCGGTTTTGAGGGCTTGAAATTCCGGCTTGATTGATTGTGAAAGTTTGTCCGGCTATAGTCAGCGTTCCGATTCTCGCCTGACCCGTATTAACAGGAACATTGATTGTCACTGTGCCGCTTCCCGAACCGTTCAGATTCGCGACAATCCAGGACACATTGCTCGTTACTGACCAGGCACATCCCGCGCTGGTTGTTACAGTGACATTTCCGGCTCCGCCGGCGGCTGGGCTGCTTAAATTGGTTGAAGAAAGAGAATAAGAGCAAGCGGTCGTGGTTTCAAGAATCGTAAAATTTGAATCGTTGATATCGAAAAATATATTGCCGATTGCTTCAATTCTGATTCTACCGGTTGTCGTCGCCGTATTCGGAATAGTTACGGTTTCCGTGCCGTCGTTGGCAGTAGAATCTTTTAAGACAACCGGAAATGTCTGCCCGCCGTCAGTTGAAAGCGTAATTCGTACCATTTGAGCATTTACCGGAGCCGCTGTTGTGTTCGCGACATCCCAGCTAATAGTTTGCGTCGAATTTCCGTTCCAACTTGTCGAATTGTTCGGTGAGGTTATGACGAACGGTCCGCTTGCGGCGTCCACCACTATTTGAACCGGTGCGGTATTCACGCCGCCGCCGCCCGCACGATTATCTCGCGCCACGACTTGAAAGTTCATTGTGCGCGCAATTGACGGCAGAAGTTCTCCGGTTAAATACTGCGTGCTGCCGATTTGCGTTGTCGAAGGCGGCACATTTCCGTTGTTCAGAATGTATTGCAGAGAAGGGAATATCCTCGTGCCGGTCGTTTTCGGCTGATATGCGCGAAACAGCGGACGTGCCGTACCGTCGGAATCAGTATTCGGAACGGCATTAGTCGATCCGCCGAGATCATATTGCTGCCAATCGTATGTGATTGAATCGTTGTTAGCATCGGTCGCCATCGCCGACAAAACAAAAGGCGTTTGTTTCGGAATGTTGTAAAGTGGCGTTCCGATTAAGGCGACGCTCGGCGCCGAATTGCCGGTTTCAACGGTGGAACCACACGAAGCGCCCGTCGAAGGGTTGGTAACATACGAAATTACTTCTTCTAAAGATTTAATGTGGAAAGTATCAATACTGTTGCGAGCAAGGTTTTGGTTGCCGCAGATTCCGGCATAGCCCATCACTGTTATACCGCTGCCCGGCTCATACGCGGCAAAAGTCGCGCGATTATCACCGCCGCAGCTGCTGACCGTGCCGTTGAAAGTATGATTGGCGCCGAATTGATGTCCGATTTCGTGAGCCACGTAATCAATTGCAAACGGATCGCCGGTGGGAATTGCCCGACCGGTAACGCCTCTGGCTTTCCAAGGACCGCAGGGCACTCCGACATTCGCTCTGCCGCCGCCGCCGGTGCTGAAAACGTGCCCGACGTCAAAATTTTGCGAGCCGATTACAGTATTCAGATTCGTTTGATTCTGTCCGAGCATTGCTGCTCCGTCGCTGTTCGTGTACGGATCGGTATCGGGATTCGTGTAGATTATTTGATCGTTGGTAGCGACTAAAACCATTCTGACGGCGAAATCGCGTTCAAAAACGCTGTTTACGCGGTTCATAATGATGACTTGTTGTTCGAGAGCGCGAGCTTTTGCCTGGGCGTCTGTGTCGTCGCTTTGTCGAAAAACATTTGTGTATTCCGCCGTCGCTGCTAAAGCCAGACGGTAAATTCGCAGAGTTGACCCGTTGGTCAAAACACTCGGAGAACTCATTCCCAATGAATTTTCGAAATCAGTTTTAAGCAAATCGCCGAATTCTTTGTGCGTTTCGCAAACGAAAGAACCGTCTTTTTCCGCGTCGGCTTTAACAAAGGAAATGTAATTATCGGTATCGTTTTTAGCTTGAGGATCAACGATAACAGTTCCTTTGTTTGATAGAATCATCGCGCGAAAGCCTGCGGGAGAGTAACTCAACCGGACGACGGCGTTTGGAATATCAACGCCTTGCCCGATAAAAGTAGCGATTTCCGGATATTTTCGGGCAAGCTCGGCTTCCATAACCGGAGATTCTTTGATTGTAAAACGCGAATACGTTCCGTCGGGCAAAGGTAAGGTAATAATCGTCGGGTTTGAATCAGCGGCATTCGAAGCGGAGTCAAAAGCTGATTTTTGGAATTCATGCGGAGCTTTGTCTAAAATCGTTCGCAGGAGCGTTTTGTCCAGACGAAAAACTTTGTACTCGCCGACCGCCGAAACCGAGTCTGCTTCTTTTTTCGCCGAATTATCAATTTGCCGCCAAAGCTTGTCGCCGGAAACGGTTTTACTCGCCAGAACCGGCGCGACCGTAAAAATCAAACCGAAGCAGAGAAGCAGGGCAAACGGAAAAGACTTCTTTATCATTTATTGAACTCCTGAATATTTTTTTGACCAACCGGCTCGCGGCTTTTGTGTAAAATGCAAAACCAGACTTTTGTTGATTGAATTGGATTTACATAAAAAACAAAGAAAAGGGGTAGCAATTATTTTACAAAACAAAGAACTTATTGTCTAGTAAATGTTTTTTGGCGATTGTTTTCCAATTTTACCGATCAACTGATTTCGCTCCGAAAAATCAATCAAAACAAAATCTTTCCAAATTGTAGAAAACAAAAATTATCGGGACGGCATTCAGATGCTGATTTTTCACGCGTGGTTGTTAGGTGTTAAGATAAATTTTCGTTTATGCCGGAAGACGCTTTACAAATAGAACAAAATTCTCAAAGTCCTCAATTAAGAGCGACAAACGCTCCGACCGCCCAGGAAATTTCAGTGCTTGATTCGACGGAAAGAATCGGGTTTTATCTCACGCACAAAATGAATCAGGGCGCTTGGAAACGATTCTGGACATTTTGCCAGCGGCACATCGGCTCGCTCTGGATAAAAATCTGTACTTACAACTTGATGAACGTTTTCGGGCTTGAAAACCTCGAAAAAGCGTCAATCGAAAAGCCGGTTTTACTGGTTGCCAACCATCGCTCGTTTTTTGATATGTATACGGTTTCGAGCGTGATTTTTCGCCAAACTTCACGTCCGATTGCTTTGTTTTTTCCGGTTCGGGCGAAGTTTTTTTACACGAGTCCGATTGGCTGGTTCGTCAATCTCGTGATGGGCTGGTGGGCGATGTATCCGCCGTTTTTTCGCGAGGAAAAAGAGGCTTCAAAAAGGGAATTCGATAAGTTTTCGCTGCGAAAAGTAATTCAGCTCGCTTCGCAAGGTCGCGGACACATCATCGGATTTCATCCGGAAGGAAAAAGAAACTTGAACGACGATCCTTACAATTTTCTTCCGGCGCAGCCGGGCGTCGGTAAGATTATCTATTCGGCGCAGCCGCAGGTCGTTCCCGTATTTATCGCCGGATTGGGAAACGATTTGCCGAAGCAGATTCTCGGAAACTGGACCGGCGGCGAAAAGGTGCGTATCTGGTTCGGCGAACCGCTCGATTTGTCGGAATTTTACGAAAAAAGCGACCGTTTGCGAACTCACAAGGAAATCGCTGATTTTTTAATGAGAAAAATTGCCGAATTAGCTGAAATGGACAAGGAAAAATACGGAAATTGAAAACGCCGGTTATCAAAACGCTTTCAAAGGAATAGTATATTTGAAAGATTCAAATTAACGAGGAAATCGAACAAGGGTGGAAGAAACAGACATAAATCAAACAAGAAGACCGGATAAACCTCTTTTAGAAATGTCTTCAAAACGGCGCTGGGCGGTAACTGCGGGCGTTATGACCGGAATGTTCATCGCGGCTCTCGAGGCGACGGTCGTCGGAACGGCAATGCCGACCGTGATTGCCTCGCTCGGGGGGCTGAATCATTACAGTTGGGTTTTTTCGGCGTATCTGGTAACTTCGACCGTTACCGTTCCGGTTTGGGGAAAACTTTCAGATTTATACGGACGGCGATTGCTTTATCAAATCGGTATCGCGGTATTTTTGATCGGCACGCTTTTGTCGGGTTTATCGGCTTCGATGACCCAATTGATTGTATTTCGCGCAATTCAAGGTCTCGGAGCGGGCGCTTTGATTCCGCTCGGAATGACGATTATCGGTGATATTTTCACTCTGCAGGAACGCGCCCGGATGCAGGCTTATTTTAGCGGAGTCTGGGGATTCTCGAGCGTGGTAGGTCCGATTGTCGGCGGCTTTCTGACCGATCAATTATCGTGGCGATGGGTGTTTTTCATCAATTTGCCAATCGGAATCGCCGCCGCGCTCATCATCGGTTTAGCGCTCAAAGAACCGAAAAGACACGAAACTCCGACGATTGATTACGCCGGCGCGGCGCTTTTGATGACGGCAATCAGTTTGCTGATGCTGGCGACCGTCGAGGGCGGAACGTCTTTAACGACGCTTTTTGCTCCGACAAATCTCTTTATTCTAATCGCTGCCGTCGCCCTGCTTTTGATTTTCTTTTGGGTCGAGAAAAAAGCGCGCGATCCGATTATTCCGTTCAATCTTTTTCGTAACCGGACGGTTTCGGTTTCAATCGTCGCCGGATTTTTGGCTGGTGTTGCGATGTTCGGCGCGATCTCGTTTATTCCGCTTTTTGCGCAGGGCGCATTGGAAGCGACGGCGACCGAAGCCGGTTCGCTTTTGACGCCGCTGATGCTCAGCTGGGTTTTGATGTCGGTTATCGGCGGGCGTCTTTTGCTTCGCGTCGGTTATCGTAATATTTCAATAATCGGTTTTGTGGTTTTATCAGTCGGCTTTGTTTTTCTGGCGCTTTTTCAGCGGGAAACGGCGCGGTTCTGGCTATATATTGATTTAATATTAATCGGCGCCGGTTTGGGGTTGACAATGCTGACGCTGCTGATTGCGGTGCAGCAAGCCGTAGAACGAACACAGCTCGGCGTTGCAACCTCGCTCAATCAATTTTCGAGGGCAATCGGCGGCGCGTTCGGCGTCGCAATTATGGGCGCGGTTTTAACCGCAGGTTTGGCGCAGCAATTAAATAACGTCGCTCGAAATGACAGCAACATTTTAAGCGTCGAGCAGGCAGCCGAATTAGCTTCGAATCCGAATGCTTTGATTGATCCGCAGGCAAAAGCGACTTTGCCCGAAAAGACGTTTGAAGTTTTGCAGGATTCGATGGCGATTTCAATACATCGAGTATTTTGGATGGGAGCGGTTTTTTCAGTAATGGCGCTGCTCGTCGCGCTTTTATTGCCTAAACAAAATAATGCGAAAAGTTCCGAGATTGAAAGGGAAGCGGGAGAAAAACTAATAATGGCGGAACAGACCACAATCAATCCGCGAAATCAGCCGAACGCAAAAAACGGTTAAAACTATAAAGTTATTACCAGTCACTCATAGCTTAAGGCTTCAACCGCATCGAGACGCGCGGCGCGCATTGCCGGGTAAAGCCCGCCGATTGCGCCGCCGATCAATCCCACGACGAATGTAATCGCGATAACCGAAGGGCTGATTTGAACTTCGAGCGTGGTAACTTTCGTCAAAAAAAATCTAAGAGCGACGGTCAGCAAAATTCCGCCGACAATGCCAAAAAAGCTTATCAAAAGAGCTTCCTGCGTGATAATCCAGCCGATGTTGGCATTGCTCATTCCGAGTGATTTCATAATGCCGATTTGCCGCGTTCTTTCGGTGACGGTCGTGTACATCGTCAGCAAAATGACGAGCGCGCTGATAACCGCCGCCACCCCGATAATCACATTCAGAAAAACGTTTAATGCCGGAATGCTCGACATATAAAGCTCTTCTAAATCCTTTGTCATTAAAATTTGATTTTCGGGAAATTGTGCGTGCAATCTTTCGGCGATTTGTTCCGGCGTCGCTCCGGTCGCGACTTTTACGAGGAAAGCCGAAGCTTTGCCTTCGCCGCCGAGCTGATTCTGCATAACGCCGAGCGGGATTTTGACCCGCGCTCCGGCAGCCGGTTCATAAGTTCCGACGATTGTAAACTCTCGCTCCCAAAGTTTTATTTTATCGCCGAGCTTGAAATTCTTTTGGTTTTGAAAACCGGTGTCAATAATCGCTTCGTCAGCAAATTCATTAAAAGGGCGTCCTTCGATGATTTGCAAGCCGGCGAGACGTGCATAGTCTGTGTAATTCACCCCGTCAATCAAACGGCTTCCCGTGTTGCTGTCGGCGGCGACGGAAGTTTGACCGATTGGCAGCGCCGTTTGTACGCCTTCGATTCGTTCGATTTCATTTTTTAATGAAACGGGCAGACGAAACGCTTCGGTTCCGCTCATTCCTACGGCACCGGAAGCGCGAAAGAAAATTTCCGCGCCGACGTTTGCTTCACGCGAGGCGCGCTCGCGCATAGTGCCCTCCGACAAACCGATTGTGAAAACAATCAATAAAACGCCGATGGCAATGCCGAGTATGCTGACGACTGTCCGCGCGGGACGGTGTAGCATATTGGAAAAAACAAGATTGTTCATAAAAAGTCCAAAGTCTAAAGTCCAAGGTTCAAAGTCTAAAATTCAAACCCAAAAGTCAATGCGAGGTTCAAAGTTCAAAGTTTAAAGGTCAAATAAAATATTTCAAAGTTTTACCGCCAACTTTGGACTTTGGACTTTTACTGCGGCTTATTGTCTTTTTCGACTTTTATATCGGCGCTCGCCGTCTGCGTTTGTTTTTTTCGTTCGGCTTCGGCGCTGATTTCTTCGGGCGATTTCCAGCCGACCTTTTTCAACAAATCAACGGCGAATCGAATCGGAATCGCCATGTTTGACGCCGTATTTTGCGTAAAAACTCCGAAATTAACGCCGATAACTTTGCCGGTCTGTCCGAAAAGCGGAGCACCGGAACCGCCCTCCGCGGTTTTAGCGTCGTGAACGATACGGCGGGCGTCCAAATCGGTAATCGCGCCCTGCGTCGTCAAGGGAACGATTTTACGCGATTGCGCTAAAAAACTAATTAAATTCTGCCGGGAATTGCCGAAACGGGAATTGATTGATTTCGCTTCATCCTCATCAACCATTGCCAGAAGCCTTTCCGGTCCGCTCGGGTATCCCATTGTAACAACCGTTTTCCCGACTGCGACGGCATCGGAATTCGCTTCGAGGGGAAGAACCGGTATGTCGGGCGAAACCGAATTCGGATCAATCGAAGCGACGGCTAAATCTTCACGAAAATCGAGTTGTCTGACCCGCAAAGGAAAAGGCTGCGGAAAATTCGGAAAATAGATAACAAGACGTTTAATGCGCGCCTTTCCGTTCGACTCGCTCATCATCTGCTTAACCAGATCGTCTTCTTCCCAGGGCTGCATAACGTGCCTATTTGTCACGATATAGCCGTTTCCGACGTGAAAACCCGTGCCGATAAAATCGTATTCGACCGGCGAACCGTTGCCTTCGGTAGTTAAGCCCATCTGCGGCGAGACGGCGTCCATCGGAACTTCACCTTCCATCGGAGCAGCATCGGTTTGATTCATCTGAAGCGCCTGCGGGTCGGGATAACGCAGCATTCTGCCGGTTCTTTTATCAACCAGATCGTAAACGCCCGCAATCAAACACACGCCGTTGCCGTATTCGACGCGCAAATTCTGGGCGAGCGAAACGGTGCTGATTAAAGCTTTGTTCGATTTATCGAGTTCGCCGATTTGGTCGCTGGTTTGACCGAGTTTTTCTTCGAGCTTGCGAATAATTGCGCCCTGCTGTTCGGATTGCTCGCGGCTGACGCGCAGTTCGTTTCTGACGGCAGAGCCGAGATACAAAATGCCGCCGAAAAAGCTGATCGCCAGAACGAGAATAATTAATTTCGTCGTCCACGATATTTCGCGTGATAACTCCCGAACAAATTCGCGAAGAAATGTTTTCGCGTCATCGCGTTTCGGCGAAACGGCTGATTCAATCGCGGCGGCTTCAATAAATTGAGCGACGTGCGGTTGTTCGCGGTTAGTCGTAATTAAAGATGATTTTAAATTTAGAGAAAAAAACGAGAATGAAACGTCCGTGGTTTCAATGCTGATCGTGTCGCCGTCATTGATCGCGGCAAAACGGCGAATCGGATTTCCGTTTAATGTTAAATGTAAAGATTTGTCGTAATTGATGACGCGATAAACGCCGTCGGAATATTCGAGTTCGAGCCAGACTGATGTTGTTTCGATTTGTTTGGAGCGGATTTGTAAATCGCTTCTTTCGTCTGAGCCGATGCGAATATTTTCGTCGGAAAAAAACTCGGTGCGCTTTTCCTTTCCGATTGAGATGTGAATGATAATGCCGACTGCCATCTTTATAAAAAATCCGTTTTTGCCCAAAAATCTTATCACAGAGAGGAAATAAAATTGAGTTGTGAAAGCTCTTTGACGAGAAATTTTACAGAAAAGTTTTCTGTTGATACGCGATTGGCAACAATATAAGGCAAAAGCCGATTAAAAGGGAGGTTTCATTTAGCGGGCATCGTAAAATCTCGTTCGCCAGCGTTTTCGACTGTTGCTGAAAGATTCGGGGTTTTCCGCTCGAACGCGGCGAATTTCCTTTTGTTCTCCCGGCGATAAATTGCGCATTTCGCTGCACTCTTCGCCGCAGCATCCGTTGTACTTCTCAGAGCAATTTTCGCATTGAATAAACAAAAGATGACACGCCGTGTTTTCGCAATTGCGATGAGTGGCGCATTTTTCGCCGCATTGATGGCAATGGCTGATGATTTCATCCGAAACGCGTTCGCCGAGCCGGTTGTCGAAAACGAAATTCACGCCTTTGAATTTATTTTCCAATCCCTGCCGTTTTACCTGACGGACGTATTCGATAATTCCGCCTTCGAGGTGATAGACGTTCGCAAAACCGTTGTGCAGCAGATAGGCGCTCGCTTTTTCACAGCGAATTCCGCCGGTGCAGTACATAATTATATTGCGATCTTTTTTATCTTCGAGCATTTCGATTGCCATCGGCAATTGCTCGCGAAAAGTATCGGACGGAACTTCGAGAGCGTTTTCAAAATGCCCGACTTCGTATTCGTAATAATTGCGCATATCAACGATTATCGTTTCGGGATTTTCGGCGAGCTCGTTAAATTGCCGCGCGTTCAAGTATTCGCCGCGTTTCTGCATCGAAAAAGTCGGATCGTCAATGCCGTCGGCGACAATTTTATTTCGGACACGAATATGCAGCACCCAGAAAGATTTTCCGTCGTCGTCAACTGCGACGTTCAGCCGAGCACCGTTTAAAAAATCTATCGAATACAAATATTTTACGAATTCATCGAAGTTTTTTTCGGGCACGCTGATTTGCGCGTTGATGCCTTCGGCGGCGACGTAAACTCTTCCTAAAACTCCGAGTTCTTCCAGCGCTTTATACAAATCATCTCTTAATTGGTGAGGGTTTTCTACCGGATAATACTGATAAAACGAAACAGTTACGCGCTTCTCGTTTTCATTTTGCAGCCGCTTTTTTAGTTCGGATTGTGCAGTCAAATTACGTAATTCAGGCATAAAAATAAAGTGTTTTTGTGAGCTTCATAATTATAAACAGATTATATCACGCCGCTCAAAAGAAGATGAATCTTTATGAGTTTATTTATAAAATTGAAAAAAGCCGGGAGCGAAAATAAAAAGCTCCGGCTTTTTCTGATAAAGATATTAACGGACTAACAAGCCGTTTCCGTCTGATTTTTTATTATCTTAATTCTCCCATTTAAAAGGGAAAAGTTTTCCGGCTTGTTCCGGCGTGACCGTTTCTCCGAGTAACTTAAGCGAAGCGGCTAAGACCGGATCGCGCTGCGCCGCAAGATCGCTTCCGGTGGGAGTCATCAAAATCTGAGGGATAACGCCGACGTGTTCGAGGCTTTTTCCGTCGGTCATAATCACATCGGCATTCGTCATATTCATACCATATGGAATAATTGAGTCAGCTCCCATTTGCATCGGAACGCCGCGTGACTGCATCACGGCACCGGCTGATTGATCGCCGATGACGACGCCGCGTTGTTCGATTTGCAGGAAACGGGCGAATATTTCCGATGCCGACCCGGACTTCGAGTCAATTATCACGATAACCTTTCCTCTGAAAACACTTTCTCCCTTTGACTTCGCCATTTGCGGCTTCATTTCTTTGCGCCCCTTCAAATCAGCAATTTTCGTATCTTTGTTCACAAAATAGCCCGCTAACTGTTCCAGCGTCACAACGTAACCGCCGCCGTTTCCGCGCAAATCTAAAATCAGATTGGCTGATTGGCTTAGCCGCCCTTTCATAATGCCGTCAATCAAGCCCGGATCGGTTACGAAACTGGGCATTTTCCAGACTGTCGTATTGCCGATTTTCACGAAACGGTGCTCGACTTTATCATTGCCGTTAAGTTCATAATCGCGGATTAAATCCTGTAAATTCAGAACTGTTTTCATTGTTGTGGTTTTAGAGGCAATATTAAGCTCACGAGGCTCTTTCGAATCCGGGCTTTGAACTTTAAGATTCAAACCGGGTCGCGGACTAAGCGTATTATAATAGTAATTGATTTTCCACATTTCTTTCCGGTTCGGGCGAAAACCTTCGATAGCCAAAATCTCATCGCCTACTTTCAATCCTTTTTTGTCCGCATCGCTTTGAGGGTTTACGGCGATTACAAAGCACTTATCGCCAATCATCTGCATTCGCCAGCCATATTCGATTTTGACCGGTCTCGAAGGCGGGTAAAAAACCGTATGCGAATCGTTCAACTCAAGTACAGCTTGAGCAATAATGCCGAAAGCCTGACCCAAGGAGGTCGCGCCATCGAGTTTCTCTTCGGCGAGTTTAAAGCGCGCATCCAAATCTATACCGTGAAATCCTGTATCGTAATATTTATCTTTGATTTCATTTTTTACGGTTTTCAATATATCCTGCATCCGCCCTAGGTCTATTCTATTGAGCGTTTGAGCGAAAGAGACTGTTGCCGCAACGAGCAGGAGCGCAACAAGTACGCCGGCTTTGGAGAAATTAAAATTTCGAGTGAGTTTTGATAATGATTGAATTGAATTCATAGTATTTTTTATTGTTAAGCACAAAAACATACGGGATTGAAAAGCGACTTTATTTCGCTTTCAAGTAAATTTTAGTATTTGACAATACTTTGATTTACAAAAGTTAAGTGTTTTTTGTAAAGATTCGGGAGTTTCGGAATGTTCTGCTAAGAATTCTTAGCTACTTCACGGAAATATTATTATGCAGAATTATTGATTTGCACAAGTTTTATTTGTGCAAATCAATAAATATTTTTGTTTTTTCAAAGCACTTAAGCGGTTTTCGCCGCCGCTTCCATATCGGGTTTCCAGCGAAGAACCGGCTTTCTTGCCGCCGTCGCTTCGTCTAGTCTGCCGATTCTGGTTGAGTGCGGAGCGTCAATAACGAGGTGCGGATTTTCCTGAGCTTCTCGGTTGATGTCGCGCATCGCTTCTACAAAAGAGTCGAGCTCCTGTCTGCCGACGGATTCGGTCGGTTCAATGAGCATCGCGCCTTCGACAATTAAAGGAAAATAAATCGTCATTGGATGAAAACCGTAATCAATCAAACGCTTGGCGATGTCCAACGTATGAACGCCTTTACGCGATTGTCGTTTGTGAGAAAAGATGACTTCGTGCATCGAATCCGATTCGAACGGTTTGTCGTAATCTTCCTTTAACAACTCGCCGATATAGCGCGCGTTCAAAACGGCGGTTTCCGTCGCTTCACGCAACCCGCTCGCGCCGTGCGTGTAAATGTAAGAAAGCGCGCGGACGAACATTCCGAAATTTCCGTGAAAGGCTTTGACGCGACCGATTGATTCGGGGCGGTTGAAATCCAACTTATAATTTTCTCCGTCTTTAACAACACGCGGGGTCGGCAGAAAAGGTTCAAGTTCGGCGACGCAGCAGCATGGACCGGAACCCGGACCGCCGCCGCCGTGCGGAGTCGAAAAGGTTTTGTGCAGATTCAGGTGAATAACGTCAACGCCCATATCGCCGGGACGCGCGACGCCGACGAGCGCGTTCATATTCGCGCCGTCCATATAAACCAAACCGCCCGCCTCGTGGATGACATTGCAAATTTCTTTGATGTTTTTCTCGAAAATTCCGACGGTGTTCGGATTCGTGAGCATTAATCCGGCAATGCCGCCTTCGTCGCAAAGCTGTCGTAAATGTTCCAAATCGGTCAAACCTTCGGCGGTTGATTTGATCGTTTTAACGGTGAATCCGGCGAGATGAGCCGAAGCCGGGTTCGTGCCGTGAGCCGAATCGGGAATTAGCATCACGCGCCGGTTTCTGGACTCGGCGCCGTCGCGCTTATCCAAAAACGCCCGAATCAGCATTACGCCCGTCATTTCGCCGTGCGCGCCCGCGGCGGGCTGCAAGGAAACGCCCGGCAACCCCGTAATTTCGGCTAAATCTTCCTGCAAGTTATAGATTAGTTCGAGCGCGCCCTGCGAATCTTCTTCTGGCGCGAGCGGATGCAAATTTGTAAATCCTGCAATACGGGCGACTTTTTCGTTCAAACGGGAATTGTATTTCATCGTACAGCTTCCGAGCGGATACATTCCCAAATCAATCGAATAATTCCACGTTGACATTCTGGTAAAATGCCGCACAACGTCAACTTCGGAAACTTCCGGCACGTCGTTCAAATCGTCCGCGCGTCTTAATTCGGCGGGCAGAATTTCATCTAAATCGGTTTCTTCAACATCTAATTTCGGCAGTCTGTAACCGACTCTGCCGGTTTGGGAACGCTCGAAAATCAATGCTTCGTTGTGGCTTGGATGCTGTGTGACTTTTTTTATGCTCATTACTTATAAAGATGGAAAATGAGAGATAAATCGTTTTTATTTTACAATATTTCCTAAACTCTCGACCAAATTATCAATTTGCTCTTTCGCGCTGGTTTCAGTTACGCAAATCAAAATTTCGTTCGGGCGATTTTCGTAATAACGCGAGAGAGCGAGTCCGCCAATAATGTTTTGTTCTCGTAATTTAGAAAGAATTTCTCCGGCTGGTTTCGGCGCGCGAACAACGAATTCGTTAAACTTCGGCGCTGTAAACGCTAATTCGTAACCGTCAATTGCCGCAATTCTTTTGGCGGCATAAGCTGCTTTTTGCGCGTTTTGAAAAGCGACTTCCTGCAAGCCTTTTTTGCCCATCGTTTCCATATAAATGGTCGCGGCGAGCGCAATCAATCCTTGATTCGTGCAGATGTTCGATGTCGCTTTTTCGCGGCGAATGTGCTGCTCGCGCGTCGCCAGTGTTAAAACGAAACCGCGCTTGCCATTTTTATCGTAAGCGATGCCAGCGAGTCTTCCGGGCATATTGCGAACGTATTTTTCGCGCGTGGCGAAAAGCCCGACGTGCGGTCCGCCGAAGCTCATCGGAATGCCGAAACTTTGTCCTTCGCCGACGACGATATCGGCGCCGCATTCGCCCGGCGTTTTCAGCAAGCCAAAAGAAATCGCTTCCGTGACGACGACGATGAAAAGAGCACCGACGGCGTGCGCTTTGTCGGCGAGTGCCTGTAAATCTTCGATGCAGCCGAAAAAATTCGGTGATTGAACGACGAGCGCGGCGGTTTTATCGTCAAGCCTGTTTAACTCATCGGAAGAAATCCGCCCGCTTTGATCGTCAAAACGAATGGTTTCGATCTTTAAGTCACCGTGCTGCGTGTAAGTTTCGGCGACCTGCAAGTATTCCGGGTGAACAGTTTCGGCAATTAAAACCTTATCGCGGCGCGTAACGCGCTGAGCCATCAAAAACGCTTCCGCCATCGAAGTCGAACCGTCGTACATCGAAGCGTTTGCCACGTCCATTCCGGTCAGCTGGCAAATCAAAGTTTGAAACTCAAAAATGTACTGCAAAGTTCCTTGCGAAACTTCCGGTTGATAAGGCGTATAAGATGTGAAAAATTCGCTGCGCTGAATTAAATAATCAACCACCGTCGGCGAAAAATGCGAATAAACGCCCGCGCCTAAAAACGATGTTTTTCGCGCCGCCGTGTTTTTCGCCGCCAGATTTTCCAGCGCGGCGATGACTTCCGGTTCGGCGAGCGGTTCGGTAATTTTCAACGCGCGATTTAACTGAACGTCCGACGGAATCGAGCGAAAAAGCTCTTCGGCAGAGTTTAAGCCGACGATTCCGAGCATTTCTTCTCGTTCTTCGGGTGAATTTGGTATATATCTCATTTGGATTTTGGATTGCGGATCTTAGATTTTGGATTTTGCGGAAATCGTTTATTCGACATCACGAATTACTAAAACCAATTCAAATCCAAAATCTAAAATCTAAAATTTTAAGCGTCGGCGCTGAGGTATTCTTCGTATTCTTCCGCCGAAAGCATTGCGTCCGCTTCGTGCGGATTGTCCATTCTGATTTTTATCATCCACGCCGCTCCGTACGGGTCTGTATTTACCTTTTCGGCATCGTCGTTCAGCGCTTCGTTGACTTCGACGACTTCGCCGGCAATCGGAGTGAAAATCTCCGAAACAGCTTTAACCGATTCGACTGAGCCGAACGCTTCGTGCGCGCCCATTTTGTCGCCGACGCGCGGCATATCAACATAAACGACATCGCCAAGCGCGTGCTGAGCGTAATCTGTAATGCCGATTGTTGCAACATCGCCGTCAACCAGAACCCATTCGTGGTCTTTCGAGTAGCGTAAATTTTCAGGAATATTGTTTGCCATAATTAAATTCGATTTTCGATTTTCTATTTCTTTTCTATTTCAAGTAAATATAGAATTATTTTCGTTTTCTTCGGTCGCGTAAGATTCGAGATAACCGCAATTTGCACAGCGGAAAGTTTTTACTAAAAATTGCTGCTTATCTTTGACCTTGATTCCAGACCAGAATGATTTAACCGGTTCGCCTTCTACCCAGGTGTTTACTCTTTTTGCGTCGTAATGACCGCGATCAAGAATAAAACCTTCTTCCATTAATCCTTGACATTTTGGACAGTTGATAACCGGCTGATACATCTTTCTATGTTAATCTCGGTGTTAAATCAATTTAAGATTTATCTCTTTTATAAAACGGCGTCGGCACAATCTGTGCCGCTAATTTTTTACCTCTGACATCAATTGTAATTTCTTGTCCGGTTTTTGCAAATTCAACAGGCACAAAAGCTAAGCCGATATTTTTTTTCAAAAACGGAGCGGGCGAGCCCGAAGTCACGACGCCGACCTTTTCGTCATTGATATAAACGTCAAACTCGTCGCGGGCTATGCCTTTATCCGTCATTTCAAATCCGACTAATTTTCGTTTCAATCCGTCTTCTTTTAGTTTTACGAGTTTGTCCCGCCCGATGAACTCGCCTTTGTTTAATTTGCAAATCCAGCCCAGATTTGCTTCGAGCGGTGAAATGTCGTCGCCGAGTTCGTGACCGTAAAGCGACATCGCCGCTTCGAGCCGCAAAGTGTTTCTCGCCGCAAGTCCGCACGGCAAAATCCCGTTTTCCGCGCCGTAACCGCCCGTTTCTAAAATGTCGTTCCAAAGCTGATCGGCGTATTTCGCGTCGGCGTAAATCTCAAAACCGTCTTCGCCCGTATAACCGGTGCGCGAAATTATCGCGTCAACGCCGTCAAATTTTCCGACCGTAAAATGATAATATTTTATTTCATCCAATTTTTCTTCGGTTAATTTTTGAGCGATTTCAATTGCTTTCGGTCCTTGAATGGCTATTTGACAGTAATCCGCGCTCGCGTTTGTCAGCGTTATCGCCTCGTCTTTTTTGTGCGACGTAATCCAATCCCAATCTTTGTCCGTCGTCGAAGCGTTTACAACGAGAAGCAGTTTATCGTGATAAAAACGATAAACGAGCAAATCGTCAACCACGCCGCCGTTTTCGTTTGTCAAAACCGAATATTGCGCCTGTCCGTCAACGAGGTTCGTCACGTCATTCGTCGTTAAACGATTAACGAAAGCAATCGCGTCTTCGCCTTCGACCCAAATTTCGCCCATATGCGAAACGTCGAAAAGACCGGCGTTCGTTCGCGTGGCGAGATGCTCGGCGATAACGCCCGCCGAGTATTGAACCGGCATATCCCAGCCGCCGAAATCTACCATTTTTCCGCCCGCCGTTCGATGCGCGTTGTTAAGCGGCGTTTTCTTTAAATCTGGATTGGACATAATTATTTATAAATGAAGTGTAAAAGAAAAAAACTAACACTCACAAGTTCGGAGTGTCAAAATACAACGAATGAGAATTTTTTGTTAGAAACATTTGCACGTCTAATAATCTGTGGAAAATACAACAAAAACAAATATCGGCAAAAACTGTTACAAGTCTCCGCCGATATTAAAATACATTTACAAACAAAATTTTTAGTTTTCGATTTATTAATTTGCCTCAAAACTATTGCGTATCGTTCTTTGATTTCTTTTTCTTGTCATCTTTCGGTATATCTTTGGGAATTTTTGCGGACGCTTCGATTATTTGCTCGCACAATTCGGTCGCGCCCATTATTAAACCCTTTTCCTTTTGATCGGGCGATTTATCGTAAACGGATTTTAACTGCGGAAGATAACGGTTTGAAGCTTCCGCCAAATTTTTCATTGCCTTCGGGAAAAGCTTGCTGTCCATGCGGTTGTGCGCGGCAACGTCGTCAATGTCGTCAACCGCTTTTTGCAGCAATTTGTTGATGTCGGAAAGCAGCTCGCGCCGCGAGCCGGTCGGCGGCTCGTCCCATTTTTCGGCATTTTTTTCTGCCTTTAAGGTTTCGTTGTTTATGACCGCAAAGCGGCGATCAATCATCTTGACTATTATATTAATACGCAAATCAATTTCCTGCGCTTCACGAACGAGTTCGATTTCCGCGTCCGTCATATAATCTCGTTTTTGTGCAGAAATTTCCGGCGCTAATGCCCCGGCGAAAAAAAATAATGCGCAAAAAAAGGCGATAAACGAAGTGAATCTGAATTTTTTCATAAATTTAAAGGCGATTTGAGAATTACATTTATATTATAAATCCTACCGTAAAAATGCAGAGGAATTAGAAAATCAAAAACAAAAATTAATTATTCGAATCTGTAACGACCGAATCGCCGTAAAACGGCTCGATAGCTTTTGAACGCGTGTCTCTAATGTTTTTTAACAATTCGCGCAAATAAGATTCGTATTTGAGCGGTAATTCCCGTCGGATGACCTCAAGCCGCGGCGGAAACGCGCGCAAGCCCTGCTCGTATCGTTTCAAACTGCCCAAATTTTTTCTGTTCGCACTGTTGCGGTAAAGAAAATTGAACGTGTAATCCATTAATGCGTGAAAACCGCCGAGTTCTTCATACATCAGCGCAAACTCGTTCCGGTCGTCCAATTCTTCGATTTTTTTCAATTTCGCTTCCATCATTTCCAAAGCGAGGTTCGTTCGCTTCTTCAAGTCAGTGATTTCGTCGAGTTGTTTTTTTTCGGTTTTGGAAAGAATTTTCAGCGGCGGCGGAGCGATTTCGTCAACTTCCGGCTGCTGCGCGTAGGTTGAAACTGAAAGGCAGAATACAAACGATGAAATGAGAATGCAAAAATATATTTTCGCGTTTTTCGCGTTTGTTTGCATAAAGGATTTTTCATTTGTGAATGTTTGAACTTTATCCATTTTTCTTTCCTTTTTTATTTTCTTTTTTGTCTTCTTTTTTATCTTTTATTTGTTTTTGCAGAACCGGCAGCCGCAAATTTACCTTTTCGATTTCGAGTTTATTTTGCGTTTGATCGGCGAGCCGCAGAAATTGCTGATAATTCGCCATCGCATCGAGATATTCGCCGAGCTGATCGTGCGTAATGCCGAGAAAATAAAATGCGATTGCCAGGTTCGGCTGTTTTTCAGTCAGCCATGTGTATTCGGCTTTCGCTTCGGGAAATCTTTTTAATTGAAAAAGTGCGGTCGCGTAATTTGCGCGGACGGTGTAATTTTCCGGCGCGTATTCGGCGAGGCGACGAAAAAGATTTACCGCTTCTTCGTATTTTTTCGCCTGCACGAGCGCGGCGCCGAAGCCGACCGCGTGATTGATATTGCCGGGTTCCGCTTCGGAAGCGCGGCGGCAATAATCAATGGCTTTCGCCGGGTCGTCAACGCGCAGAAGCGCGCAAAGGCGACCGAGTACGAGCGCGTTTTTCGCATCTGTTTCGAGCTGTTTTTCCAAATCGGCGACGTTTACCGAACTGCTCGCCGCAATTTTTTCGCGCAACTTCTTCGCTTCGGGCGATAAATTTTTTTCCGCGTCCAGAATTTTCAGCGCTTCTTCGGATTGTCCGTTTGCCGCAAAAAGTCTGGCTTGAAAAATTTTTACGCTCGGAGAATCGGGAGAAATTTGCGCGATTGTTTTGATAATGCTCGAAGCCTGATTCGTATCGCTTTCAGCCAAAGCGATTTCAGCGCGTTCGTAAAGAGCGTTGACGTTGCGCGGATCAATTTCAAGCGCGCGATTCAGGCTCGTTTTAGCCGACGGTTGATCGCCGAGCGCGTTTTCCAGAGAAGCGCGCGCCGCCCAGACCGAAGCCGGAACATTCATCTTGCCGTCTGAAATTTTTTTAACCTGCGCAAGCGTCTCTTTTAAAGCTTCCGGCGCGGCTGAATTGCTTAATCGAAGTTCGATCAGCGCGACATAAGCGGGGAAGTTGTTTGCGTCGAGTTCAATCGCTTTGGCGAGTATTTTCGAAGCGTCGGCGAAACTTCTCTTCGCTTCTTCCGAATTTCCCTGCTTCCTTAAAAGCAGATGTTTGCGAACGAGAAACTCTCCGAGCTTCGCCGTTGCCAGAGACCAGTCCGCGCGCAGTTCGACGGCGCGGCGATAAGCCTTTTCGGCTTCGTCCGCTTTGCCCAACGACATTAAAGCGTTGCCGCGTTGGTATTCGGCTTCGGGAAATTCGGGAATGATTTTTAAGGCTTGTTCGTAAAATTTAATCGCCGTCTGAAAATCGCCCTTTTCGTGTGCCTCCTGACCTCGGTTAAAAATCGCGACAGGGTTTTCCTGCTCCGCTTCGTCTTCCTGGGCGGGCGAAGCGGGCGGAAAAACGAACAGCAAAACGGCGAAAATTAAAGCCGAAATAAAAGCCTCGTATCGGAATTTGAATCGCTTTGGGAACATCGAAGAAAAAATCATTTTTATAAAGACGAACAAATAAAATTTTATCACTAAAGCACGAAACCGTCTAACTTTTTTCGATTCCGCGAAAAGGTTTTTAAGTTCAAAGGTTTGCTTTAGTCAGCGGCGTTAAGTTAAGATTTCTAGCTTAAACAAACTTAATAATTGTTAATATTTAAGCCGAAAAAATGGCACAAGTTCAAAAAAGCAAGAGTGCGACAGTAAATTTATCAATCGAAGAAAAAGAAAGTGATTTGCGTTTTATGATGCGCGAAATGCAAAACGTGTTGGTCGCTTACTCGGGCGG
Organism: Pyrinomonadaceae bacterium; assembly: GCA_036388895.1. Lineage (GTDB taxonomy): Bacteria > Acidobacteriota > Blastocatellia > Pyrinomonadales > Pyrinomonadaceae > SXVE01. The sequence continues at coordinate 4,841 of DASVQY010000009.1, read as the reverse complement.
CGTAGACAGCGCTTATCTGGCTTTGATTGCAACACAGGAATTAAAAGAAAAATGCGTCTGCGTTTTGGGCATTTCGCCGAGCGTTTCAAAAATCCAGCGCGAAGAAGCGGAAAAAATCGCCTCTGAATTCAATCTCAATCTTCAAACGATTCAAACCGAAGAACTTGAAAACCCGAATTATCAGGCAAATCCGAACAATCGCTGTTATTTCTGCAAAACCGAGCTATACGGTAAACTTTCAGAAATAGCCCGCGGAAAAAACATAAAACACATAATTGACGGCACGAACGCCGATGATGTCGCCGATTATCGCCCGGGAAGAGCGGCTGCGGAAGAAAATTCGGTGAAAAGTCCCTTCGTAATGGTCGGTCTGAGCAAAAAAGAAATAAGAATTTTAAGCAAAAAACATGGCTTGCCGACCTGGGACAAACCAGCTAGTCCGTGTCTTTCATCACGCATCGCATACGGCGTTCCGGTGACGATTGAGCGGCTTTCAAAAGTGGAAAAAGGCGAAATGATTCTGCGAAACCTGGGTTTTAAGGAATTTCGCGTTCGGCTTCACGACGATCTCGTTCGCATTGAAATTGCGCCGAACGAATTGATAAACGCCTTAAATCTAAAGATTACGCAAGAGTTTACGAAGAAATTCAAAGATTTAGGCTTCCGTTACGTGACGCTCGACTTGCAGGGTTACCGGAGCGGCGCGATGAATGAAACTTTAAATCAAAGTGATTTAATATAAAGAACTTATATATAAAAAGATTAAAGCTAAAGCTAAAAAACACACATTTATTTGGAGAAATAATCAGAAATGGCAAATCCGATGGCAGATGAAATGCGGCGGTTTAAAGGAAGCGACGAGAAAAATCCGTTTGAAGCGATGAGCGAACGTTTTGACCGCGCCGCCCAGATTTTAGGGTTAGACCCCGATTTGTACGCGGTTTTAAGAGTTCCGAGCCGCGAGCTTAAAGTTTATATTCCGGTGCGAATGGACACCGGTCATATCGAAGTTTTTGAAGGGTATCGCGTTCAACACAACTTCGCTCGCGGTCCGGCAAAAGGCGGAATTCGCTATGCGCCCGACGTAACGCTCGACGAAGTAAAAGCGCTTTCGGCGTGGATGACCTGGAAATGTGCCGTCGTGAACGTGCCGTTTGGCGGCGCGAAAGGCGGAATCGTCTGCAATCCGATACAAATGTCGCAAGGTGAATTAGAGCGCCTGACGCGTCGTTATACCTCAGAATTACTGGATTTCATCGGACCGGACAAAGACGTTCCGGCACCGGATATGAACACTAACGAGCAGACGATGGCGTGGATTATGGACACCTATTCGATGCACGCTCGACATACGGTTACCGCCGTTGTGACCGGAAAACCCGTGGCAATCGGCGGCTCACTCGGTCGGCGCGAAGCTACGGGGCGCGGTGTTTTGTTTACCGTCAATGAAGCTATCAAACGATTTAAATTAACGCCCGATCAAACCTCCGTCGTTGTGCAGGGAGCAGGAAACGTCGGCGGAATCGGCGCTGCTTTGATGCACGAACAGGGCTATAAAGTCACGGCAATATCAGACATCGGCGGCGGAATATACAATTCAAGCGGATTGAATATTCCCGATGTTCTCGCTTACTTGCAGGCTAATAAAACTCTCGAAGGGTATAAGGAAGCCGATCCGGTAGGCAACAAGGAGCTTTTAGAAATCGAATGCGACGTGCTCGCTCCGTGCGCGACCGAAAATCAGATAACATCGGAAAACGCAGATCGAATAAAGTGTAAGATTTTAGCCGAAGGCGCTAACGGTCCGACGACGCCGAAAGCCGATAAAATACTGCACGACAAAGGAATATTCGTTATTCCGGATATTCTGGCGAATGCGGGCGGCGTGACTGTTTCATATTTTGAATGGGTTCAGGACAGGATGGGCTATTTCTGGCGCGAAGACGAAGTAAATCAACGTCTGGAAGAAAAAATGGTGGCGAGTTTTAACGAATTGAGCCGCTTTTCGGAACTTCACGACGTAGATACGCGAACGGCGGCTTATATGCTGGCGATTGACCGCGTCGCATACGACACGAAAATGCGCGGAATTTACGCTTGATAAATTTATCCGTTTAATAAAAAATGCTTGATTTTCCTGCTCATCTGGAGTAAGGTCTTAACGAGGAAGTGTTTGACTTCAAAAAGTTTTCATTGACTTTTGAGTTAACCTTCCTTATAAATTTACAACTATAAACTTAAATTTAATGCGCTTAAGAACGAAAATTAAGACATTCAAAGTTTGCAAGTTTTTTTGTGTATGTAATAATTGAGTAGCTTATTGAAAAGATTGATATTTATTGTTTTCTTAACTAAGCTACAAATTGAAATTTAATTTTAAATTATTTTCGGCGGAGGAATGTGATGAAACTCGCTAGCAAAGCGTATGTTATTGCGCTTATTTTGCTGACATTTGCTTTTTCAGTGTCAGCCCAAACTACTACTACTACAACTACAACTACAACAACGAGGCAGACGACTACTGTAGATACGAATGCCCGACCGGAAAAAGACCCGCGAAACACGGCGCCCACAGTCGGCACGGGAGGTCCTCCGGGAGGTCCGACCGGTCTTTTTACCGTTTATGACGGACAAACTCTGAGAAGAGGGGAATTTACCTTCAGCGCTGCTTACAGCAACTTCGACCGCGATCCGGGTGATGTAGATATCACAGAAGTTCCGATCAGCTTTCAAATCGGTATAACCAATCATTTTGAAATGTTTTTTAATACCGATGCTTACCGCGCAGTTAAAGTTAACTCGCCGCGTAATCTTTCAAGTTTTTATCTACCTAATTCCCAAGTTTTGATCGGAACCGGATTTACAAGCGCGCCGGCTATTGTTTTAGCGCCGGGAACGGGTACGGGAGCTTTTGGAAACCGAGCTGTATATCGTCCACAAGGCGCTCCGTTCGTTCAGTTTCCGTTTGTCGGAGGCAACGCCGGTACTTTCGGACTGACTTCTCCGTTCTTCTCGGGACCGATTTTCGGTTTCCCGGCGGGAACAAACGCGACTTTGGGCGGAGTTAGAGCCGGAGGCGACGGCGCAGATCTTTTCCCGGGCATCGGCTCGGTATACGGCAGCATTTTGCCGGGCGTTGTTTTGCAAACCGTTTGTACGACGGCTGGCGTGACAACCTGCGCTCCGGGCGCAACGGCGCCTTCAGTATTTACGGCGGCTCCGGCATATTTGCCTGACGCGCCGCTTGTCAACCGCAATTTCGGCGAATCTGCGTTCAACACCTTTACCATCGGCGCGAAAATTCGTTTTACGGGCTTAAATAATCCGATTGGCGTCGGCGTTATTCCGTTCTATCGCTTTTATGCCGATCAGCCGAATGACTCCAGCGGATTCAATCAGCTTCAACGCGGCGCAAGCGCTGGCGGAGGCGGCTGGAATCCGTTCAGCGACAATCGCGGAGATTTCGGTGCTATTTTATTTGCTGATGCTCGTCTGCAGAAGTGGATAAACGTCTCGGCTAATCTCGGTTATATTTATAACAGCGATATTAGAGGCACATTGGGCGCAACCGAAGATGTTGTTTTCCTTGATCGGGGAGATGAAGTTTTAGCCGGTGTTGCGGTAGACTTTCCGGTTAACAAATATTTCCAGCCGATTTTGGAAGCCCGTACGACGCAATACGTTGGCGGACGCACGCCGAACGCTTTTGAAAACAATCCGTTCGACGGTTTAGCCGGTGTTCGTATTTTCCCGGCTCGCTGGATGGGATTCGGCTTAGCTTACCGTCATCACTTTAACCAACAGGATCGTGACAGCTTCGACGATGAAACAAACACCAGTCAAAGCGTTTTCATTCCCGGAACTGCAACTGTTCCGAATAGAACGATTACGACTAGCTTTGCCGGCGTTCCTCCGGGATTCCGCACGTCAACCGATCCACACGGATTTATCGTTCAGTTTTTTGCCGGAAGACGCGACAAACGTCAGGCTGAAATTATCAATCAACCAGCTAACGTAACTTCGGTTACATTAAGCGAATCAAGAGTTACATTGCCGTGTGCTACAGGCTTCCGTCCGAGAGCGGGCGTAACCTGCAGCGACGATATGTCGGTTAATGTCACAACGACTGCCGTTGATCCTGAAAATGACGTTCTCACCTATAACTATACAGTTTCGGGCGGACGCGTTGTCGGTCAGGGCGCAAATGTTTCTTGGGATTTGACTGGTGTCAGACCGGGAACATACACGATTACAGCAGGTGTTGACGATGGTTGCGGCGTTTGCGGTCAAACTCAAACACAAACCATTACGGTTGCCGAGTGCGATTGTGAAGCAATCCCGCCGCCGTGTGAATGTCCGAGTCTGACAGTAACGGGACCTGCGGAAGCAGTCGAACCGGGCGGAACGATGACCTTTACGGCTAATGTAAGCGGCGGAAACCAAGAAAACTTTACGTTTGAATGGACAGTTTCAGCCGGAACAATTGAATCGGGACAGGGTTCACGCTCAATAACGGTTCGTGCACCACAAAGCGGAAACGTAACTGCAACGGTAAACATCCGCTCAACAAATGCGGCGTGTGAATGCCCTGCGTCAGCTTCGGAAACAGGTATTGTTAGAGAATTACCGACCGCAAGAGAAGTAGATACGTTCAATGTTCTGTCCAACGATGAAGTTAGAGCCAGACTCGACGAATTCTTCAGAGTATTGCAAGGAGATCCGACGGCTCAAGGCTATATCATCACTTACGGACCGGCGAGACAAATTGCAACTCGTGAAAGATTGATTAGGAATCACATTACATTCCGTAATCAAGATCCGGGTCGCTTTACATTCGTTCA
>DASVQY010000008.1:0-26827 GCA_036388895.1 Pyrinomonadaceae bacterium | reverse complement strand
GCTCAATACGACAGTCCTTTCGGCGGCGGAATCGAAATTTTCACCCGATCCAACGTTGATAAAATCAAAGGGTATGTAAGCTTCAGTTTCGCCGATTCGCGCTTTAACGCCGCCGACCCATTTATCGGCAGGCGCGTTCCTTATCAATCAAGAAACTACTTTCTCAATTTATCGGGACCGCTTTTCGGTAAAAAAGCCAACTTCTTCGTTTACGGGAGCCACAGCGAAAGCGATATAAGCGCCGTAATCAACGCCATCGTTTTAGATTCGAATTTACAGCCCGTTGAATTCAAACAATCTTTCGCCGCGCCGAGCCGTTCGGAAAGCATCAGCCTGACAATTAACGCTGACCCGAACAAAAAGCATAAACTTTATCTCAATTACAATTTCGGAACAAATCGCGCGAAGGGACAAAACGTCGGCGGTTTTTCTCTTCCCAGTCGCGCCAACGACGCAAATTCTCAAAGTCATTATTTACAGTTTTCCGACACAAATTTGATAAATGAGAACGTCGTCAACCAGACGCGGTTTCTCGCTGCTTATTTCGTCAGTGAAAGTTTCGGCGGAAGCAATGAACCGGCGATCAACGTCCTTGACGCTTTTTTCGGCGGCGGTTCGCAGCAGGATAACTCAAACAAAAATTTTCGCTTCGATGCGACAAACGAAACCACCTGGCAGATGGGAAGATACGCATTGGGCTTTGGTTTTCGGCTGCGCGGCGAGCATATAAACCAGAACTCGACGGCGAATTTCGGCGGAACTTACACATTCGGCGGCAGGCTCGCGCCGGTTTTGGATGTTAATAACAATCCTTTAACCGACAATGCGGGGAATTTTATTCTGACGCAAATCAATAGTTTGGAAAGTTACCGCCGAACGCTGCTTTTCAGGCAATTGGGATTTACAAATCAGCGAATCAGAGAACTCGGCGGCGGTGCCAATCAGGTCACGATTTCCGGCGGCAATCCCGAAATTAAAGTTTCGCAGTACGATGTCGGATTATACGTGCAGAACAGCTATAAAATATCCGAAACGATTGCCGCCAGCTTTGGCGTGCGCTACGAAAATCAAACGAACGTAAACAGCGATTTCAACCTGGCGCCGCGATTTGGTTTAATCTGGGCGCCGAAAGCAAAGGAAAAACAAAATCCGCTGTACACGCTGCCGAGAATAAGCATCGGATACGGAATGTTTTATTCAAGATTCTCGCTCAACAACACTCTGGGCGTAAGGCAAGCGAACGGCGATGATAGATTGCAGTATTTGATAACCGACACAAACATTCTGGATTTTTATCCGAACGTTCCGACCGTTGATTTGTTCGAACAATTCGCTTTGCCGCGCACCAAAAGATTTATCGCTCTAGAATTTGAAACGCCTTATCAATCCTTATTTAACATTACCGCCGCGAAGAAAATGCCGAAAGGCTACACTTTGAATTTTACATTTTCGCGCGGCACGACTTTCCGGCAAGCCGTTACGCAGAACATTAACGCGCCGCTCGCCGGTACGTTCAATCCGCTTTACCCGTCGCTCGCCGTACGACCGTTCGGAAACGCCGGAAACATTTACGAAACAAACTCTGCCGGAAAAACCGAAACCGACAGGTTTTCAATCAACCTCGGTTTCCCGCAATCACAAAAACTATTCGCCAACGTCCGTTATTCCTTTATCAAATCAAAAGGCAACCTCGTCAGCGGCAGCGGTTCGCCGTTCGACCCGTATGATTTTAGCCGGGAACTCGCCCCGACTCCTTACGACGGCGTTCACAGTCTCAGCGGTTATTTTTTCTACAATCTGCCTTTGAGAATTTCTGTCGGCAGCGATTTTTATGTCAGCTCGGGCACCAGATTCAACATTTTCACCGGGCGCGACACCAACGGGGACGGTTTTTTCAGTGAGCGACCTTCATTTGCAACCGATTTGAGTAAGCCGAATCTGGTCAGAACGCCTTACGGCATTCTCGACCCGAATCCTTCGCCCGGAGATGAAATCATTCCGCGAAACTTGGGCAGAGGTCCTAGAAATTTTGTTTTTAACGGTTCAATTTCCAAGAGTTTCGCTTTTAATGAAGATAAAAAGAATAAAAAGCCGCCGAAGCAATCTCTCAATTTCAGCCTTCGGGTCAGTAACGTTTTCAATATAATCAATAAAGGAAACCCAATCGGTAATATGTCTTCGCCGAATTTTTTACGCACGCTTTCGGGGTACACTGACGGCGGAATCATATTTATCAACGGCGCTCAGCAAATCAGTTTTCCCGGAAGAAGTTTGTCCTTCAACGTCGGTTTCAGTTTTTAATTTCTTGATTTCCGATTTTGCAAAGCTTGTTCCGCCTGCGTGATTATTTTTGAATGCGGAAAGTTAGCTTTAAATTTCGCCAGATGTTTTTCCGCTTCGGCGAGATTGTTTTTTCCGAGATGAGAGTTAAAAATGCCGTATTCAACCATCTCGGCTTGAAGGCTTTGGGGGAATTCTTTTTGTAAAGTTTCAAAATAAGTAAGTGCTTCGCCGTATCTTCCGATTTTCAATGAATCCGCCGCCAGATTGTAAAGTGCGGCTTCCCTTTTTGCGGGCGTGTTTTCCACTTTCAAAACTTTTTTATAAAGTTCGATGCTCAAATTATATAATTTTCTTTGCGAGTAAAACGCGGCAAAATCATGCAGGGCGGAGCTGTCGTTTTGATTTTTTTCAAGCGCGTCACCGGATTTTTTCAGTTCGTTGAAATCTTTCGGAAAAGAAGCGGCTTTGCCGGCAATTACGCGGTCGGCGTTTTGTCCGAAACCGGTGTGAGAATCAATTCCCGCGCTCCACGGGTCGGCTACGACAACAGCCGGAAATTGGCTCACGCCGAATCTTTTCGCTAAAAGTTCTTCTTTTTCGCCGTCGAGTTTAACGCTGACGAATTGTTTGGAAATTTCGATGACATCGCTCCGCGTCCAGAATTTTGCGTCCATCAAACGACATAAACCGCACCACACGGTAGTAAAATCTAAAAGCAGAGGCTTGCCCGTCTGCCGCGCGATTTTTTCGGCTGCGGCGTAATCGCTCGTCCATTCGATTTTCTGCGCGTTTATCGGAACGGTGAAAGCAATCAGAAAAATTGTAAATAAAAAGGATTTCAGAATCATTTTAATTTCAGCTTTATTATACAGAAGAAACAACATTCATTTCTCTACAAACTGCGTTTCGGCGACGAATTCCATCCGTTTTCCGCCGCTCGGGTGGCGAAAACAAAGTTTATAAGCGTGCAGACACATACGTTGAAAGGGTTTTCCGCCGTATTTTTCATCGCCGGTAATCGGATGCCCGACGTGCGCCAGATGAATTCTTAGTTGATTCGTTCTGCCGGTGACGGGTTCGAGTTCGAGCAATGTTCTATCAGCGCATCTGTTTTTCACCCAAAAGTTTGTAATTGATTGTTTGCCGTCCGGTTTGATGTTCCAGATTTTTTCTTCCGCATAACGTCCGATTGGCGCTTTAATCGTTCCCGATTCATCGTTTACGGAACCGTCAACGAGCGCGAAATATCTTTTTTCGACTAATTTACGCTGAAAATGGCTGCACAAAATTCTGTGCGCCCGCGCGTTTTTCCCGATCACCAGTAAGCCGGAAGTGTCTTTGTCCAAACGATGAATCAAGCCCGCCCGAATGTAAGATAAATAATTTTCCTTATTTTCTACAAGATTTTGATTCAAATAAAAAACCAAACCGTTAAGCAAAGTTCCCGTGCGAACCTTTAGAGTCGGATGAACCAGCATTCCCGCCGGTTTATTGACAACCAGAATTTCCGGGTCCTCGTACACGATTTCCAAAGGAACCGATTCGGGTTCGATAGTGGTTTGGCGAGAATTATCAATTTCTATTTCGATGAAATCGTTTGTTCGTAACTTGAAGCCGCGATTTTCGAGCCTGCCGTTTACTTCGCAGCGCTCGTCGCGCACCACTTCGCGCAGATAAATTTTGCTTAATGTGCGAAATCTTGCGAGCAGAAAATCTTCGAGGCGAGTTTTATTTTCCGCTTCGGTTACCTGGAATTCGTATCTTTTCATTAAAGTTTTATCAGCCGCAAAATTCGTGTGCATTTGATGTTTTTCATTATAAATTATCTCGAACCAAACGGATTCGACAAAATGCGTAATTCGGAATGTAAAATGTAAAATAACGATACGAATCTTTTTATGGAATTAAAACAATCGTTTTTTGCAGATTTGCCTGACGTTGGCGCAGCGCAGCGTTTTTTTCAGCAGTTTTTTGAAAAACATCTTTCACAGGCGAAAAAATTACAAAAAAACGAAGGATTGCTATCGGACGTTTTAACGCTCGCCTCTTTTAGCCCGCTGCTCGCGGCGACAATTCTGCAAAACCCGAATTACATAACATGGCTGAATCGTCATCGGGGCGAATCGAAAGTGCGTGATAAGGAAGAGTTGCTCGAATCGCTCGCCAGATTTTCGCTGACAAACTCGGAAATCGAACCAAACATTTTGCTTGCGCGTTTCCGCCGACGTGAGCTTTTAAGAATTTTTTTGCGCGACATACGGCGACTTGCAACCGTCGCGGAAATCACCGAAGAACTTTCCAATTTGGCTGACTCGATTCTCGAATACGCTTTGCGATTGTCGAGACAGGAGCTCGACAATCGCTACGGCACAGCGCTCGAAAAAGACGAAAAAGGACGCGCCAAACCTTCAAAATTCTGCATCGTCAGTCTTGGAAAACTCGGCTCGAAGGAATTGAATTATTCGTCCGACATTGATTTGCTGTTCATATATTCGGACGAGGGCGCTACTTCCGGGCAAGGTTCGCGCGGATCGGTCACGAATCGCGAATATTTCGTCAAACTAGCCGAATTCGTTTCAAAAATGGTCGGCGGACAATCCGGCGAAGGCGCGGCTTATCGGGTTGATCTGCGGCTTCGTCCGCACGGGCGAGTCGGCGCGCTGGCGCTTTCGGTCAAAGACACGATTCGTTATTTTCAAACCGATGCGCGAGCCTGGGAAAGACAGGTTTTGATTCGTTCGCGTTCGAGCGCGGGCGATGGCGAGCTTTACAAAACATTTTTCAAAGAAACGGAAAATTACGTTTTTTCGCCGCACGAAACAGTCGAAAAAGCGCTGCGCGACGTTCGGTTATCAAAAGAAAAAATAAACCTCGAACACACGAACAAAAAAGGTTTCAACGTTAAACTCGGCAAAGGCGGAATCCGCGAAATCGAATTTATCGCCCAAGCCCTGCAGTTGGCTTACGGCGGAAAAGATGCTTGGCTGCGGTCGCCGCACACCTTAAAAAGCTTGTCAAATTTAGCCGACCGAAATCTCATTTCGGAAAGCGAAACGACCCAACTTTACGACGCATACGATTTTCTGCGCCGCACCGAACATCTTTTGCAAATGGAAAACGGGCTGCAAACTCACACGGTTCCAGAAGATTCGGCAAAAAAAACGCTGCTTGCTAAAAGAATGGGCTTCAGAGATGCGGAAGAATTCACCGGCAAAATCACATTTCATGCTTCAAACGTTCATCGAATTTTCTCGCGTGTCTTCGGCGACTTTTCACAGCAAACCGGAATTTCGGAAACGGATTTCGATGCTTCCGAAGCTGAATCACCAATTTTAGACGATCTGCCGACTGAAGAAGGCGATTCAAAAACCTTGCCTGTTCAATTAGTCTCATCTATCGAAAAATCAACTATTAAAATCAGCCGGGAAAAAACAAAAATTCTGCAAACTTTATCAAATGTTTCGCCGCATTATGCGGAAATGCTCGCCGCTAAACCCGGTTTGATAAATGATTTACCGAACCCGAGTAAAACATTTTCTAAACGAAACTACCGGGAAAATCTGCTTTTCGCCGTCGAAAAGGAACCGAGTTACTCCAAACAACTAGACGTTCTGCGAAGAAACTGGTCGCGTTTTTTATTAGAAATTGTCGTTTACGATGTTTATGAAAAATTCTCCCGCGAAGAAAGCAAACGTCTGCAATCCGAACTCGCTGAAGCGAGCATTGAAGCCGCGCTTTTTATCACTAAATGCGAATTAAGCAGACGGAATTCTCAACAGATTTCTGATTTTCCTTTTGCCGTTACCGGTTTGGGAAAACTCGGCGGAAAAGGAATGGATTACGGGTCGGATTTGGATTTGCTTCTGATCTATGACGATGCGAAGCCTCTGCCGATTAATAATTCGACGCACGCCGAATTTTACAGCCGCGCCGTCGAAATTTTCGTCACGGCGCTTTCCGGTTTGACGCGCGAAGGGCTTCTTTACCGCGTTGATTTGCGTCTCAGACCCGATGGGAAAAATGGCGCGACTTCCATCGGAATCAGCGCTTTTACGAATTATCTCGAAACGAGAGCGGCAATTTGGGAATGGGTCGCTTATGTCAAAATTCGCGGCGTCGCCGGCGATTATGAATTAGCGAAAAAAGCCGAACTGCAAGCCAGAGAAATCATCCATTCCAAGGCACTAAAGATACAAGCCTCAGACTCCGAACGCCGCAAACTGCGCGATGAAACCGTTCGTATACGCGAGAAACTGGAAGAACAAAAAGCGCCCGCGCTTTCAAACAAAGAAATTGACATAAAATTCGGCGCGGGCGGAATGCTCGACGTTTATTTCGCGATGCGTTTTTTGCAGTTGAGAGATAACGTCGCCGACGACGAAGATAATCGCTCAACTGTTTTTATGCTTAAAGCTCTTTACGAAAATAATTCGCTCGGCAAGGAAGATTTTGCAAATTTCTCTGAAGGTTATAATTTTCTCTCCAAACTCGACCACAACCTTCGCCTTACGGTCGGGCGCTCGACTCGCCTGCCGCTCGCCAATCAAACCGCTTTGCAAACTATCACAAAACGAATGAAACTTTCTTCCGTCAAGGAACTATTGGAAAACCTGACAATTCACAGACTGAATATTCGCAAATCTTTCGAGAATATTTTGGATTAATATTACGTTTCATAAAGACTTTAAGGTTGCGATTTGACTCTTTCCGGCAAAAATTCCGGTAACAAAATCATTGTAAATCAGCCGCGATGCAAATAAATAAAAAAACGCTTGTTGTCTATTTAAGATTGAATATTTTTTGAGATTTTCGATTATTTGACGCGCAGTTTTTGATTTGAACAGGATCGAAAAGGACGTAAAAAATCAAGTTTATAAACAAAAAAAATTCGCTTGTAATATTTGCAGAATAAGGATAAAATCCCTTGTTCAAAATCGTCCCCTTTGATTTTGTAAAATCCCGTTCAAACAAACAATAAATAAAAATCAGGAAAAACTATGAAAATCACATCACTGTTATTGTGCTTGACTCTTTTAATCGTATCCGCGCCGTTCGCTTTTGCCGCCGATACCTCCTACGAAGTCGAAATGCTCGTCACCAAAGGCGACGACACCAAAGAAGAAAACTCAAGAATCGTATTCACTGACAACTCCTTTAAGGTTGTTTCCAAAAAAGGCGGATCGACATTGAAAGAAATTAACTACGCGGACATAAAAGCCGCAGAATATTCGTTTTCAAAAAAACCTATGTGGAAAACCGGGGCGGTCGCGGCGCTTGCGCTCGGAGTTTTGGCTTTGCCGATTTTCTTTATGAAATCGAAATCTCACTGGCTGACTGTTCGCAGCGATAAAGACTTCGCAGTTTTAAAGCTCGAAAAAGATAATTATCGGCAAATTCAATCGGAATTTGAAACGCACAGCGTCAAGGTCGAAACTATAAAGGAAGAAGAAAACAAAAAAGATAAAGATTCTCCAAAGGATAAAAGCGAATAAATATCGAACTCTTTATCAAATAAAAAAGCGCCGTTTGCAAATTCGGCGCTTTTTTATTTTGTTTTCTTTAAAATCAAAAAATCTGCATTGTGTTTTTGGGAAAAATCCGACAAACAAAAATATAATCTTACTGTTTCAAACGTAAATCACCGCTTTTCGTTTCATAGATGAATTCAAACTTTTTAATTCCTTCCGTTTCCGATTTATAAATCCATGTTTCGCCAGTCGCATTTTTCTGCACTTCGTCGGGTCTGCCGTTTGTGATAAAAATGCGTCCGCGGTCGGTTTGCCAACCTTCGGTTTCGCCGTAAGAGTAATTTTGATTGGCGAAAGCGACGCGGTTGTAATATTCGCGGCGAAATTCGTTTTCTTTCGTTTCGGGTGTCGAATCGCGTCTCTGCCAGAACGTTTCGATGAATTGTTCGCGTTCATTATCGGTATTCAAACTGTGAAACGTTTGTTTTTCCGCGTCGGTAATAATATACGGAACGTCTGTTTCGAGCCATTTGCGGTAAATTCTTTTTGCGTCCGAATGAACGGCAGCTACCGATTTAACGCTTCTTCTCGGCTGCGGCTTTCTGGTTAAAAGATATTCGACGGCGTCCGACGCACCGTATTGAAGATGATCGGAAGAAGCGGCGCCGAAAGTTAAATCCGGCTTGTAATTCGCATCGTTCAAAACCCATAATCCCCAATTTCCGTTGCTGCTGACAATCGGCGCGCTGGAAATCAATTCGTATAGCTCGCCGTTTGCCTGAAAAGTGATTTTGTTGTTTTCAAGCAGGGCGCCTTTTTGAAAATCGAAGTTTTCACGTGGAAAAAGCGAGAAGATGAAACGACCCTTTTCGGGAACATAAAGATAAATTACAGAACCTTCGATAATGCCGTTCCATTCGCTTCCGCGCAACGAACTAGGTGTGCCGTTGACCAGCAATTTCGGCGATGTAAGACGCATTTTTATATCGTTTAGCGTAAAATCCTGCGCCTTATTGCCGCTTTGCGAATTAACGGTTGTTCTGGTGCCGCCGCTCGCGCCCGAACCGAAACCTGAATTGGAAGAACTCGCCCCGGAACCGCTCGCCGATGTTGTATACAAAGTCGAATCGGCTTGCGGCTTTTTCGCCGTTACTTTTATTAAATCCACGATTTTTACTTTTGTCTGCGGATTGACCAAAAGATCGAGCGCGATTGTGTCGCCGTCTTCGACGATCATATCCGCGGGGTATTTCGGCAGCGAGCTCGCCGTTAAATCATTCAGACGCAATTGTTCAGGCGGATTTATCGAAAGCGGTCTGATGGAAACCTTGAATTTATTCGTTTCTCCCGTAGATTCTACGACTAAATCGTATCCGAAATATGTGCCGATTGTTTTATCGCCGATCACACGGTGAACGCGGCTTTCTTTTTCGGCGTCGTCATATCCGGTGAAATACACGCTGCCGAATGATTGTTTTTTCGCGTCGGGCGAAGACGTTTCGATTTTGAAAATTACCGAAATGCCTTTTTTGTTAAAGCTCACCGAACTTTGCTGAGCCGCTGCGCTGCCAGCTAAAACAAAAATGCAGCAAAAAAATATAATTGCGATTGACAGTAATTTATTGTTCATTTTCTTTCACCTCTTTGATAATTTTTGCGTTGATTTCCGCCGACGGTTCAAAACCTTTCAAACTGACATCGGTAAAAAAGCCTTTGTCCGTCACGGTCGAGCTGAATTGCGGCGCATCGTTTCGGATTAAAACGCCGGATTTCCCTTTTTCGTTCGTCGTGTTCGTTTCGTTTTTTTCGTTGATTGTATTTTTCGTTTCGCGCACATAAACGATGCGCGTCACCGTTTTTTCCTTTATAACCGGAACTTCGACCTCAACGGTTTGAATTTTAGGTTCTGCATTTTGAACGGGGATTTCGTTTGAAACAATCGAAGGCGCCGTCATCGAAACTTCCGTCGAATTGATTTTTCCCGCTTGAAATGCCAGCCAAATCGAGCAGAGCATTAAAAGCAGAAGAGCCGCGAAAACCGGTTTCGGAACTGCAAGTTTGCCGAAAACAACACGATGCCAAAACGATTCAGAAGCATTACGTATTTCGAAGGATTTCATTACGCGTTCATCGAGCAGCGGCGAAGGAGCGGGAATATTACTTGTTTGCAATAAACTCGAAAAAGACGCCATTCGCTCTTTCCATTTGAGACAAGCCGGACAAATCCACAAATGATGCTCGACGGCATCTTTCGTAATGTCATCCAATTCTCCGTCGAGCAAAGCTTCGATATTGTTTTTTGTTTCAACACAATTCATAACTTTTATCCTTCGGCAACGAAACGTATGCGGAAAGCTGTCCGGCTAAAGTTTGCCTCGCACGATGAAGCCGAGTTTTAACGGCGCTCTTTTCCGCTCCCGTCACTTTCGCTATTTCCTCGTAAGAAAGCCCTTGAAATTCCCGCAAAATAATCGCTTCTCTTTGCAAAGGCGGAAGCGCCGCGATGCAGGCATCAATTTGCGCCGCCATTTCCATTTTGAGCAGCTCGGAAAGCGGATTATTTTTCGTTCCGCTTTCTGCCACGTCGAAATCTTCGTACTCATCAATCGCGATGTCCGAATTATATTTAAGCCGCAAATGATTCATCACCAGATTCCTTGCAACCGCACATAAAAACGTCAAAATCGAACCGCGTTCGGCATAAAACCGTTTCGGATTTTCAATCAAGAAAACAAAAACTTCGTGCGTGATGTCTTCGGCAATCGTTTGATTAAACGTCATTCGATAAACAAAACCGAATATTCTATTTCGATGCGAGCCGTAAACTTCATTAAATGCAGGCTCGTCACCGGCGGCGATTTTGTTTATCAAATTTGTTTCATTATTGCCGTTCAATTCGTTTTCTTCCGAAGACTTGAAATAACTCGTCTTACTCTTATTGTCTTTAAACGGAAAAAAGTTTCGGCGCTTAACTATTTTTTTACGGAATTTTTAAATTTACTTAGAAATTTGAAATTAAAAGGATTCAGGCGATCAGAAAAGCGGAAGACTTTTTACTATAAAATCAAAGATTATCCGGTTAACACGTTCGTTTTTCCGGCTTGACTTCTTCGAACCAGCAATGTTCGCAAAAACGATGCTTTTTTCTATCCTCCGGCGAAAAGTTTGTGTTCAGGGGCAATCTTTCGACGAGAAACTTCTGTTCGTCGGTTAATTGGCGCCAATTTTTCATTTTTCGGGCGTCGCAGCGCGGGCAAACTCTTTCCGGTTCTAAATTTTCCATTGCCATTTTGCTTTGAAGACTTTAACATTTAATATCTTGTAAAGTCTTGCAATTTTCAATTCCGGGAGTCTGAAAAACTTTTTATAATGAAGAACAAAAGCCTTTTTCTTGCCGTCGTTCTATGTTTGTTCGCGCTGACCGCTTTTTCGCAAACCGAAGAAAAATTTAATTTTTATACGCGCGGCGAATACCGTCAGGAAGTTCCCCGCCCGCAAAGCATTTTACGATTCGATGTCGGCGATCATCACACGACTTACGCGCAGATGGAAAAAGTCATCGAATCAATCGCTAAAGCCGCTCCCGACCGCGTGAAGATTTTCGACATCGGCGAGACGAACGAACACAGAATGCAGCATATCGTGGCTATTTCTTCGCCGCAAAACATCTCGCGCTTGGATGAAATTAAAGCAAACAACGCGCGTTTGACAGACCCGCGAACGACGAATGCGAATCAGGCAGCTTCGATAATTCAAAACAATCCGACAATCGCGTGGATGGCTTACACGATTCACGGCAACGAATCAGCATCTTTTGAAGCGATGATGCAGGTTATTTACCAACTTGCGGCGTCGAATGAACCGCAAACTCTCGATATTTTAAACAATACTGTCGTTTTGATTTTGACCGGAGAAAATCCCGACGGGCACGAACGCTTCGTCACATGGTACAACTCCGTTGCGATGGGCAACGCTGACCGAAACGCTCTCGAACACCGCGAGCCGTGGTCAATCTGGGGCAGATACAATCATTACCGTTTTGATTTGAACCGCGATAATATCGCCGCAACGCAGAAAGAAACGCAAAATATGCAAAGAGCGTTTTTTGAGTGGAATCCGCAAATCGCGGTAGACCATCACGGGCAGCCTTCGCAGTATTTCTTTCCGCCCGCCGCTTTGCCGATAAATCCGAATCTGCCGCAGCCGGTTACAAATAAATGGATGGATATTTTCGGCAGAGCGAACGCGAATGCTTTTGACCGAAACCGCTGGGATTATTACGTTCGTGATATTTTCGATCTTTTTTATCCGGGTTACTGGGATTCGTATCCTTCTTTGAACGGCGCTATCGGAATGACTTACGAAACCGACGGCGGCGGCTTCAAAGGCTTGCGCTGGACGCGTGACGACGGCTCGATTGTTACTTTGCGCTCGGCAATCGCCAAGCATTACGTCGCTTCGATGACGACGCTCGAAACCATTGCGAAAAATAAAACGCAGAGATTGCAGGATTTTTATGATTTTCGGCGTAATGCATTAGCTGAGGCAAACAACGAACGGGTCAAGCGAATTGTAATTTCTCCGGCGAATGATCGCGTGAAAGCCGCCGAAATGATCGAGGTTTTGCAGCGCGCAAAAATTGAAGTTAAAACCGCTAACGCGTCTTTTAATTCAAATCGGGCACATAGTTACGATCAAAAAAATGCACCTGCCGTTTCGAGAAATTTCCCCGCCGGTACATACATAATTGAATTAAATCAGCCGCAGAAGATTTTAATCAAGTCACTTCTTGAACAGGAAACGCCGCAAAATGACGCTTTCGTACGCGAAGAAGTAGCCAAATTCAAACGCAATGAAATGCGCGGTAAATCGGCTCAGAAAGAAGAATACCGATTTTATGACATCACCGCCTGGTCAATGCCGCTGGCGTTTGGCGTTGACGCTTTTTGGACGGAAGACGCAGCGAATGTCAATTCCAATCCGGTTACCGCCGAGTATCTGGAAAACACAAAACGCGGAACTGTTTTGGGCAGGGCGCAAATCGCTTATATTATTCCCTATGAAACGGACGGAGCGGGCGCGATGGCGATTCGCCTTTTAAAGGAAGGTTTTCGCGTTGCGGTCGCAGGAAAGGACTTGAACGCCGGCGGCAGAAAATTCGCGCGCGGAACTTTTGTCGTTCGAATTACACGGAACAACGAAAATGTGCACGATGCAATCGCCCGGTTGTCGCGCGAGCTCGGGGTAAATGTAGTTGCTGTCAATACCGGATACACTGAAGAAGGCGATACAAACGTCGGCAGCGAAAACGTTTATTCGCTGCAAACGCCGCGTATCGCTATGATCGCCGACGATCCGGTTGATCAGACTTCTTATGGCTCAATCTGGTGGACGCTCGACCGTTACGGCGTCGAATTTACGCCTTTGACGATTAATAATGTAAAAAGCGGAGCGCTCGATAAATACAATGTTTTAATTATGCCGGACGGTTCCGCCGGAAGATATTTCAGCGCGCTCGGAAGCGGCGGAGTTTCGTCATTAAAAACCTGGATTAGCAAAGGCGGCACTTTAGTTACCGTTCGCGGCGCATCGGTGTTTGCCGCGCTTAAAGACGTTGCGTTAACGTCTTCAAAGCTCGTCGGGAGCGACGATGATGAAGAAGCCGGAAAATCAACCGAAGACGACGAAGTTGATAAACGTAAAGAAGCGGAAACCGCGGCTTCTCCGTCTCCGACTCCGCGAACCAAAACGCAAACTGCAAATGATGCGACTTCCGCGCCTGAATTGAAAAACGATAAAGCCGATTGGCAAGCGCCGATTCTGCCGCCGATTGCTTCGCCGTCGGCAAACGCTGGTCGAGTTCCCGAAGGAGTGCCGGGCGCGATTATGCGCGCGACCGTTGACCGCACGAATTATCTGACTTACGGTTTGGAAACCGACGAATTGCCGGTTTTGCTTTCCAGCGGATATTTTTTCCGTTACTCGAAAGAAGGAACGAACGCGCTGGTTTTCGACGCAAACCCGAAAAAACCTTTGACAATCTCCGGTTTCGTCTGGGAAGGAAACACCGAAAGACTTTTGAAAGGAACGGCTTATGTGATTGATGAGCCGACCGGTTCCGGTCACGTAATTTTATTCGCCGACGAACCTTTTTTCCGCGGAATCTTTAGAACAGTTACGCGACCGTTTTTCAATTCCCTGCTTTTTAACGGAACCTTTTAGGAGTCCAAAGTCTAAAGTCCAAGGTCTAAGGTCTTTGCTATTTGTGACTTCCTGATTTAGATTTTGGGTATTGACACTTAAATTTAAGACTTTGAACCTTAAAATTCCGATTTGCTTTAGACTTTGGATTTTGGACTTTAGACTTTGGACTTAAACTATGTTTACAATTCGCGCCGGTTACAATGATAGTTTTGAAGTTGACGCCCCGATTGAGAAAGTGCGCCGTTTTTTTTCCGATGTTCGTAATTTCGTCGAATTAATGCCGAATGTCGAAAGCATCAATTTAATCGAAGAAACAATCGCTCGCTGGACGATTCGCGCCGAAATTCCGTTTATCGGCTCGGTCAGTCAATCTTTTAACGTCGAGCTTTCGGAAAACACTGATAACCGTATCGAATGGATTCCGAAATCGGGTGAAACGCAGAATTTTCTTCGTTACGGAGCTGATTTTATCGGAAAAAGCGCGGAACGAACACTCATTCAATTTTCGCAAATGGTCGAGTTAAGACGCAAAGCGGCGAGAGAATTTCATCTGCTTGCCGGGCTTGCCGGCGAAAAACGCGTCAGCCAGGGAATGCAGGCGGAGGTCGCCGGAATGATTAAAAAATTTGTTCAGAGAACAAAGGAAAGATTGGAGAAATGATTAGGAAAAACACGAAAAATATGAAAAAACTGTTTCTTTTACTGTTTACAATCGGTCTTTTCAATACGGGCGTTTTCGCTCAGTTGAATTTGCCTCGTGAAAGCCAGCGTGCGTCAATTTCGCAAGTTATCGGCGACGCGACCGTTTCAATCGTTTATCATCGCCCGAATATAAAGGGTCGACCCGTTTGGGGCGAACTCGTTCCGCTCGGGAAGGTCTGGCGAACAGGTGCGAACGAAAATACGACGTTTGAAGTGAGCCGCGACGTAACGGTCAACGGTCAGCCGCTTCCCGCCGGAAAATACGGCTTACACACGATTCCGAATCAAAACGAGTGGACAATAATTTTCAGCAAAGTGAATAACGAATGGGGCAGCTTTACGTACGACGAGAAAAAGGACGCTCTGCGCGTTACGGCAAAGCCGGTTCCGACCGATTTTCACGAAACGATGGCAATCGAATTTGAAAACATTCGTCTGAACGCTGCCGACGCCGCAATTATCTGGGAAAAGGTTAAAGTCCCCTTTACGATTGATGTCGGAGATTTGAATAAACGACTCGTCAATGATTTTCGCACGAGAATGGTCGGCGATCCGGTGCAAGCTGCGAACTATATTTTGACTTCTAAAATCACTTCGAGTTACGAAGAAGCTCTCGCCTGGTTGAACAATTCTATTGCCGTCCGCGAAACATTCGGCAATCTCGGAACAAAAGCGCGTCTTTTAGCCGAAATGAACAGAAAAGACGAAGCTATTGCGACTGCGGAAAAAGCAATTCAGGTCGGAAAAGCGGCTAAACCCGCGGCAAACACTTCGAGCTTGGAAACCTTGGTAACTCAGTGGAAAACAAAAAAATAAAGATTTTTATCTTTATAATGAAGCCTTTGATATTAAGAGCTAAAGCAAAAATCAAAGTTCTTAATTTTGCAAAAAACAACGAAACTCGCGTCAAGATTTGTGTGTAGGAAAACTTGACGCGAGTTTTCTTTTGAGCCATAATTCTTATTGAAAATGATTTTCATTTTCTATTAAAAAAATATATGCAGGCAAATTCAGCAGTAGTATTTTCACCGATTTTCACAAACGATAAAAAAGTAGAAGTTTCGCTGCAAAACGATCAGGCAGTTATAAAACTTTCCACCTGGACGGAAGATTTGGGCTGGTGCGGTCAAAAAACCTTGTCGCTCGACGCGGAAATGCTCGACGAATTGCAAAAGGTTATTACCGCCGCGCAAATCAAAATGAAACGTGAAGAAGCAGAACGCGACGCGGAAAAATCGAAAGAAAATGAACCGTCCAAAATCCTGCAATTTCCAAAATTTTTATAGCTTTTTGCCCGCCCGGAAATTTCTACCCCGATTAAGTTGATAAAAGCATAACTCTTTTACAAATCTGAATTTTCTCAGCATAATTCTCTGTTCTTTTATTTTGACCGCATAAAACATTTTATTTCGTTCTTATAAAATGTTACTTCCTGCCGATTTACCCGTCGTCACATCACAGAGTGGTTTCTCACAAACCAAAAGCAACCTTAATTCTCTTCTTTATAATTACCAATCTATAAAAAATTGTAATCAAAGCCCTGCGCCATCGTCTTTTTAGTCATTCATTTCGCTGCCCGATACAAAGAAAAAATTGGAAAACCGTCTGTTTTGCTCATTTTCAATAGCAGATTGGAAGTTGACCATCGTATGAGAAAAGCATCGGCAAGCGCCTTTAAAGTGAAAAGCCTCAGTCTCCGTGATGTTGCGGTCGTAGTGTTTCGTCATAAATGGATGATTCTGCTCACTTTTGTAACTACTGCGGTTGTCGCCTCGATATTGGCGTTATTCATTCCAGACCAGTACGAATCACGAATGAAAATACTGGTCAAAAAAAATCGGGTTGAAGCGCCCGTGACCGCAGAACCGACCGGCACGACTTATGACACCAACGAAATTTCTGAAACTCAAATCAATTCTGAAATTTCGCTTTTAAAAAGCCGCGATTTGCTGGAGCAGGTCGTTAAAAACACCAATTTAGCCCGAAGCGAGGCAACTACGGATCAACCTAGTTCCCAGGACGTTGAAAGGGCTGTATACAAACTGGAAAAAGACTTGCTGGCTACGCCGGTAAAAAAAGCCAATATTATTGAGGTCAGTTACACTTCAAATTCGCCGGAAGTCGCTGCCTCAGTTTTAAAGAATCTGTCGGAATTATATCTCGACAAACACATAAAACTTCACAGTCCGCCCGGGACTTATGAATTCTTTAAGAATCAGGCTGATCAATACCAGAGAGATTTGCGCGACGCCGAAAACCGATATTCTTCATTTCAAAAAAAGACCGGCGTGGTAGCACTCAACCAGCAGAAAGATTTAGGACTCAACAAATACACGGAAACACAGGCTCGCCTCAACGATTTGAACGGTCAGATTAAGGAGACCGATAAACGCATTGCGGAAATCGAAAAACAGCTCGGCGGAATGCAATCGCGCATTTCGACGCAGAGCCGCGTTATGCCCAATCAGGAATCAATCGAACGATTCAATATGATGCTGGTCGAACTCAAAAACCGGCGCATTCAATTACTGACAAAATTTCAGCCCGACGACAGAGCGGTCAAAGAAGTCGAAGATCAAATTCGCACGACATCCGAAGCGCTGGCAAAGGCTTCGGCGACGACTTACAGTGAGCAGGCTTCGGATGTAAATCCGATGCGGCAGTCTCTGGAAGGCGAGTTAAAAAAAGCCCGCATCGAGCAAGCCGGACGTTACCCGCTGCGCGATAATTTAGCGGCGCAAGTTCGTTTATATAAAGAACAGTTAGAACAACTCAAGAGCGCGACGACGGTAAACGATGATTTAACGCGGCAGATCAAGCAAGCTGAAGACAGTTACCGTCTTTATATGCAAAAACAGGAAGAATCCAGGATTTCGGACGAACTCGACAAGAAAAAGATTTCCAACGTCTCGGTTCTCGAAGCGCCGACCGTTCCCGGAGTTCCGTTCAAAACCAATCGTTCACTGACTGTTTTGCTCGGGCTCGGAATGGGATTGCTGCTTGGTTTCGGCTGCGCCATCGTCGCTGAATTTTTCCGCGAAACCGTTCACACACCGCGAGAACTCGAAGCCTTAACCGGAGTGCCCGTCGTGGGAACTTTGGCTTTGAATTCCAAACGCCCGCAGCAATTAAATCTCAAAGAACTCAATCCGCAGGAAGAAACCCGCACGCCGCCCGTCGAACTCGGTGAAGATTATGTAGTCGAATTTATGAAAGGCAGAAGCAAAGCGGTTTATACAAAGTACTAAAACAGCATTGCAGCTTTTTTAAATAGACATTCAGGAAAATTCTTATGCAGCAATATTTACAAGTTTTTATAAACAGCATTCAAAAGAAAAGCCGAAAACCCGGCAATTGTTTCGCCGTCGCTTTCACTTCTTACGAGCCGGAAGAAGGAGTCAGCTACGTGACGCAATCGTTCGGCGTCGAAATAGCCAAAAGAACGAAAAAGCGCACGCTGATTGCCGACGCCAGCCAGCTTTCTCGAATAAATATTATGCAGTACGAGCGCGTCGGGCAATGCTGTTTTCCGACCGATGTGCCGAATCTCTGGAATTTGCCGCCTGCCGGTGTTTGCGATGAAGTTGAAAAAGAAAATGAAATGGAAAATCGAAACGCGGATTCATTTTTGCCCGCGCTGAGAAACGATCCGTTTACGAATGCGGCAAACAATCTGCAAACTCTCCGATTCGCTTTCGATTATATTTTGCTCGATTGCCCGGCACTGACAGTTTCGGACGAAGCGATTTTTTTATCGCCGGAAACCGACGGCGTGATGGTCGTCGTCGAAGCCGACCGGACGAGACGCGAACAGATACAAAATGCTCAACACACGATCAAGGCGGCTGACGGCAATTTACTCGGTTTTATCCTGAACAAACGGCAATATACCGTTCCCGATTGGCTTTATAAAAGACTGTAGGAGAAGTTCGTAATGAAGTTTCGCTTTTTTTTCCTTATCGGAAGCTGCATTTTGCTTTTAAATTTTTCGGGACTGGCGCAGACATCCTCAACTGACGCGGCAAGGCAAATTGACAAAGACGCGCCGCAATTAAAGCCGTTTGAAGGAAACCGTTACCGCTTAAATCCCGGCGACATTATTGAGATCAACTATCGCTACACGCCGGAATTCAATCAAACCGTAGCGATTCAACCAGACGGTTTCGTAACGCTGGAAATTGTCGGCGAGCTGAAAATCAGCGGTTTAACGGTCGAGCAGGCGCGGCAGAAAATTTTGGAAAATGCCGTTAAACGGCTAAAAGACCCGGAAGTAATTCTGCTGCTCAAAGAATTTCAAAAACCGTATTTCGTCGTTTCCGGCGAAGTCGTGCAGCCCGGAAAGTTCGAGTTAAACCAGAACATCACCGCGCTTCAGGCAGTGCTGCTGGCGGGCGGTTTCAAGGATTCGGCAAAATCGTCGCAAATTCTCGTGTTTCGGAAAATCAATTCGGAGACGGCGGAAATCAAGCTGCTGAACTTAAAGAACATCAGGAAAACGAGCGATTTGGAAAGCGATTTCGCGCTCGAATCCGGCGATATGATTATGGTTCCGCGCAATATGATTACGAAAGTGGAACGCTACGTTAAATTTGCGAATATAGCCAGTATTTTCGGAGTTTTTTTACGATAAAAAACAATTAAAGAGATTATTTGTATGAATACACCGCAAGGACAACTTTCAACATTGGCGCTGAAAACGGCGGATTTGTTGCTGCTCTTGTTTGCCTTATTGCTGACGGAGATTATCAATCACGCGCCTGATTCGGAACTGGGCGTTTATGACTATTCGGTAAATTTTCTTTCGACACGCATAAAATTGAGCAATGCCATTTTGTGCGGCTCGCTGCTGATTGTCTGGCATATATTCTTTAACGTCAGAGGTTTGTATCGCTCGCACCGTTTGCGCAGCTTGCGCGAGGAAATAAAACAAGTCACTCAAGCGGCTGCTCTTTGCGCCTCGATTTTACTGATTGCCGCTCAAATCGGCGGCTGGAAAACCATTGATTTTTTTGTGGTTGTCGGTTTCTGGGGATTTGCCGTTTTATTCTGCGGAGGAATCCGTTTTGCTTCTCGCCGTTTTTTGCGAATATTACGCCGTCGGGGTCGGTATTTGAAAACGCTCTTGGTTATCGGCGGCGGACAACGCGCCGAACAGTTTGCCGAACTTCTCTCGAAACGTAAAGATTTAGGCTATCGCCTTTTGGGTTTTGTTGACAGCGATTCCGTTTACCGAAACCGAAATTTAGCCGGCGCCGAGTGGATGGGAACGCTCGAAGATTTGCCCGAAATTGTCGCCCGAGAAGCGATTGACGACGTGGCTGTAGCGCTGCCGATAAAATCGCATTACTCGGAGATTCAAAAAGTGATTTCCCTGCTCGATGAGCAAGGCATAGCCGTTCATTTGCTTTCCGATTTTTTTCCGCGACAATTGTCGCGCTGTCAATCACTGGAATTTGAAGGCGAACCGCTGCTTTTCTTTCACAGCGCGCCGCCGTTTAGCTGGCGCACCGAAGTAAAACGATTAATTGATTTGATCGGTTCGACCGTATTGCTCGTTTTATTCGCGCCGCTTCTGGCAATTATCTCAATTCTAATCAAATTCGATTCGCCCGGTCCGGTTTTTTTCGTTCAGGAACGAATGGGGTACAACAAGCGGCGATTCAGAATGATTAAATTTCGCACGATGGTGCCCGATGCCGAAGCGCGAATGAAAGAAATCGAACATTTAAACGAAAAGGACGGCGCGATATTTAAGATGAAAAATGACCCGCGTGTCACGCGCTTGGGTCGCATTCTTCGCAAAACAAGTCTCGATGAATTGCCGCAATTGATAAATGTTTTGCTCGGTGATATGAGCCTCGTCGGTCCGCGTCCGCTGTCTATCCGTGACGCGCTGAGATTGGAAAAATCCTGGCAAAAACGGCGCTTCAGCGTTCGCCCCGGCTTAACCTGCCTGTGGCAAATTTCCGGTCGCAGCAACCTTTCGTTTGAACAATGGATGCAGCTCGATCTGGAATATATTGATCATTGGTCATTGTTATTAGATTGGTGGATTCTGCTGAGAACGATTCCGGCAGTTTTAACTTCACGCGGGGCGGTTTAAGAGCAGTTTGGAGTTTCCCGAATTTTGCCGCCTGACCGCTCTCTAAAAATCGAGTTGCAGAAATAACAATGACCAGCACAGTACAGTTACAAAAGATGCGTCGCGCCAAAAAACGTCCGGCTTTTGTTTGGCTGATTCCGACGCAATTAATGGCGCTGGCGACAGCGGCGGGCGCGGCGGCAGGCGAAAATCTTTTGCGTTTGGTACTGCTCGGCGGAATGCTCAGCACAATGCTCGTGCCGTTGATGATCAGCCTCGAAGCCGGCTTGATGGCGATTATGATTTTCGAGCCGTTTCGAGGATTTTTGCGGCGCGCTCAATACATTCTGGTTCCCTACTCGCAAACCGAGCCAATTCATATGCTCGTGCCGATTGCTACGATTTGCGCGTTTTTGATAGTTCTTTTTCGGCACAAACTTGAAATAATCCGTTTGACGCCGCTCGCCGGTTGGACGACGGCACTGGCGGCAATTTGTTTCGTGCAGATGTTCAATCCGCTGCAAGGCAGTCTTTTTGTCGGCTTTAGCGGCGGCTTGTTTTATCTCGTTCCGATGGCTTGGTTTTATTTCGGGCAAACGGTTCGCGAAGATTTTGTGCCCAAACTTTTGCGCGTGATTATTGTTCTCGGCTTAATAACTTCATTATATGGCGTTTATCAATTGATTTTCGGTTATCCGTTTTTTGAAAAATACTGGATTGACAACACAGACCTTTACAATTCAATTGCCGTCGAAAAAATTCAACGGGCGCTCGCCACTTTTAATAACTCGGAAGAATGGGGAAGATACATTCAAATCGGCTGCACGATTGCTCTCGGTTTGGGCATTTGCCACGAGGAAGGCAACAAACGCATCGTTTGGCTTGCCGCCGCCGGATTGCTTTTTTTAATGATCGCCTTTACCGGACAGCGCACTTCGATTTTCGGCGTA
Source organism: Pyrinomonadaceae bacterium (assembly GCA_036388895.1). Classification (GTDB taxonomy): domain Bacteria; phylum Acidobacteriota; class Blastocatellia; order Pyrinomonadales; family Pyrinomonadaceae; genus SXVE01. Next base: position 5,138 of record DASVQY010000008.1, on the reverse strand, counting down.
ATACTGTCAGGCGGGGTTTTGTTTTTGACCGGTGCGAGAAGTTTTCAGGGCTTAATGGCGCGTTTGATGATAATGGTCGCTCCGGTCGTATTGCTCGCGGCATTATCAAAACCGATGAGCGATGATTCCGGTTCCGATCTCAGTGAAGATGACCGCGTCGGAACGATGCTCAATCACACGACGAAAGGAACGGTGAACCCGACGGGCGAAGGAAGTCTGGAAGCGCGTTTTGACACATGGACGCAAGTTATTACAAAAGATATTCCCTCAAACCCGGTTGGAACAGGTTTGGGCGCTTATACTCTTGCCGGGTCTCGGGAACAAGTTGATAACGGATTGCCGATTGATAATCATTTTTTTAGTCTCGCTTTGTCCGCCGGAGTTCCCGCGATGCTGCTTTTAGTTATGATTATGGTTCGCGCCACCGTTTTTTGTTACCGCGGCTGGCGGCTTTCAAAGCCCGGAACGAAAAAGGAAAATTTATGGCGAATTATGTTGGCTTTGATGGCGGCGTTTATTCTCAACAATTTTTTTGGCACTTCATTTACAATTTACTCGATTGCGCCTATCGGCTGGCTTTTAATCGGCTGGATCAGCGCAAATTATGTCAAGGAAGCTGAAATTCTCGCACGCCTGAACGCTGCTAAAAAGCCATCTCACTGGAACGGTGCCGCGAATACTTCTTTTTAAGCAAAATAAACTTCCGTAATTGCGAAAACTTTTTTAATCAACAGTTTATTTATTTAATGATTGCCGAATTAATCAGAAATCCAAAAGTTAATATTGAATCTGAAAACACACTCTGGCTTACTCCTCCTTCCGGCTTGAAGCTGGATGCGAACACAATTGACGTTTGGCTCGTCCCGCTCGAATTGAATAATACATCTGAACTTAAACACATTATCTCCGATGACGAAAAAGCCAGAGCCGAACGGTTCAGACACGAAACGGACAAAACGAGATATATTACGGCGCGCGCTTTTTTGAGAATCATTCTCGGCAAATATCTGCAAATAAATCCGCGCCGAATTTGCTTCGGTTACAATAAATACGGCAAGCCTTCAATTTCCGGCGATATTCCGACGAACATAAAATTCAATCTTTCTCATTCGGAAAATCTTTCGCTCGTCGCCGTTACGGAAATCGGAGAAATCGGCGTTGACATCGAACGTGTAAAAAAATCTTTTGTTGATCTGCAAATGGCGATGCAGTTTTTGACCCGACGAGAAATCAAACATTTTCAAACGCTTTCCGGCGCCGAACGCGATTTATTTTTTTTCGATTGCTGGACGCAAAAAGAAGCGTTTCTCAAAGCCTGCGGAACGGGCTTCTCCTTGCCGCCCAATCAAGTTGAAATATCTTCGTTGAGTTCTGAATTCGCCAACTATTTCCTTGCAGACCGTGTTAATACCCGGCAAAAAAGTTGGTCTTTACAACGACTTCCAGCCATTGTCGGTTACGCGGCGGCATTGGCAGTCGAAGGCGCGAATCCGCGTTTGAGGTTCTGGCAGCGACCGGATGTGAACTCGAATTGTTAAATATCAAAACCCACCGCGAAAATAACTATTAAAACTTAAACTTTGAAAGCCTTATAAAGTGAAATTTCATTCGCTTTATAAGGCTTTTGAGGTGATTGTAGATTGAGAAATGAATTAAGTTCCGATTCTCTTTCGAAGAGTAAAATCGCGCGCTTCAAACAAATTATTAACGAAAAATTAAATCTGGAATTGCGCGGATATTGTCAATATCTAAGTGCATACTAGTTGAATTCTACAAAACACTTTATGCAAGTCGGAGCCGGATTGATTCATTAAAAACACAAGCAATTACCGCCAATCGCAGGAATTCTGCCGTTATCGAAAATTAATATAAAACTTTGAAAAGCTAGAAATTATGAACGCTACACTGACACAACGACTGGAAAATTTATCGCCTGCCAAGCGTGTTCTGCTCGAGATGAAATTGAAGGAGAAATCCGCTTCGATAAAAGACCCATTTTCGATTCCGAGACGCGTCAATTCCGGTGTTGCGCCGTTATCACACAATCAGGAAAGCCTGCTTTTTATGGAGCGGCTTAATCCGAACACATCAGCCTACAATCTTTACGAAGCCGTGCGTTTAACTGGCGATTTGAATTTCGACGCTTTGCAAAAAGCTCTCGATTTTGTTTCTGCCCGCCACGAATCGCTTCGCACAAGTTTCAAAGAAATCAACGGTCAGCCGCAGCAGGTTATTGCGCCGCCGCAAGCCGTTCCGGTTCAAGTCGTAAACCTTTTGCAATCGCCCGCTGAAAAACGCGAGACAGAGGCTTTCGACATTATGAATGCCGAAATCAACCGCCCGATGAATTTGGAAAGCGGTTCTTTGTTCAAAGTAATTCTGGTTAAAGTCGCCGAGCAGAAAAATTTTCTTCTGGTAATGATGCACCACATCGTCAGCGACGGATGGTCAATGGGCATTTTTTGGAAAGAATTTACTGCTTTCTACAAAGATTTTTCCGAAGGAAAAACGCCCGAACTGCCTCGTCCTTCAATTCAATTCGGAGATTATTCCGTTTGGTCGCGCGAAGAACTGGAAAAAGATGCGGCTCGCCAAATCGAATTCTGGCAAAAGCAGCTCGAAGGCGCGCCCGCACTTCTGGAATTACCGGCTGATCGTCCGCGTCCGGCGGTTCAGAGCTTTCGCGGAGCGCAGGAAATCAGCGTTTTACCGGCAGAACTTCGCGAGGGACTTAAAAAATTAAGCCAGCGCGAGAATTCGACTCTGTTTATGACGCTGTTGACCGGATTCAATATTTTGCTGACGCGTTATACCGGACAGGAAGATTTGGTAATCGGCTCTCCGATTGCCGGTCGAAACCGAACGGAAACGGAAAACATCATCGGATTTTTCGTCAACACGATTGCTTTGCGGTCGAATGTCTCGGGCGATCCGACTTTTCGGGAACTTCTCAGCCGGGTTAAAACTACAACGCTCGAAGCGTTTTCCCATCAAGAACTGCCGTTTGAAAAAATTGTCGCCGCCGTGCGCCCGGAACGAAGTTTGAGTTATAACCCGATTTTTCAAGTCGCTTTTGCTTTACAGCCGAATTCCGAATCTTCGATGAAAATTCCCGGTCTGGAAGTTCGTCCGTTGAAACTCGGTTCGGTGACTGCGAAATTCGATTTATTTTTGTCAGCCAAAGAAACGTCGGACGGTTTAACGATAACCGTCGAATACAGCACTGATTTATTCGACGCGGCAACAATAAAGCGGTTGATGAGTCATTATCAAAATCTGCTCGAAGGATTAGTCATAAATCCGAATCGCCGCGTTTCGGAACTTCCGCTGTTGAGCAATGCCGAACTCAAACAATTATTAAACGATTGGAACGACACGGCGACCGAATATCCGAACAGTTGTATTCACGAACTTTTTGAAATCCAGGCGGCGCAAAATGCGAATCAGACCGCCGTTGTTGCGCAGGAAGGCAATCTCTCCTACGAACAACTTAATCGAACGGCGAATCAGATCGCGCATTTTCTTCGTAAGCAGAATATTTCCCCAAACGAACCGGTCGGAATTTTTATGGATCGTTCGGCTTTGATGACGACCGGCGTACTCGGCATTTTGAAATCGGGAGGCGCTTATTTGCCGATGGATTCGAGTTATCCGCAGACGAGACTCGAATATATGCTTCGTGATGCGAATGTAAAAGTGATTTTAACGACGAGCGAAAAATCTTCGCAGTTGCCCGATACGGGTGCGAAAATAATTTGTCTCGACACAGATTGGAATTCAATCGCTTCGGAAAGCGTAGAAAATCCGCAAAACTTGAACCAGCCGACGGATTTAGCTTATATAATCTACACGTCGGGTTCAACCGGACAACCGAAAGGAACGCTGATTCCGCACAAAGCCGTTAATCGTTTAGTTTTCAACACGAATTATGTGCAGGTTGATTCGAGTGATTACATCGCGCACGTTTCCAACGTTTCGTTCGACGCCGCAACTTTTGAGCTGTGGGGCGCGCTGCTTCACGGAGCGCGGCTGGTCGTTATCAATAAAGATTTGGTTCTCTCCCCGAAAGAATTCGTTTCCGAATTAAAGTCGCAGCGAATTACAGCGATGTTTTTAACAACGGCGCTTTTCAATTTGCTGTCGCGCGATTATCCGAACGCTTTCCAAACGCTGAAAACAGTTATGTTCGGCGGCGAAGCGTGCGATCCGGCATCAATCAGCCGAGTTCTGAAAAACGGCGCGCCGGAAAGATTGCTGCACGTTTACGGTCCGACCGAAACGACGACTTTCGCCACCTGGCACCACATTAAAAACGTTGCGGCGAACGCGCAAACCGTTCCGATTGGTCGCCCGATATCGAACACGACAATTTATTTGCTGGATTCCAACCAAAATCCGGTTCCCGTCGGCGTACCCGGTGAAATGTACATCGGCGGCGACGGCTTGGCGCATGGCTATCTTAACCGTCCTGAACTGACTGCGGAAAAATTCGTTTCCGTTTCGAGCAGAAAACTTCGTGTTTCAAATGCGAATTCAATTAACGAAACGGAAAATGTCAGATTATACAAGACGGGAGACATCGCGCGTTACCTGCCCGACGGAAGCATCGAATTTATCGGACGAAAAGATCACCAGATCAAGCTTCGCGGCTTTCGCATCGAGTTGGGCGAAATCGAAACGGCGATTAATTTACATCCGGCAGTTAAAGAAGGCGTCATCGCGGTAAAAGAAAGCGGCGGCGAGAAAAAAATCGTGGCTTATTACGTTCCCGCTCAAAACGCGGCGCCGACCGTGAAAGAACTGCGCGAATTTCTGAAACATAAATTGCCGGATTATATGATTCCTTCAGTGTTTTTTGAGCTGACGGAATTGTCTTTGAATCCGAACGGCAAAGTAGATCGTCATAAACTTCCTTCGCTCGAAGAAGCACAGCCGGAAACGGAACACGCGGTTGAAACGCCGAAGGATGAACTCGAATTAAAACTGACGTGGATTTGGCAGAAAGTTCTCGGAATGCAGTCTATCAGCATCAAAGACAACTTTTTCGATTGCGGCGGACATTCGCTCGTTGCCGTTCGACTTTTCTCGGAAATCGAGAAAACTCTCGGCTGCCAGTTACCGCTGGCGACGCTTTTTCA
>DASVQY010000007.1:0-27949 GCA_036388895.1 Pyrinomonadaceae bacterium | reverse complement strand
GGCGGATCGAGATTTTTTGTCGCTAAAATACAGCTTATCTTTTCCAAATCGAGATAACCGATTGCTTCGAGTTTTTTTTCGTGATCTAACTGATTAAGAAATGAAATTTCGCTTTGCCCAACCATCTGCACTCGTCCGGCGTGAATGTAATGTGAAAAACCGGCGAGTGCGAGACCAAGTTTTTGTATTCTTTCGGAGTCGAGTTTTTTTTCCCTTAAACCGTTTTCGCCTGCCAAAATCTTTAAATCGAGTTCGGCAGGCGCTTCGGCTGCAAATTCGGCAATCGAAATTTGCGGTTTATCGTAATGATTTTCTATCGGCATCTGATATTACGGCTGAATCAGCCCGTAGTTACCGTCTTTTCGCTTATAAATTACGGAAACGCGCTCGTTTTCGGCGTTGCGAAACACTAAAAACTGATTTTCTTCATCTTCGAGCCGCATCGCCGCTTCTTCAGCAGTTAGAGGTTTGACCGCGTATCTGCGGGCGGAAACGATTCTCGGCGAAGCGGGCGCCGGAGCGACATCGCCGTCTGCGGGCGTTATCGTGCTGACCTTTTTTGCTCGGTGCGACTTGTCAATAATTTTATTTTTTAGTTTTAGAGCTTGTTTTTCAACCTTCGCAATCGTTTGCGTGAGCGATTGATACATATCAACGCCGCTCGTGTTGGCGGTTATTACTTCGTTGCGCCATTTAACAATAATTTCCGAACGGTGCCGGTTTCTTTCGACTTCAATGATTACGTGCGCGTGCGCCGGTTTTCCGTCAAAAAGATGGCTTATACGATCAAAATGCTCTTCGACATGAGAGCGTAGCGCAGGCGTGACATCAATATGCCTTCCCGTGTACTCAAAATTCATAAAAATCCCCCTGTTAGTTAATAATAAAACACTTCAATTTTGGATTTAAGATTTTGGATATTGGATTGGAATCGAAAAACAAACTTTCGAGATTTGAACTTATTTATATTGCTGTAAAAAAACGTAGCCATAAAAAATCAAGATGCACAAAACGAAATAGATTTTAATCCAAAATCCATAATCCAAAATCAAATAACCGTTTTCCTCTCGCGCGAACCTGGAATATGCATTTGGTCGCGGTATTTGGCAACGGTTCGGCGCGATAATTTTACGCCTTCTTTGCTCAATATTTTTGCGATCTGGTCGTCGGTCAGAGGCTTTTTCGTATCCTCTTCCTCGATCATTTTTTTAATTCTAAGTTTCAAAATTCGCGTCGAAACTTCCTCGCCGTCTTCATTAAGCATTCCTTCCGAGAAAAAGCGGCGCAGTTCGATAACGCCCTGCGGCGTGTGCGCGTATTTGCGATTGACGACGCGCGAAATTGTCGAAAGATGCATTCCGATGTCTTCGGCAACGTCCTTCAGCATCATCGGCTTAATGTACTGAACGCCTTTGTCTAGAAATTCCTGCTGGCGGTTTACGATACACTCGACGACCCGATAAATGGTCTGCCGGCGATGTTCGATATTTCGCAGCAGATCAACGGCTGAACGAACTTTGTCTTTGATAAAATCTTTTGTTTCTTTCGACGTTCCGTTTTGATCTAAAAGACTGTGATACGTCTGGCTGATGCGCAGGCGCGGGCTTCCGTCATCGGTAAAATAAATCACATAATCCTCTTCGACCTTTTCGATATAAACTTCGGGCGAAACGTAAATCGGCTCTTCCGATGAATAACCTCTTCCCGGATAAGGATTTAAAATCCGAATTTTATTTATTTCTTCGTTTAAAGCGTGCAGCTCAACGCCCGTGTCCTTCGACAAATGCTGAAGCCGGTGCGGCTGCAAATCTTCCAAGTGATTGCGAACGAGGTCCGCCGCCAGGCTATCGCCTTCACCGTTGACTTCGAGCTGAACGAGCAGACATTCTTTTACGTCGCGCGCGCCGCAGCCCACCGGATCGAGGCGCATCACCGTTTGCCGGGCTTTTTCAACAATTTCCAGCGAACAACCGCACATCTGAGCGATATCATCGAGAGAAGTCGCAAGCCGTCCGTCCTCGTCTAAATTCCCTACGATGCACACCGCCACATCTTCTAATCTTTCGCTGATCTGCTGCAAATTCAACTGCCATTCGAGATGCTCGCTGAGTGACGGCGAATGCGATAGAAATTGCTCGAAACTAGGCGCGTCTTCCTTATATTCAAATTCCTGAGTCTTATAGCCCGGATCGAGGTAATCCTGAAATTCTCTGCCGTAATCTATTTCTTCAAAAGCATCAGTTTTTTCGGCAGAATATGTTTCTTCATCGGCTTCGAAATCATTTGATTTTCCTTCATCAAAACCATTTTCCGAAGGATTTGTTGAGGAATAATTTTCGACTACATTTTCAAAATTGGCAATATTTTCTGTGGAGGCATCGAAATCGCTATCCCTTCCGTTTTCAAAAGATTGATTTTGCCCATCCGCATTTTGGTCGAGGATATTGCTGGATATTTCCTGAATCTCGTCGCCGGGTTGAACTTCTTCCAAAACCGGATTTGAAACCAATTCGGTTTGAATAAGCTCGCTTAATTCCATCGAGGTCATTTGCAGCATCTCGATGCGCTGCCGCAGCTGCGGCGTGAGAACCATTCCTTGCTTTAATGTTGTTTGAAGTCTTAAGGATGACATATTTATAGCGTAAAAGTTTTAATTTGCAATCGCTTTTTAGATGCAAATTAAAGAGCCTTTACTTTTAAATATTATAACCGATTTAGCGGGGAAAAGTGAAAATCTAAATGCTATAAGCTGAATCTTTCGCCTAAATAAAGTCGGCGGACGTCCGGGTCTTCGACTAATTGCTGCGGAACGCCGGAGCGAAGAATTTTCCCTTCCGCCATAATAAACGCTCGGTCGGTAATGCCGAGAGTTTCGCGCACATTATGGTCGGTGATTAAAATGCCGATTCCCTGATTTTTCAGATAAAGAATAATTTCACGAATATCGTCAATCGCCAGCGGGTCAATTCCGGCGAACGGCTCGTCCAAAAGTATATATTGCGGCTCGGTGGCGAGACATCGGGCGATCTCAACGCGCCGCCGCTCACCGCCGGAAAGGGCATCGCCACGAGTTTTTCGGACGTGCGTAACGCCGAATTCTTCCATCAATTCTTCCAACCGAGCGAAACGATCCGCACGCGACATTTTCATCGTTTGCAGCACGGCTAAAACGTTCTGTTCCGCTGACATTTTCCTAAAAATCGAAGGCTCCTGCGGCAAATAACCGAGACCGAGCCGCGCCCGAAGATACATCGGCAGATTCGTCACGTCCTGCCCGTTTAAGAAAATATTGCCGTTTTCCGGGTGTTCCAGCCCGACGAGCATATAAAAGGTTGTAGTTTTTCCCGCGCCGTTCGCGCCGAGAAGCCCGACGACTTCGCCCTGCTCAACCGAAATATTGACATTATCAACCACGCGACGGCGACCATACGATTTTTGCAAATTAAAACCGGACAAAGAATCGGCAAGCACATTTTCGTGGTTGCCGTTTGAATTTTGATTTTCAGTGTGATCGAACGAGCCGAGCATTTTCTTTTAATTATTTTTTACCTTATAAACAGAGCGAATTCTGCCCGTGCCGTTTTGTTTGGTTTTGCCTTCGCCGACAACGCGATTTTCGCGTAAATAAACAGTTACCTGTCCGCCTTGCGACGACCCCGTTTCCGCATCTTCTATCCGCGCCGGATTTCCGCGCAAAATCACAATCTCGTCCGCCGCGTTATATTGTGCGTAATCGCCGGCGGCACGACGATTAGGCTGTGTAACCACGACGTTGTTTTCCGCAATCGTTTGCGAAACGTCGTTGCGCTCATTCATATATACATTCGCCGCGCCAGCCGTAATCCGGTCGGTTCCCTGCCGAATGTCCACGTCAGTTTCATAACGCAGAATCCGGTTGTCGCGGTTATAAGTCAGTTTTTGCGCCGTTGCAAAAACCGGGACGTTTGTTTCTCGCCCGTTTTCCTTCCGCTTCGCATTATAAAGCAGGCTCTGCACCGCGCCTTCGGCGAAAAGCTGACCTTGTTTTTGATTGAGCAGCAAACGGTCGGCGCGAACGTAATTGTTTTCCTGCCATGCGCGCGCGTTTCCGGTATAAAGACCGGTTTCTTCGCGGTGATCGAATTCCGCATTCTGCGCAGTTACGAAAACCGGCTTGTTCGTATCGCTAAACGGCGTCGCACCGCCGGTTTGTTTCTGATTGTAATAAGTCGTCGAAACATTGCCGCGCAGAGCTGTTTTTTCGTTTCGCGTATCCCAATCAATTTCTCCAGCTTTCGCCCGAGCGCGCGAATCCCAGGCGGTCGGTTCGCCGCCGCGCAAGCGAACAACCTCATCGCTTGCCGTAAAGCTGATTTGTTCGGCGACTCCGTTTCGATCCAGTTCGGTGAATTTTGTATTTCCGATTGCGTCAAATTGCCGGACATCCTGCGTGCCCTGATCGAAACCGACGTTTAACTTGTCCGCCAGAAGCGTCTGTGTTCCGCGCTCATTGCTCGGAATTGTCGGCAAACGCACGGTTTTCGTTTTTCCGTTTGCCGAACAATTTTTCGCGTTGTTTCCGGTCGGAAAAAATTCGCAATCGAAACGCGGCGCATCAACGGTTGTTTTGTAGTTTTCGGCGGAATTCTTTAAAGGCTCAACTAAAAGCTCAGCGTTTCCGACCGCTTCGGCTCGCGTCATATCTCTGCCGTTCGCGTTAAAGTACGTTTTTACCGAATCGGCGGTTAAACGCTTATTCGCCGCATCGGGCGAGTTATTCGGCGCGTTTAATTGAATCGTTGTTCGCCCCTGCGTCTGCATTTGCTCTAAAAGACCTTCGCCTTTGAAATTCAATCGAATCGCGTTCGGGGCGGAAAGCGTCACACGCGAATACTCGTTCGATTTAGCGGGAATCAGCACAGCGGTGCCGTTGCCGAGCGCGTTTGCCGCCTGTAAAAACTGGTTTTCGTTGAAGGAAGCGTTCAATTCAGCGGCTGAAATCTCAGTCGTTCGCTCGGGCGTCGTTTGCTTTAAATAAGAATTTCCTTTCGCCGACGCATAACGCAGTTTTTTGTTCGGGAAAAGCTCGGCAATCAGATTATCGCCTTTAATTAAATCATTTCTTTGCGTGATTTCCGCGTTGCCGGATAAAAGAATTTTGCCGTTCGATTGCTCGTAAACCGCAGCATCAGCTCGAACATTCGTCGGCTGATTGTCTTCAACGGTGACAATATGAACCGCATTTTTTAACTCGAAACGATCAGCGTCCTTTTCATAAACGGCATAACCGGAATTTATCTTTGTCGGTTTATCACCGTTTACCGTAGTTTCTATTTCGACGTTATCGAAAAGTTCTAGTCGTTTTAATTCCTTTTCGATTTTTGCCGTCGCGCGATTGGCTTTCGTTTTCGTCCACTTCGCGCTCGCGGAAGACGCTTTTTGATGAACTTCGACGCTGCCGTTTAAATCAATCCGCTTTATTTCTTTTTCGTTGAAAACGGCGGTCGCGCGGTTGGATTTGATGTCGGTCGGCTGCTGCAAATTTCCGTTTTGCTCGTCGGGCGTTATATTTATAAAAACATTTTCATTTAATTCTATTTTCCCGTTCGCCTGGTCGAACATCGCGTAATTTGCCGCTAATCTCGCGCTTTGCAAATTGTTTCGCGCCATCTCGTCGTTTGAATTCGCGGCGAACGCGCTAATTTCGACCTGATTCATCAACTCGAGACGTTTTTCCCGAATGTGAACGAGCGCACCGAAAGATTTGCCTCTTACGTTTTCGCGCTCAAATTCGACGAGTTCTTCCGCTTCCGCCGTCTCGGTTTCCTTTTTATATGCAATTTGTGCGGTTTTAACTTTTAGCGCGTCACGCGTTTCGATGTTCACATTGCCTGCAAAATAAGCCGTAAAATTCTTGTTTTCCTGCGGAATATAAACCGCTTTCGCCGCCGTTATTTTATCGCTCGTCTCGCCGCGGTCATCGAAAACCTGCAAAAAAACGTTTTCCAGTTCCTGATGATTGTCCGCGAAAGTTCTCGCCAAATCAGCTTTTATGTAATATTTTTTTACATCTCCCTCGGTTTCGGTTCGTTCATATCCGCGAATTTCCGCAAGCACTTCTTTTGAAAGCTCGGTCGGAAATCCTTTCATCCGAAATTCCTGATTGTTGCGCGCACGGTAAAAACCGATTCCGACTGCCAGAACCGTTATAATCAATGCAAAAACAGCCGCAACCCGAAAATATTTCGGCAGGTTGGCTCGTCTTTGCAGTTTTTTGATGTCAGGGCGTTTCGTTTCGGGCATTTACAAATTAAAATTACCGGCAAGTTTCGATTTTCTTATTTTTCCTGTGTGAGTGTAAAAATCAATTTTCGCATATTCGTCTACGATCCAAACTTCCTGCGCGCCTTTTTCCAGATAAAGACGAATTTTTTCCTGAATTTCGGCTTTGCTGTTTCCGGGCGAAACGACTTCGACGCAAATCTCCGGCGCTTTCGGATAAGGCGTCCGCTCTCCGAATTCAGCAAAAAATTCGTCCGAAGCCCAGGCAACATCGGCGACTCTCACTCCTTCATTCGTTAAAATCGAGCATTCGGTAATGATAACGCCGCTTTTCTTTCGTTCTTTAATTTTGCTTCCGACCTTAAACTGCAAAATCCCGTGCCGATTTGAAGCCGGACTCATCAAAATCTGACCGAATTTATTGAGTTCGACTTTATACGGAACGTCACGAAAAAAAGGATTTTCCATTAATTCCTGCCATTTTGCAGCCAAATCCATTTCGTTTCCTCCAAATCAATTATCCGTCCGTAAATCCTCAACAACAAGCTGCAGGCGCGTGTTTCCGTTCCACGAATTGGCTTCGGGCGAATAAGCTAATTCGATGCGATTTTTCGGTTTGAGCGTTTGCTCTTTTGATTTTTCTACGCCGTCCCACCACACGGCTTCGAACTGCTTTCCGGCGGAATCGGCGAGCTTTAATTTCAAATGTTTCTCTTTCATCACGAACGGCTCGGTTTGCAAAAATAAATCTTTCGTGGCGAAAATCGGTTTATTATTTCCCATTCCGAACGGTTCGAGACATTTTAAGTCTTCGACCAGCGAAAGCCCGAGCGTGTTGGACGAAACAACAGCGTCAACTTTTAATTCAGGAATTAAGTCTTCGTCGCGCAGATTTTCAAACGCGTGCCGGTTGATCGTCTCGCGCAGCCGTTCGATATTTTCGCATTTGATTTTCATTCCCGCCGCCGCCGCGTGACCGCCGAATTGTTCCATTAAATCCCCGCACGTTTCCAAACCGTTAAGAAGATGATAACCGGAGATTGAACGCGCCGAACCGTGTCCGACGCCGTTTTCCATTGAAATTACGATTGCCGGACGATGCAGCCGCTCGCTGATTTTTGACGCTGCCAAACCGATAACGCCGCGATGCCAGCCTTCGCCGGCGATGACTGCGACGTGCGTTTGGTTCGTGCTTCCGCCGTTTTCGATGTATTCAAACAAAGCGCGTTCTGTAATTTCGCGTTGAATTTTTTGCCGTTCGCGGTTTCGGCTGTCGAGAATTTCGGCTAATTCTCTGGCTTTTTCAAAACTTTCCGCTTCAAAAAGCTCGACGACCTGCCGCGCGCTTTCCATTCTTCCGGCAGCGTTTATGCGCGGCGCAATGCGAAAACCGATGTGATAACTCGTCATTTCGGAATGACAATCGGAAACTTCCATCAATGCCTTCAATCCGTGATTGCGCGCTCGCGGCAAATCCTGAAGCCCGAGCGTGACAATCGCTCGATTTTCGCCGGTGAGCTTCATAATATCGGCAACCGTTCCGATGGCGACGACCTTTAAAAAACCTTTGACGAGATTTTCTTTTCCTTTTTCCCTCAAAAGCGCGTGAACTAATTTAAATGCGACGCCGACTCCGGCGAGGTTTTTGTCTGGATATTCGCAGCCGGGCTGATTCGGATTGACGACAGCGAAAGCGGGCGGATTTCCTCTCGCTTCGTCGGACAAATGATGATCGGTGACAATTACGTCAATCCCGTTTTCCTTCGCCCACTGCAAAGGCTCGAAACTTCTTATGCCGCAGTCAACGCTGATGACCAGCGAAAAGCCTTTTTCCTTCGCCTTTTCAAGCGCTGGAATGTTTATGCCGTAACCTTCTGTGAAACGATTCGGAACGTGAAATCCGGTTTGCGCGCCGAGAAGCTCCAAAGCCTTTCGCAAAACGACCGTTCCCGTTGTACCGTCAACGTCATAATCGCCCCAAATCAATATTTTTTCTTTATTTTCGACGGCTTTTAAGATGCGCCCGACGGCTTCCTTCAATCCTTTCATTAAAAAAGGTTCGTGAATATGATCGTATGAAGGATTTAAGAATTTATGAGCGTCTTCTTCCGCCGCGTAACCGCGCGAAATCAGCAAAGCGGCGACAATCGGCGAGATTTTCAGCTCCGCCGCGAGTTTTTTTACTTCTTCGTGATTATGTTTTTTGATATTCCAACGCTTCATCGCATTTGTCATTCATCAATTTAAGCAACATTTAATAATTGATAAATTTAATATCTAATGTTTAGATTTGGGGACTCAAAACGCCTTGCCAGAGTAATACGAGAATTATAACACCTAATATGATGCGGTAAGCGATGAAAATGGCGGTCGAATTTTTGCGCAGAAACGCGAGCAGAAACCAGATTGAAAGATAACCGACAACCCCGGAAACAATCGTTCCGACAATAAGCGGCACAAAGCTTTCGCCGGGAAGAATTTCTATCGCCTCTTTTAATTCCAGCAAACCGCTCGCCGAAATTGCCGGAATCGAAAGCAAAAACGAAAATCTCGCGGCGGCTTCGCGTTTTTGCCCGGCGAAAAGACCGCCCATAATTGTCGAACCGGAACGGCTCGCTCCGGGCATTAATGCCAAGACCTGCGCAAATCCGACGACAATCGAATCAATCAATCCCAAATCTTTAACTTCTTTCCGCTGACTTCCGACGAGTTCGGCGATTCCCAACAAAATCGCAACCGCAATCAGCATCGTTGCGATAAACCACAAATTTTTCGTGCCTTCACCTTCGATTTGTTCCTTGAAAAGTAAGCCGATAACACCGATGGGAATTGAACCGAGAATAATAAGCCAGCCGAGCCAGGATTCTTCCGAAAGCCAGATCGGGCGCACGCCCTGAGTTCCCGAAAAACGCATTCCGCGTTTGCCCGTGACCAGTCGCCAGTGGTCGCGAACAAAAGCGGCGAAAATGCTCAGAATATCAGAAGCAAAATAAATTAAAACCGCCGCCAGCGTACCGAGTTGAATAACGGCAATCGTCGCGGTTATCTGTTCTGGATTTCCTTCGTAGAGATGCGTAAACCGGCTGGCAAAAACAAGATGTGCTGTTGAACTAATCGGTATAAATTCTGTCAAACCTTGGACGATGCCCAGAATAATTGCTTGTAGAAGATTCATAAAAACAAGTTGTAAACGGTATGTGGCAAACGGTAAGTCAAATAATAATCGAATAGGCAATTTACCACTTAACACTTACCATTTACAACTATTCACGATATTTTGCCCCCCCGGCAATTCGGTCATAAAGCCACGCCGGGAAAATCCTGCCCACGCGCACGATTGTCGCCAATTGCCAGGGAAACGCAGCGAATTTCTTTTTCTTTTCTATGGCGCGCAGAAAATACGGAATCGAATCGTTTAATTCCATCAAAAAAGGCATTTTATTTTCTCTGCCCGATGTGAGCGGAGTTTTGATAAAACCGGGCTGAATGATTGTCACGGCAACTCCTTTAGCTTGAACATCAAGACGAACGCTTTCAAAAAACGCAGTCATTCCCGCTTTTGAAGCGCAATAAGCGGCAGATTTTGGCAAGCCGCGAAATCCCGCGAGGCTTGAAATTGCGACGAGCTGCCCGCTTCTGCGCTCAACCATCTGCGGCAAGACGGCGGCGACGGAATTAACCGCGCCAATTAAATTTGTATCAATTACGCGGCGAAAATCTTGCGGCGTCAAATCTGCGGCGTGTTTCGCTCCCCCTCCGATTCCTGCGTTGGCAATTAAAATATCAATTTTGCCGAATTCATTTCTGAAATTCCTCGCCGCTTCACAAATTGCTCTTTCATCGCTGATATCAAGCGGAAACGCTCGGGCTGAAGCTCCGTTTTCTTCGCATTGTCCAACCAAATCGCGCAAAAGATTTTCTCGTCGCGCCACCAATCCTAAAATTGCGCCACGCTTTGAAAGCTCAATTGCCAAAGCCTCGCCGATTCCGCTCGAAGCGCCGGTTAAAAGAATGACTTTACCCTTCCAGAACATCAATTTTCATTGCAGAAGTTTAAGGGAAATTTCAGATAGCTCCACGAAGTTCCTGATAGTTCCAGATAGTTATTAAGAAAATAAATAGTTTTGAATGAGTGGATATACGGAACAACGAAACAAAGCAAGACTTTTTTATTGTCCGTTACAATACATAACAATATCTCTTTTCTATACAGTTATTTGCAAATGTCTGAAACTATCTTCAACTTCTGGTATCTCTTTAAACTATCTGGAACTTCTTGAAACTTTCTGTAACTTTCCGTAACTTCCCGTAAACTATTTAAAAATTTAACAAAGTTCTTCGACGTGTTCGCCCAAAACTTTCAAGGCTTTTGCTAAATCAGATTGTTTTATCAAAAGATGATCGCGCGAAAATGCGGATAAGGCGATGATTGAAATTTCGGCTTCGGCTAAAATTCGCGATATTTCCGCTAAAAATCCGACGACCGAAAAATCGAGTTCGACATCGAAGCTCAAAAGTCGAAATCCGCTTTGTATTTTCGCGTCGCGCACAGCGTGTCTGATCGTTTGAAAATCTACGTCATCGAGCAAAAGCGTGACTTCCCATTTATCCGAAAAAATCATAAACGGTGCGGTCATTCGCGGGCTTAATTCAGGATTTTCGAGCAGTTTTCGCCAAACATCGTGATTCAGAGAAATTAAGGTGTAAGTTTCGGGCGCGACTTCGATTCGCGTTTTCCTGAGTATTTCAATTGAATTCATTTAGATTTCGACGATAGTCGTCACAATCACCGGTTTTGTACCGATTTCCTTTTGCACGAAGCGCTTCAGATGGATACGAAGTTTTTCCTGAAAGCCGCTGCGATCGGCTATTTCTTCTCTTTTCATAGCGGAAATCGCGTCAACTATCGCCTGCCGCGCGTCGCTCTTGAATCCGTTTGTAAAATCAATATTGGCAACGCCCTGATAAGAAATTTGCGGCTCGCCGATGATTTCCTTCGTTCCTTTGTCTATCGTAACGACCAGCGAAATCGCGCCGCCGTAAGCGAGCTTTTTGCGTTCGCGAATTACGTCGTATTCAATTTCAGCGAGCGATTCTTCGTCAATAAACGATTTTTCGAGGTTGTTGCTCGCGGCTATTCGCGCGCCATATTCATCAATCTCTAAAAGATCGCCGTTTTCTATCAAAATTACGTTTTCATCCGTGTAACCGGGAATGTGATTTTTCACGTATTCCTTGTGACGAAACAGCATACGATATTCGCCGTGAATCGGAATCAAGTATTTCGGACGCGCCGTCTCGGTCAATATTTTTATATCTTCCTGCGAAGCGTGACCGGAAACGTGTACGAGGCGACGTTTTTCTTCGATAATATTCGCGCCGTGTTTGTATAGATGGCCGATCAGGCGCGAAATGTTCTTTTCGTTTCCGGGAATAATTCTGGCTGAAAGTATCACCGTATCGCCTTTTTCAATCGTCAAACCTTTGTAAACGGAAGTTGCCATATTCCAGAGCGCGGCGCGCGGTTCGCCCTGCGAACCGGTGACGAGATAAACAATTTCATCGTCGTCGAGCGAGCGAGATTCGCCTAAGCCGATCAGCGTTTCGTAAGGAATTTTCAAAAGCCCCTGCTCTTCGGCAATTTCGACGTTTTTTTGCATTGAACGACCGAGAACGCAGACTTTTCTGCCGAAATCGTGCGCGATGTCGAAAATTACCTGAAGACGATGCAGCGAAGACGAGAACGTCGCGACGATTACGCGCCCTTCCGCTTGCGAAAAGATTTCTTCAAACGCCGGAATTACTGCTTGTTCCGACGGCGTTCTACCTTCAATGGTCGCGTTCGTCGAATCGCCCAAAAGCGCCAGAACTCCGGCGTCGCCGTATTTCCCGAGAGTTTTCAAATCGTAAGGCTTTCCGATGACCGGCGTGTCGTCGAGTTTGTAATCGCCGGTGTGAATGATTGTTCCGAGCGGCGTCGTAATGGCTAAAGAAAAACAGTCAACAAGCGAGTGCGAAGCGTGTATGAATTCGATTTTGAAATTTCCGATTTCAACGATGTCATTTGCTTTAATCCTGTGCAGCAAAACTTCATCGAGCATTCTGTGTTCGTCAAGGCGCTTTTCGGCGAGCGCCAGAGTGAAATGCGAACCGTAAACCGGCAAGTTGAATTTTTTCAAAATATACGGCAGTGCGCCAATGTGGTCTTCGTGACCGTGCGTCAGGATCAATGCAGTCAAATCGTGGCGATACTCTTCTAAAAAATCGAAATCCGGTATGGAGATGTCTACGCCGTACGGCGTTTCCTCGGGAAAACCCATTCCGGCATCAACGACTATCATTTCGTCGCCGTAGCGAATTCCCATACAGTTCATACCGAATTCGCCAATGCCGCCAAGAGGTATAATTTCTATCTTTTTCACAAACTTTGTTCCTTTAACTATGAAAATATCATAAAACCCTAAACTATAACAGTAACGACTTTAGAGTTTTATTTTTTAAGTATAAGAAAAAACCCGCCATTCAATCTTGACATAAAAATAAAGTATTGATTATTATGTTAGAGACAATTTGGAAGGGGAGTAGATAGCCTTTTCGGTCGGGCGATGCCGTCAATACAGTTTTCCTAAAAAGAGAAAACTCGGTGCGCTGGCGCAAGTATCGAGACCTTCTGCGATGTAGAAAACACGCGGAAGGTCTGTTTTTTTGTCCGCAGCCCGCCGTTTGTTTTCCGATAAAAAACTATTTTCAGGAGAACAAATTCGATTATGGAGAATCTATTATTTCCTTTTTCCGATTACTGGTGGCTTTATCTGGCTTTTACCGGTTTTGTCTTGTTAATGCTCGCCCTCGATTTGGGCGTGTTTCACCGCAAAGCGCACGAAGTTTCCTTCAAAGAAGCGACTACGTGGAGCATCGTCTGGGTTTCGCTCGCACTCTTTTTTAATTTTCTTTTATACCAATATGCACTTTGGAAGTTTCCGCAGGACGCGCGGCTTTTGACGATTCCCGGCTTCGTTCCCGAAGCGGCGGCGTGGACGGTTTCGCTCGAATTTCTGACCGGTTACATCATCGAAAAATCTTTGTCGGTTGATAACATTTTCGTTTTCGTGATGGTTTTCGCTTATTTCGCCATACCGTCGAAATACCAGCACCGCGTTTTGTTTTACGGCATTTTGGGTGCACTCATTTTCCGTGCGATTTTCATCGGAATGGGTTCGTACTTGATGCAGTTTCATTGGGTCATCTATATTTTCGGCGCGTTTCTCATCATCACCGGAATAAAAATGATGTTTTCGCCGGAAAAGGAAATCGAACCGGAAAAAAATTTTCTGATTCGGCTTTTCAAGAGATTCGTCCCCGTGACCAATCAATTTCACGGGCAGAAATTCTTCGTTCGCGAAAATGCGAAATACGTCGCCACGCCGCTTTTTATAGCGCTTTTATTTCTGGAATTGACCGACATTATCTTCGCCGTTGATTCGGTTCCGGCGATTTTCGCCGTCACAAAAGAGCCGCTCATCGTTTTCACTTCAAACATTTTCGCCATTTTAGGCTTAAGGGCGATGTATTTTATGCTCGCCGGAGCGATTGATAAATTTTATCTGCTCAAATACGGTCTTTCGGTCGTGCTCGTTTTCGTCGGCTCGAAAATGGTGTGGCTGAACGACGCCTTCGGCGGAAAATTCCCGATTACATGGTCGCTCGCGTTTATTCTCGGCACGATTCTCATTTCGGTGATCGCGTCTTTGATGTTCCCGCGAGCGACAAAGGAACTTTATTCAGAACAGACGGACTTTGACACCCGCGATTTACAGTAAGGAGGTTTATATGAAATACAGAGAAAATTTTTTCAACAGCGATAGTACCGGAGACCATTTTTCAACGCTCGAATCGGATAAAAAATCTATGCTGTTTCTCGTACCTTTGGTGCAGACGGCTTGGGCGCACGGAGCGGTTTCGCCGCGCGAGAAGCAGGTTATTTTCGAGGCGGCGCGCGAAGAAGGAATTGATGAAAAACACGATTTTAACAGCGAATTAGACCGTTGGTTGGTTTACCAGCCGAGCCAGGAGTTTTTCGATGATTGTCTTGAGCAAATCGAAAACGAAATGCGCGCCATGACTGTTAAAGAACGAGGCGTAAAACTCGAAATGCTTTTGCGCCGTTGCGAGCGCGTGGCGGCTTCGGCTGGCGAGAAATCTCGTATGGACGTAAACCACGCGGTCAGCCCGGAAGAAAAAAATTTGTTAGCCGCAATAAAACAAACTCTCTCCTTTTAATTGTTTTACGGCTAACATAAAAGGCTCGGAAAATGTCAGATTCCGAGCCTTTGTCAATACTCCGGCGTTTATTTAAAGCTTAGAGCATTGTTTTACCGACGCGCGCAGCAGTTCGCGCCACTCGTCCAAATTCAAACTTTCGGCGCGTCTGCTCGAATCAATACCGGCTATCTCTAAAATTCTCGACCAATTTTCTTCTGCAATCTGTAAATTCTTCAAATTATTAATGATTGTTTTTCGCTTCTGACGAAAAGCCGCACTAACAATTTTCCTGAACAAATCAGCATTTTCTTCAAAAACATCGGCATTTTCTTTCGGTTTCAGCCGCACGACCGCGCTCCAAACTTTCGGCGCGGGTCGAAAAGCGTTCGGGGGAACGTCGAAAAGTTTTTCTGCTTCGAGATATGCTTCGGTCAAAACGGTTAAAAATCCGCGTTCCGAATTCCCGACCGGCGCGGTTATCCGCTCGACGACTTCGCGCTGAAACATCAAAATCATTTCGGAAAAAATCGCTCGCTGCTCAATGAGCCGCTGCAAAATCGCGGTCGAGATGTAATAAGGAAGATTAGCGACGAGCTTTGCCAGTTTTGGGTTTTGGATTTCGGATTTCGGATTGATCAATTCATCGAAATTTACTTTGAGAGCGTCCGACTCAATGAGCTGAAAATTATCGTTTTGCCCGAATCTTTCACGAAGAACAGAAATCATTTCCCGTTCGAGTTCGATTGCCGCGACATTCGCGCCCGATTCGATTAACTTTTCCGTCAAAGCGCCGCGTCCGGCGCCGATTTCAACGATGTTTTCGTTCGGCTGCGGGTCGAGCGCGGAAATTATTTTATTGATGTAATTTTCGTCAACCAGAAAATTTTGCCCGAACGATTTTTTGGCGAAAGGGGTTTTCGTTTTTTGTTTATTATTTTTTGATTTAGTTTCTGGCATCGAGCGGATTTTGTATCGCCGTCGTTCAATCGCAGGTTTCTTCGCTTACCGGATAACCGGTTATTTCTAAATCTTCCCCGAATTTACTGATTTGCATTTGCCGCAAACGCATCGCATTTTCCAATGAATTCGCGCCGTCGCCGCCGATTGCAGGGGGCGCGACACCGCCGCCGATGATGATTGGCGCGACAATAAATGTCAATTTGTCCACTAATTTCGCGTCGCAAAACGCACCGGCGACTTCAGTTCCGCCTTCGACGAGAACGCTTTGCAAATCGCGTTTTCGCAATTCTTCTAATACGACGCTCAAATCTCTTGAATTTTTTCGCACGACTTCAATGCCGTTTTCGATAAGTTTTTTTGTTTTTTCTTCGTCGTTTGAGTTTGAAATGATGAGCGTCGGAGTTTCTTTAGCGTTCGCAACCAAATTTGATTCGAGCGGAATTCGCAAACGATTGTCCAAAACGACGCGTACGAGTTTTCTTCGACGCGGTTTTCCGCTTCTGTCCGTCAAACTCGGATTGTCAACGAAAGCCGTGCTGCCGCCGACCAAAATCGCGTCGTGCTCGTGTCGCAAATCTTGAACTCTCGCCGAAGACTGTTTTCCCGAAAGCCGCGTCGAAACGCTGTTTCGCAGAGAAATTCTGCCGTCGAGCGACATCGCCAGCTTTAAATGAACAAACGGACGCTTTTTCTGATGCCAGACGCAAAATTTTTCGTTCATTCGCGCTGCTTCTTCCCGCAAAATTCCGGTAACGACTTCGATTCCGCTACGCCTTAACTGCTCAAAGCCCTTACCGGAAACGAGCGGATTCGGGTCTTCAATCGGCGCGACGACTCTTTTTATTCCGGCATTTATCAGCGCATCGGTGCAAGGTTTTGTTCTTCCCTGATGCGCGTGCGGCTCCAATGAAACGTAAGCCGTCGCGCCTTTCGCTTTTTCTCCGGCTTGCTGCAGCGCTAAAACTTCAGCGTGCGTGACATTTTCGTAAATATAAGTTCCCTGACCGACTACTTCGCCGCCCTCGGCGACGATGACGCAGCCGACAAGCGGACTCGGCGATACTTGCCCGATGCCCAGAGCAGCGAGGTCCAATGCTCGCCGCGTCATTTCTACATCAAATTCTGAAAAATCTGTTTCCAAGTTTATTCGTAAATTTTTCCGCCGTTTAAAAATTCAGCCATTAATTTCCGAAAATCTCATTTCTTCAATTTTCAACAATCCAAGATTTAGCTGCTTCCAAATAATCTTCAATCACTAAACTCTCTCAATTTTGGCTGAGTTCTTTTTCTTCAATTAAAGCTGTAACAAATTTAATAAAAGAATTTCTATAATTTGTCCTTTGTAATGATTCTCTTGACTTTCTAACTAAACAACCCGTTTACATAATTTTCAGGGTCGAAAACCATCAAATCGTTCACTTGTTCGCCGATTCCGACGTAGCGGATCGGGAGATTTAATTCTTTCGCAATTGCAACGGCAATGCCGCCTTTTGCCGTTCCGTCGAGTTTGGTTAAAACAATTCCGGTCACATCCGCCGTTTTCATAAACTGACGAGCTTGTTCTAGTCCGTTTTGTCCGGTTACGGCGTCAATGACGAGAAGCGTTTCGTGCGGCGCTTGCGGAACTTCGCGTCCGGCGATGCGTTTCATTTTTTCTAGTTCTGCCATCAAATTTGATTTGTTGTGCAGGCGTCCGGCGGTGTCAACGATTAAAACATCGGCGCTGCGCGATTTTGCGGCTTGCAGCGAATCGAACAAAACCGCCGCCGGGTCGGTTCCCTGTTTTTGCTGGATAATAGGAACTCCGGCGCGTTCAGCCCAGATTTCTAATTGGTCGGAAGCTGCAGCTCGGAAAGTGTCGGCAGCGCAAATTAAAACGCCGTTTCCTTCGTTTTTTATCCTTTGGGCGAGTTTTCCAATTGTCGTAGTTTTGCCGACTCCGTTGACGCCGACGACCATTAAAACATACGGTTTTATGTCTAAATCGTATTTTCTTTCGTCCGCAACGCCGCGCTGTTCGGAGTGATGCAGAATTTGAAGCAATTCTTTTTTCATTGCAGCTTTTAACGCCTGCAAATCGTTGATTTCCTGACGCGAAACGCCTTTACGAATCGCTTCGAGAATCTGCAATGTAGTCGCCACGCCGATGTCGGTTGAAATCAGCATTTCTTCTAGTTCGTCTAAAAACGCTTCGTCTATTTGTTTGCGACCTTCAAAAATCGTGTCGAGTTTGTTATTGATCGAATCGCGCGTTTTTTCGATTGCTTTGGTAAAACGCACGCCGAGTTCTTTTTCGACCGCTTCCTCCTGCGCTTTTAGTTCTTCGAGCGATTTGTCTAATCCTAAAACTGAGGTTGAAAATTTGTCTTCGTCTTTTTTTCTGCGCCAAAAAAATGCCATATTTCGATTTTGGATTTTGGATTTTGGATTTTGGACTTTAAATATTTATTCCTCGCCGCAAAAACAAAATCTTTTTTATAATTTCCTTGTATATTATTTCTTCATTAACCAAAGTTTCGATTATAAAAAAGAATCGCACGCTTCGGCAAACGTGCGATTTCTTATGTTTATTCTGCTTGATCGGTCTGGAGCCGGAGTTCTGGTGAATTTGAATTTATTCAGATTTCCGGTTCTCGCCGCCTTCAATCACGATACAAGTTTAATTTGTCAGCATTTTTGAACAGCGCGTAACCTAAAATGCACGAGAAAACGATTGTAAAATAAAAACCGAAAACGGCGGAGATTATTTTTGCCGGTATATTGCCCAACATCGGCAAATCCAACGGAGAAAATACGAATCCGAGAAGCAATCCGGTAATTCCTGTAAAGATACAGATCAAAAATCCCATCATCCAGATTTTCGCGTAATCAAAACCTAATCTTTTGATTGTATCCAGCCCGATTGTCGGATTTATTGTAGCCGCGAACGAACGCGTGTAACCGGCGACCGCGCAGGCTGCGGGCAGATAAAAAATGCCCCAGAGAAAAGCGATTGTAAGTAATAGAAAAAACGGAAGCGCGAAACTCGATAACTTTTTAATCATCGCGCCGTATTCTGCTTGGCTTTTTTCAGAACTGTTCCCGGCTATCGTTTCAAATTCCTTTCTTCGGTGCTCTTCCAGTATTTTCTGCATTTTAGCGAAATCGCCTTCTTCCAACGCTCGCTGCGCTTCGGGCGGCATTTCATTGCCTTTCATTATTATCTCGCCGCGATCCGTAACTCTTCCTTCGCGCCTGGCTTCACCTATTTGTTGAGCTTTGTTTATTAACGCCTTGTTTGTTTCCGCGCTAACGGCGCTAAACGTGTACCAAATTCCGCCAATAATTATCACGACAAACAAACCGAACGAAACCAAATAAACACCTACTGCAAGGAAAAACGGATGAACGACATCGTCCCAAATCGAGAAATCGTCAAAGTCGGGCATAAAGTTCGCTTCGAGCTTTCCCTGCGAAAAATTGGCGACCGTATTTGTCAAAACGCCGAACGTAAGCATATTCGACGCCATCAAACAAAACAACGCCGCTCCCGCCATAAGGAATCCGCCGAAAGATGCGACCGACTGCCCGAGCGAAAAAATGACGAACAAAATTGTTCCGAAAACTAAACTCGGCACATATTTGAACGGAAAACCCAAAGCGCGAGAAAAGTCAACGAATCCGAAACCTTCACTAATTGCAGTTTTATATACTTGTTGTTTCTGCTGATGCTGCTGAATATTCTTTGTTGATTTGCACATCGCTCCGCAAAACGGGCAAATCTTTACGCTGCCGCCGTATGAACTCGGACAGGTTTTGCAAAAGGCGTTGCGGCACGTATCGCAAAAATATTCAGACTCCGACTCTGTGTGAATGCAGCAATTTTCGCTTAAATTTGAGAAATCCTGTTCTTCGTAAATGTAAGTATCGAATGCCGGCTGATCGAAATTTTGTTCGTTTTGGAAAGGATTCGGAGAATCTGAAAAATTGGAAAACCCGGGCTGGGTTTCATTTGAATTCGTATCTGTCTGGAAAGGATTTGAGGAAATAGGAAAGTTCGGTGGCGAAGTCTGAAAATCATTAGAGGTTTGAACAGTGTTCAAGGCGGGAGCGCTAAATTCGGGCGCACCGGTTTCTTTCTGGTTAAAATATTTAATTAATCCCGGCACTTTCTGCGCCTCAATCCAGCGAAGACTTCCGCGACGCACTTTGTCCTGCCGCAACAAAGCGCCTTCTAAAATCCACTGCCCCAATTCTTCGAAACCGGCTTCATAAATTTGCCCGTTGACATCAACTTGCCAGATTTCTTGTAAATCCGTTACGTTCATAACATTTTTGCCCGGTTAAAGTCAGATTACTTTATTTATTTTTTGGAAATTTGGAGTAAAATTCCGAAGACGCATTTATTTCCGCTTTTTTAAGCTACTATCCTTTGCGGAATTGATTGAGTTTGTTGAGCTTTCTGCTCATTCGTTCTGAGGCGGACGACGCCGACGCCGATTTGTCCGTCATTGCAAGCCTCGACGAGCGCCTGAACGACCTTCCCGTCATAACGCGTGCCGATAAAACTTTTTATTCTGTCGAGCGCATCCGCTAAAGTCATTCCTTTTTGATAAGGTCGGTCAATCGTCATCGCGTCGAAGGTGTCGGCGACCGAGATGATTTTCGCTTGCAAAGGAATTTCGCGGTCGGTCAAAGCCTGCGGGTAACCTTGCCCGTTGACCATTTCGTGATGCATATGAATTCCCGGCAGATAATCTTTCATCGCCGGAATTTGCGACAAAATTTTATAACCTTTCTGCGGGTGAGTCTTCATTATTTCAAATTCTTCGTTGGTCAGCGCGGCGGGTTTTTTCAAAATAGCGTCGTCAATGGCGATTTTTCCGACATCGTGTAAAAGCGCGCTGATGCGAAGCGTTTCCAGTTCATCCTCCGACAAGCCCATTCGCTGCCCGATTGCCACGGAAACTCTCGAGACACGTTCGGAATGACCGCGCGTGTAACGATCTTTGCCGTCAATCGCGGCTGCCAGCGCTTTTACGGTTCCGACAAAAAGCTCCCGGTTTTCTTCGGCGGCTTTCGCGAGCCGCGCGATGTGTTCTTCGACATTGTCGCTCATCAAATTGAACGCTTTGCCGAGCGTGCCGATTTCCGTAATGTTCTGCGTTTCGACGCGCGTCGAAAAATCTCCGTCGGCAATTTTTTTAGCGGCAGCCGCCAATTTCAAAATCGGCGATGTCAGTTTGCGGCTCAAAATGTAACCGATAATCAAAGCGACAAAAGCAAAGGCGAGACTTATTATCCAGGTTTGCAGTTTCATCTCGCTGACCGACGCCAGAGCCTTCGCCTCGTCCTGCATCGTAATCACGCCGAAATGCAGGTTTTTGCCGAAACTCACTGTCGAATACGCGCCGATCATATCGTGGTTATTTCCGTTGTGCTCCGCTGAAAAAGGCACAAGCGCCGACTGAATCTGTTTGTTTGCTTCGAGCCATTCCTGCACTATTCGTAAATCATTCAGCGGTTTTTGCTGTGACACATAATCGGCATCCGGGTGAAAAACCGTGCGTCCTTTATCGTCAACGACAAAAACAATCGGCAATCCTGATTCCCACAACTCGTTTTCCGTCATCGCTTTCGTTCCGACGATGCCTCGCGAAATGTCCTTCATCGAAACGACGGCGACGACTGCCGCTGCGGTATTTTGATTTATTATTACCGGAGCAGCCGCGGTTAAAACCAATTCGCCGCTCGAAGCAATCTTTTGCGGCTGACCGAAAATTATTTTCTGATTCGTGATATTCGCTAAAAGCTCTTTTGAAAGGTCTTCGATTTCGTTTTTATTGATTGATTCGGCGCGGAAAACAGAAAGCGATTCGGCTTCAACAGGTTTGACGTAAAGCGCTAAAAGATTTGAATTTTCTTTAAGCGTCGCGCCGAGCTTTTTTTCGGTCTGCGCTGATTTAAGAATCGAAAGATCGTTTGAAAGCTCGAGTGCCGAAGCGAATCCTGTTACAAGATTTGCGCTGCGCTGCGCGAAAATCTCGATCTGACGCGCTTTTTCCTGCACAAGTTGTGTTTGGTAACGATTTTCGACAGCCCGCAATTCCTTTGCGCTTCGTTCGGATAAAAACCAGCCGGTCAAAACAATCGGAACTAATCCGACGAGCAGAAGTGTAATGATTACGAAATATATCAGATTGATTTTATTTTGTTTTTGCGGCATGGAATTGTTTTCGGAATATGAGCGGAGAGCTTCGCAATTTAATTCTAAATTAATGCGACAATATTGGTCAACAGTTTTTAACAAGGTTTGACAATTGTTTTTACCGCAATTTTTCATTTTGCCGGGTTGTTGAATTCGTCAGAGGGAATTTGATTGCGGTAAACGATAAATTTGAGTAATGTAAACTAATAAATTGATTACAACCCTTTAATTCAAAATTTGCGTCTTTATTCATACAAAATCCGATAGAAAATTTTCAATTTCGGATATACTACTCAGTAAATGTCCCCTGACCGTTGGCAACAAATCGAAGTTGTTTTTCAATCGGCGCTCGACCTTTCGCCCGATCAGCGAGAACTCTATCTGGCGGAGCATTGCCGCAACGATCAAGACCTTCGCGCCGAAGTCGAAAAATTGCTTGCCGACTACGAATCAGCCGATAGTTTTATCGAATCGCCGGTTTGGACCGACAGCCGTTTTCTTAATTCCTCGGCGAAAAAAGTTTTGTCCGATTCGTTCGTCCAAGAGTCCAAAGAATCGCAATCTGATTTTTTTGTCGGAAAACGTATCGGCGTTTATCGTTTGACAAAAGAAATCGGGCGCGGCGGAATGGGCGCGGTTTATCTAGCCGAACGCGCCGATGGCGAATTTTCACAAAAAGTCGCGATAAAACTCATCAAACGCGGAATGGATTCGGACTTTATCGTCCGCCGGTTTCGCCACGAACGCCAGATTCTGGCGTCGTTTGAACATCCATTCATCGCGCGTCTTCTCGACGGCGGCACGACTGCGGAAAATCTGCCGTATTTCGTGATGGAGTTTATCGAAGGCGATACGCTTTATAATTTCTGCGATAAAAAAAGGCTGGATGTAAAAGAACGCTTAAAAATTTTTCAAAAGATTTGTTCGGCACTAACCTACGCGCACGAAAAACAAATCATTCATCGCGACATCAAGCCGAGCAATATCCTCGTAACGCGTCACGACGTTCCGAAGCTGCTCGATTTCGGCATCGCGAAGGTGTTGAACCCGGACTTAATCCACGAATCCGTCAATCCGACGGCTTCGGTTATGCGTTTAATGACGCCCGATTACGCGTCGCCCGAGCAGGTTTGCGGGCAGGAGGTAACGGCTTCAAGCGATATTTACAGTCTCGGTATTTTGCTTTACGAACTTTTAACCGGACATCGCCCGTATAATTTTGCCGGGCGGGCGCTGCACGAGATTTCTCGCGTAATTTGCGAAATGGCGCCCGACCTTCCGAGCGAGATTCTCGAGAAAGACGAAAATCTGCTGCCTCAAAATACCGAATATACGGATAAATACGCGCACACTCGTTCGACGACGCCCGCCGCTCTAAAACGCGAACTTAAAGGCAATCTCGACAACATTATTCTGAAGGCTCTGGCGAAAGACACTTCGGAAAGATACGCGAGCGTTCGTGAGTTTTCCGAGGATATATCGCGGCATCTGAGTGGCGAGCCGGTTTTAGCGAAAGCTTTCGCCCCGAAACCGCAAAAAACTTTAAAGCCGCTGCCGGAAAACGCCGGAAAATCGCTTGCCGTCTTACCGTTCAAATTCATAAATTTAATTCCCTCGGAAAACACCGGCGACAGCTTTCTCGGTTTAGGTTTAGCCGATGCGCTTATCGCGCGTCTTAGTCAGGTGCGGCGGTTCGTAGTGCGTCCGACGAGCTCGGTTCTGCCGTTTCAGAACAGCTTGAACGATCCGATAAAAGCCGGTATGGACTTGGGCGTTGATTTTATTCTGGATGGAAACATTAAAAAGGCGAATGAACGATTGCGCGTCACCGTCCAGCTTTTGAACGTCGCGGAAAACGCCACTATCTGGGCTACTTCGATTGACGAAACTTTAGCGGACGTATTCACGCTCGAAGATACGCTCTCAACAAAAGTTATTGAAGTTTTACTGCCGCAGCTGACGGGCAGCGAGCGCGAAGAGTTTTCCAAACGGGGCACAAACAACGCCGAAGCGTTCGAGAAATACCTGCGCGGGCGTTATTACTTCAACTCGTTTACCGAAGACGGATTCGCCAGGGCTTTTGTCAGTTTTCACGAAGCCATCGCCGCTGATCCGAACTACGCGCACGCCTATGCCGGAATTGCCGATTATTATAATTGGCTCGGCATTTTCGGGGTTTTGCCGCCGCAGGACTGTTTTCAATCGGCAATCTCAGCCGCAACCAAAGCGATTGAAATTGACGAAGGGCTTTCCGAAGGACACGCAAGCCTCGGTTTCTCTTTGCACGCCGGAAACTACGATTGGGCTAAGGCGGAACAGCATCTTTCTCGCGCGCTCGAATTAAATCCGAACAACGCGACCGCCTACGTCTGGTATTCGATTGTGCTTTACACTGAAGCGCGGTTCGCCGAAGCCTTGGAATTTGCTCGCCGGGGCTTGGAGCTTGATCCTTTAACTCCGTTTAATATGCACAATCTCGGCTGGGGATTTTATTATGCCCGCCGATACGACGACGGAATCAATCAATACAAAAGATTGATCGCCGATTTTCCGACATACGGATTGGGCTATTACGGCTTGAGCAAAATTTATCGCATCATCGGAAAAACAGCGGAATCAGTTGACGAAATTCAAAAAGCGAAAGAATTGTTCAACGACAGCGTTTTCTCGCTTTTGTCTGAAGCCGAAAGCTACGCTGCGGACGGGCAGCGCGCCGAAGCCGAAGATAAATTAAATAAACTCATAGAACTTTCCAAAACTCGCTACGTTTCGCCGTATCAGCTTTCACTCGTGTATTGTTATTTGAATGAAAAGGAAAAGGCTCTGGAACTCCTGGAAAAGGCTTTTGAAATTAAAGAAGCCTGGCTTAACTGGATGGGCATCGAGCCGGTTTTCGACATTTTGCGCCCTGACGAAAGATTTCAGAAAATCCTTGAAAACATCGGCTATCATTATTTCTTTAACAATTTTTCGGTCAGCCATAGAAATATAATCAAACCGGACGCTGCGGAAAAATCAGATGAGAACGACAAACATCTAACTCCTTCAACGCAAATTTATAATTTTCATAATGAAACGACTTTGCAGTTCCGGCAATACGAAAACGCGGCTGATGATTCGCCGGCAAGAGCGGTTTCTTCAAAGCCTGAGAAATCCGCCCGAAGTGTATGGATGTATTCGATTGGCGCAATCGCTATTTTAATATTCGGAGCAATTGTTTTGCAGTTTGCTGTTAGATACGGATATTATTACGGTTCGGTTTCGACTGTTAATTCAGGGTACAAAGCTTTTCAAAACCCTTCGATTGTCGTTTTCCCTTTCAAAAACGACAATATATCAGAGGATAATTTGGGCGTCGGTTTCGCTGATGCTTTGAGCCGAAAATTAGGAAATATTAAACGCCTGACAGTCATCTCGCCCAGTTCGGGTCGTGCCGTCGCCAATGAGAGTTTGCAGACGATAACAAACGAAATGGGCGTAGTTTTCGTGGTTCGCGGAAATTTAAACAAAAACGGTAATAATCTTAGCGTTTCGGCGGAGATGGTTAATTCATCAAACGGCGAAGTTTTGTGGTCGGAGACTCTCTCAGACTCATCAGGCGATCTGTTTAGCTTACAAACAAAACTCGCGGAAAAAATCTGGACATCTTTATCAATCGAACCGCTTCCGATGGAAAAAGAGCAGATTTATCGCGGGTATACCAAAAACCAACTCGCCTACCAGTTATTTCTGGTCGGGCGTTATCAAATGGCAAATCGTTCGCCGGAGAATTTACGAAAAGCGATAACGTCGTTTAATCAAGCTCTGGACGAAGATGAAAATTTCGCACTCGCTTATGTCGGATTGGCTGATGCCTATCTCTTGCTTAATCTATACGATGTCGAACCGCCCGCCAACGCCTACAAGATAGCTGAAGAAGCGGCGCTTAAAGCCATTTCTAATGACGACAATCTGGCTTCCGCCCATACTTCGCTTGGCTATATTAAATTTTTCAACTACCGCGACCGAGCCGGATCCGAGCTAGAATTTCGTCGCGCCATTCAAATAAATCCGTCATACGCACAAGCTCACCACTGGTTTTCGCTTACTCTTTCGGCAATGAAGCGTCCAATCGAAGCCATTAGCGAAGCGCAAACCGCAGAACATCTCGACCCGCGATCTTCGGCGGTCAAAACCGCCCTTTGTATGGCGCATTATTACGGAAGACAATACGATCAGGCTCTGACAATTTGTGAAAAATCTCTCGCGCTCAACGAGGATTTCGTTCCGGCGCATAAGACCAAGCGTTGGATTTACCTTGCAATGGGCAAATATCAGGAGGCTCTAGATTCATTCAGAAAAGAATACAGTTACAGCGGCGGAAATAATGAACCGGGCTGGACGATTATAAAATCACAGGTCGAGGCGCTGGGCAGTAATCGAGATAAAGCGCTTTCAGAGTTAAAGCAAGCGATTGAAACGCCGACCGTAAAAAACAATCCATACGGCTACGCTGAAGAAGTAGCGCTTGCCTTTAACGCGTTCGGCGACAAAGAAAATGCGCTGCTTTGGCTGGAAAGAGCCGAAGCCGCCAACAATCACGGCTTTAATTTCATAGCCGCGCATCCGAGATTTGAAAACCTTCAAAACGAGCCGCGTTTTCAAGCGCTTCTTAAAAAATTACAAACGCCTAAAAACTAAAATAAAAATCCGAACAGCGGTTTGATGCTTCACTTTTTAATATAAAACTTCATGGCAACTAGCAAACAATTTCGCCGATAAGGTCGTATTCGTGGGCTTCGGAAATACGAACGTCATAAATCTGTCCGATTTTCGGTTTAAAGTTTTCCGGCATATCATTAATTAAAATATAGCCGTCAATTTCCTGCGCCTGACCTTCGAGGCGACCTTGAAAAAGCAAATCCGATTCTTGCGAAACGCCTTCAAACAAAAGTTTATAGATATTTCCGATTTTCGCTTTGTTTTTGCGTTTGCTGATTTTCGCCTGCTCTTTCATCAAAAGTGCTCGACGACGTTTTGCAATTTTTGCGTCCACTTTATTCGGCAAATCAAATGCCGTAGTTCCTTCTTCGTCGGAATATGTGAAAACGCCGACATTATCGAATTCGCAGTTGCGCACAAACATCATTAATTCCTGAAAATCTTCTTCTGTTTCGCCGGGAAAACCGGTTATAAAAGTCGTGCGAATCGTGATGTTCGGAACTTTGTCTCGAACTCTCCGAATTAATTTTTCCAGACTTTCACGATTTCCGCCGCGCTTCATCAACTTCAAAACGTTGCGCGAAGCGTGCTGCAAAGGCATATCGAGGTATTTTACGGCTTTCGGCGTTTCGGCAATCGCGCGCAAAAATTCGTCGGAGATGTGAGTCGGGTAAGCGTACATAACGCGAATCCATTCCAAATCTTCGATCTCGCCGAGCGCGCGGATGAGTTTTGCCAGCGCATCAATTTCGCCCAAATCTTCGCCGAAACGCGATGAATCCTGCGCGATCAAAACAATTTCCTTTACGCCCTGCTTCGCCAAATCTTCAGCTTCCTTTAAAATCGAGCCGAAACGGCGCGAGCGAAATGAGCCTCGCATCGAAGGAATCGAACAAAAAGCGCAGGGTCGGTCGCAGCCTTCGGCAATTTTGATAAATGCCGTGTGAGAATCAGTTGCGCGGTACCGCGGCGTATCAAAATCGTAAAGATAAGTCGCGGTTTTGTTGCCGATTTGAAGCAGCGGAAGCTCTTTGAAATTTTTCGTTTCATCTGCCGCTTCGATAATTCTACCGATTTCGTTTGTGCCGATAAACGCGTCAACTTCAGGCAATTCTTTCAATAAATCGTCGCGATAACGCTCGACCAAACAACCGGCAACTACAACCCGTTTTGCTTTACCGCTTTCTTTCGCGCCCGTCGCTTCGAGAATCGCTTCGATTGATTCCTTCTTTGCCGATTCGATAAAACCGCAGGTATTAACCACAACGGTTTCCGCTTCTTCAGCATTGTTAGTAATTTCATAGCCAGCCTCTTTTAACTGTCCCATCATCACTTCCGAATCCACTAAGTTCTTCGGACAACCGAGACTGACAAATCCAACTTTTTTCATTTATTTCGATATAAATTTATAATTTTGTTTTCCTAAACTTAAATTGCTTTATTGCTTTTATTTCTATTATTGATAAACATCAAAAACAAAGTTAGTGGAAATGATACTGAATTTATTGTAACCCAACGTTCTATAAGCCTGAAAATCTTCAACCGTGTGACGTTGACCTTGTTTTCCTCAATAAATAT